>CAXTPR010000007.1:3426-159918 GCA_964246235.1 uncultured Acidobacteriaceae bacterium
GCTGGGCGAAGAAACGGCGATTACACTCTAAGCAGCCGTGCCGCCCGCTTCCCAAGCCGACCGCAAGACCTCGCTCTCGGAAGCCTCGGACGACGCGCCGCTGCCTTCGCTCTTCGACTTCTTCAATCCCCAAGGCATCCTCGCCAAGTCGTCTTTATCTTTCGAGCACCGCCCCGGCCAGTACGCTATGGCCAAAGCCATCGAGCAGGCTTTCGCGGACAAGCGCCACCTGATTGTTGAAGCCGGCACCGGCACCGGCAAGACCCTCGCCTACTTGCTCCCCGCCCTGCGTCGCGCCCGCGAAGGCAAGCAGCGCATCATTATCTCCACGGGAACCAAAAACCTGCAGGAACAGCTCTTCTTCAAGGACATCCCCTTCCTCGAGTCGCTGCTTGGCCCCCTGCGCGTCTGCTACATGAAAGGCCGGGCGAACTACATCTGCAAGCAGAAGCTCTACGCCCTGCGCGATAAACCCATCCTCTCCGGCCTGGATGACATCCAGCAGTTTCACTCCATCCTGCAGTGGGAGCGCGGCACCGACACCGGCGACCGCGCCGAAGTCGATGTACTGCCGGAGAGCTCCGCGCTGTGGCACAAGCTCGACGCTCGCAGCGAGGTCTGCCTCGGCCAGACCTGCCCCAACTGGGAGCCCTGCTACATCACCTGCATGCGCCGCAAGGCGCTTGAATCCGACATCGTCATCGTTAACCACCATCTGTTCTTTGCCGACCTCGCGATCAAGCAGCAGGCGGCGGGAGCGCCGGACGCAGGCATACTGCCCGAGGCCGGCGCCGTGATCTTCGACGAGGCGCACGAGCTCGAAGACGTGGCCAGCCAGTACTTCGGCATCGCGCTCTCGAATGCTCGCTTCGATGAGCTTGCGCGCGATACCGAATCCATGCTGCGCGCCAAGGGTGTCAGCACCTCAGCCATCGAGAGCTGCACGGCCACGCTGCGTGAGCGCTCGCGGCTGTTTTTCGCCTCGCTACCCGCGCCCCCGTCCCATCTGGGCCGTTTGGAGTTCACCGGGCGGGTTGAATTCAAAGACCGGGCCGACTTCCTCGAGCACAGCGGCGACACCTATCTGGGCGCTTCCAATATGCTGCTGCGCCTCGAGGCCGAGCTCGAGCGCCTGCGCGAGGTGGACGAAGCCGCGGGCCTGCGCAAGCGCGCGCAGGACATCCGCGCGCACCTCCGATTCCTGCTGGAATCCGACGACCGCAACCAGGTCTTCTGGATCGAGCGCCGGGCCGCCTCCAACGTGCGCAACGCAGCGCGCAATCAGCCGCGCGCCACCTCACTGACCCAAATCTCTAATCCGGGTGCCCCACCCGTGACAGCTTCATCGTCACGTGTGGGTTCGCTGTCCGGCTCAGCCGCCGTCACCAGTGATCCCGCGCCGGTCTACCAATCTTTCACCACGCACCTGCAGGCCACGCCCATCGACGTCTCCACCCTGCTCGCCGAAACCCTCTTCACCCAGTACCCCAGCGTGATCCTCACCTCGGCCACGCTCACCGTCGCGGCGGCTGACGGCAAGCCTGGCTTCGAGCACCTGTCCAAGCGCCTCGGGATCCCCCTCGCGAAGGAGCTCGTCGTTCCCAGCCACTTCGACTACCTCACGCAGGCGCTGCTCTATCTGCCCACCGGCATGCCCGATCCCCGCCACCCGGAGTTCACCCGCCATGCCGCCGAGCGGATTCGCCGCGTGCTCGAGATCACCCGCGGCCGCGCCTTTTGCCTTTTCACCAGCTACGCGCAGATGCGCGATCTCCATGACCGCCTGCTCGCGCAGCTGCCCTTCCCGCTACTGCTGCACGGCTCCGCGCCGCGCCATGTGCTTCTGCAGCAGTTTCGCGAAACGCCCAACGCCGTGCTCTTCGGCACTTCCAGCTTCTGGCAGGGCGTGGACGTGCAGGGCGAGCAGCTCAGCTGCGTCATCATCGACAAGCTGCCCTTCGCCGTGCCTTCGGACCCCATCCTGCGCGCCCGCACTGACGCCATCACCGCCGCCGGCGGCGATGCGTTCCGCGATCTCTCCGTTCCGCAGGCGGTCCTCACACTCAAGCAGGGCTTCGGCCGCCTCATCCGCTCGCTTACGGATCGAGGCGTGCTCATGCTGCTTGACCCGCGCATCCGCACCGCACGCTATGGCCGCACTTTCCTGGACTCGCTGCCCGCCTACCGCCGCACCGACGAGATCGCCGAAGTGGAGCGCTTCTTCCAGGGCTAAGATGCGTCCATGCTTCTTCTGCTTCCCTTTTTCGTCCTGCTGGTCTCCCTCGTCTGCAGCTTTGTCCTGCCGGTGGGCAAGCCACGGAAGATTGCAAGGGTGACTGCCATTGTGGCGGGCTCGCTTTCCCTGCTTGGCCTTGTAGGCTGCGTCATGATGTTCTGGTTGCTGTTTGGTGCGGAGCCACCTTCACTCCCTAAACTCGCAGAGAAATTCCCGGCGCGACGCTCGGACCTCGAGGCCATCGTTCGCTTGTCTAATGAGGACGCCTGGTTCTCTCGCGTCGCGCTGGATTTCGTGGATTACAACCCGCCGAAGGGCACCACGCAGGATGGCAGGTTCATGCAGGAGGATCCCAAAGAACCATTGCCAAAAACGCGATGGGATCAGTACCGCGTCCTCTTCAAAGAGGTGGACAGCAAGCTCGGCATCCAGCGCGATGGCGCCGGAAACGCGTTCGTCATGGAAGACTCGATCGGTCTCCTTAATAGCGGACACGCGACCGGATATCTCTTCTGCGTGGACCAGGGCTCGCCAGCTTCGCAGAACTCCATGTTCGAGCCCTGCGCGCTCTCTCACCAGGACTCCGGCTCTCGCGCATACAGCGCGGATCCGCGAGCGGAGGCATACTCCTTTCGGAAGGTGGCCGAACACTGGTATGTCTTCGACCAAGGCCCCAGCTAGACTGGAGACGGTCATCATGGGACGCAACCTCTACATTCTCGCCGGTACGCTGGCCCTGTTCGCGGTGGTTTCCATCATCCTGTCCTTCACCAACATCGCGCAGCAGCCCGGCTCTCCCGGCGACTCCGCCCTGTGGCGCACCACCGGTATCGCGCTGTTCGTGATCGCGCTGGTCACGGCGTTGGGCGGCGTCCTGTCCAGCCTGTTCGAGCAGGCCGAGCGCCGGGCGGAAGATCAAAGGGAGGTCCAGCGCGAGCAACAGCGTAACCGCCGCCGGCGCTCCAAGGAGTAGCGAGCGGGCCCAGTAGAATGAGCCCTGACGCATCGTGTGCGCATCTTCTTCCTGAGACCTGATTCCGCTCCATGTTTGAAATTACTGTACAGGCCGGCTTTTCTTCCGGCCACTACCTCCGCAACTACAACGGCAAGTGCGAAAACCCGCACGGCCACAACTACCGCGTGCTCATCACGCTCGCGGGCGAAGAGCTCGACGAAGCCGGCCTGCTGCTCGACTTCAAGCTGCTGAAGAAAGTTCTCAAGCCCACGGTCGAGTACCTCGACCACCAGATGATCAATGACCTCGAGCCCTTCACCACGGTCAACCCTTCAGCCGAGAACCTCGCCAAATACTTCTTCGACCGGACCGCGACCCAGCTGCACGAGATGACCCAGGGCCGCGTCCGCGTGAAGGACTGCACTGTCTACGAAACCGACACCAGCCTCGCACGCTACACTGGCTAGAGCCGAAAACCGCGAGAGGAGGCATCATGGGTATGTCAGAACAGATCGAAACCACCGGTGATCAGAAGCCGCAACTCACAGGTCGGCAGGAAGACATGTACACGCCCGAAAAGATCGCGGAGCGCTTGGCGGCCTTTGATCGTCTGCAGGATCTCCTGTCGCAGGGAAACTCTACCTCGGGCAGAAACGGTAGACCTTGGCGTGAGTGGATCAACGATCACGAGGAGTAGACGGTGATCGTCGACAGCTCCGTAGCTCTCAGTTGGGCCTTTGCCGATGAGAAGAGCGCCGTGTCACAAGCACTCTACGTACAGGCCGCGCAGGACGGGGTCGAGGTCCCGGCGATCTGGCCGTTTGAAGTCGCTAATAAGTTGTACATCGGCCTTCAGAAAGGTCGCCTAACGCCAGCGGAGATGCGACAGGTCCTGGTCACATTCCTGCTTCTCGGCATCCGTGTTCATGAGGTGGTTCCGCTTCCTTTGCTGGTTGCGTCAGCCGCAAACTTTGGCTTAACCGCCTACGACGCCGCCTTCGTCGAGCTTGCTCGCGTGCTGTCGCAGCCACTCGCCACGTTTGATACGAAAATGCGCGCAGCCGCGCAAGCCGTCGGCGTCGCCGTCCTCCGCTGAACCCATGTTCGATCTACTGTCCCAACCCGTTGCCGAAGAGCACGTCACGCCGCAACCGAGTGACTCTGCTCCCGCACGTTCGCTGCGCCTCATCGAGCTCTATAAATCCGTCCAGGGCGAGAGTTCCTTCGCCGGTGTCCCGTGCATCTTCGTGCGCCTCGCCGGCTGCAACCTGCGCTGCACCTGGTGCGACTCCGAATACACCTTTACCGGAGGCCAGCCGCTCACAAATGACGAGATCGTTGCGCAGATCGACGCCCTGCAGCCATGCAAACTCATCGAGTTCACCGGCGGCGAGCCCATGCTGCAGGCCCGCGAGCTCCTGCCCCTGATGCAGCGGCTTCTCGACACCGGCTATCAGCTCATGATCGAAACCTCCGGCGAACGCCCGCTGGCGGACGTTCCCAGGGCCGTGCACAAAATCGTAGATGTGAAGTGCCCCGCCTCCGGCATGTCCCACACCTTCCGCATGGAGAACCTCGACGCGCTCACACCCGGCGACGAAGTCAAGTTCGTCCTCAGCGACCGCGCCGACTACGAGTTCGCCCGTGACTTCATCCGCACCCACGCACTGGAGACCCGCTGCGGCGGCATCCTGCTTTCGCCTGCCTTCCGCAAGCAGGCCAGTGAGGAGCGCACAGCGGACAACATGGTGCTCGACCCCCGCGATCTCGTGCAGTGGATGTTGGACGACGGCTTGCCCGCCCGCTTGAGCCTGCAGATCCACAAGTTCATCTGGGAGCCGCGCAAGAAGGGTGTATAGCGCCTGCGGTGATACACCCTGACACCTGGCTGCGAGTGCTGCAGGTGCGACGTGTACGCTGCGCCACAGCATGCGATATAGCACGTGTCAGCGCTGCACCTCGGCGCCGGATCCACCGGTGTAGCTGCGCGCGCGCCACCCCACCGGCATGCCGCGCCACTGCCTCACCAGCGCATACCATTGCAGCGCCAGCAGAACGACAATGCCAGCCGGATGCAGCAGCGCCGACTTCAGCGGCTGCCGAAAGCGTCGGGTCACCAGCACCCTCGGCAGATAGCTGCACAAAAACGCCGCTGCCAATGTCAGCAGAAGCCACAGCACCGCCGTGGGCCACGCAAAGCCGGCGTGCAGGTCGTGCCGATGCGCATACGAAAGAATCCACGCCGCCGCAAGCGCCAGACCCACGACCGCCAGAGCAGGCACCACTTGACCCAGCAGCAGCAGGCAGGTGAGCGGAACAATCCGTCCCGGCGCGCCAAGTCCCTCGGTCGCATTCTTCGCCAGGCCATTCCACACGCCCGCCGCAGAGTGATACATCCTCACCTCGGCCAGATTCGTCAGGTCGGCTAGGTCGGTCCGGTAGCCGTGCCGGCGCAGGAGCTTCGGCAGCCGAAGTCCATCGTGCATCGTCTCCCGGATCGCCGCATGCCCGCCGCAGTCAAAGTATGCAGAGCGGTCCACCATCAGGAACTGTCCACAGGCCGCCGCATAGGCCGGCCGTGTGCTCTTGCGCATCCGCGACATGGGCAGAAAGCCAAGCAGCACGAAGTGGATCAGCGGCAGCAGCAGCCACTCCAGGAACGTGACGGTGATCTGCCGTGGGAAGCCCGAGACCAACGAAGCACCGCTGCGCTGCTGAAAGGCAGCCATACGCGGCACCGCATCCGGCGCAAGCCGCACATCCGCATCCAGAAAGAGCAGCAGCGAAGCCGGTGTGGCCTGGGCCAGTTGCCAGCAGGCATACTGCTTCCCATTCCATCCGCCCGGTAAGGGCGCGCTGCTCAACAGCCGCACGCACCCATTCTCGGCCGCAAGCGCCCGCACCCTTTCCGCTGTACCGTCGCTCGATCCGTCATCCATCACCAGCACTTCGGCAATGGCGCATCCGTTGCCGAGCACACTGCGGACGCAGGCCACGATGTTGGCTTCCTCGTTGCGCGCAGGGATGAGCACCGCCACCTGCGGGTGGTCAGCCGTGGCCATCGGCGGCTCGCGGTACAGCCGGAGATTGATGCAGAACAGCACCGCCGGCACCAGGGAACACAGGAGCACAAGCGCAAGCAGACTCAGCAGCAGCATCGCTCGTCATTGTCCCATGCGGCATTGCGTCACGTGGAGGGAGAACTGCCGATCTAAAAATCCCAGTGACGAATTCCAGGAACGACTCTCAACCTCAACGGCCCAGACTCCCATCTCCTGGCTCTGCAACTCAGCGGCCGCGCGGCGTGTGATCTTCCTGCATCGGCTCTCTGCTGAACCATGCCTTCAGCCGCCGCCCCAACGCATAAAAGCCGCCGGTTCCGCGCTGCCCTGTCACCATCGGATGGAACAGGCTTGCATCGCGCGCGATCGAGCTGGTTTGCAGCACCTGCATCTCCGCTGCCAGCGCTGCTTCCAGTTTGGTCGTTGCCTTCTCCGCGGAGCCCACGCCAGGCATCTGCAACGATTCGCCAAATCGCACCAGCGCCTCCGGCAGCCGCTCATCCCAAAAGGTGTACTCGACCGCCATCGGCAGCAGCCTGACCTCCGGCATACGGCAGACCAGTGCGCCCAGGCCGGGCCTGAAGCTCAAAGGCGATGAGCGTGGATCGGCGAACCGCCCCTGCGGCGTCAGCCAGAGAACCCCGCCCGTCCGCAGCACGGCCATGCTGGTGCGCAGGAACATCGCCGCGCCGCGCGCGGTCGTCATCTCCACCGGGAAGATGCCGAGCCTGCGAAAGATTGGGTAGCGCGCCAGTGCCGCCGCGTCCATCGGTCCGTAGTGACGTCTGTCAGGAAGCGCGGCCTGCGCCAGCAGGATCATCAGCAGCGGGTCCCACCAGCTGGAATGATTGGCGTACACGATCAGCGGTCCGCTCTGGCCGCTCAGCCGTTGCAGATGCTGCACCATGACCGAGCGGAAGTGCCTGCGAAAGTACCGCTTTGCCACCCGCCGGAAGAACCGCAGCGTCAACGCGGAGATCGCCGGAACGCCGTCCTTCTGATGCATGAGGCTATTGTCTCCGATGGCGCTCTTTACGCCGCTCGCAGCGCTCCGCTCTTCGCATCCCTGTCCAGCGAGTCCGCCGCAATCCAGCCGCTCATCATCACCATCGGCATGCCCGGCCCCGGATGCGCCGCGCCGCCCGCCAGGTACAGGCCATCGACCTCGCGGCTGCGATTGGCCGGCTTGAACGCGCCCATGAATCGGCCGTGAGAGGAGATGCCGTAGATCGCCCCATTCAGCACACGGTAGCGATCATGAATATCTTGCGGCGTCAGCGCGCTCTCGAAGACGATGCGCTCCTCGATGTCCTCGCATCCGGCTGTGCGTTTGAGCTTGTCCAGGATGACCTGCCGATAGCCGGGCAGCATCCTCCGCCAGTCCTGTCCCGGCCGCAGGTAGGGCGTGTGCACCAGCACATACATCGCCTCGCCGCCTTCCGGCGCGCTGCTCGGGTCGGTGCCAGCGGTGCAGGCGAGATAGCACGTTGGGTCCGGCGCGGGAACACCCTCGTCATAGATCGCGTGGAACTCCTCCTCGGGATCGCGCGAGAACACGAAGTCATGGTGCGCCAGGTGTTCGTAGCGCTTCTTCAGGCCAAGGTAGAGCACCACCCCGGAGCATGCCGGCTCGTACTTGCGCGCATGATCGAAGTGTTTGGCGGCCTCGCTCCCCGCCAGCAGCTCGCGATGCGTGCGCACCGCGTCTTCATTGCTCACCACCGCGTCGAAGAGCAGCCGCTCGCCGCCCACGAGCTCGATCCCCGTCACATGACCGTGCTTGCCGCCGCCGAGCAGCATCCGCTGCACGTCCGCCTCGGTGCGGTACACAACGCCGAGCTCGCGTCCCAGCTTGACCAGCGCCTCCGGCACCGCGCGCGTGCCGCCCATGGGATACCAGATGCCTTCCTGCATCTGCATGTGCCCGATAGCGGTAAGAATGGCCGGTGAGGCATCCGGAGACGAGCCCACATACTGCACCATGTGGTCCAGCATCTGCGCGGTGTTGGCGTCCGGGATGAATTCGCGGATCGTTCCCGCCACCGTCTTGCCCAGCCGCATGCGCATCACGTCTTTCAGCACCTTGGCGTCGAACGCGCCACCGATCTCGAACGTGTCCCTCATCGAGCCCACCGACTTCCAGAAGAAGAACTTGTCGGAGATCTCGTGCAGCTCTTCCGAAAGCCCCATGAGCTTGCGGTACCGCTCGCCCATGCCCGGCCAGCGCGCTTCCAGATTGGCGCTCATCCGGCTCTGATCGTCCAGCAGATCGATCACACTCTTGTCTTCGAAGAAGCAGCGCCACTGCGGATCCAGCCTCACCATCGTTACGTAGTCGTCCAGGTTGCGCCCGGCCTCGCCGAACACCTTGCGCAGCACGGAGGGCTGAATCAGGATGGTCGGTCCCATGTCGAAACGAAACCCCTCCGCGTTCAGCTGCGCCGCCTTGCCGCCCAGCCACGCGTTCTTTTCGAGCACCGTCACCTCATGCCCGCGCGCCGCCAGCGTGCACGCCGCACTTAGCCCCGCCAGCCCCGACCCAATGACACCAACCTTCATTCATGCTCCTTGTTCTCTTTGCTCCGCTCGGCCTGCTCTTTGCTCCGCTCGGCGCTTCGCTTTCTGCCCAGCGTCGCCACCTGCTTGATCGCATCCCAGCGTTCTCTCCATGTGCCCGCATGCGCTGCACGCAACACGCTCGCGATCAGCGGCGCATCGGCCTCCCTGGTCGCTTGCAGGTGCGGCATCGCGCCACCGCGCCGCAGGAGCAGCACCTTCGGTACAGTCATCTCCAGCAATCCTTCTGCGCCCCGCGTCACGCCGAAGCCCGAGTCTCCCCGGCCACCGAATGGCACGCGCGGATCGGCGGTCGGCGCGATCAGGTCGTTGATCAACACTGTGCCAGCCCGCAGTTGCAAGCCCAGCTTGCGACCCTGCGCCTCTTCCGCACGGCTACAGAAAATGGCGACCGTAAGCCCATACGGACACGCGGCATAAGCCTGCGGTAACTCCGTCAGCGAGGAGAGCTCCAGCAGGGAAAGTACCGGCGCGAACACGTCTTCCTGGGCAATGCGCATCTCCGGGCGAACCCTCCTCACCAGCAGAGGCCGCTGAGCATCCGCGCGGAGGTCATCCGGCACATCGGCGCCTTCCCGGCGGGCTTCCTCCATCAACTCGTACAGCCGCGAGGCCGTGCGCTCCGGCAGGGCCACTCCCGGAACATCCTGCAGCTCGCGCGTGAGCAAGGGAAGCAGGCGAGCCATGATGTCCGGCTCGGCAAAGAGCCGCCGTGGCGACATGCACACTTGACCGCCGTTTAGCCTCAGCCCAAAAGCCACCGCTTGCGCGACCCTGGGCAGGTCGGCGCCCCGCATCACCACAACAGCATCCGAGCCGGAAAGCTCCATGACTGCCGGCGTCGCGGTTTCGGCCAAAGCGCGAAGCACCCTGCGGCCGGACCTGTAAGAACCGGTAAACACGACCTTGTCCGGCCCACTTGTCAGCGCATGCTGGGCCGCTTGCACGCCCTCGTCCGTCACGTGCAGCAGGCCGTGCGGAAGACCGGCAGCGTGGAGGGCATCCGCGACCAGCACCGCCACGGCACGGCCTCCAGGCGCAGGCTTCCACACCACGCGGTTGCCCGCGGCCAGCGCCTGCAATGCCTGCACGCCCGGCAGGAACAAGGGAAAGTTGGAAGGCCCGATCACCAGCACTTCGCCCAGCGGCTCACGATGGATCTCGGCAGCCACGCCGCGCAGCCAGAACGGCCGCCCACGCCTGCCCAGCGCGCGTGGCCGCAGCAGCCTCGCCGCATTCTTCTCCAGGAACTTGCAGGCATCGAGCAGCGGCATCATTTCCGCTGTCAGCGTGTCGGCGGCGTTGCGCGGCAGCCGTTGCGAGAGAGCCGCAGCGAAACACTCGGCATCGGCGGCCATACAGTGCCGCGCCCCGCGCAATACACGCAGCCGTTCGCCGACGGATGTAGCTGCCCACGCGACTTGCGCTAACGGCTGCGGCAGTGCCGCAGGAACAAGCTCCGCCTTGGCTGCTACCGGCTCCGCGGCTTCGGCCAGACCGCTCACGACGCGACCTGCATCCAGTCTTCAGGTACCGGCAGCGCGGGCCGCCTTGCCTTGCTCCACTGCGCGTCAAGCTCCAAGTCCTCCAGCAGCAGCCGGGAACTGATGCGCGCCGATTCGAAGATCACCGGTAGCCCGGAGCCTGGGTGTGTTCCGCCACCCACCAGGTACATGCCCTGCACGTCCTCAAAACGATTGTGCGGCCGCAGGTGCAACATCTGCGTGAGCGAGTGCTTCATGCTGAACGTTGCCCCCATGTGCAGCCCAAACTCACTGCGCCAGTCTGGCGGCGTGAGTACACGCTCCGTGCGGATACGCTGCTCCACCCCCTTAAGCCCGATCTTCTCGATCTGCCGCAAAGCCAGTTCACGCAGCCGTGGGGTCTCCTTCGCCCAGTCCACATGCTTGCTTTCGTGCGTCACCGGCAGCAACACGTACAGAGTGGAGCAGCCCTGCGGGGCCAGGCTCGCATCCGTCACGCCCGCGTTCTGCACATAGAAGCTGGGGTCCGCAGAAAGCCTGTGCAGCTCCTCGATATCGCGCAGGTTCTGCCTGTAGTCCTCGGCCAGGTAGATCGTGTGGTGCGACACATCGTCGTAGCGGCCCTCAATCCCCAGGTACAGCATGAAGGTCGAGCACGAGAACTGCTTGCTGGCGATCTTCTTGTCGGTCCACTTGCGCCGGTACTTCGCTGGAATCAGCTTACGCGCCGCTTCGGCGAACTCGGCGTTCATCACCACGGCATCCGCCGCGATCGTCTGCGTCGCCGTGCGTATGCCGGAAGCCTTGCCGCCTTCCACCAGCACTTCTTCGACTGCCTCATCGAGCAGAAATTTCACACCCATCTCGCCGCACACGCGGGCCATCGCTGCGGTCACCGCGCCGCAGCCGCCGGTGGGATGAAACACCCCGTGCTCGTACTCCAGAAACGAAAGAATTGAGAACAGCGACGGGCAGCGGAACGGACTCATGCCCAGATACTTGGACTGGAAGCTGAAGCCCAGCCGGATGCGTTCATCTTCGAAGTGCATACGCAGATCGCCGTCCAGCGAAAGCCATGGCTTCAATAGCGGCAGCAGCTTGAGCATCTGCGGCTTGGCCAAATCGCTCCAGCCCTCAAAGGGCTGCTGCAAAAACGGCATGAAGCTTTCCAGCTTGGACCGGTTGTGCGTCATGAAGTTGTGAAACTCCACAGCATCATGCCGGTTGATGGCCGCAATGGCCCGTTCCATACGATCGCTGTCCGGCGTCGCCAACAGCTCGCCGCCTCCGCCGAATACCAGCCGGTACTGCGGGTCGAGCCGCTTCATCGGTACTTCGCGGTCCAGGTCGTAGCCTGCCGCAGCGAAAATTTCGCGCAGCACGCGTGGGTACAGGAAAAAGGTCGGGCCGATATCAAAGCGGAACCCATCCTGCTCCAGCGTGGCCGTGCGCCCGCCCACACGCTTGTGTTTCTCCACGACCGTGACCTCGGCGCCCGACCTCGCCAGCAGCATCGCTGTAGCCAGCCCGCCGGGCCCCGCGCCCACGATCACAACTTGCTTACACCGCTTGTTTGAACCGGTGAAAACGCTCATCGAATAGCATGTCCCTGAAACTTTCGTGGTATTGGCGTGCGTTCCGTCCTGAGTGTACGCGTCCGGACTGTTCTTTCCCGGCCCGCCAGGAAGAACGGCTGTAGCTGCCCGAAGGATTGTGGGCGGCCCTTGCGCCTTACGAAAGAGAGTCACCGCCGAGCCCCACCGTCAGACTCCGATGCAACTGTCGCGACGGGACGATTTCGCGTGACTTCACCGCCACAGCTGTGCAACGCTGTGCCCACCCTTCCGCATGAAGGTGCACTCAATGCGCATTCTCAAGCCCCTTCTAAAGGTTCTGGGCGTCTTTGTCTGCCTGATCGTCCTTGCGCTTCTGGTTATGACGATCCTGGGCGCCCGTTTGCCCCGCGAACACACCGCCTCGGCCAGCGCAACGATAGATGCACCGCAGGCCCGCGTCTGGCAGCTGATCATTGACAGCGGCAGCCAATCGGGCTGGCGGGAGGGCCTGAAATCAGTGGAACCGATGCCGCCGCGCAACGGTCATCCCTGCTGGAAGGAAAACAGCACCATGGGCAGCATGCCCCTGTGCGAAGTCGCCGCAGCCGCGCCCACCCTGCGCGTCGTGCAGATTTCCGACCCCAATCTCTCCTTCGGTGGCGAGTGGGTCTATGCGCTCACGCCCGCCGACGCCAGCCGGACGGGCATCACCATCACGGAAAACGGTACGACCGGACCCGCCATCTGGCGCTTCTTCGGTCACTACATCTTCCACGAAGACACCTTCATCAAGCAGTACGAGCGCGATCTGCAGCAGCGCGCCGCGCGGAATCCCTGACCGGCGGTTCCAGGCTCCGAGGGGCGAACAAAGCGCAAAAGCCCGCGCTACAATCAGCCATGCACACGGGGTTTGCGGCCACGCCACAGGAGTTCCGCACCGAACTCCGCACACACCCGGCCGTAGCGTGGGCGCACCCCCTGGTGCAGGAGTGGTTTCTCGCGAAGTTCGGCTCGCCCACCGAGCCCCAGGTCGCCGGCTGGCCCGCCATCCTGCGCGGCGAACCCACCCTGATCTCGGCCCCTACCGGCTCGGGCAAAACTCTCGCTGCTTTTCTTGTCTGTATCGACGGTCTGCTACGCGCCGCACTGGAGGGCCGCCTCTCGCCCCACACCCACGTCGTGTATGTCTCGCCGCTCAAGGCCCTCTCCAACGACGTGGGGAAAAACCTCGACGGTCCGCTCGCCGAAATCCAGCAACTCGCCCTCCGGCATGGCTATCTCTGCCCCGAGATCCGCACCGGCGTCCGTACCGGTGACACTCTCGCCAAAGATCGCGCCGGCATGCTCCGTCATCCGCCGCACATCCTGGTCACCACCCCCGAGTCGCTCTACATCCTGCTCACCGCCGGCAAGTCGCGGCAGACCCTTACCCGCGTCAGCACCGTGATCGTCGACGAAATCCACGCTGTCGCCGATGACAAACGCGGCTCCCATCTGGCTCTCTCGCTGGAACGCCTGGAAGCCCTGGTTTGCGCCGAAAACACTTTGACGCCAGGTGCGCCAGGCACCGCGGGGGAAGATGACGGCAGCCGTGGCGATCCCTCGCGTCCGCTGGCGTCCTCGGCGTCAAGGCTCTCCGCCATCGCTGCCGCTGCGGCCTTGGTCCCGCAGCGCATCGGCCTCTCCGCCACGCAGAACCCCATCGAGCTCGTTGCCGGCTTCCTCACCGGGTCCGCTCCCGGCCGTATTCCCGCTACCATCGTCCAGGTCGGCCAGCGCCGCGCGCTCGATCTGGCCATCGAAGTCCCCAGCGAAGAGCTCAGCTCCATCGCTTCCACCGCCATGTGGGTCGAGATCTACGACAAGCTGGCCGCGCTCGCCGGCCAGCACCGCTCCACGCTGGTCTTCGTCAACACCCGTCGCCTGGTCGAAAAGCTCAGCTTCGAGCTCACCGAGCGCCTCGGCCCGGACGCCGTGGCCGCACACCACGGTTCCCTGTCCCGTGCTCTTCGGCTCGACGCCGAGCAGCGCCTGAAAGCTGGCGAAATCAGGATCCTGATCGCCACCGCCTCCCTCGAGCTCGGTATCGATATCGGCAGCGTGGACCTCGTTTGCCAGATCAACACAACCAGGGCCGTTGCCGTGGCGATGCAGCGCGTCGGCCGGGCCGGCCATTGGCGCGGAGCGATCCCCAAGGGTCGCTTCTTCGCCACCACCCGCGACGATCTCCTCGAGCAGGCCGCTTTACTGCGCAAGATGTCTGCCGGCGAGCTCGATCGTCTGGAGATCCCCGAAGCCCCCGCCGACGTGCTCATGCAGCAGATCGTCGCCGCTGTCGGCGCGGAAAGCTGGAACGAGACCGCCCTTTTCGACACCTTCCGCCGCGCCTGGCCCTATCGCAACCTCGCCCGCGCAGCCTTCGACGATCTGCTCAACCTGCTCCACGGCGGCATCGAGAGCACCCGTGGCCGCTACGGCGCCTACCTCCTGCGCGACCGCGTGCACGGCGAGTTGCACGCTCGCCGCGGCGCGCGCATGATCGCCATTTCCAATGGCGGCGCCATCCCTGATGCTTCGCTCTTTGCCGTCATGCTGCAGCCGGAAAACGTGCAGATCGCCACCCTCGACGAGCACTTCGCCGTGGACTCCAGCCCCGGCGACGTGGTGCTGCTCGGCAATACCAGCTGGCGCATCCAGCGCATCGACCCGCAAGGCAAGGTCCTTGTTGAGGACGCCCACGGCGCCCCACCCAGCATTCCTTTCTGGGAAGGTGAAGCCCCGCAGCGCACCGAAGCGTTGAGCGAAGGCGTCAGCGACCTCCGCGCCGAGATCGACACCCGCACCCGCAATGTCAAACCCAGCGATCTCCGTTTCCTCTCCGGCCTCCCTGCGGACGAGAGGATGCAAGAAAGTGTCATTGGGAGCGCAGCGAAGGATTCCGGTAGTTCGCTCGGCCGCTGCGCAAACGCGTCCAGCCTCACCTCTGAAGCCTGTCCTCTCGACCGCAGCGCAGCGGAGTGGAGAGACCTCTGTATTTCGCCCGGAGCGGCTCGAACCGCAGAGGCAGCCGACCACCCCATAACGCAATTGGAACAGACCCACGCCTGGCTCCAGCGCACCTGCCATCTCTGCCCCTCCGCCGCCCGCCAGCTCATCGCGTATGTGGTCGCGGGGCGCGCCGCTCTTGGTGCCGTCCCCACCCGAACCACCATCGTCGCGGAGCGGTTCTTCGACGAAGGCGGCGGCCAGCAGCTCATCCTCCACGCTCCTTTCGGCGGCCGGCTGAACAAGGCCTGGGGACTGGCCCTGCGCAAGCGTTTCTGCCGCGGCTTCAACTTCGAGCTGCAGGCCGCCGCCACCGACAACGGCATCAACATCTCGCTCGCCGAGCAGCACAGCTTCCCGCTCGCGGACGTCTTCCACTTCCTTACCGAGCTCACCGCCCGCGAGCTCCTCGAGCAGGCTTGCATCCCCTCCCCGCTGTTCAAGAACCGCTGGCGCTGGGCCGCAGGCCGCTCCCTGCAGCTGCTGCGCATGCAGAAGGGCAAGCGCGTCGCTCCGCAGATTCAGCGCACCCGCTCCGACGATCTCCTCGCCAGCGTCTTTCCGCACGCCTCCGCCTGCCCGGAAACCATGACCGGCGACATCGAAATCCCCGATCATCCGCTGGTCCGTGAGGTGATGCGTGACACCCTCACCGAAGCCATGGACATCGACGGCCTTGAGCACATCCTGCGGCAGATCGCCGCGGGCGCCATCACCTGCATTGCAATCGACACGCCGGTGCCCAGCCTGTTCGCGCACGAACTCATCAATGCCATGCCATACGCGTTCCTTGATGAAGCCGATGCCGCGGCCCGCCGCGCCCGCGCTGTCAGCCTGCGCCGCGCTTTGCCGGACGCAGTCACCGAGGGCGCGGGACGCCTCGACCCCGTCGCCATCGCCACCGTACGCGACCAGCTCTGGCCCGACATCCGCGACGAGCACGAATTACACGACCTGCTGCTTTCCCTTACTGCGCTCCCCTTGGCTTACCTGCAGGCGCAAGCTCCTCTGCGTCCTCGCGGTATACAGCACTGGCCACTCTTTTTCGACCGGCTGCGCCAGCAGGGCCGCGCCCACTGTCTGGACCTTCCCCATGGGTCCGGCTGGCTGGCCACCGAGCGCCTCCCCGACGCCCAGCTTCTCTGGCCGGAGCTCGCCCTCCCCGCAGGTGCAGCCCTCCCGATGCCGCTGCGCGAAGAAGGCGTGCTCGCCGGCACGGAGTACCGTCCTGCCCAGCCGGTCTCCCCACGCGACGCCGCCACCACGGCGCTCACCCAGGGCTGGCTCCAGCTTCTCGGTCCCACCACTGCGGCGTCCCTTGCCGCGCTCGTCGGCCTGCACCCGCGCTCGCTCCATCAGGCCTTTCTCGCCATGGAAATGCAGGGCCTTGCCCTGCGCGGCGTCTTCGAGCTGCCCGCGCCCACCGCAGACGAGCCGTTCGCCATTGAGTGGTGCGAGCGTCGCATCCTGCAACGCATCCATCGCCTCACCCTCACCACACTGCGCAAGCAGGTTGAGCCCGTCTCGGCAGCCACTTTCAATCGCTGGTTGCAGGACTGGCACCACATTGCCCCGCCGACGGAAGACAACCCGCCGCTCGAAGGCGAAGAAGGTGTACTCGCTGCCATCGAGCAGCTCGAAGGCTTCGAGGCGCCAGCCGTGGAATGGGAGCGAACCCTCCTCCCGGCGCGAGTTCGCAACTACGATCCCCGCTGGCTCGATAACCTCTGCCTCGCGGGTGTGCTCGCCTGGGGCCGAATCTCGCCGCACCCCGCCTGGGCCGAGGTCTCCACAGCCGAAACGGGCCTCATCCTGAGCGCGGCGAAGAATCCCGGTAGTCTGCCGTTGCCACCGCAGGGTCTGTCATCGGCCTCTGCCCGCCGCATCATTCCCACGTCGGCCGCGCCCATCACCTTCTGGCTGCGCGAGTCTGCCACTTGGCTTCCGTCGCTGCTCGCCGCCAAATGCCCCCGCGAAGCGACGCTCGCGCTAACACTCTCTCCCGAAGCTCGGCACATCCGGCAACTCCTGGAACGAAAGGGTGCTGCCTTCCTCTCGGATCTCCAGAGCGAAAGCGGCTTTTCAAAGCTGGCCACCGGTACTGCCCTCTGGGAGCTGGCATCTGCGGGTCTCGCCAGCGCCGACGGCTTCGACCAGCTGCGCGCCATGATGGACCCGCGCCGCAAGTCGGTCGCACTCGCGCAGACCCCAGCCGTAAGCCTGCGCAAGCGCGCCGCTGCCCGCGCCACCGCCGGCCGCTGGTCCCTGCTGTGCGGCCCCACAACCCTCTCCCCTTCCGAGGACGTCCTCCTGAGCGCAGCGATGGATCTCCGTAGCTCGCCTGGCGCGTCGCGGTGGCCCGAGGCGAACCCTGGCGCCGCCGCACGCGCCCACGACTCCGCCCTGGATGCCCACGCCCGCATCCTGCTGTGCCGCTACGGCGTCCTCTTCCGTGAGCTCCTCACCCGCGAAGCGAATGCGCCCAGGTGGCGCGACCTCGCCCCTGTCCTGCGGCGGCTGGAAGCCCGCGGAGAAATCCGTGGAGGCCGCTTCGTCGCGGGGGCCTTTGGCGAGCAGTTCGCTCTCCCGGAGGCTGTCGAAGGTTTGCGCGCCGCCCGCCGCCGGTCCACGGAGCGCGCCAACGAAGAGCCCATCACCATCCCCGCTGCCGACCCACTCAACCTTGCCGGCATTCTTGTTCCCGGCGAGCGCGTTCCCGGGGTACCCGGCCGGGAAGTCCGCTTCCGCAACGGCGCTGTTCTTGAAGCGCAGACCGCCGCAGAGGGCAACGTCGGGGCCGCCCCGGCCCGCACCAGGAAAATGAGGAGTATTGCCGACCTCCTCCGCGCCGGTGCAGTGCCTGCGCGCTCCTCCGCACCATCGCGCGTCTCCGTACCGCCGCCCAATCCAGGATTGTTCGGATGAGCGAAGACACACCGCTTTCCCCCGGCAGGCTCCCCCTTGCCGAGCCGGAGGCCTCGGCCAAGATAGACCTTCAGCCCGGCGACACCTACATGGAGGGACCCTATCTGGTCTTTACGGCGCAGTACCACCTGCGGCGCGGGTACTGCTGCAACTCGGACTGCCGTCACTGCCCGTATCGCTGACCCATACGGCCGCACACCCGATTAGTTCACCTGCGGTCGGCTCTCGCCCAGGCTCGGCACAGTGCCCGCTGGAACATTCTTGGCGACGTTCTTGGCTCGCAGCAGCGCCGCGTTCGACAGCATCTGCATAACCGCCGGATCTTTCCGATACGGCGCCAGCACACTGGATCCAGCCATTTCCGCGCGCACGTCGTACCCGGCTTCGGCTGCTTTCGCCAGCCACAGCCGCATGGAGTCCAGCTTCACTTCGCGCGCATAAAGCTGCGCCATCTGGAAGCAGAGCTCGCCATAATTCTGCGTTCCCAGTACGTGCGCCACGCTGCCCGCGCCGTCACGCCGCCCCTGCAGAATGGACGGATCCAGCCGGATGGCGGCGGCAAACTGCTGCCGCGCGCTCTCCATGTCCTTGCTCTCGAAGTACGCCATGCCGAGATTCGAGTGGTACACCGCCGACTTCTTGTCCAGCTTTGAAGCGCGCTTGTAGTCGCTGATCGCAGCGCCGTAGTTCTTGGTCGAGTACTCCGTTACGCCCAGGTTGTTCCAGGCCGCGGCATTCTTCTTTTCCACGCTCACCGTGCGCCGGAACATCTCGCGGGCCAACGCGATCTGCCGGAGCTCCAGCCGCACCACCCCCATCTTGTTCAGCAACTCACTTACGTTGCCGCCGCGCGCCATCGCATACCCGTAGTAATCCAGCGCATCCTCGGGAAAGCGCCGTGCCCGCAGCACGTCGCCCGCCGTCTCCAGCTGCGCAGCCGTACCCGTCTCGGCATCCGGCAGGTGCGGTGCAATGACCTCCCAGTCCGAGCTGCGGTGCAGAGCCGCACGCTCCTCCGGGGATGTGAGCGGCGCCTGCCTTGCAGCTTGCGCGGATGAGGTATTGGAAGAGCAGAGTGTGAGGCCCGAGAGCAGCAGGCAGGAAATGAAGATGGAGCGGCAGCGCATGGCGAGCCTCCGGTAAAGAGAGGCCATTATCTTGCGCCTGCGAAGCTTCGCCGTCAAGGCTACCCTTTGGCGCCACGATCCCGCACAGGTCGCATCCCGGTCAGGCTGACTCTATTGGCCCGTCGGCGCGGCTCCGGCGGCAGCCGCAACGGGCGCCGCTCCCGGAGCCGGAGCAGCGGCTGCCGTCACTTTGACCGCGGTGCGCGGGAAGCTGAAGCTTCCGCCCGCATTGTCTATGACGTTGACCTGGCAGACATACGTGCCGGGTTTGAGCCCGGCCAAGGGCACGTCAAACTGAAACGCCACCCCGTTGCGGGTTGGATCGTTTACCTCGGTTGCGCTGACCGGCTTGGTCTCGTAGACCTTCGCGCCGCCACTGAGGAACTCGATCGAGGTCAGCAGGTCGACCGCGCCGCCGCCGCGCCGCGTCAGCCCCGGTGAGGCCGCTGGCTCCGGCTCTCCCTTGGGCCGTGCCGCGTCGTAGATCTCGTACAGGAGGTACAGGTGCCCGTCCTGGCGGAACACATGCGCGACATTCGGCACCCACTCCACGCCGTCCCGCACCAGAGGATTGGGATTGTCCTTGCGCGTGTTCGGAACGCGCTGGCTGGCCAGCACGACCGAGCTCATCTTCATCGGCGTTTTGCGCAGATCGGGCACCTGAATGTCGGTCTCGAAACTGCCCATCGCGCCTGTCTGATTTTCACGCAGCACGAACTTGAGGTGGTACCTGCCGAGAGCCAGCACAAAGCCGGTGGAATACTGGATGTTCTTTTTCTGCACCTGCTGGTTCTGGTCCAGCGCCAGCTTCACCGTATCGCGCACCGTGCCGACCGTGATCCCCTGCGCATCCTTCACATTGCCGAGAATGTCGATGCTGGCCTTGTCCTGGTCTTTTACCGTCGTGAACGGAATCTGCGATCCCGGCACGACCAGGCTGACCGGAATGTACTGCAGTTCTCCATGTTGCCCGGGTACGCTGCCGGGAGCGGCACGGAAGTAGAGCGCTTGGAGATACATCGCAACATCCGTGGCCGGCACATCGCTGCGCATCTGCTCCGTCAGCGCCACCTCGCGGTCTTCAGTTTTCTGGTGCTGGAAGTCAGCCGGTGCGAAGTAGCCGGGCCGGTACTCCAGCTTCACGTCCTTGCGCGTGGAGGTAATGGTCAAGTGGCGGAAGGTTCCATCCTTGGCCAGATTGCTGGAGCGGAAACCAAGGATGTAGTACGCCTCGGTATCGCGCTGCACCTGCTGAAAGGCCGGCGCGAAATCGTTCGAATCGCTAAACAGCTTGCCGCCGGTTTCCGTGCTCAACGTGCTCAGCGTCTCCTGCGAGCTGAAGTTGGCGCTGAATTGCCGTTGCGTGGCCGCGCCGGAGTAGGCGGCCACACCGCGGATGCTGCCCTGGCTCGCATCCCCCACCGGGGAAAGCGCCTGCAGGCCGCGCGTATCGACCGCATAGATGGCCAGGTTGGCCTTGGTCGCTTCATTGGTGGCTGCGCGGAGGCTGGCCTCGTTCTCGATGCCGTTCTTGGTCAGGCCGCCGCTGAAGTACAGCATGGATTTCTTCTGCTCGAGCCGCTCGAGGCTTTTTGCGATGGCGCGGATCGCGAGAAACTCGCGGTCCGTGTTCAGGCTGTTGTACTCCGAATCGTCCGCCGTGAAGCTGCTGCCGTTGTCGCTGGTCCCGTCGCTGCTTCCCGTATCGCCGTTCGCGAGCCCGCTGCTGTCCTGTCCGGTGTACTTCTTCAGTACGCGCAGCAGTGCGTCCTTGTTGCCCGTGAAGTCCTGGTCCATGCTCAAGCCGGTGTTCATGCTCACCATCGCCACCAGGTCGGCGGCTTGCATCTGCTTGTTGATGTAGTTCGTGGCCGCTTCGACGGCGCGGTCGATGTCTTCTTCCTGCATCGAGCTCAGGTCAAAGAACAGAACGATCAGCCGGTGATCGCGAAGCTGCGTGGAATTCGCCGCGAAGTTGCGCTCAATGAGATCGGCCACCGATGCTTTTCCGGTCGTGGTTCCATTTTTCTCCGCAAGGAGAGCGGCTTCATTCACGTCCTGGAAGTCGAAGCTGGAAATGCGTTGCGGCTTCTTGTCTTCGACGACGGTGAAGTCAGTGGCCTTCAGGCCGCGCACCAATTCGCCCGTCTTCCGGTCGCGCACGACCACGTTTGTCAACACGGTGTTCACGTTCACGCTAATTCGGTAGCCGCCGCGCTGATCTCCCTGCGGCGCACTCTGCTCCGGCGCAGCTTGCATTTGTGTGGACGGGACCTGGGCAGCGGGCTGCGTTGCCTGCGCCAGGGATGAGCTTGGCACACCGCCCGCCAACATGCCTGCTAAACCTGCGGCAATCCATCGCTGCATACTCTTCACCTGTTGTGTCTTCTTGGCTGCGCTCATCCTGCTGCTAGAACCTGTATCGGCCCTGGAAGGCCAGCGCACGCATGCTCGCTGCACTGGTGACCTGACCGTAGTTGGCGGAGTTGAAAGTCGTATTGATCCCGCTGTACTGCACGGTGTTGAAGACGTTGGTGGCCGTCAGCCGCGCTTCGAAAGAGCGTGTCTCGCCGAGCGAGACCAGCCGCGACAAGGACATGCTCACATTGGTCGTGCCGGGTCCTTCGATGGAGTTGCGGCTGGCAGTGCCGTAGGTGCCCGCTGGAGCCATGAAGGCGGCCTTGTTGAAGAAGTTCAGCAGCTTGCCGGAACCGGCGATCGGCTGCGCAAAGTTCCGGTCCGGTCTGGGTGTGTAGTACCCGCCGGCAAGCTGCTGTGCTGCGCTGGAGGTGTACTCCGGCGTGAAGTATGTGCCCGTTGCAAACGTGGAGTTGCTGCTCAGGATGAAACCATCCAGCGCCTTGGACAGGAAGCCGCCTTTGTTCAGGAAAGGGCGGTTGGGACCGAAGGGCGACTGCAGCGTGGCGTTGACCGTGACCCGGTGGCGCTGATCGAAGCTGGAGTTTCCCTCTTCCAGATCGAGCCGTTTCGGATCCTGCGCCTGCGAGCTTCCCGTGCCCCCGATACTCGATGCGTTGTCGATAGCGTGCGAGTACTGGTAGGTGACCCCGAACGAGAGTCCCTTGTACTGGCGTTTGTTCAGACTGACAAAGAGCTGGTTCGTGTGAGACCCCGCGATCGAGTCTTCATACAGAAACGCCTGCGCATTCGGTGTAATCACCGTATTGCCGCTCTGGTTGGCGGCGTACTCGATATCCAGATTGCTGCCCTTGGAACCGTTGTAGCCGACGTTCAAAATAGTCTGCAACGGCAGGGCGCGCTGAATGTTCAGGTTGTAGACCTGCACCAATCCCAGCCGGTAGTTGGGGTTCACGGCATAGTTGTTCTGGATGGCCTTGCTTTGGCAGCCGTTGGCGAGATTGTTGGAAAAGCCCGTGGCGAGCGACAGCGTTGCGCAGCCGTTCGGGTTGGCCGCGGTGGCCAGCGTATTCGTTTGCGTGGCCGCAAACGGCGGCTGGAACGAGAGCTGCCGCGCGAACGTGGTGACCTGCGTCGTGTTGTAGTTCACACCGTACCCGCCGCGGATCACCATGGTCTTGGTGAGCGCCTTCAGGAACGGCTGCTTGGGCTGCGGACGCCATGCACCCCCGAAGCGCGGCGCAAACATCGTGCGGTCCGGCTGGATCAGGCTGCGCGGCACCGCGCCCTGGTAGGTTCCGACGCCACCCGGCTGCACCGGATCCACGGCGGTGAAGTCCGCGTTGTGGTCGAGGTTTGCCAGCCGGTTGTTCTTCTCCACGTACGGCGAAAAGTACTCCCAGCGGACGCCGTAGTTTAGCGTCACATTGCTCAGCGCCCGCCAGTCATCCTGCGCGTAGGCGTCCAGCACGTTTTGCCGCAGATAGGTCTTGAACAACGACGCTTGCAGACTGGTGCTGGTCGGCAAGCCGAGCAGGAAATCGGCAAGCCCGGAGCCCGTTGCCGTCTGCTGCGACTTTCCGGATACCGTCATCGCCTGGTCGCCCGTGCTCTCCGTGTTGTAGCCGGTAAACTGCAGAGTACCCAGGGGGTTCGATCCGCCGACGGAGTCAGCATGCACCCGGCGCACGTCGAACCCATACCGCATGTTGTGCTTGTTGTGGCGGTAGCTTACGAAGTCCGAGAAACTGACGGTCTGGTTGATCGCCAGGTTCGGGCTCTGGTTCGTGAGCCCGGCGAAGTTCGTGATCGATACATGCGGCACGCCGTTGTAGAACCGGGCGTCTGCCAGGCCCGCGCCGCCGCTGTTCGGTGCACCGCTCGTTCCGTTCGGCACGTTGATTCCCAGGGACTGGGTTGGATTGCTGTTCGTGTCCGTGAAGTAGTTGCGCGTCAGGGCGGAACTGCGGTTCCAGTTCACGCTGGCGTTGTTGCTGAGGCGCCCATAGCCGATCGTGTAGCCCGCGTTGAGCCCGTAGCCATCCGTCTCACTGGCGCCCCCAAGCGGGAGAAAGATGTTGCGGATGTCCTGCGCGGCATGCGAGTAGTTGAAGGCCAGGCTGATGTTCTGGCGCAGGGTAGGCTTCTGGTTCGCGTTGCGGTTCTGTCCGTTTTGGCCGCCTCCGCCGCCGCGGCCGCCAAAGCCGAACGGTCCTCCCGCGCTTTGTCCGAAGTTGCGTATGTAACGCGAGTTGATGGCAACATTGTTATTCCCGGCGTTCGTCACCGTTTGGTAGTTGTAGGCTGTCGGGTCATTCGGGTTTGTGGGCAGGTTCGGCGTGGGGTAGTAGGCGTTCAACAGGTTGGCGGCGGAGGCGGAGACGCAACTGAACATGACACCGCACTGGGTACTGCTGCCTGCGGCCGGAATCACATTGCCCGGAAACGGCTGCTTCGTGATCGGGTCATAGATCGCCACGCCCTGCACCACGCCGTTCACGACCTGCTGCGATGCCGAGAAGTTGCCGTTGCGCTCGGCCGGCAGGGGCACACGCACCGGGTTCGGAGAAAAGGCATTCAGGTTCTTCTGCCCGGTCAGGTTGAGGAACACGAACTGCTTCGTATCCGGCTTGGTCAGGCCGGGAAGGTACGGCGAACCCGCAAGGCTCACGCCGAAGCGGTTCTGATAAGCGGCTGGGTTGATCTCAGAGATCAGCGAGGGTGACCAGGGGGCCGAGTTCAACGCACTGTTGCCGCCCTGCCAGAAAACGGAGCCATGCGGCTGCGCCGGGTTGAAGTTGCGGAAGGCGCCAAGCCCGCCGCCACCGCCGCCGCGTCCGCCGCCCTGCCCGCCGCGTCCACCGCCAAAGCCGCCACCCCCGTTCATCATGCCGCCGATCGCGCTCACGATGGCTTCAGTGGGATCTCCGCCTGGACCGATCAAACCCGATTGCCGCGCCATGTCCACGCCCTCACGCACGCGCTCACGGATTTCATCCTCGCTGAACGTTCCTAGCGCGCTGGTGGAGCCTTGCTGGCCGCTGATGTTAATGGACTCCGTCGGCGCTGCACTTCCGCCGTTGTCGCCGCCCAGTTGGCCTAGCGAGGGGACGCTTACCTCCGCGCTCGCGCTTCCACTCTGCGTCGCACCCTCGGTGTCGTCGCCCAGGGTGGATCCAATCCCAATGCTCTGCAAACCGCTGCCGAGACCTGCGCCACGTCCGGCGGCTGCACGCGCGGCAGCCTGCTGAGCGGTCGCTTCGGCTGCGACCCGGCTCGCCAGTTCCAGCCCGAAGTTAGAGACCTTGATACTGGCCGTCTCCGTCGCCGCGGACGTTGTTCCCGCCGTCGGCCCTAGCACGACCTCCTGCGTGACCGGAGCGAAGCCTGTGAGCTCCGCCCGAACCACATAGCGGCCGTTGCGAGGGATGCTCATCGCATACGCACCCTCTATGTCCGTCGCGGTCGTGTACTTTCGTCCTGTCAGCGTGTTGGTAGCGGTCACGGACACGCCGGGAAGAGGCACTCCGCCGGGCTTCCCTGCGGTCCCCGCGACCACGCTGCCCCGGATCGTTCCGCCCTGCGCGGCCGCAGTGACCTGGGCGGCAGGAGAAGGCGATGATGACTCCGATTGCGCGGTTTGCACCGGCTGCATGGAAACTGCCGTTGCGGGCGTAACGCTTGCGGTCTGGGCCTCCGCCGATGAGCCCGCCTTCGGCCAGGACGCCAGCAACGCGAGGGCCAGACTGATGACCGACGTTCTTCCACTACGCCTCAACTTCAAGCAGACTCTCCTCTGGTGATCCGGCTTCCGTTTGATCGCCGTTGGCGGGCGCACGGTCTAGCTCACACGGGAGGGGTCGGCACCGGCTGCGGACCCGCGCCGGGAGTGCCCTGGCCCTCAGGTCCACCGCGACGACGGCCGCCGCCTTCGCCGCGAACCTGAACATTGAGCGAGCTGGGGACAAACGTGCCGCTCTTGACCGAACCCAGCCCCACCACGCTGTCACCCACCTTGATGTCCGCCAGCGTGATGCTCTCGCCACCGGTGATGGCGGGCGCACCGTTTGCATCGGGAGCTTGACCGCCGGGAGCTTGACCTCCAGCCGCGCCGCTGCCGCCCCGGCGGCCGCCTCCGAATGCGAAGGCGCCGCCCCCGATACCGGTGACGCGACCACCCCTGCGGAAGCTCGTACTTTCATCGAAGCCGATGGTCTGCGCCTGGCCATCCGGCCGCTGCACAGTCATCTTCAAGGTGTCGATATCGAGCGCGGTGACACGGCCGGTGATGTAGGTCTTGCCGAGGTTCGCCTTCAGCTCTTCCGCTGCATGTTCCATCTGCCTGGTCTGATCGGCGGACAACCCGACCACCATGGCGGCGTGCAGTGTCTTGCTCGGGGCATCGAGCTGGCCCATGGCCATCACGCCGTCGCCCGGCTTCAGGGCCGGCAACTCCAGCGGCTCTCCGGGCCCCCTCATCAGCCGCGTGTTCGCGGTCGTGACCACGGTGAAAGTCTGGCCGTTCTCGATATTCTTCACCGTGATGTTCGCCCCGCTGACCGCAGTGACCGAGCCTGCCACACGCTGCATGCCGGCAAACTGTCCACCGCGCATGCCGCCCTGGGGCGCCGTCTGCTCACCGGGCTCCTGGGCCCGAGCGGCACCGGAGGCGGAGAGGATCGCCGCAACCAGGAACGCCGTACCGAGTGAACAAGCCACCATGTGCCGCATGAATGCCTCCAAAAGCGTAGTCGCTGCAGATACAGACGAACGCTGTTGCCGGAAGACGCGCTCCAGTCGACAATTCGGTTGAGACGATTCCGGCTGCCTTCCAGCGGAAGGCAGCGAAGCGGCGCGGGCGCAGGCGCGCTAGGCGCTTACTTCCGCCTGCGCCAGGGCTTCCGTAGCGGCCAGGCCGCGCCGCGTGTAGCTGGCTTTCACAAAAGCATGGAACAGCGGATGCGGCTCCAGCGGCTTCGACTTGAACTCAGGATGGAACTGGCAACCCAGGAAGAAGGGATGCTCCGGAATCTCGACGATCTCCACGTACGTGCCCTCCGGCGAGGAGCCGGTTAGACGCAGGCCCGCGCCGGTCAGAACCGCTTCATACTCCCGGTTGAACTCGTAGCGGTGACGGTGGCGCTCGCTGATTTCCACCGAACCGTACGCCCTGGCTGCCACCGAATCCGGCTCCATCACGCACGTCCATGCGCCCAGACGCATGGTGCCTCCCATTTCTTCGATGCCGATCAGCTCGCGGAGCTTGTAGATGATGCGGTGTGGCGTGGCGGGATCGAACTCGCCGGAGTTGGCTTTGTTCAGGCCGGCGACGTTGCGCGCGTACTCGATGCACGCGGTCTGCATGCCCAAACAAATTCCGAAGTACGGCACCTTGTTTTCGCGGGCATAGCGAATCGCGTTCAGCATGCCTTCGATGCCGCGCTTGCCGAAGCCACCCGGAACCAGGATCCCGTCGAAGCTCTTCAACTGCTCGGGGTAGTCTTCGACTTCCAGGCCCTCCGCTTCAAGCCAGGTGACGCGCAGCTTCAGGTTCTCCGCCAGCGCGCCGTGCACCAAAGCTTCTTTCAGGGACTTGTAGCTGTCTTCGTACTCCACATACTTGCCCACGATGCCGATCCATACTTCGTCGGCAGGATGATAGGCATGATGAACCAGCGCCTTCCACTTGCTCAGGTCGGGCTCAGGCGTTTCAATGCGCAGATACTTCAATGCCAGCGCATCGACGTGCTGGTCGGCGAAATTCAGCGGCACTTCGTAGATGCTGGGTACGTCGCGCGCGATGACCACGGCAGCCTGTTCGACGTTGCAGAACGCGGCGATCTTCTCGCGCATGTCGCGCGGCACCTCGCGGTCGGCACGGCACAGCAGGATGTCCGGCTGAATGCCGATCGACAGCATCTCCTTCACCGAGTGCTGTGTGGGCTTGGTTTTCAGTTCCTGCGCCGCGGCGATCCACGGAATCAGCGTGACGTGCACGAAGCAGGTGTTGTCCCGGCCCATCTCCTGCCGCATCTGGCGGATCGCTTCGAGGAACGGCAGCGATTCGATATCGCCTACCGTGCCACCGATCTCGACGATGGCCACATCGCAGTCCGCGCCGATGCGTTTGGCCGCGCTCTTGATCTCGTTGGTGACGTGCGGAATCACCTGCACGGTCTTGCCGAGATAGTCGCCGCGGCGCTCCTTGGTGATGATCTGCTCGTAGATTCGTCCGGTGGTCAGGTTATTGTCGCGCGACAGCTTGGCGTGCGTGAAGCGCTCATAATGGCCCAGATCGAGATCGGTCTCCGCGCCGTCGTCGGTGACGAACACTTCACCATGCTGGAAGGGACTCATGGTGCCCGGATCGACGTTCAGGTAGGGGTCGAACTTCATCAGGTTGACCTTCAACCCGCGCGCTTCCAGCAGGCAGCCGATGGAAGCGGCGGCCAGCCCCTTGCCCAGTGAAGACACAACACCGCCCGTCACAAAGATGTACTTTGCCGACACGTTCGCTCGCCTCTACATTGTGAGTTTTGGTTGTGCCTGGTGTGCACGAGCCAGTATATCGCGCAGGGTTGGCAGGTGTGTAGAACCCGGTGCTAGGCTCAGGGCATGAAGCTCGCGGAGCGATGGGTGGCATGGGAACGGCAGTTGTATTTCGCGCTGCAGGGGCGCGCCCGGAGCGCGCACGTACGTGCTGCGGCGAAAGCCCCTCCTCAACATCTGGTGACCGGCCAGCGCGGCGAAGATGAAGCGTTCTTCTGGCTGCGGGGGCTCGGCTACACCGTGGTGGCGCGGCGCTGGCGGGCAGAGCGGTTGCGCGGAGACCTGGACCTGGTCGCGTGGGATGGCGACACGCTGGTGATCTTCGAAGTGAAGACGATCACCGCGGCCGGCAGGAACGAGGCGTTTGCGCCGGCCGAGCGCCAGGTGGATAGCGACAAGCAGCGCATGCTGCACCGCATGGCTGCCGCGTACCGGCGGCAGATGCCGGAGCGCTGGCGCGATCGCTTCACGACGCGCTTCGACGTGGTGAGTGTCTATCTGCAGCCGGGCCGCGCACCCAGCTTCGAACACTTCCGGGATGCCTTCAGCGCGGGGGAGTAGAGCGGCATCCGGTTGGTACGATTTCGGTGTCTAATCTGCAGGGGCGGTTCGCCCTCTCGGAAGCACCAGGAAGGAAGTCCCATGAGCCTGATCGACGCCCCGCAATACGACCCGCGCAAAGACCTACGCAACCGCAACATCATCATCGGCGCCGGCTCGACGATTGCCCTGCTTCTGATCCTGAGTGTGGTCGGGTTCGTCTCGGGAAACGGATGGCTGTTTACAAATGTGCCGGCCAAGCATCGCGTCGATGCGTTTTTCAAGGCGCTGGAGGCCAAGGACTACGCAAAGGCCTATGACCTGTATGAGAACGGACACCCCGACTCGGGGTACCCGCTGAGCCGGTTCACGGAGGACTGGACCACGCACTCCCCCGTGAACGGGCCGATCACCGGGCACAGGATGAGCGTGTCCGCCACGGACGGAAGTGGGTTTCTGGGCACGGGCATCATCGTTTGGGTCAAGGTCAACGGCAACAACGATGTTTTTATGTACGTGAGCAAGCACGACGGGTCGATGACATGGCCGGCTCCGCATATTCTGACCAGAAGCTGAGGATGACTCCCGCCTCGCACGGCGTACTTCAGTCTTACTGGGTGGGGAGAGGCTGCTTCCAAGCCTTCTTGGAGCGCAGGAACTCCACCAGCTGGTCGATCTGCGGCTCCGTTAGCGCTTCGCCGAAGGGCGGCATGCTTTGCCCGCCCTCCTTGATCTGACGATGGACCTGCTCCGCGCTGAGCCGCTTGCGAACGTCGCGCAATGAAGGTCCCTTGGCAGTACCTAATCCCGTCGGCCCATGACACTGCACGCAGCCGGTCTCGTTAAACAGAGTGGCTCCCTCCTGTGAGGATGCTGCGGAAACAGTGGTCTGCGGCCCCGGCAGGAGCACGACAACACCCACGGCCACACAGCCGGCGATGACACATACCCGAAACCCTTGGCCCTTGTTCAGGAGCTTCATACCTTAATGCAGGGTACCGCACAAAACTGGCTGCAAGCTGCCGGCCGCAACCTCCAGCAGAGCCGCACGCTTACTTCAGCGTCGAGACGTGAACGTAGTCGAAGCTGGCTGCAAAACCTGCCCGGTTTCCCCCATAAAGTCCGATCGAAGCACCCGAACCGAGCGTGTGTGTCCAGGCGCCGCACCGCACCCACGTGGATCCGTCCACGCTGCTGTAGCCGGTGTAGGTCTCCTTGCCGTCGATGGTGCGCTTTACAAGGCGGACCCACGTGGAGAGCTGACCGGCGACCGATGTTGCCGGCCCGAGATCCGTAGCATTCCAGGTCGGGTAGCCTGCAGCCTCCGGCGTTTCCCCTTTGATGAACTCCACCTGCCGCGTGTCGGAGTTCGCGTACAGATCGATGCGCAGGTAGTTGGCGTCGTTCCCGTACAGCAGCAGGCCGCCCTGCGCATAGTCGTCAAGCATTGCGGTATCGGGCACCGTGGTCGACAGCTTCACCTCGACCATGTAATCGCCCGCCGGCGTCGCCTCGGCCAGGATCGGGACGTTGGCCATGGCGTTGGTGGTGTCAAAGCCCACCGTCGGCAGACTCAACGCCGTTCCGGTGAGCGTGTACTGGGGCAGGCCGTGAATGGGGGCCCACTGCGAGCTCAACGTCGTTGCATTGAACTCGTCCGACAGCGCCACCACCGCAGCGTTTGGCGCATCGTTGCTGTTCTGCGTCACCGCGTAACTTGAGCTGCCGCCCGGCTGCGCAACCGGCTTCGGCTGCGGAGACGCGGCATCCGAGGGCCCATACCCGCCACGCACCAACGGCCAGCCATTCACCCAGTCCAGGGCATCGATCATCGCCGGCCGCTGCGTCGCCAGCGTCCCGCTGAAGTATGGTGCGGGCAGCGTCACGGCGTGATACGCGTAGTACATCTGTCCCGACTCGTCCGTGAAGGGGCTCCCGCCGCCCGGACCCACAATGGTGTTGCCGTTCATGGCCAGGACCGGCGTTCCGCCGACGTTTACGCCGGCCAGTGAGTTCCCCTGCGCATCGAGGTAAGGCCCCATCGGCGTGGTCGCCCGGCCGGCGAAGACGCCGTAGCCGGTCAATGGACCCGCACAGCAGTTCGTCGCGGAAACCAGCAGGTAGTAGTAGCCGCCATTCTGGACCCAGGCGCCACCCTCGTAGCGCTGATCGCTGGCGATCTGCGTTTCCGTGCCTGGATCGGAGGTCAGCCCATCGGCTGACAGCTTCCGCACCGAGATCCCACCCTGAAAGCTTCCGTACAGGATGTACAGCTGGCCCGTGCTGTCCGCAGTCACGTCCGGATCGATCACCCACCGGTAATATCCTGCCTGGTCCATGCCGGCCGGTACCAGCTCCGGCTGGATCACTGCCTTGCCGCTGTCCGTAAAGGGACCGGCTGCCGTTGCGCTCGTCGCCACGCCGATCGCCGATGCGCCGCCCGCGTAGGTTGTCGCCGTCACGACGTAGTACAGGTAGTATTTGCCGTTCATGTATTTGATCGCCGGTGCCCACATCAGCGCGCCGCCGGCGGCCCAGGGAGGCAGGGCCGTCAGCGCATCCCCTACCGACGTCCAGTTCACCAGGTCGCTCGACTGGAAGACGCTGATCAGGTGCGTGGCCAGGTTGCCGTTGGTGAGGTCCGTGCCGTTGTGCGCGTCGCCCGTGCAATACATGGTCCAGATGTCTACGCCGGCGCTTTGCGACTTGATCACCGCGGGGTCCGGGCAGCTGGTCACCGCACCTACCTTAGGGTCCGTCATCGTGACAGGGTTCGTGTAGGTGGACGCAGCCGGTTGCGTCACCGTGATGGAAAGCGAAGAGGAGGGTGACGGCATATAGGCCGCCGTGCCCACATAGGTTGCCACCAGGAGGTGCGCTCCCACCGGCAGTTTCGCAGTGTTCAGCGTGGCGCGGCCCGTGCTGTCCAGCGGTGCGGTCGCCAGGGTCGCCGAACCTTCGCTGAAGGTCACGTTTCCTGTGGGTACCGCGCTCCCGCTCGCCGGCGACACCGTTGCATAGACGGAGACCGGGATACCCTGCAGCGGCGTCACGTTCGAGGCCGTTAATTGCAGCGACGTCCCAATGGCGGTACTCGGCGCTTGCACCGTGAGCACCACCGCACTCGACGTGGAGCCGGCATTGGTGGCATCCCCCATGTACGCCGCTGTGACAGAGTAGCTGCCCACCGCCAGCCCACTCGTCGCGAAGGTGCAGCTTCCACTCGTCAGCGCGCAGGTACCCAGCACAACGCTGCCGGCGTACATGCTGACCGTGCCCGTGGGCGCGCCCGAAGAACCCGAGACCGACGCGGTAAACGTGACTGCGCTGCCAGCGGCCACCGGATTCGGCGCAGCCGTCAGCATCGTCGCTGTAGACGTTCCGGTTCCCGCCGAAACCGTCGAAGCCCCAATCACCGGCCATCCGCTGCTGAAGGTCAGCGAGCGTACGAAGAGGTAGTCGAGGTAGTTCGCCTGGACGCGCAGCGCATGGAACACCAGCAGGTCGCCCGCAGTGGAGTCGATGTACGCGGTCTGCCCGCCCGGCGCGATCCAGTTTGTTCCATCGCCCTGCAGCAGGATCGTGCCGCCGCCGCTCGCCATGTCGACACCGCTCTGGTCCAGAAACGGCCCGTTGCGGCTGGTGCCGCGGCCCACCACGATCTTGTAGTTATCGGTCGAAGCGGTCGTGTTGCAGCAGAAATCCCACGAGACGAAGAGGTAGTAATAACTCCCCTTCTTCACGATCGAGGAGCCCTCCACCGGGTCGTAGATCACCGAAGCCGCGCGTTGCGCGAGGTGGTACGTAGTCCCGGCCATGAGCTGCCCGGTTGCAGGATTGATCTGCTGCTGGAAGATGCCGTTCCAGAAGCTGCCGTACGACATCCATACGGTGCCGTCCGTATCGACCAGAATGTTGGGATCGATGGCATTGAAGTTCCCGCCCGCAGCCGAAGTCAGCACCGCACCCCGGTCGGTCCACTTATAGCCGGGATCGCTCTGGTCCAGCGTGGGCGTGGTAGCCAGACCGATCCCCGAGACCTGCGACCCAAAGCTCGAGGCCGCGTAATACAGGTGATACAGCCCGTTGAAGAAGCTGATGTCGGGGGCCCACAGGTTGGTCGCCGCAGGCACCGCGCCCGCCACCCACGAAGGCATGGCGCTGAAGACATACCCGCATGCCGTCCAGGCGATCTTGTCGTTGCTGCAGCGAATCTGCAAAAAGCCGCTCTGCCCCCCGGCATCCGTATCGAACACGTAGTACTTCGATCCCTGCCGCATGATGCTCGGATCGTGGACCGGCGACGTGTTCCCGGTCAGCTCATAGCTGGTGAGCGGCGAGGCACTCGCGACCACAATCGAGAAGGCCGCGGTTGCCGTGTTTCCGGCCGAATCGGTCACCTTGGCAGTGAAGCTGGATGTCCCTGGGGCCGTCGGCGTCCCGCTGAAGGTTCCACCGCTCGCCAGCGACACGCCCGCCGGCAGCGAGCCGGAAGCCACGGTGAAACCATAGCCAGTGCCGCTCCCTCCCGTCGCCTGCAGAAAGGCGCTGTACGCCGCGCCCACTGTGCCTCCGGCCAGCGAACTGGTCGTGATGCTGAGCGGTGTGGATACCGGCGTAGGTGTCGGCATGTTGCCGCCGCTCGAACCTCCGCCGCATCCCTGCACGACGGCAAAGCAGAGCGTGAGCATCCATCCGAATGCGCCTGCCCGGCCGCTGAAAACCCATTCGGAAATGCTTCTACGTGATGCAATCGACTGGAACGGGGCCATGCTCGAAACTCCTCTGATGTAAGCGCTTTCATTTGCCGGCTTGTTGGGTTTCGCTGCGCCGCAATTCACTCGATAGAAGCGGGGCTATTCTACTCACTCGGTAGCGAGTCGTCCAGCATGCGTGCGAGGCGTCCCGCCGCTGGCCAACGGAGCGCAGACCAGCCAGGGTTTGCACTCCTCGACAAGTTCGCCACCCGCGCTCCTGCGACGGGCCGCCAGCCTATTTGCCGCTCTCCAGTCCCTTGCCTTCGTGCAGTGTGTAGATCGTATCCAGCGTGGCAGGCGGCGCGACCATTTCGACCTTACCGCTGGGCCAGTGCACCTCAATGCTCTCGATCCTGGTCGCTGCACCCAGGCCGAAGTGAGGCCTGGGATCCGGACTGGATGCAAAGCTGCCGCCGGCAATCACATCCTGGCGCTGCTTGAAACCACTTGCCGTGACATAAACCTGAGCTCCCACGGCGTTGGCGGGGCTCCCTTTCTTGCTTCCTGGAACCGGCGGCTGTCCGGCCATCCGGAACTCAATCCAGTGGTTCGCACCCTTCACCACATTGCGAAACAACGAGGGCGGCGAGTCCATGTTGTTGATCACCACATCGATGTGCCCGTCGTTGAACAGGTCGCCGAACGCCATGCCTCGGGAGGTGGCCAGCTTGGCCAGCGCGGTTCCTTCTACCGGCGGAACCAGCGTCAGTTTGCCCGCCTTGTTATGGAACAGGAGCGGCCGCTGTTTCCATGTGGTTCCCCAGTTCTGTGCGTCGACCTGCGGGTACACGTGGCCGTTCACCATGAACAGGTCCAGCCATCCATCGTTGTCGTAGTCGAAAAATGCCGTGCCCCAACCCAGGAAGGGAACCGTCGGCTCGGCAATGCCTGCCTGGTAGGCCGTGTCGGTAAAGTTCCCGTCTCCATCGTTCATGTAGAGCGGGTTATAGTCATCGGAAAAGGTCGTGTTGTACACGTCCACATGGCCATTGTGCTGCAGGTCGCCTGCCGCGATGCCCATGGATGCCGTTTCGCGTCCGCTCTCGTTCAACGCATAGCCGCTGGCAAAGCTCGCATCTTCAAATGTGCCGTCACCCTTGTTGATGTACAGGTAGTTGGGCGTGGAGTCGTCCGCTACCAGCAGGTCGGGACGCCCATCGCCATTCACGTCCACAAACAGCGATGCCAGTCCGAAGTAACGGTTCGCATCCGCCACACCGGCGCGCTCGCTCACATCCGTGAACGTGCCGTTGCCATTGTTATGGAACAGGTGGTCGGGTTCGCCGTGCAGGCCGAGCGGACCGCACATCACATTGACTCCGCGGAACGCGCAGGAGTTCGACTTCGGCGGATCGTTCAGGTCGTAGTGGACGTAGCCCGGAACGAACAGATCCAGAAAACCATCGCCGTCATAGTCCCCCCACGTAGCACCCGTCGACCAGTTCCCCAGGGCCACACCGGCCTTTTCGGCAACATCCGTGAACGTGCCATCGTGGTTGTTTCGGTACAGCCGGTTCTTGCCGAAGTTCGTCACATAGAGATCCGGCCAGCCGTCATTGTCGAAATCCCCGGCCACCGCGCCGAAGCCCCAGCGGTCGTTTGCCACGCCGGCCTTCTCGGTCACGTTGGTGAACGTTCCGTCGTGATTGTTGTGGAACAGCGCCGCGTGCGAAGGCGGCGTCTTGCCGCTCATCTGCTCGGCGTCCGAGCCATTCACCAGGTAGATATCGAGCCAGCCGTCGTTGTCGTAATCCAGCAGCGCCACGCCGGAGCCAACCGTCTCGATAATGTACGGCTTGGTGTCGGGCCTGCCCATGTGATGAGTCCACTTCGCGAGTCCCGAGAGTGCCGAGACGTCCTCGAAGACGATCGGCCCGGACTTGACGAATCCCCCCGCCGTGATGGGTCGATGCTGCGGGTCGAGCACCGTCGCATGCGCTCCGCCCGTGGAAACGCTGCCCGACTTGACCGGCTGCGACCCCTCGACAGGAGCTTGCGCCTCCTTTTCCAGCGGGGTAGGACGCGGGGTCTGCGCCCCGGCATGGCACGCGGCCGTGCCGAGCAGCAACATCCACCCCAGCCTACGCGCTTTGGACTGCGCTACCGAACCCGACTTCTCTGTCTGCCTGCCATCACGCAACATCTGTACGCCTTGGAAAACCCTAGCCATGGTACAGGGTCGGCAGCAGGACGACACGGTGCTCCGAGGCACGCCTTCCACAACGGCGCTAGGGTCGCACCGGTTGCGGCGCCACTCCCGTCGAAACTCCCGCATCGTGCCCCAGCAGCGCCGCCTGCTTCAGTTCTTCGTCTGCTTCGGCTTTTCTGCCCAATCGCGCCAGCGTCAACCCGCGGTAGTAGTGTCCTGGCGCATACTCCGGCGAGGACGTCACGGCGCGCTCGAGGTAGCCTTCCGCCTCATCGTACTTCTTGCTGCGGAATGCGATGACGCCCAGCCCCACCAGAGCACCACCATGTTTGGGATCGCGCGCGATCACCTTGCGAAACAGCGCGTCCGCTGCGGCATCCTGCTGCGTGTTCAGGTCCAGCTGTCCTATCTCGTAATACGACTCCGTCTGCACCGGCTGCAGCTGCACCGAGCGCTCGAACTCTGCGCGCGCGGCCTCGGCCTTCTGCTCCATAGCCAGCACGTGCCCAAGGCCAAAGTGCGCCGACGCATCGTCCGGGCGGACCGTCAGATAGGCGCGCATGTCGCTTTCCGCCGCCGCCATATGCTGCTCTTCCAGCTCGACCCGCGCAGATGCATACCGGATATCCGGATCGGCCGGGTTCAGCCGCCGGGCAGTCTGCAGGGTTTCGCCCGCCGCCGCCAGCCTGTGCAGTTCCATCTGCTGCATACCCAGCTTCATCAGCAGCTTGGGGTCGTCCGGAAGCCGCATTCGGGCATGCTCAAGCACCTCGAGCGCCGCTTCCTGGCTCCCCTGCGCCTGCGCCTCCGCCGCCAGCTTCAAGGCCGCATCCAGTTCCAGTTCGCGGGCGTCACGGTCCCGCGGAAGCATCGCCAACACCGTCTCGAAGCGATCCATCGCCTCGGGTAGGCGACCCTTTGCCAGAAACAGCTTACCCAAGTCCATATTGAGCTTTGGGTCTTGTGGATGGACTGCAAGGGCGCGGGCAAACCTCTCCCCGGCGGCGTCGGTTTCACCCTTTTCAAGCCGCACTTGACCTGACAGCGTCAACGCTTCGCTATCTTCCGGATGATCCATCAAGTAGACAGTCAGGATCTTGTCCGCTGCCTCGAGTTGGTGCCCGGAAAGCAAAATGCGCGCTTCGCGCACTGGCTGAGCGCTGGTGCCGGAGGTGTTCTGAGCCAGACTCCGCAACGCGACGAGAAGGGTTAGGAACAGGAGCATGCGACGACAAAGCGGTCGCATCAACAACTTCATGGCTGCGTGGGCCCCGGGAGGTTCGAGGCTGCAGCGCCGTTGTGGAGCTTCTTGGAAATAGCATCCTTCTGTTGCTGCTGCTGTTGCAGGAAGGATTTCAACTCGGCCAGCGCATGTTGTGAATCCGCCGCACGGCCCAGCTTCTGGTAAACGCGGACGAGTTGAAACCAGGCCCCCTGCTGCACAAACGCTGAAGGATGATTCGCCAGGGAAATCTCCAGCCACTTCGCCGCTTCAGCATCTTGCCCAAGCTGTGCCAGCCCGAGACCCAGATAATATCCTGTTGGGCCTGCACTGGCGTGGGCGGCCTCCGCCTTCCGCAGCAGGACGACTCCGCTTTCGGGCTTGCCCCGCTCTACATCGATACGGCCCAAGTTGTACAGCGCAACCGCGCTGGAAGGGTTCAGCCGAAGCACCTGCCGGTAGGCCTGCTCGGCTGCATCGCGTCGGCTCATCTTCAGGTTGGCCTCACCTAGCGCCTCGTACAGATCAGGGTTGACCGGTTCCTTTTTGATGGCCGCTTCGTACTCCGCAATCGCCTTCTCAGGCTGGCCGGCCACGTCGAAGCTCTCCGCCAGCCCGCGGTGCACCAACGCGGAGTCGGGGTCCAATTCACTCAAGCGCCGAAAGTCCGCCTCCGCCACCAGCATGTGCGCTCGCCCGCAATAGTAAAGGAGACGCTCATCCTGCGGATTCAGCGTCTTTGCCTGATCCAGCGGTCCCACCGCCAGCTCCGGATGGTTCTGGCTCAGCTCGATGATCCCCGTCCAGGTCAGCGCCTCGCTGTTCGCCGGCTGCAGCGCCGTCTCCGCCCGCAGGCTTGCCAGAGCCGCCTCTGCCTGCCCCATCTGATACTGCGCGATCCCGAGGAAAAGGTGCGCCCCCGGAAGCCGCGGGTTAAGCTCCGTCGCGCGCGCGAGTTCACGACTCGCCTCATCGGGCCTGCTCTCTCGCAACTGCACCATGCCAAGCCCGAGATACCCGTCTGAGAGACTGGGAGCCGCCGCAATCACGCGCTTGAAGAAACCTTCTGCGGTGGCTGCATCACCACGCTGTGCCGCTTCGCTTGCGGAACGCAGCATTTGAATAATCGCTTCGTGATCCTCGCTTTGAGCGAACATAGATACGCCTGCAAGCGCTGCCATCACCAGGATGAGCCAACACGTTCTGCAGGACGTTTGCATGACCAGCCTCATGGAAGAGCAATGAAAATGAGAAGGGCGCCGGGTATTAACCAGCGCCCTCCACCGTGCTACGAGTTTACCCTGCGAAATCGTGGCTAGAATCTGATGCGGCCGCTAACCTGCATATTTCTAGGACCATAGTCGGTGCCAGTTGGAATACCAAAGCCATTGTTCTGGGTAGAGTCACCCGGATTCAGGTCTGGTAGCGCAAAGCGGTGACGATTGAAGATATCGAACGCCTCGCCCTTCAGCTCCACGGTAACGCCTTCTTTGATGGTGAAGTTTTTCAGCAAGCTGACGTCTTCTGCCTTGTAAATCGGACCCGTAACAGCTCTTGTGACCCGGTAGAGATTCCCGAGTTGGAAGGGCGTCAGCGAGCATGGATTTGCAAGCGTCCCGCACTTGGTGCCGTCCAGAACACGGCGGGTGCCTGTACCCGCTGCCCCGGTCAGGTTTTGATCGAAGAAAGCGGCTTGTGCTAACGGCACGGATCCGTTGGACGCATTCGTTGGGCGGAAAGCAGGCTTGAACCAGGACTGTCCGTTGAAGAAGTTCGGGCCCTCCTTGTTTGCCTGGTAGGCCGCACTGGCGAAGTTCTTTCCGCCAAAGGAAGCAGGTCCAGCCGTGTACTCGATACAGTTCTGGTAGTACGGAATCCCACTGGCGCAACCGAAATCTATCGGCTGGCCGCTGGAATAGTGCTGAATCGCGCCGACTTGCCAGCCACCAATAAGGTAGTCGAGTGCGCGGTTATTGTTGAGGAACTTTCTCCCTTTGCCAAAAGGTAGTTGATATAGGTAACTGAGCGAGAAATTCTGCGGGATGTCCTGGACGCTGTACGCCTTGTCGTTATGCAGGTTGACCGTATCCTGGGCCTGCTCGCGCTGGTTATTGCTTGTATAGCTGAACGGGATCGCCGAATCGGCATCCGTCAGTGTCTTGGACCACGTGTAGGAGGCCTGAACATTGAGTCCGTTGCGGAAGCGGCGCTGCAACGAAATGACCATCGCGTGATAGCTGGAGTGACCGAGATTTTCGAGGCAGCAGTCGTCCGCAATGAAGTCATACTGCGGATACGGCCGCAACGATTGCCCGATAGTTCCTGTGAAGGTAGAGTATGGCGCTTTATACCCAAGCGGGCTTGTGCCGCCGAGAGGAATGTTGTACCCGTTATAGCTCAGCTGGTCACCCAGTCCAAAGTACTGCTGGCCGATGTTATTGACGTTGGTCAGGAAACCCGAGCGGAGATTTTGCGCAGATTGACCGATATAGCCAATGCTAAGGATCAAATCCTGTGCCAGCTCCTGCTGTAATTGCAGGCTCCAGTTGTCCGTCATCGAGGGACGGCCAAATTTCGGCTGGATGAGCTCTCCGCCTACGGACTGAAAGCTGCCTGGACCGTTTTGCGCCGTCAGTTGTGTTGGGTCCAGGTTTGGCGCATAGCTTACGTTTGGAAACCCGACTTGGTTGTTCTGAGCAGCAGTCTGGGGGTCAATTGGCGAGGTGGAATCCAACCGGAAAGCCGGTGTGAAGGCTCCTCCCTGTGTGGCCGTTCCTCCATAGGCAAAGCTGCGGCTCTGGTTGTACCCACCCACCATGGACCCGCCGAAGTCGTTATACTGCAGCGGCCCGTAAATGATGGCGCCGCCGCCGCGAAGGACCGCCTTGCCGTTCGTTCCCGGCAACACATAGGCGAAACCCACCCGCGGGGCGATGTCCTTGTACCAGGTGTTGGTCCAGGCGGTGTTGCAGTTCGTGCAAGTGGTTCCGAACACCAGAGCTCCGGGCAGACCACCTGCAGCTGCGTCGGGAGCCGTCAGGCTGAGCTCCGACGTACGGTTCAAACCTTCGTGGCGAGGCATGTCCAGGTCATAGCGCAGGCCGACGTTCACGGTCAGGTTGCTGGTCAGCTTGATGTCGTCCTGAATGAAGCCGGCGGCGTAGAAAGACTTCCAGCGGGGGTTTACGTTTCCAACAAACTGCGATCCGTTGCCCACTTCGCCGAGGAGGAAGCTGGCGACCGGATTACCGGACGCGCAGCAGCTATTGCTCACCGCCGCCGTCTGGTCGCGGTAGAAGGCGAACGTGTCCTGATTGAGCAGGTTCGTGGAATATTGTTGATGCCGGTAGTCCACACCCAAGCGAACGCTGTTGCGTCCCTTGGTCCAGGTAATTATATCGGCCACGCGAATGCCGTTATCGATGTTCACGCCGTTCTGCTGCTGGCCGAAACTAGAGGGCGCATCAGGACTGGGGAAGTTGATGCGTGGGTAGAACTTGGAGAAATCGTTCCCGATACCCAAAGTGGCGGAGGTGACGCTGCCGTTGTAAGAAGCTCCCACATTGGAGCTGTTCGTCCGGTTGTATCCAAGGTTCAGGTGATTCAACAGAGTCGGAGAAAGGGTATAGTCCCAGCCTGCCCGCGCGTAATGCGTCGTGAAAACTTGCGGGTACCCGTTGTTGTTGAAGTTGCCGGGTAAAGTAGGAGCGCCGGTCAGGTGGAAGTTCTGCCGCGCGTCGTAGCTGGCAAAAATTTTGCTGTGGCTGCCCAGGTTCTGGTCGATGCGGATGGTGTAGGTGGTGTTGCTATTCGGAGTGACACTATTCTGAACGTAATTGTTCGTGAAGCCAGTGAGGTCCGTATTTTGCGGCGCCTGGTTCGGTAGGGGCAGACCGGCAAGGATCTTCAAAGCTGTGGGGCTCAGGGTCTGAGTAATCTTATTCCCTGCATATGGCGTGCGGCAAAAGACGCCCGGGCTTACCTGCCTAGTGGTAGTTGGATCGAAGATCTGGTTGTATAGGACGGGAGTCCCCGTGCAGGGATTGATGAACAGGAGCTGCCCATTGTAGAGCGTGCCACCCGGGACAGGACCGCCGAGAACGTCGCTAAAGTCGCCGGTTCGCTCCAGCGCGGTAGGAACAGTGGATAAGTTCACCGCTCCTGTCTTTAGACGGAACTGCTCCCAGGAGAACAAGAAGAACGTTCGATCACGGCCATTGTAGAGATGAGGAATACGGACCGGGCCGCCTAAAACTCCGCCGTAGTCGTATTTTTTCACCGAGTTGCCGGTTTTATTTCTCGCATATGAACAGTTGATTTCGGCAACGCTCTTGCAGTTGAGGGCTTGAAAACCATTATTGAACCAAGTATTGGCTGCAAATATTGGATTTTGAAAGATTAGATATGCCGTGCCGTGGAGCGCATTTGTACCTGACTTGGTTGAAAAGCTTTCAATACCGGACGTGGTACGGCCGAACTCCGCCGATGGGGTGGAGGTCACGACCTTGAACTCCTGCAGAGCCTCGACCGAAGGTGCGGTCTCGTCGAAGGAGGAGCCGTTTTCGCTGCGCTGAATGCTCGCGCCGTCCAACAGTGTTTCAGCGCCATAGGCTTGGCCGCCGCTCAAGCGCGAAAGGAACACGCCGTTATTGGCCTGTCCGCCTCCGCCTGACGTAGCGCTGCCGGGTCCCGTCGTTCCCGGGATCAGGAACACGAAGCTTTCAGGCGACCGGAGGCCGCCCACGCCCTGCGAAAGAGACAGGGGCAGGTCCTCGATTTGCTTGGTCGACACCGTCCCGCCGATTTCGGAACTCTCCGTGTCCAGTCGAAGTCCGCTGGCATCCACCGTCACGGTTTCCGTGACTGCGCCGGGCTTCAGATTGATGTCCAGGCCGCTGGTGCTGTTCACCTGCACCAGAACACCGGTGTTGCTCGCACTGGCGAAGCCCGGAGCCGTTGTCACGACGGTGTAGGAGCCGATCGGCAAACTCGGGAATTTATAGGAGCCGGCCGACGTTGACTTCGCCACCGTTTTGGAACCGGTGCTTTCGCTCGTTGCGGTGACGGTTGCGCCGGGGACCGACGCGCCCGTCTGATCCAGCACGTTGCCAGCGATCGACCCATTGGAGGTTTGAGCCATGGCAAGGCCGGGAAGAAAGAAAGCCAGGATGAACAGGAATCCGGTGAGAAGCGGGTTTCTTAGAGTGGGTTGCATGAAGCGGCTCTCCTAAGTGCAGTGAAGCGGACTGTGCCGGTCAACTTCGTGACCTTCTTGTTTCGATTGAGAACGATTCCGTGAAGACCACGATGTAACCGGTTTCACGTCCGAAAAAATACTGTGTTCGTGCGCAAACGAACGTATCCAAATGCGGGGTGGACTGTCAACTAAAACTTTCGATGGAGACTCTTTCGGTAACCTTACCACCCAAGACGGGTCAGTTCGGGTTCGTTCCTGGAGATCGCTGGGCCAGCCGCGCCGACTCCGCAAACTCCGCTGCCGCTTCCCTCTCCTGGCCGAGGCGCTTGTATGCCTGGCCCAGCAGGAAGTGAAGATTGCTCTTCCCTGGATCGAGTTCGCAAGCGGTCCTCAGCTCCCGGGCGGCTCCCGCGAATTGCGACTGGCGAAGGTACATCTGTCCCAACTGCTCATGAATACGCGGGTCCCGCGGAGCGATCGCCACGGCCCGCAGCAGCAGCGGCTGGGCCTGCGCCGGGTCGGTGCCGTGCAGCAATAAAATTGCCAGATTGAGCAGCGGCTGCTCGCTGGCCGCGGCGGGCGGTTCTGCATCCTGCCAGGCCAGTGCTTGCCGGTACGCCCGCTCGGCCTCCTCCGGACGGTTCAGGCCTTCGTACGCCAGGCCGAGATTGTTCTCCGCCTTCACGCTCTGCGGTGCAAGCGCCAGTGCCTTATTGAAACACTCCACAGCCTGGGCGAAGCGATTCTGAATATACCGCAGCCGGCCAAGGTTGTACCAGGTGTCCGGGCTGTTCTGGTCCATCTGCAGAGAAGTCTTCAGCCAGGTCTCAGCGTCCGGGTAATCTTCCAGCAGAATGTAGGCCTGCCCCACGTTGCGCAGGTCGTCAGCGGTGGGCCTGCGCAGCGCAGCGGCCCTGGTGTATGCCTCCAGGGACTCCTTCGCTTTGCCTTGGCGGAAGAGCGAGTAGGCCAGCAGGTATTGCGCTTTGCTTGAGCCCGCGTCGGTCTGCAGAGAGCCGTGCAGGATCGCCTCCGCCTCCGCGAACCGGCCCGCTTTCACTGCGCGCTGCGCCGTGTCAAGCGGCGCTTCTGGAAGCGCCGCAGAGTGGGAACCCTCGACCGGCGAGGGTCGCGGCTGCTGCGCTCGCAACGGCTCTGCTGCCAGCAGAAAAAGCAGGAGGGCTCCTCCCGCTATGGCAGCCTGCCGTCGCCCGTGGAGGCCTGGGAAACGGGTCACGGTGGGGTGGCCTCGCCGGAACTGTTGACCGATCTCGCCGGCTCCTCCACACGCAGCACGCGGTCACCCTTCACCTCATGCAGCGTCTGGCGCACACCGCTGGGCCAGCGTATCTCGATCGACTGCGCCGACTCGTCCTCGCCCAGACCAAAATGGGCGCGCTTGTCATTCGACGACAGGTAGCTTCCCGCTGTGGATACGGTCCAGAACTGCGATCCATGCCGGGTCGTCAGCTTGATCTCCGCCCCGATCGCGTCACGGTTGCTTTTATGGCCCACCAGCAACAGCGTCAGCCAGTGGTTGTTCGTGGGTGTTTCATTGCGCAGCACATAGGCGGGTCCACCGTTCGTGGTCACCACGGCGTCGAGCCGGCCATCGTTGTCCAGATCGCCCACGGCCATGCCGCGGCCCACCCACTTTTGCGTAAAGACGGAGCCCGACTGGGCGGACACATCCAGGAACCGCCCGCCACCCACGTTGCGCGCCAGCAGCAGCGGCTCTTTGTAATGCAGCTGCGGGTAGTTGAGCTCCACGGTGTCCAGATCGTGCCCCTGCGCGATGAGCAGGTCTTTCAGGCCGTCGTTGTCGTAGTCGATGAAGTGGATGCCCCAGCCGGAGTGCAGCAGCGTCATCGGCGCCAGACCGGCGACATAGGTGTCGTATGTGAACGAGCCATCCCCATTGTTGCGGTACAAGGCATACTTCTGGTTGGCCAGATTCGTGATCACCAGATCCGGCAGCCCGTCATTGTTGTAATCCTGGAAGTCGATGCCCATTCCCGCGTAGGTCCGCCCATCGCCGTCGACCGCGATCTCCGCCGTCAAGCCGGTCTCCTCAAATGTTCCATCGCCTTTGTTGCGATACAGGAACTCCGGCATGGAATCGTTCGCGATCGCCAGATCGATCTTGCCGTCCCTGTCAAAGTCGGCGATGGCGATCCCCAGCCCCTTGCCAGGCGTGTCCATGCCCATCTTCGCGGCTACTTCGGTGAAAGTGCCGTCCCCGTTGTTGTGGTAGACCAGCGGCGCAATGGCCGGAAACACGTCCGGATGGCAGTACGCGCGGTAGCCCTCACGATGTTCCCCGCACCATACATCATCCCAGTCCCAGTGCACGTACCGCAGGACCACCAGGTCCAGCCGGCCATCCGCGTCGAGATCGACCCACGCTGCGCTCGTAGACCATGAATTCCCTGGCGTCTTGTCTCCGCCGACCCCGGCCTTCTCCGTGACATCGGTAAAGGTTCCGTTGCCGTTGTTGCGGTAAAGGTGGTTTCCGCCATACCCGGTCACATACAGATCGTCGTTGCCGTCATTGTCGAAATCCCCGACGGCCACACCCATGCCATACCCCACACCCTGGAGACCGGCCCTCTCCGTCACGTCCTCGAAGCTGCCGTCCTTGAGCTGGTGGTAGAGCCGGTTCCAATCCTTCGGCGAGCGCTTCTGCGGCACGGCGCCTTTCGGCATCGGATCGTCCAGCGGCGCGCCGTTCACCATAAAGAGGTCGAGCAGGCCATCGTTGTCGTAGTCGAAGACGGCAACCCCGGAGCCCATGGTCTCCAGCAGATACTTGTGGCTGGAATGCGAGGCCACGCCACTGAAGCGTATTCCCGACGCCGCCGTGATGTCGGTGAATTTTCCAGGAATGACCGGTGCAGCGGCGGCGGGCTTCTTGACTGCGGTCCCCTGAGAGAGGCCTTGATCGCTGCCTGGAAAAAGCGCCAGCAGCGCGCAGGCTGCCAGATACTTTCCACCTGCAGTGACAGACCAGACCCGGCGCCGCCTCTTTGCCGTGCAGCCTGCCGCCCCTGCCCACCTCATCGCGTTACTGACCCTGCACCCTGGTCTCCGTTGCTGTGCCGCGGCCTGTCAACTCTCGCATCAGGTCGACCTCGCGTTGGCGGTACGGCGTGTCATCCTGCCTGAAAACCTCATGGAACCACACTGTCGGCTGCGTCTCCACGTAGGGTCGCTGCCACGAATCCCACGGAAGGTAGGTCTGCGTCTTGCCGGCCACCAGGCCCCAGTTCATCGCCGCTACGTGGTACTTTTTCGCCACCGGCAGGATCGTGTCGAAAGTGCTGCCATTGCCGCGCGCCATGTACTCCGTGCACAGGATCGGCCGGCCGAAGCGTTGCAGCGATTGAATGCGGGCTTCGAACACCTCCGGCCAATCATAGTTATGGAACGAGATCACGTCCGATTCGGCCAGCTGAATTTTGGTCGTGGCGCTTTCCTTGTCCGGATGCACCCAGTCGCCGGTCCACACACCGCTGGTCAGTGGCTGCGAAGGATGAGCCGCCCGGGCCCACAGGAACGCTTTCGGCAACAGCTCGTTCACACGAGCCACTTTGGCGGGGGTGTCCGCGTGCGTGTCGCCGCCACGGTTATCGGGCTCGTTCCAAACGTCCCAGCCCAGGATGCGCTTGTCATCGGCGAACGCGCCCACCACGCCCTCCACATAGGCTTTCAGCTGCGGCTCGACGGCCGGGTCCAGCAATCGCTGCTTGCCCGGGCTCTGCACCCACCCGGAGTTATGAATGCCAGGGATCGGCGGGTGCTGCGGACCCAGGTGCGGGTTGGTCTCCCAGCAGGAGTCGAACAGCACCAGCAGCGGCTTGATGCCATGCTTCGCCGCTATGTCCAGAAACACATCCAGCCGGTGTTTGAAGCCCGGCGCATCCTGCGACCACAGCTGATCCTGCAGAAACACGCGCACCGTGTTCATCCCGGCCGACTGCGCCAGCCCGAGTTCCTTGTCGATCAGCGCAGGATCGAACGTGGCCGCCTGAAACATCTCCAGCTCGTTGATCGCGTCCGACGGAATGAAGTTCGCTCCCACCAGCCAGGACTGCTGCGCATACCAGGCGTTGGCCCTTTCCTCGGTCCACCGTGAGGAAGTCTCCTGCGCGCCCGCGCTCATGGCTGCCAGCAGCAGCGGAATCATGCAAATGCGTATCGTCTTCAAAGCCGTTCTCCCTGTGCGTTGTCCAGCATGCACCACCGGGCACGCGATGTGCAAACGCCTCACGGGACCCTTCCGTTTTGCGCGGCATCACTCCGTGAGGGGCCGCCGGTTTATCCGTGCCGTCGACTGCCGCACCACCAGTCGCGGCTGGATGATGTGCTCGCGGTGGCTCATCCGCTTTCCGCCCGCTTCTTTACGCTCGTGATACAGGCAGCGAAACGCTGTCGCCGCCAGGTCGCGCCGCGAGATCTGCAGCGTGGTCAGCGGCGGTTGCGTGTAGGCGCTCAGCTCGATGCCGTCAAACCCGATTAGCGAGATCTCTTCAGGTATCCGCAAGCCCGCGTCGTGGATGGCTCCTATCGCCCCAATTGCCGTCAGGTCATTGGAGGCCAGCACCGCCGTCGGGGGCCGCCCTGCCGCCAGAACCCGCTGCATCGCCGCGCGGCCTCCCTCTACCCGATGGTCGCCTTCCTGGCAAAGGTGCTCTTCACGGGCAGCGCCGTGCTGCCGCAGCGACTCTGTGAAAGCTTCCGCGCGCACCCTCGCCGACCCCAGCGTCATCGGCCCGCTCAGGAACGCGATTCGGCTGTGGCCGAGCTCGAACAGGTGCTCCATTGCCAGCTTCACGCCGGCGGCATAGTCCACGCGCACCACGCTCGTTCCCGCCACCGGTGAGGCGAGGTCCATGAACACCACCGGGATCTTGCGGCTGCTGAAGCTCTTCAGCAGCCGGTTCTCCATCTCCGAGGTCATGACCGCAACCCCATCCACTTTGCGCTGCAGCATGCGGATTACGCATGCTTCCATCCGCTCGGGGTCGTAGTTTGTGTTCGCGATCAGGATGTCCTGGCCGTGCTCCACCGCCACATCCTCAAACGACTTCACCAGCTCGGGAAAGTAGGGATTCGTAATGTCGGAAATGATCAACCCGTAGAGGCCGCTCTTGCCCGATCCAAGCGCCCGCGCGTTGACATCCGGGTAGTAGTTCAGCGCGTCGATGGCTTCGCGCACACGCTCGGTCGCCTCAGGGCTCACGGTTGCCGTGCCGTTCACGACTCTCGACACCGTCGCTGTGGAGACCCTTGCGCGCTTGGCCACGACGGCAATGTTCATGCTCTTCTCATTTCACATGATTCCGAAATCTCGTGCCTGGCAATCCGGAAGTTTGCGGCGAGCCCGAAGGTACGGCGTGCACGGCCCCTGTCTACTGCGTCCCCAGAGCCGCGGATGGCCAGCCATCCTTCCAGGCAATGCTGGAAATCTGCAATGCCGGTCGTCCCGTGGTCGCGTCGTAGGCGTGGAACACGATGATGTCGCTCCCATCCGCAAGGTGCAGCAGAGATTCTCCGCCCGGGCCCAACCAGCGTGAGTTCGCCTCCAGCAGCAGCGATCCGCCGCCCTGCGCCATCGGCTTGCCCTCCTTGTCCATGTACGGACCCGTCACAGAGCGGGAACGTCCCACCATGGTGTGGTACGTGCTTCGCGTGCCGCGGCAGCACAGGTCATACGATACGAAGAGGTAATAATACCCGCCGTGCGGGAGGATGAACGGCGCCTCGATCGCCTGCCAGTTCGGTGGCAGCGTAGGATGCTCCGGGTCGAACTTCTGTGGCGCCGGATGCTCCGGTTTTGCACGGGCGGCCAGCGAGTACGTCTGCGTGTCCTTGGCCGAAGTCATTCCCGTTGCCGCATCCAGCGCCCGCATCTTGATACCGTTCCAGAAGCTGCCGAACGAAAGCCACGCCTTGCCCTGACCGTCTTCAATGTAGTTCGGGTCGATCGCGTTGAAGTCGTCCGACGCTTTTGACTCCAGCACCAGTCCCTGGTCCACCCACTTGTACTCCGGGCTCTTCGCGTCCAGCGTCTTGTTGATTGCCAATCCGATGCCTGATGTATTCACCCCGAACAGAGAGTACGCATAATAGAGCCGGTACATCCCATGCGTGTACGAGATATCGGGCGCCCACAGCTCCTTCGTGCCTGGACTCTTCTGCTGCACCCACTGCGGAATCGCGTCGAACACATGTCCGCAGCGCCGCCAGTGCCGCAGATCTTCCGAGCAGCGCATCGGAAACTGCCCGCCCTCGGGCGCTTTGCCGGTCGCAAAGACATAGTAGGTTCCGCCGTCCTTCGCGATGGAAGGATCGTGCGTCATCGGATAGTCGCCTTCGAGAGAGTAGGCGTGCGGAACCTGGGTGTCCGCAGTCGCCTGCGCGAAAGCCGCGCCTGCGCCGCAGGCAAAGAACAGCAGAAGGATGGGACCACTGCGCATGACAAGACTCCACGGCCGTATCCGGTACGGCGCCTGACCTTACTTCACTGGAATGTCGACGACCTCGATTGTCAGCGCCGGAACCGTATGTTTCCAGCCGCTTGCCTGCACTGTCATTGTGGACTCTATCGGATGGATGAAGTTGGGATCGTTGATCGAATTCGTCGCCTCATAGGTCGCCCCATGCAGCGTCGTCATCTTTGCCGGCACCGTACCGCTTACCCCGTTCAGGTCAATGCTGAGCGGCTGGTCCTTGGTGGTGGCGTTTACCAGCTTCAGGTGCAGCATGTGATCCCCTGAGCCCACGCTGGCCGAGTAGAAGAAGCGGTCGCCCACCCCCGTGATGCTGCTGCGCGGAGTTCCATCGCCCAGATGCCCGGCAAACAGGCTCTGCGCATAATAGCTCGGCGAGGCGTATGTCGTCGCCGCGTTGTAGCCGATCAGGTCGGTGCTCCACTGCATGGCGCCGGGACTGACATTGACCAGCAGCGGCGCATAGCTTGCCATCACGATCAGGTCGCTGTTCCGCTCCATGGATGTCATGAAAGCCGCATCACCCAGCGCGTCGCCGAAGTTCGGGGTGGGCGTTCCGGAGCGCGTGGCCCACTCGCCTACGAACACCTTCTGCCCATTGCGCGGCGCCTCGTCGTAGTGGTGCACGAAATCCATCATCTCAAACGGCGACTTGTAGTAGTGGTCGTCGATCAGGTCGGACGTCTCGTTGCCCGGTGTGTCCTTCAGCAGCGTCGTGGCGATCAACTTGTACTGCGGATACTTCCCCCGCAGCGCCTTCGCGATCTGGTTGAAGCGCGCGTCGTAGCTGCCCGACTTATCGAACCAGTCCTCGTTGCCAATTTCGATGTAGTGGAGCGGGAACGGCGCCGGGTGACCATCCTTGGCGCGCTCGGCTCCCCACTTGGTGCTGACGTCGCCGGTCACATACTCCACCTCATCCACCGCGGCCTGCACGTACGGCTCGAGATCGGGTCCCGGAGTGATGTGCTGCCCTCGCAGCGCGTAGCCTGCATACACCGCCAGCACCGGCTCGATCTTGAGGTCTTCACACCACTCCAGGAACTCCAGCAATCCCAGTCCGTCCGTCGACCAGTATGTCCACGGCGCCTGGTGTCCCGGCCGGTCGACCAGTGGTCCGATCGTCGTTTTCCAGTTGTACCAATCCTCCAGCCTGTCGCCTTCCAGGTAGTTGCCTCCCGGCAGCCGCAGAAAGTGTGGATGCAGGCCCGCCAGGCGCTCCATAATGTCCGGCCGGTTGCCGTTCGGCCGATTGTTGAACGTCGGCGGCATGAGCGAAACCAGTTGCAGGCGCAGCGTGCCGGGCGTGGCCGTCGTGAGTTCGAAGTGGTTCTCGAATGACGGCTGTATCGGCCCCGTCATGATCGAGTACTCGTAGCGTGCCCAGGGTCCGGTGTGCAGCGCCACGTCCGCGGAACCCAGCACCGCCCCCGTACGGTCGTTGACCAGCCGCACTTTCACCGGGCCCATGGCGGCATCCGCTTTGGCGTAGAACGATCCGTGATAGCTCGTGTTCGGCTTGAGCCCCATGCCCCAGAATCCCGTGTTGCTCACGCCGCCTTCGTTCCCCGCGGAAGCCGAAGTCACCATCATTTTGAGGCTGGTGGGCAATGCAGTGCTGGGCCCGTCGGCTTTGTCGATCTCCAGCGAAGCGACAGCGCTCCCCGTGCGCACCACACCCCAGTGCTCCGCGCCTTGCCAGCTCCCACGGATAGTCCGGTTCTGGATCAACTCGGCGTACAGACCGCCATCGAAGGCATGGTTGATCTCTTCGGTCATCATTCCGTAGAGAATGGGGCTCACCGGCGTCACGATGCTGGACGCATCGATCGTCAGGTGCGCCGGGCCGGAAGCTGCGGCCGGAGTTCCCTGCCCATACGCCGGCGCGCTCGCCAGCGAGCCGGCGATCACCAGCGCGCATCTCATCGTCTCCGCTACACCGGAGCGGCCGCTTCCAAGGCGCGCTGCAAAACTCCGGGAAACCAAAAACTTCCGCATGGATCACTCTTCCCCAGCACGGCCTTCCGGCTACGTCCTTGGCTGATTTCTGTTCTTGAAAGCGTTTACATCTTCGCTGCTACGGTTCGCCGCAATTGTAGCGGAAACAGAAGGGCTCTGGCATGCGAGCGGTGACGCCGCGTCCTCGCGGCTCCGGGACAGCCTCCGGAGTGTTCATCCGCAGAACATGTCCGTACCACGCGTCGAACCCGGCACAGCAACTCGCCCGGCAGCGAGGCCGCCTGCTTCACTGTTGCGGCGCGCCCCCAAAGCTGCCCGATGGCTTGGCCAGTTCCATCTCCGTGGAAACGGGAGGGCCGAAGTTAGGTGTTCCATCCTCGTTCCATGTGAACTTCTGAATACGCGGCGATCTGTGATTGCCGCAGCCCTGGCCAGAAGCCGCATTGGCGTGGTAAATGATCCAGTCTTCCGTGCCGTCCGGGGAGCGAAAGAAGCCGTTGTGGCCCGGGCCGAAGACACCGTGTTCGCGGTCCTGCTTGAAGAAGGGGTGGTCGAACTTCACCCAGGAAGCGGAGTTGAGCAGATCGGCCCCCGCCGTGGCCGCAACGACGCCGAGCTCGTAGTAATCCGTCCAGCAGGCCGAGCCGGAGTACACCAGAAAGATACGATCGCCGTGCAGAAGAATCTCCGGGCCCTCATTGACCTCCACGTGCGGCACCGCGGGCCGGTCCGGCAGATCGCCCACATGTTCCCACGGGTACTTCGGAAACGAGATCAGCGAACGAGGGGAGTCCACGGTCCACGGATTCTTCAGGTGCGCAATGTAGATGCGTTGCTCCCCGTCGGTGTCGCCTTCCCATCCCGACCAGACCATGTACTTGCGCCCATGGTCCTCGAATACCGAGGCATCGATAGCCCAGCGATCGGTCGAGTCGCCGACCTTGCCGCGGAACGTCCACGCACCGTCCAGTGGGTCGGCCGAGCCGTTCTCGATCACGTATATCCGGTGGTTCTCGTTGCGTCCGTCGTCCGCGGCGAAGTAGATGTACCACTTGCCATCCATCTGGTGCAGCTCCGGCGCCCAGATGTCTTTGGAGTACGGGCCGGAAGACGGCGCTGTCCACACGGTTTTCACCTCTGCACGCGCCAGGTCCGTGATGTCGCGGGTGCGCCGGATGGTCAGGTTCACGCCGGTGGTGTTCATGTAGTAGTAGAAGCCATTCGCGGTGACGACCCAGGGGTCCGGGCCGTTGGGCAGCAGCGGATTATGGAACGTGTTGGAGCTTGGCTGCGGGCTTGGCTGCTGTGCAGGCAGCCCTTGCGCACCGGGAAGCAGGCATGCGACCGCTGCGAGGGCGGCGCAGCGAAGGCCAGCGTTGCTCTTCGAAAGAACGCCCTTTGCGCGATGCGCATTCGCCAGATAGGACCACTTCATCTCCAACCTCCGCCGCGACTCTGTGTTCCTGTCTCAAGCGCAGCGCCTGCTGCACAAATCCACGAGTGCAAGGGTACCGGTATCATTTCGGCCATGCTCTCGTCCAATGGAATCCGCCGTTCGCTTCCGACCTTTCCTGTCGCCCTCGCCGCATTGGGTCTACTCCTCGCGCGTCCAGCCTCCGCACAACAGACCGCCGAGGTGCGGATCGACGCCTCCCGCGTGGAGAATCGCATCAGCCCGCGCCTGGTCGCCGCTTTTGCGGAGATGATGGCCGAGGACGTGAAGTGGGGACTGACCGCGGAGATGCTGCACGACCGCTCCTTCGAGGACGCCCCCGACTACCTGGGACTGCCTGCCGGCTGGCGGCTGGAGCCGGACGAGCGCAACGATAATGTCGGGGCCATTCGCTTTGCGCCCACGGCCGAGACAGCCTACCCGTCCATCAATCAGGCGACTCACGCGCCGGAACACTCGCTCCGCGTCACCCTCGCTCCCGGCGACATCACCGATGCGCGGCGCGGCTTCTCTCAGGGAAGGCTCTCCGTCGTCGCGGGACGGCAGTACAGGGGTCATGTGTGGATCAAGACAGCGTCCGGCCAGGATGCCTATACGGGCGGCATGACGGTAGCGCTCGAAGAAGACAACACTGACGGCAAGAGCTATGCCTCCGCGAACCTGACGGGATTTACGGACAGCTGGCGGATGTATACCTTCACTCTCCAGCCCGGCACGACCGACCGCTTTGCCAAGCTGTCACTGCTCTTTGCGGGAACCGGAACGCTCTTCCTGGACCAGGTCTCCCTTGAGCCGCAGGACGCCGTCGGCGAGGTGCGCCCCGATACCGAAGCCGCCATTCGCGATTTGCGGCCCTCGTTTCTGCGCTGGCCGGGCGGCAACGTCGCGCAGGACTACCACTGGCAGTGGGGCATCGGCCCGCGCGACCTTCGCCCAGTCTGGGTGAACAAGTCATGGAGTAACGCCCCGGAGCCGGATGACCTGGGCACGGACGAGTATCTGGCGCTGTGCGAGCGCCTGCACATCGAGCCCTCGATCACGGTCAACGTGGATGGCGCGGGCGCGACCCCGGAAGAGGCGGCGGCATGGGTGGAGTACGTCAACGGACCGGCCTCGTCACATTACGGCGCCCTGCGCGCAGCGAACGGTCACCCGAAACCCTACGGAGTGAAGCAGTGGGAGCTGGGCAACGAGATCTACGGCTCCTGGGTGCGCGGCCATGTGACCGCGGAGCAGTATGCGACGGCTGCCGTCCGCTATGCGAAAGCCATGCGCGCCGTCGATCCTTCGCTGCGGCTGATCGCAGTGGGCGAGGGAGTGCGTCCCGACAGCGACCAGTGGAACGGCACGGTCGCGCGCATCGCCGGGCCGGAGATTCAGTATCTCGCCATCCATGACTACAACTCGCGCCGCCAGAACGTGAACGCGGCCGATCCGCGCGCCGCCATGATGGCGCGGGCCGGCGAGTTTGAAGCTCATGACCGGCACATCGGCGATCTCCTGCGGCAGACCGTGACGGATCATCCCATCCGCCTGATCGTGAATGAGTGGAACCTGTTCTATGACGCTTCCGTCATCCAGTCCATGGAAGGCGCGGTCTATGCATCGCGGCTGATGAACGGCTTTGAGCGCGACGGCGACGTGGTCGAGGCTCACTGCATATCTGACCTGGTCAACGGCTGGGTGGGAGGCGTCATTCAGAGCAGCCGCGACCGCGTCTATGGCACGGCGCAGTACTACACGTTGAAAATGTACCGGGATGTCCTGGGCAGCGAACGGCTGAGCTCCACAACGCACTCTCCCGAGCTGCAGCCCGGAACGCCGTCCGTCGATGCGGTGGCGACGCGCTCCGCGGACGGCGGCGACGTGTTCGTCACGCTGTCCAATGCGGACCCGTCTCATGCTGTTGGCACCAGGATTTCGATCAGCGGATTCACAGCGAAGAAGGAAGCCGAAGCAGTCATGCTCTACGCCGACAACCCCGGTGCGGTGAACTCCTTCAGCGATCCGCATGCCATCGCGCCGCGGTCCGTTTCGCTGCGCTGCCAGGAGAGCTGCACCGTGGTGTTGCCACCCGACTCCGTTGTGGCGATCACCCTTCATCGACGCTAGCTTCGACGCGCTTCCGGGCAGCGCCGATCGCCCGGATCACGCCACCGCGGGCGTGCGGAGCGGTGCGGGCTCCGTGGAATACAGCACCGGATTCAGGGGCGAATCGAGCGCGTCTCCAGGTTTCAGTCCCGGCATCCAGCGCTCCATGTCGGCAATATGGTTCTTGTTCTTCGGCGCGGCCACCCGGATGTGTTCGTCCATGTAGATCATGGTCATCACCTCGCGCGGCTTGTCGGTGACGTTGGCGCCGGCGCGATGGAACGTCCAGCCGGCATGGAAGCTGACATCGCCCAGGTCATACGTGCTGTTCTCTATGGAGAACGTCTCCAACGCACGCTTCAGCGTCATTTCGCTTTCGTCGCTGATCTCGAGATCGCGTCCCATCTGGAGACGATGACTGCGCTCGGAAAAGATCAGCGGCCCCATCTCCGTGGGCGTGTATTGCAGCGGCACCCAGGCCGTCACGGTGCGATCGCTGTCCACGGGCCAGTAGTACTGATCGGCATGCCAGGGCGTAATGCCGCCGCCCGCTTCCTTGTAGAGCGCCTGATCGTGGTAGAGGCGCACGCCCGTGGTTTGCATGAGCTGCGCTGCGATGCCGGCCAGCCGCTTGCCGAAGACGAACTCCTTCACCTGCGGGGACTCGGTCCACAGGTTCATGATCTGCAGAAAGGCTTTCCCGTAGGTGTCGCGCTGGTCCATCGGCAGCGCATCGCGGGAAAGCTCCGCGACCCGTTTATGGATCGCCAGGCGGTAGTGCTCGAGCAGCTGCGGTGAGAGCACATGCTTCAGCTTGAGGTAGCCCATCTCCTGGTAGAAGGCCGCTTGCTCCTCCGTCAGGAAATACGGCTCGTCAAGCTCTTCGGGAAGGGCTTCAGATGATTTTTCAAAAAGCGGCATAGGCTCCCTTTGCTGGCGGCCCGCCCGGATACTTTTGTCTGCAAGAGCCGGCCACGACGTTCTTGACTTTACTCGAAAGGGCGTGAATCGGTCACGGCGCGCAAGGCAGAAGCCATAGACCATCACCTTGGCTGCCAGAACTTTTCTGCGTGAGGTCTCGGCACCCCGGCCTAGCGGGAGCTGGTTGCGGCCGCGATGGACTGGTACCAGTTCACCGTCTCCTGCAATCCGGTCTGAAAATCGTAGGCCGGAGCGTATTTGAGGTCTGCCACCGCGCGGCCAATGTCGGCCCGGGAGTGCTGCACATCGCCGACTCTGGATGGCCCGTACCGGGGCGCGTGCTTGAAGCCGATGATGCCGGCAAGCGCCGCAAAAAGCTCATTCAATGTCTGGCTTCGGCCGGTGCCGATGTTGTAAACCCGGCCGCTGACCCGGTCCGCAGGCGCATGACAGGCAAGCAGATTGGCCCGCACCACGTTCCCGACAAATGTGAAATCGCGGCTGGCCAGACCATCCCCGTTGATGGTGGGCCTTTGCCCACTGAGCATCAGGTCGATAAATCGCGCGATCACCCCGGAGTACGGAGAATCGGCTGCCTGGCGGGGACCGAAGATGTTGAAGTACCGCAAGCAGACTCCTTCCATGCCGTAGGCGCTCGAGAACGCCTGGACATAATGCTCCCCGGCCAGCTTCTGCACCGCATAGGGAGAGAGAGGCTGCGGGCACATCGCCTCGTCCTTTGCCCCTTCTCCACCGTCGCCATAGGCCGAGGAGGAGGCGGCATACACCACGCGCCTCACCCCGCTGTCCCGAGCCGCGAGCAGCACGTTGAGAGTTCCCGTAACGTTCACATCGTGCGACGTCATGGGATCGTCGACGGACCGCGGCACGGACGCAATAGCTGCCTCGTGAAAGACGAAGTCCACGCCGCTGCAGGCTTGACGCAAAGCATTCAGATCGCGGATGTCGCCGACGCGCAGATCGATTGCAGGCCGGATGTCCTCAAGGTTCTGGAGTGATCCGGAGGACAGGTTGTCGAAACCTCTGACGGTGTGCCCCTCATGCACCAGTGCCGTGGCAAGGGCAGAGCCGATGAATCCTGCGACGCCGGTAATAAGGTAGGTTGCCAAAGCAAAGTCCGTCCTGAAGGGGGTTCGTTCTTCCGCCCAAGTACAACCTAACGCCGCCCCTGCGAAACATGCCACTTTTGTGCCGCGAGCCCGTCAGACCTGGGCAAACGGAGATTTGAGGGAGAGAGCGGAGTGCAAAGAGCTTTTGCGGCCGCCGTCCCCGATCGACACGGTGTACAAGAAGCCGCTGCGACAGCGATGCGTAGCTTCAACTTCCCGCTTCGGTCCTGTCTGTAAGTAAAATAGATTTTTCAGAGCATATTTGTTTATCATACAAAAGTTGGTGCAGACTTTTGGGCCGAGTGAGGTTACCAATTGAATGTACCGAACAACCAAATTTTCTGTTGATTCACGGGAAGTTCGGTATTCTGTCTCTGCAGTCCTAACGCTTTCGGGTCAGCTGATGACCTGAAGTGTGAATTGTACGCACGAGCGGCACATCGGGTTCGACTCCTCAGGTGTCTAGAGCAGCAACCCCGGATCCGCAAGGCGCCGGTTGATACGAAACTTTACGGAGAAATGAATGAAACTTTTTGGCAAATTGATCCTCTTGGCCGGCGCGGTATCCGGAGCAATGGCTCCCCTCGCGAAGGCTGAACCCATCATCGCTTCCACCAACATGTCCGGCACACCCGTGCTGGGCGCGACCGCAGCTTGCCCGACCACTACGGGCTGCAATACGGCAGGCGGGTATGGCTACTACTACACCAGCGTCAACTTCCAGGGTTCGCAGGGTCTGATCACGAATCCGAACGTCGTTCCCAACAGCGGCGGCGTGACGGCTGCGAACAGCACGATCGTCCCCTACTTCACCGTTGGCAACCCGGTGACCTTCACGCCGGCCACCTTCCCGCTCCAGCCGGCTACCTTCAACGCGACGATCTCCAGCAGCCCAACCTCGGGAGGGTTCCTGTTTGCGGCGGCTAACGGTCAGACCGCTCTCGGCATCGCCCAGAACGCGACGCTGCAGTTCTACATCACTTCCTACACCATCTCGTCCAACTACGCCACCTCCGACGGAACCAGCGGCACGATCAGCATTGCCGGCAATGGCTACTTCGTGGAGACCGCGACGGGCCGCACGTTCACCAACACCGCAGGGATCTTCCGTATCGATGTGGGCACCAATGGCAGCGCCAACTTCTCTGCCAGCGCTGTGACCAACGCAATCGCAGCCACTCCCGAGCCGAGCAGTCTGATCCTGCTGGGAACGGGCCTGATGGGCGCAGCGGGTGCCTTGTTCCGCCGCCGCTCCATCGCATAAGCGTTCCTCACCTGAACAGACGCAACGAAAGGGCACCGTTCGCGGTGCCCTTTCGCTTGCCCGCAGGAGCTGCCGTTCGTCCTGACGCAGACGATCCCTCCCTGCACGTGGGCTAGGCTCCCGTGCGCGCGCGCATCTCCTCACTCCTGCGCAGGAAATAGCCGCCCGACAGCGCTCGCATGAGGGCGGTCCGGTATAGAAGGCTGGTCTGCGGCAACTGCCACCCGGAATCCGGCCAACCTGCAACGAGCCCGCGCATTCGGTCGATATCCAGAATCCGCGCGACCTGCGGCGTGGCGGCAAGGCGCTCCACCTCCTCGCGAAGGCGGATCAGGTCCTTCGACATCTCCAGGTGCCAGTCGGTCCCCTGCAAACCCTTGCGGAACTCGAACCGCACACAGTCGGGCAGCCGTCCCTGGAGGCTGTTCCGCAACAGGGCGGACGGAAGCCCATCGCGCAGCCATTGCTCCGCAGGCACCCGAAGCGAGAATTCCACCAGTCGCTGATCTGCCGTCGGGTCACGCTCGTCGACGCGCCAGTGTGCCAGCACGCCTTTCGCCATCGTCGCAATGTCGATCCGGTTGAGGATCAAAGAGCGCAGCGCCGCCTGGTGCGCAGCCGAGTGACTGAACGAATCGCTCCTGGGGAGGGCCGCACGCGCGCTCCATACCTCGGGCCGTAGCAAGGAAGCCTCTTCTAGGTTCGTGCCGAGATGTCTCCATGCGAATCTCTGCGCGCCGGTGCGCAAAATCCGGGGCAGGTGGGGGCTGCCCGCCCGGAAAAGGAGGGCCCTCCAGCCCATCTCACGGCGTTGATGCAGCTGCTGCATCGTCTGCCAGAGAGCGATCCATCTGCCGGAGCTGAACAGTTCGGGAAGAAGCTCCATGCCTGTATGGCTCAGCGTGAAGTTGCCCAGATTTCCAGTCAGAACCACGCGCAGCTCGCGTGCGCGGGCGGCGTCGTGAATGGCCTCCATCCAGGGCGCGTTGCAGAGGTTGGTCATCGGCATGGCATACAGGTCGAAGGTGCGGGGCAGGACATCCAGCGGGGACCGGCCGCGGGAGTCCACACGCACATGCTCCACGTTCGGATAGAGCGCCGCGGTTGCAGCCGCGTGGTCCCCCTCATCGGAGAAGCGGTTATAGGACTCCTTCTCCGCAGCCTGCTGCGGGACCGCAGTGAAGGCGGCCACCCGGTACCCGCGATCCGCCTGCAAACGCGCGGCGCTCGCGGTCACGGACGAGCTATCCAGCCCGCCGCTCAGATGCGATCCAACATCGCCGGCGCCGCGGAGTGAGCGCCGAACCGCAGCATCCAATTCCGCGCGCAGGGCCTCCTGGTACGTCTCCGGCGATCCAAGCTGAAGAACATCCCTGCGTGGCTCCCAGTAACGATGCGTTGACTGGGAATGCTGGCGCACCCGCACGAAGTGCGCGGCGGGAACCTTCTGCATGTTGCGGAACAGGCCCTGCGCCTGGCGCTCGGCGCTGTCGGCCCGTGGAATAATTTCCATGAGCTGCAGCAGGAGTTCCTCCTCAGCCTCGCAAGCCACACCCGGCAGCGCATGGAGGCCCTGCGGCATGGAAGCGAAGGCAAACAGGCCGGCTTGCCGGGTGAAGAAGAGGGGTCGCTTGCCCAGCGGATCGCGAGCCAGCAGCCACGTGTGCTGCCGCCCATCCCACACAGCAAAGGCGAAGGCGCCGAGCAGGCGGTGGAGACAGGATTCACCCCAGCGCTCGAAGGCTCCGGCCAGAATGGCCGCATCGCTCAGGTGCGCGGCGTCTGCCGGCGGCAGGCCGAGCCCATCGCAGAGTTCGTCGCGGTTGTCCAGACGCACATCGGCCACCAGGTGCAGGGAGCCGCCCGCAAAAGTCACCGGTTGATTGTCGAACGCATCTTCAGGGAGAATGCGCATCAGCCGCCGGCCGAGAGCGACAGGACCTGCGCTCCGGGCTGCCAGATGGTCGGGACCGAAGATTGCCTGCGCTGAGAGAACCCGCTCGAGCGCCACCTCTGGATAGGGCGCTCCATCCAGATGCCAGATACCTGCGATCGCGCTCAACAGGGAACCTTTTCTGATCTGCAGGCGCGGAGCCATCGCGCCTGCCGCCGCGGCCGGTTCATTCGACCAGGACGAGTCCCGCGTCGGACAGCTTCCGCAGAATCGACAGCAGATCGTCCATGGCTGCCGCTTCCGAGACCTCGTACTCCGAGGACAGGATGTTCACCAGGTCGGGGAGTTCGGCGCCGTCCCGAAGCGACTCTACGATCTTGACGGCAGCGCCTCGAAGCCCGAAGTACTTTCCCGACGTGTAGTCCATCAGGACCTCCTCGCCGCCTGTACTCACGTTGAGGACACTGGGTCTCAGGGTATACCGGTGAACTTTAGTCAACATCAGCCCCAATCGCGCCGCACCTGAGAACTCGCTCACGTGCGGTTTGCCACACCGTAGTGAGGTGGTGGTAACATTATCGCAGCAGGGGGAATTCTGATGAAAGCCGAGTCTTCGCAGATCGAAAAGGCCAAGTTCGTCGAGTCTGAACTTGTTGCATATGGTCCCATCTCAGAGATAACGCGCCAGGGTACCACTGTGCTTCGTACGCCTCCGACGGATAGCAACAACTACTCCTAACTGGCTCACGCGTCAGATGTTCCCGGTGTGCGGACGGTAGTGCAGAGATGACGCCAGTCCATTCGGCTTATGGCCTGCGTATCCTCAGGGAGATTGGCCACGGAGCCCTCTCCTCCCAGTCTTCAGACGTTACCTGGCAGCAGAACCGAGTAGATGTGCTGCCTCGATTTGAGGGTGGAGTGGTGCGGCCTTTGCAAGAGGGCAGTCGTACCGGTGTTCAGCATATCTTTGCTGCCGGCGGTCGCACCTACGCAACGTTTGAGGTCTCGGCAGAGGGTCGCACGGTGCGCTCATGGGCCGTTCCAGCCATGCAGTCAGGCAATCTCGAAGAACTTTTCTTTGAAACCGTGATGCGCACTGTCTTGTGCCGGCAGGGGCTTCCAGCCTTTCACGCCTCGGCTGTATTCAAGCACGGCGGCGCTGTTCTGCTCATGGGTCCCAAGGGTGCGGGCAAGTCCACGCTGGCGTCTGCGCTGCAGAAGATCGGCTGGACTCTGCTGGCGGATGACCTTGTTCGCCTGCGCTGCGAGGACGGCTCGTGGTGCGCTCTTCCCGGCATGCGGAGGAACAAGCTGCGACCCGACAGTCTGCGAGCCCTGGGCTATGTGCCGGAAAACTCCGAGCGGCGCTGGAAGGGCAAGATGCCGGAAGGCGCTGAGGATCTGGCCGGCGAAAAGTTCATGGTGCCGGCCCAGCAGGATGAAAGCCGCGATGGAAGCGGCGCACCGGGCGTGCCGGTGCGCTGCGCTATCTGCCTGATGCCGCGAGAGCGGCCCCTCGGGGATGTGCTTCTTCGCGAACTTCCCGGCCGAACGGCGTTGCTGCACCTTGCGGAACACCTGATTTGCGATCCCCTGCCGCCCTATGCGCCTCCGCCTGCCGCCGGCAGGATGCTCGGGGGCCTTGGTCTCCAGTCAACAGTGTGGCAAGCACAGCTGCCCAATGACCTGGAAAGATTGCAGCAATCCGCCGCGGAGGTGGATCGGATGCTGCAGCCGTCCAACAGCCTTGCAGGACTCTGATCGGGTTGTACGAACTTCCTTGCCCGCCGTCTTTTCGGCAGCGGGTTGTCTGGAGTTTCTATGGCCGGCGCTTGCCGGGTTTCCCATCTCCGAGCACGCTCGGCAGCGGCTTCGTCAGGCTGCCGCACGGCTCGCTCCTGTTCCCCGAGTCGCCTTGGAAGTACGGCTCAACGTCACCCCGGTCGAGCCGGACCTCCATCAACTGATCTTCCTGCAAGGCGACGACCTCCAGGTTTTCGGAGAGTACCTGGAGACCGCCGCCATCCCAACGCCATACCCTGCCGGCCTGCGAAGCCTCGCGCAGCTTTGGCACAATCCTGAGCAGTCCGCCGATAGGCCGGCCCACCTCTACCTCGAGTGGGATTTCGATTCGCTCGACGGCGCGCCCGCAGTGTTCCTGCCGGTGCAGCCCAATCCCGAGGCCTCGCCTGAGCACCGCGCCATACGAATCGCGACACTCAACAGCCTCACGGACGGGCGAATCGCCGGCCACGGAACCGGAGATTTCTGGCCTCTGGAGCTCCGCACCGTATCCATAAGCCACCTCGGCGCCATGTCCTCCCGGGGAGCCCTCTTGCGAGTGAACTATCGCGGGATCAGGCTGGGACAGTTAGGAGAACTGCTTTCCGCGCTTGCGTGGCCCGGCGAGCAGGGCCATGCGTGCTCGGTTTTCGATCGCCTGGTGGAGATCGCCGACAAGGTAACGATGGCACTGAACTTCTCCAACGGACAAGCGCTCCCCGGAATCGGTTTTGAAGTCCTTTTTGAAGAAGCCCCGGCAATGGAACCGCGTTGGAAGCAGCTCTTTGCCGTCCTTCGTGAAATGGGCACCTGCACGGAGGACGAGGAGCGCATCTTGCTCGGCGTGACTCGTCAAATCCATCCCTATGACGCCGGCCAATCCTGGCCCGCCGCCTGGATGGTCGCGACCGAACTCAAAGGAGGGATCGCCCTTCCGCGTGTGGAGCGCGCCCTTTCGCATGTCAAGGTCAGCCTCTCGGCAGAGGGAGCATGGTCCGCAAAGGCCTACGTAAGTGCTCAGCAACGCTGGGACGATGAACCTGCGCCTGAGCCGGCAGCATGCCACCTTCGGGCGAAGCCTTCCGAGACCATCGAAGCGGCTATCAGCTTCCTGCTGAAGCGGCAGCTGCAGAGTGGATGGTGGACCGAATTCCACACGCTCTTGGGGCCAAGCGACGAGTGGACCACGGCGTTCGTGGGCTATACGCTAGCTCGCTGCTGCGATCCTGCCACAAGGGAAGCGGTCCGGAGGGGCACCAGAAACCTGTTGGCCCGCCAACGTGCCGAGGGTGGATGGGGCTACAGCGCCGCCAGTCCGCCGGATGCAGACAGCACCGCCTGGGCCTTGAAGCTGCTCGAGACGGTCGGTGCAGACGCGGCTGCGCGAGAAGGAGGAACGGAGTTCCTGCGGCTGCATTCCTCGCCGGCCGGCGGCGTAACGACCTACCGTTCCGATGCCGCCGTCCGCTTTCCTGGAGAGATGCCTCTTGAAGATGCGAGCGGGTGGCAATCCGATCACCTCTGCGTTCATGCCAATGCGGCGCCGCTGCTTGGAACCACTTCGCTGTGCGAGCTGGCCGCACGCCAGGACCCTGACGGATTCTGGCCGCCCTACTGGTGGAGCACGCCTGCGCTTTCCACGGCCCTGGCCTGTGAAGCTCTGGCCGGCCTTCCTGGCTTCGGATTGCAAGTTGACCGCGCAGTGAAGTGGGCCAGTCACTATGCTCCACAGGAGCCCTCTGCCTTTGTGGAATCGTGGCTCATCCGAATTCAGCTTTGCGGCGGCGAGACCGATCGACACGCGGCGCTGGCGCGGGCGCATCGTCTTCGTGGGCAGCAGCATGCCGATGGCAGCTGGGCAAGCAGCGCCGACCTTCGTATTCCCGCAGCGAGCGATAGGAACGGCACGACCGCGCCGCGGACTCAGTACGAGTCCCGGTGCGTGTTCACCACGGCTGCCGTTCTTCAACTGTTGCTGCTGTGCGCCAACCTCGAGAAGGAACACGGAACTGCATGAATCCGCCGGGAGCGCAGGTACAAAAGGCCATGCAGTTTTTCCAGGCATTGCCCGGATTGGTCGCGCGTGGCGAGATGCAGCACGGGGAGGTGGAAAGCCTCACCTTGCCCGTCCTGGCGGCCCTGGCTCTCCGCCACGGCTACCCTGTCGGGACGGAAGCTCTCGCCGAGGCGTTCCGCATCCGTATGCTGGCGAGATTGGCCACGCAGCGCCGGGTATGACACTGAGTCTGCTTCAGGCATCGCATGGTCCAGGAATCCATAGTTACGCCACGGCGATGTAGCTGATTTCCTTGAAGTCGCCAGGCACCGGAAAGCCGGTCACATCGACGCTTCCGGCACGGACCCAGGCATGCGCCTCTATCGTGGCCGGCTGGGAAGACAGGCGCACGCCGAAGTGCAGACCCGCAGGCAGCTTCCGGCGCCGCAGCATGACCGCGGCAGCAATAGCCTGCGGCAGGCACGTACCCTGCAGTGGCAGGTGGGCAGCCACGCGCGTGACCGCCCAGGCGACCTTCCTTGTGCGGCTCTCGTCATGCGGTGTCATGCAGGCTGTTACGGAGGAGCCGGGCGGCAGCGCCGGTCCTAGCCTCCCGGCAATCCTGCGGAAGGCGACTTGGCGCAGCCACAGGCGCGCCCACCAGAACAGCAGGAAGGCTTCGAAGAGAAGCAAGCGGTCCGCCCAGCTGAACAGCGGAAAGCGGCGCAGTTTCCCCAAAGCGGCAATCCAGGGAGTGGAAAGCAGCAGACGCTTCCATCTACCCCTGGAAAGAGCCGCCGCACCCTGCTTGACAGCGCTTGACACCTTCTCATGCTCTCACGGCACAGGTGCCGGCCTGAGCGCCAGGCCAGGGGTGCTTATGATCGTACTGTGCTGAATCGGCAGGAGAGGAAGCGTTTCGCCCTGGCATGCCCAGGTGGTTCTGTCGATGTACCTGCTCCTCCTGCCGAGTTCCTTCTTGTGGCTGCCGCCTGCTGCTGGCCGCCGCAGCGAGACAGGATCCGCGCCGCGCTGGACGCAGACGTCGACTGGCGGAATTTCGAGGCGGTCGTTGCCAAGCACCGGGTGGCGGGCCTGGTAGCGAAGACCATGTTCAGTCCACGCCTTGAAGGCGTCCCGGAGGCGGCGGAAGCGGCGGTCTGCCAGCGGGCTCGCCGCTTCGCGATCGAGTCGGCTGTGCTCACGCGGGAAGCGGCTGTGCTTTCCCTGCGGTTGGAACACCTGGGCGTGCCTGCGTACGTTTTGAAAGGAGCGACGGTTGGTGCGCTGGCCTATGGAGACGCTGCCTTGCGCCACACCCGCGACATCGACCTGCTGGTCGCGCCGGAGGATGTCATCGCCGCGCACGCCGCGATCACCGCGGCGGGGTACCGGGTACATGGTGGCGAGATGGCGGAACCGCAAGCCATCGAACGTTTCATGCGGGAGTCCAAACACTTGGCCTACTCCCAGATCTCCACGCACATCCAGCTCGAGCTGCACTGGCGGCTTTATGACAACGCTTTCTTCAGCGACATCCCGGCCTACCTCGCACGGTCGCGACAGGTCGATGTGGGCTACGGTGTACGCTTGCGCGCGCTTGCCTTTGATGAGCTGCTCGCCTATCTGTGCGGACATGGAGGCCTGCATGGATGGTTTCGTCTGAAGTGGCTGGCCGATGTCGCGAGCCTCTTCCGTGCCGACCCTGAAGCCCTCGAAAACCTGCTGGCACAGGCGAAGGGTCAACCACTGTATGGGAGCGTCGTTCAGGCATTGGTGTTGTCGCACGGGCTCTTCGGCATACCGCTGCCGAAAAACGCCATCAAGATCAGCACGCGGGACCGCTGGCTGATTCGGATTGCGTGGGATGCCATGACGCGTGGGAACGCCTCCATGGAGCCGCAGGCGGAGAGATTCGCGCTGCTCAAAACGCGTCTGTCCGCGTTTCTGCTCAGTTTCCGCTTCGGCTATCTGATCTCGCAGATAAAGGTCGAGCTGATGGCCGACGACCCGGGGCCTTCCCACCTGACAAGGTCACGCTGGAAGGCCCCCTGGAGGAAAATACTGCTCTGGCTGGTCACCAAAATGATCTTCCCTCGCAGACGATCGCTTAGTACACAACCACCTCAACCGTAGTCGTGTGCGAAGCAGGGACGCTGGTGGCCGTCAACTGCACATCGAAGGTGCCTTTGCCCGCCTGCGTGGGCTCGCCGACTCCGCAGCCGGTGACGGCCGTCGAAGCGACCGATACCAGCAACAGCGGAAGCAGAGGCAGGGACCGGCGTTTGCGCCGCAGGCCGAACGGCAACAGCAGCACAGCCAGAGCGCTGCCGCCTTCCACCACGGGTTTCATGTCCCTGTGGCGGGCGTCTGCGGAGACAGGAAGAACCGTGGCGATCGTGAGAGTGCTCGCCGCCTGGCTGCCGTCCGCCTTCAGCATGACGTCACCGACGGAACACGAGGCCGGTCCCATCTCCCCGGGAAGCGCGCAGGCCATGCCGACCGCGCCGGCGAACCCGTTGAGGCCGATCAGCGATACGGGCGTACTCGCCTTCTTTCCGATGGGAATTTTCAGCTGCGGTACGGGATTGAGCACGAAGTCCATCACGGCGAAGCTGGTTGTCGCGGTAGCCGCCGCATAGGTTCCCTGGGCGGCTTGCGAGACCTGCACGGTAACGATGCCGGCTCCGACCAGCGTAAGCGCATTGCCGGAAATCTTTGCCGGCCCTCCAAGCACCGCCCATACCTTGGGTGCGGGAGAGCCCGAAGACGCGGAAAGCAGAACGGGCGCGGGATTCACGAGCTGAGCCGGAACGCTGGCCACCGCCAGTTTCGGCGTGACCGGCAACACCCGGAAGTTCATGGTGGCTACACCTGCTGCGTAGATGCCTGCAGGCGCCTGATTCGCCTGCAAAGCGACCGTACCCAGGCCGGTGAGCGTAAGAACATTGCCGGTGATTGTGGCTGGTCCGCTGAGCACCGAGTACGTGATGGCGCCGTTGGAAGTTGAAAACGTCGAAACGATGATGGGCGCGGCGCTGAACGGCTGGTCCGGGATGGTCATGAAGGCCAGCAGCACAGCGCTTCCGGAAACGTTGAAGCTGACCGTCGACGATGTCGCTGCAAACGTGCCGGAGGCTGCCTGGCTCGCTCTCACCGTGACGCTGCCTGTCCCGTTCAGCGTCAGATGGTTGCCCGCTACGCTGGCGGATCCATTGACCACGCTATAGCTGATCGCTCCGCTGGAGTTCGACAGAACTGAAAGCGTCAACGGCTGCCCACCCATCACCTGATCCGGAATCGCCGGAAACACCAGGGTGGGAAGCGCTCCGGTGACCGTGAAGCTGGCCGTTGTCATTCCAGCGGAATAGTTGCCCGCAGCCGCCTGGCTGGCCTGCAGCGTAACGGTCCCTACACCAGTCAGGGTCACCAGATTGCCGGCAAGCACGGCCGGGCCGTTCACCACGGAGTAAGTGATCGCTCCGCCGGAACTCGAAGTGGCGGAGATGCCGAGCGGTGTGCTGCTGAAGACCTGATCCGCGATCGGAGCGAAGACAAGGTTGTTCGCATTCGCCGAGACATTGAAGCTGATCGTGGCCGACGCGGCGGCAAATGTACCGGCTGCCGCCTGGCTCGCTTTCACCGTGACGCTGCCTGTCCCGTTCAGCGTGAGGCGGTCGGCCACCACGGCAGCTGCCCCGTTCATTACGCTGTAGGTGATCGGGCCAGTGGAGTTGGAGCTTGCGGACAACGTCAGCGGCGTGCCGCTCAGGATCTGGTCGGGAACGCCGGGAAAGACCAGGTTCGGAAGCACTGCGCTCACTGTGAAGCTGGTACTCGCCGCGCCCGCTGCGAAGTTCCCCGCCGCAACCTGGCTGGCCTGCAGCGTCACGGTCCCGAGCCCGGTGAGCGTGACAAGATTGCCGGAGATTGTCGCCGGTCCGCTCGCCACCGAGTAGGTGATGGCGCCCGTCGAGCTCGAGGTCGCCGAGACGCTGATCGGCGTCGAGCTGAAGCTCATGTCCGCAATGGGAGCGAACACAAGCGTATTGGTGTTTGCCGAAACGTTGAAGCTGGTCGTGGCGGATGTGCTGGCGAACGTGCCGGCTGCGGCCTGGCTCGCCAGGACCGTTACCTTGCCGGTTCCGTTCAGCGTGAGGCGGTTTCCGGACACCGTGGCCGGACCGCTTGCCACGCTGTAGCTGATGGCGCCTGTCGAGTTGGAGCTGGCGGAAAGTGTCAACGGCGTGCTGCTCAGCGGCTGGTCGGCAATCGGAGAAAACACAAGGCTGGGCACGGCCGCGTTGACCCGGAAGCTCATCGTCGCGACGCCCGCTGCGTAAATGCCCGCTGCCGCTTGATTGGCCTGCAGGGAGACCATCCCGAGGCCGGTCAGCGTCACGACGTTGCCCGCGACTGTGGCCGGACCACTCGACACTGAATACGTGATGGCGCCGCTGGAGGTCGAGAAGGTTGAGACAGTGATCGGCGTAGTGCTGAACGTCTGGTCAGGAATGGTAATGAAGGCCAGCAGCACAGCGCTGCCGGCTACATTGAAGCTGATCGTGGCGGACGTGGCGGCAAACGTACCGGCTGCCGCCTGGCTCGCTTTGACCGTCACGCTGCCCGCGCCGCTCAGCGTCAGAAGGCTACCGGCCACGCTGGCCGATCCACTGACCACGCTGTAGCTGATAGCACCGCTGGAGTTGGAAGAGGCTGACAACGTGAGCGGCGAGCCACCCAGCACCTGATCCGCTACCGGCGCTACTACGAGAGTTGGAAGCACGCCGTTGACGGCGAAGCTGGTGGTGGCCGTGCCTGTTGCAAAGTTTCCCGCAGCCGCCTGGCTGGCCTGAAGAGTCACAACTCCGACGCCGGTCAATGTCACCAGATTGCCCGCGAGCGTGGCCGGGCCGCTCACCACCGAGTAGGTGATGGCGCCTGTGGAAGGAGACGTCGCCGAAACACTGATCGGCGTGGACGTGAAGACCATGTCCGCAATGGAAGCAAAGACCAGATTGTTGGCGTTTGCCGAGACATTGAAGCTGATCGTGGCGGAAGCGGTCGCGAACGTGCCGGCGGCAGCCTGGCTCGCCATGACTGTTACTCTCCCCGTGCCTGTGAGCATAAGGCGGTCGCCAGCCACGTTCGCGGGGCCGCTCGCCACGCTGTAGCTGATCGCGCCCGTCGAGTTGGAACTGGCCGACAGCACCAGCGGCGTGCTGCTCATCCCCTGGTCCGGCAGCGGCGGAAAGACGAGGGTGGGAACCACACCGTTGACCCGGAAGCTTGCCGTGGCGACGCCCGCCGCATACGTGCTTGTCGCCGCCTGGTTGGCCTGCAAAGCGACCGTGCCCAGGCCGGTGAGCGTAAGGACATTGCCAGTCATCGAAGCCGGTCCGCTCAGCACCGAGTAGGTGATGGCTCCGCTGGAATTCGACGACGCCGAGACAGTGATCGGCGTGGCGCTGAAAGTCTGGTCCGGGATGGGGGAGAGGGTCAACAGCACAGAGCTTCCGGCGACATTGAAGCTGATCGTGGCGGACGCGGCGGCAAATGTACCGGCTGCCGCCTGGCTCGCTTTCACCGTGACGCTGCCTGTCCCGTTCAGCGTGAGGCGGTCGGCCACCACGGCAGCTGCCCCGTTCATTACGCTGTAGGTGATCGGGCCAGTGGAGTTGGAGCTTGCGGACAACGTCAGCGGCGTGCCGCTCAGGATCTGGTCGGGAACGCCGGGAAAGACCAGGTTCGGAAGCACTGCGCTCACTGTGAAGCTGGTACTCGCCGCGCCCGCTGCGAAGTTCCCCGCCGCAACCTGGCTGGCCTGCAGCGTCACGGTCCCGAGCCCGGTGAGCGTGACAAGATTGCCGGAGATTGTCGCCGGTCCGCTCGCCACCGAGTAGGTGATGGCGCCCGTCGAGCTCGAGGTCGCCGAGACGCTGATCGGCGTCGAGCTGAAGCTCATGTCCGCAATGGGAGCGAACACAAGCGTATTGGTGTTTGCCGAAACGTTGAAGCTGGTCGTGGCGGATGTGCTGGCGAACGTGCCGGCTGCGGCCTGGCTCGCCAGGACCGTTACCTTGCCGGTTCCGTTCAGCGTGAGGCGGTTTCCGGACACCGTGGCCGGACCGCTTGCCACGCTGTAGCTGATGGCGCCTGTCGAGTTGGAGCTGGCGGAAAGTGTCAACGGCGTGCTGCTCAGCGGCTGGTCGGCAATCGGAGAAAACACAAGGCTGGGCACGGCCGCGTTGACCCGGAAGCTCATCGTCGCGACGCCCGCTGCGTAAATGCCCGCTGCCGCTTGATTGGCCTGCAGGGAGACCATCCCGAGGCCGGTCAGCGTCACGACGTTGCCCGCGACTGTGGCCGGACCACTCGACACTGAATACGTGATGGCGCCGCTGGAGGTCGAGAAGGTTGAGACAGTGATCGGCGTAGTGCTGAACGTCTGGTCAGGAATGGTAATGAAGGCCAGCAGCACAGCGCTGCCGGCTACATTGAAGCTGATCGTGGCGGACGTGGCGGCAAACGTACCGGCTGCCGCCTGGCTCGCTTTGACCGTCACGCTGCCCGCGCCGCTCAGCGTCAGAAGGCTACCGGCCACGCTGGCCGATCCACTGACCACGCTGTAGCTGATAGCACCGCTGGAGTTGGAAGAGGCTGACAACGTGAGCGGCGAGCCACCCAGCACCTGATCCGCTACCGGCGCTACTACGAGAGTTGGAAGCACGCCGTTGACGGCGAAGCTGGTGGTGGCCGTGCCTGCTGCAAAGTTCCCCTCGGCCGCCTGGCTGGCCTGAAGAGTCACGGTGCCCAGGCCCGCCAGTGTCACGGCATTGCCGGCAACCGTGGCCGCACCGCTCACCACCGAATAGGTGATGGCGGCTGTGGAGGGAGACGTCGCCGAAACACTGATCGGCGTGGCGCTAAACGTCTGGTCCGGAATGGGAACGAAGGCGAGACCGCTGCTGCTGGCCAACACATTGAAGCTCATCGTGACAGCCGTGGAGGCGAATGTACCTGCGGCAGCCTGGCTGGCCATGACCGTTACCCGGCCTGCTCCATTGAGGGTCAGGAGGCTTCCGGCAACGCTCGCCGGTCCACTGACCACCGCGTAGCTGATGGCGCCACCGGAGTTGGAAGCAGCCGAAAGCGTCAGCGGGAGCGTGCTCAAGGCCTGATCCGGAATTTGCGAAAACACCAGCGCCGGAACCAAGCCGTTGACAACGAAGCTGGCCGTTGTCGTCCCAGCCGTGAAGCTCCCCGCGGCCGCCTGGCTGGCCTGCAGCGTCACAGTGCCGAGGCCCGTCATCGTAACCGCACTGCCGGCGATCGTAGCGGGCCCGCTCAGCACGGCATAGGTGATGGCGCCCGCGGAGTTCGAAGTCGCCGAGACGTTGAACGGGGCCGAGCTGAACGTTTGATCCGGTATGGAGACAAACTTCAACGTGGGCGAAGCTATGTTCTGCACCGTAACCGTGACGGAGGCGGTAGCGGTGTCATAGGCGTTTCGGCTGGTCAGCGTATACGTCGTCGTCTCGGTCGGAGTCACGGTCACGGCGCCCCGCGTAAAGCCGGCCTTGTCGATATAGGAGTATGACCCGTTCGATACGGACTGGAGAACCACCGGCTGGCCCTTGACGATCACCGAAGGCGTTGCCGTGAAGCTGGAAATAACAGGAGCCGCGCCCGTGGGAGCAGTCTCCGAGTCGTAGAGCGTATCCATCTGGACGACTTCGAACGCGGAAGATGGAACCGATTTCAGCTTGTTCAGGTCATTGTCGTTCCAGCGGGCGTCAGGGGTCCCCTGGAAGAACATGTCGGAGCCATTGTCCGCCAGGATCATGCCGTATCTCTTCATCGCCGTGAGGATGATCTGGTTCGTCGGTGAGAAGCCGGATATGTCGAAGTCGGCGCGCAGCCGGATGCGCATGCCGATAATGTTGTCGGTGCCCCACTGCGAACCTGCCGCGTGTGTGGCCGGCGCGGTAAAGTACCCGTTGTTGCGATCGTCCTTGGTGTGATTGGCGGTAAAGCGGATGGCATGGTTGATGGCCCCCGTCTGGATCTCGTCGTAACGGACAAGTCCTTCAAAGACCGACAGCCCCGCCGCGTCTACGGACGTGTATCCATAGGGGCGTTTCTCCACCGAGAGCATGTCCCACATGGCTCCGTTGGAAGCGCTCCACAGCGTCTTGTTGGAGGTGCAGCTGGCGGCCTGATACAGCTCGTAGATGACGCAGCTGTTGCGGTCGATCACGATCGCGTGCCGGTCGCTGTCGTCCGTGTTGCAGTCGCCCGGCGATCCCTCGATCGGCATGTCGGACGTAAGCGGATAGTAGGCTATATCGCTCTCGTCGTCATAATTCAGATTGGTAAACGGCACCAGAGGCGTGCTGGTGGAATCGACCACTGTATATGGGATGCCATAAGCGCCCCCCGCTACCGAACTGAAGTCGGGGTGCAGGTAGCGGTTGGCGAGATCGCCTGAGGTGGTAATGATCTTGTTGGAGTTCGGATCTACCGGAGCCGAGCTGATGTCCTTGTGCCACGCGTCGTCGGGCGAGGGAACGAAACCGTTCAGCGCACCGAGCGCGCCCAGCGAAATACCGGAGCAGCTTCCGGCCGGCGGCGTGCTCTGCGCCTGCGCGGGCTGTATGCCCGCAACAGTGACTCCCAACACCGTAAACAACAACCCTGACAACACGGTACGCATGGACGCGCTCCTGGAGAAATGCTCGTTCTAGCCCCGCAGGGGTGTATTGAACGCGCCTACCGGCTTGTAAGGCTCGGTGTAGGCAAAGAGTACGAAGCGCGTCTTCGCTCAGCCATTCCCAAACGCCCGTGCTGCATTGCACAGAAAAGTGACTCGTAACACGATGTCGCCATGAACGGCAGCGCAACGTGGTTTCTGCATGCCTGCATCACCTTTGGGCTCTCAGAACGATCTAATATTCCTGGGGATATTGAAACGCTTTCGGCGAGCGCGAAAACAATTTGTGAGCGACTCTGCGTGCCGCTTGCACGGTTGTTGTCGAGCCAGGCGTGTTGTGGCACGCAGCCGCGCCGACGCACTGAAGTTCAGCCATTGAATCGTCCCCCACTACTGATCTATCGCGTGGAAACGACTCTGCCGCACAGCGATGCCAACTGCCTTGCGATCACCGACCGGCGGTACATCGCGATTACGTCCGTGTTACGTGACTGTCTGGATGGAGCATCCATTATAAGGGCACACAGTGCTTCTGCGATCGAGGCGGAGCTGCTTATATTGGCCGGAATGCCCGAACCGGTCTCCACAATCAGCTTGTGGATGTCTCCCGCTGGATCCACCAGCGCGAGAATGGGCTTGCCTCCGGCAAGATAATCGTAGAACTTGGCCGAGACATTGACCGGATCATGCGAAATCAGTAGCAGGTAGTCGGTCTCGCGCATGGACGCCAGTGCCTCGTTCTGGGGCATGAACCCCCGCAACTCGATCGCCGGTCCTAGCCTGGAGAGCAGTTCCCTGCTGCGCTCCTCTTCGATATGCCCGATGAAGCGAAACAGAAAGCGCGAACGCATGCTCTCCGACAGGCTCAGGACGGCTTCCACCAATGTCCCGGGATCGGTGGAGGCGTACACCGACCCGATATAGGTCAACACGAGACGGTCAGGGATCCTCGCCGCATCCCCGGCAACTTCCCTCGTGAAATCCAGCTTCGCGGTCAACTCGTCATCGAAGCCGTTGGGCAGGTAAACGAACTTGTCCGGCGGTTCCTGCGGGTACCGGCCGATCATCTGCTCGCGAGCCGCCCGTGTCACCGCGATCACGCGGGTACACGCATGAACCGCCGCGCCCTCCACCTCTTTCGCTACCTGCTCCGCGCGTTGGTCCCCGCTGAAGCTCCATAGACCCAGCGTGCTTGCAAGCCACTCATCACGGAAATCCAGCAGGATCGCCAGGTCGGGAAATGTCTCTCGCAAAGAGGGGACGAGCTTCGCCATGGAGAAGGGTGGCACGGTGACCAGCACCACGTCGATCTGCCGTTCCCGAATGAGGCGGCGAGCCGCACGGGACGCGAACGGCAGCCATCCCACTTGGGGATCGGGCAACAGAAGAGAACCGATCAGCCGCCGCAGGCTGCCCAGCAGGCGCGTCCGCATTCCGGGCTGAGCGGGGGCGAGCGTCTTTGCGGATGCGGTAGCACGTCCGGACACCATCTTCTTGATCTTCTTGCGCAGTGCGAACGGCAGGTCCAGCGTCCAGGTGCGATGGACGGTAACTGAGTCCGGAACCTGCGCCAGAAGAGAGGGATCGGTGGCTACTGCAGGCGTGTTCCGCGTCGTCAGCACATCCACGCGAACCCCGTAACCCGGAAGATACTTTGCGAAGCTCAGCGCACGCAGCACGCCCACGCCCCCGGCCGGGGGAAATGCGAAGGTGATCAAAAGCAGGTTCACGTCCACGGAAGTATACCGCCGCATGCAGACACATCGGCGTCACGCCGCGACGCACATCGGTGGGATCGGGATGACGGTTGGACCGAGTACGATGAAGCAGTCGGAACATGGGACTTTTCCTCACGCTTTTGTACATCCTGACAGCCTATCTGGCTCCGGTGACGATCTTTGGCCCCATCGCCGAGTATCGTGTGGAGCTCTTTCTTGCTGCGCTGACGCTGTTTGTCTCGGTGACGAAGATTCCTGGCTCGGGACTCTTCAGTGGTGTACAGGCGTATGCGCTCCCCGCGCTCGTTCTCTCCACCGCACTCTCCATCGCTGGAAACGGCTGGCTGGGCGGAGCTGCGGGAGCTATGTTGGGCTTCATTCCCAACGTCATCGTCTTCTACTTCATCGCACTCAACTGCACGCAGCCGAAACATCTCAAATGGCTTGTCGTGGTTCTGCTGGGAGCCGCGGTCTTCATCATCGCGCACGCTCGTTATGACATGCTCGTCGGCGATCCGTACAGCTTGTACCTCATGGAGGACAGCAACGCGGCAGGGGAGACGTTCTATCGCATCCGCGGCCTGGCGCTGGTGAGCGACCCAAACGATCTCGCGCAGTTTCTTGTGGCAATGGTTCCGTGCGCTTTCTTCCTGTGGCGCAAAGACAGCGGTGCGCGTAATGCTTTCCTGGTCTACCTGCCGGTTCTTGTGCTTGGGTACGGCCTCTACCTCACTCACTCGCGCGGCGGCATGCTGGCGCTGCTCGCGATGATGCTGCTGGCCATCCGTCCTAGGATCGGCACCATTCCCGCGGCTCTGGTCGCCGGCATTTCCTTCGTTGCTTTTACGGCGCTGGGCTGGTCGGGAGGACGCGCCATCTCTGCCGATTCCGGTTCCGATCGCCTGGACGCATGGTTCACCGGGCTGACGCTGCTTCGGGCTCATCCACTCATCGGTGTCGGCCTCGGTCACTTCCAGGACTACTACGAAATCACGGCCCACAACACCATCGTCGTCTGCTCTGCGGAAGTCGGGCTCATCGGATTCTTCTGGTGGATGATGTTCGTCCTGCCATCGGTTCGGGATGCGATTGCGGGCAGTCGCGTGCCTTCCGCTTCCACGAACAAGGCCGACGCGTATGAGACCGACACGCCGGAGCCGCTGGCCCGGGAAAGCAGTATGCCCTATGATCTCGATCCGGATCCTGGAAGTGTTCTGTACCTGGCGGACCTGCCAACATCGCCAACTTCGCCAGTTTTGATCGATCGATTCGATTCGATAGCCAATCGACCCTGGTTCCATGAAGACTTCCGTACCCGTGAGCAGGCTGACCTGCATGCCCTTGATGCGGCGGAGTCGGAAGCTGATCTGTCCTCTGTTGCGGATGAAAGCGAGGTGAACGAACAGGAGGAGAACGCGGAGGAGGTTCGCAGACTGTGCCGGCTGATGCTTCTCTCCATCTCCGGCTTTCTTGCGGCGGGGTGGTTTCTTTCGCGCGCCTTCGTGCTCAGTCTCTTTCTGCTGGGAGGGATGATCTCCACCGTCTACAGGATCACGACTCATTATGGAGCGGCGCCTCCGCTGTCGTTCGCGCGGGCTGCTAGGTTTTCAGCCTTCGCGTGTGCCGGGGCGTTGACCTTCGTCTATGTGCTGCTTCGGGTGGCTTCGATCATCCATCACTAAGCGTTGGCTTCGGCGACGCACGCGATAGACGAGGAAGGTTAATCTCTCCCGGCTGCTACTCTGGTGTGCGTGGAGGCTGTCTATGCTCAGAAAAACAGGTGTTCTGTTTCTACTGCTGGTCGCCGGCGGGTTGCTTGCTCTGGCCGGACGGTTCGGCTGGAAGCATACGCCGCCCTACGAGCTTGGGCTCCACAGCACGGACGTTCAGGCCCAGTCGAGCCACGCAGGTGCTGGCGGACCTCGCATTGGAAACTGCACAATCTTCCCCGCAGACAATGTGTGGAACACGCCCATTGACAAGCTCCCCAAGAGCTCGAAAACGGATGCCTACGTCGACAGCATCGGACCTCTTAAGAAGCTGCATCCAGACTTCGGATCGGATCTGCTGAACGGCATTCCGTTCAGCGATCTTCCCCCCGGCACCCGGCGGGTGCGCATCCCCTTCGAGTACGCGGACGAGAGTGACCCCGGCGGCTACCCCATTCCCGCCGACGCCCCCATCGAGGGCGGCCGGCAAGGCACGGGTGACCGGCACGTCATCCTGATTGATCAGCAGAGATGCCTGCTTTACGAGATCTTCAATGCGCAGCCGCAGAGCGGAGGCGACTGGGCAGCCAGCGCGGGAATCAAGATGGACCTGACCAGCAACGCATTGCGTCCTGACGGGAAGACGTCAGGGGATGCCGCCGGTCTCCCCATCCTTCCCGGTCTGGTTCGGTACGAGGAAGTAGCCGCCGGAGAAATCCGCCACGCCCTGCGTTTCACTGTTCCCCACACGCAGAGTTCCTATGTCTGGCCTGCGCGCCACAAGGCATCTCACAACGCGGACGCGAACCTGCCGCCCCTGGGCATGCGCTTCCGCTTGCGAGCGGACTTCGATGGCTCCCATCTTTCCAGGGAAAATCAGGTTATCGTCGCGGCGCTGAAAAAGTATGGGATGTTCCTCGCGGACAACGGCAGCGCGCTGTTCCTGAGCGGAGTGCCGGACAAGCGATGGAGCGACAGCGATCTTCACAACTTGAACGCCCTCAAGGCTGAGGACTTCGAAGCGGTGGATGAGTCGGACTGGCAATTGCTGCCGGACTCAGCCCGCGTGGACCCGGTCGCCTTGAAGCACTGAGGTCCGCTACTCCGGCTCCGCGTGCAGCGGGTTCGGCAGTTCCGGCTGGAACGGTATGAGAAAGGCGAACACCCGGTCTCCCCTGCTCCGAAGAGAGAGCGGCAGGCGCTTCGTCAGGGAGCGGAACCGGTCCGCATCGTCCGGACGGAGCGCATGAGTGGCTCGCAGGCCGAGGATATACAGCGGAACGGACGTGGCCAGAGCCAGGCACACTCCCGGCACCCCCGGCAGGAAATGGGAGATGGCAAAAGCCGTTGCCGCCATGACTGCTGCGGACGCAAGAAAGCGCCAGGCCGACCGGAAGGGAAATGATACCTGCGCGGCTCGCGCCGCCTCTCTCCAGATGCCCGCCACACCGAACACTTGGGCCAGGCCGTTGCCCCACGCTGCGCCAATCGCCCCGAAACGGGGGATGAGCAGCGCGTCCAGAGCCAGATTGATCAAGCCGCTCACAATCAGCCACGGGAACAGATATTTCTGGCGATCGGCCGCGCGCACCAGGATGTCAGCGATGTCCTGGAACGCACGGGGGATCGCCAGCAGCGCAGCGACCATGAGGACCGGCACCGCGCCTGCGTATTTTGCGCCGTACACCAGGGACACGGCCGCTCCGGCCAGCGCGATCGCTCCCAGGTGGATAGGGCATACGAAGAACAGGAGATAGCGGCAGGCCGCCGCCACCATGTCGCGCACGCGGCCGGCATCCTTGCGGCCGGATTCGAGCATGAGCGTGATACCCACCGCGCCGCCGAACACGCGCGGCACCATCAACAGGTTGTTGGCGAAGCCGAAGCTCACGGAATAAAAAGCAATCTGCGCCAGGCCGGAGAAAGCGCGCAGGAAGAGGAATTCGAACCGGTCCCACACCAGGGCCGTAATGAGCTGGATACCCGTGGCCTGCAAGCAGTAGCGCCGAATGCGGTGCTTCAGCTCCTGGGGCAGGATCGCCAGCGGAAAGGAGCGCAGACGGCGATGCAGGGGCACCGTGCGCAGAACCGCTTCGACGCTGCGCGCCGTCAGCGCCGCCGACGCCACACCCACCAGGTCCCAGTGAAAAACAAGCGTAAGAGTGATTACCACGCCGTAGGTCAGCAGATACGCCAGGGCGCTAAAGGTGTTCTGAGAAACGTCTTCCAGGGCGCTGTTCGCCTGCGCTGGAATCCAGGACAGGATGCCCGGCGGGATGGAGAGAATCAGTAGGACCGACATGGTGCGAAACGCCGGGTCGCCCCAAAGCAGCACCGCGGTCAGCCCCAGTGCCGTGACCAGGAGCGCGCCCAGCAATTGGTAGCGGTAGGCCAGCGCATACACGGCTCTCGCCATACCAGGCTGTTCGGCTGCAAGGTATTCCGACATGTACTTGCGCGTGGCGCTCGCCAGGCCCATGCCGCTGGTGTTGTTAACGATGGAAACGAAGAAATTGATGTAGCTGAAATAGCCAAGCTTCTGCGGCCCCAGGTAGCGCGCGACCGCCACCGAGCTGCCCAGGAAAACCACCGCCTCCAGCACCGTCTCCAGGCCGTACCAGAGGGAGTTTCGCAGGATCTTTTCTGTCGAGCTCTTTTGCGCTTGCTTCATGCCGGCCGGAGGTCCTGTCAACGCAGCAGATGAAGCGTCTTCAACAGCGTGTGCGCGAGCACCGCATAGCGGTGCCACTCACCGAAGGGGTTGTGAGCCAGGGATGACAGCATGATCGCTGCATGCGGCCGGCCCTGCTCCCGGTTGACGAGCGCCAGAGCGGCAAGAAAACGGCTCTTGGCACGGAAACGCGAGACCATGCGCCACGGCGGCCTGACAAAGGGCGCGACCCGATGATCGTATGTCCTCATCGATGCCTCGTACATTCTTTCACCCTGATTGCTGGCATTGGTGGCATGCACCCGATAGAGCACCAGGGATTCCGGACAGGATACGAACCGGGCTTTCTGAGCCGCGAGCTGCAGCCATAGGTCCCAGTCTTCGCAGGGGCTTGCGTTCACGTCGAATCCTTCGGTACGAAGAAACGCTTCCCGGCGAACGAGTGCGGAGCTTGGAGTGAAACTGTGCCCCAGTCTCAACTGGGCGGCCACCCGGCCGGACGCCGGAGGTTGAACTTCCAGGCCGTGAAGAAACACGTCGTGAGCTTCAGACGGGTAGAGCATACGCTTGGAGGAAAAGCAGACGTCCGCGTGCCCGGCCTGTGCCGCCGCCAACTGCCGCTCCAGCTTGTTCGGCACCCATACGTCATCTGCATCGAGAAAGGCGATCCACGGAGACGAGCTTGCCGCCACGCCGCGATTTCGGCTGGCTGAAACGCCTGCATTCCTTTGCGAAAGGGCTTGCACCTGGGGGTAACGCTCGGCGATTGCCAGAGACCGGTCCTTCGATCCGTCGTCCACGACCACGATCTCGGCGGGCAGATGCGTCTGCGCCAGCACACTCTCAATGCACTCCGCAAGGTAGGCTTCGCCGTTGTACACCGGGATGACAACCGCGACGGCGGGTGTGTGTTGAATGGGCTCTTCCGGCGTCATCGAGTCCACCTCGAGAAGCGCTGTGGAGCCCTCGGCGATCCTTGGCATGAAAGCTCTACCTGGCACGTGCTCCCGGTGAGTTTAACATGCACGCTCTATCTCCTCACTGCAGCTATGGTGGGCAACGTGGACACGTAAGTCGCAGGACTGGAAGGAAGCTCGGATATATCATCACTTGGAGTTATGAAGCGAACGGTCATCGGCAGTATCCTTCATGGCGCCTATGGCGACCTGTATGAGCAGGCAATTTGTCTCAAGCACTTTGCCATGACTCATCCCGGCGTCGATCTCCGGCTGTTTGCCTCGACATCCACGAGGTTGGAAGCGTTCCAGGCGCTGGACCTCTCGTTCGCGTCCTCCTTCAGCCTGTGGTCGGAAATTCCGCGGCACGGAGATATCGAAAGCTTCTTCCAGTTCCAGGTGCTTGATCCGGAGCTCAGGGAAGACGTGCTCAACAAGCTGCCGGAAACGATCGCCGCCCGCTTTGATCGCTCGGTCAATCATTTACCCTGGCGTTATCTCCGCGACAACCACCTGATACCCGCGCCTGCGGCTTACCAGTTACCGTTGAACGCCACCGGCACGGCAAAGCTGCAGGATATTCTGCGCGAGAATGCCGTACCCGAGCCCATCTGGGATGGTCCCGTGATCAGCTTCCTGTGGCGCTACCGCGGCACGGTTCGCGGTCAGGCCATCAGCAGCTTCGGGCAGCCGGCGCAGGAGGATCTGGTCACCGCGTACTCGTCTTTGTTTCAGAAACTCTTTCGAGAAACGAGCTGTCATCTGCTGGTGTGCGGCATGAACGTGATCACGACGGAGAACAACAGGGCTCGCCTGGACAACAAGTATCCGGCGTTCGGCCTCGACCTTCCCGCCGAGCGCGTAACGTATCTCAAGGGTCTCAGCTGGCCGGTTGAGCTGGAGATTTGCAGCCGCGCGACGGTCTGCTGCGGAAATGCGTCGGGATTTACGGAAGCGCTCTGGCTCAAGCGTGGAAAGGATGTCATCCTGATGGACGCGCCCTACCACTATCTGGCAAAGATTGCGTTTCACCGGATGCCGATGTTCAATCTGAATCGCCCTCAGACCCTTCTTGAGGCGTTTCTATCCAGGTCGGCAGGCTCTTACCATAAGCGCCTTGCGCCGCAACTCGGATGAACACTTGTCAGGAAAGTTCCCCTGGGTAAGGCGTAGGTTGAAAATGGAAGAGAGTCGCTCGGCCGTTATTGTGATGAACTCCGGCATCGAGAAACACGGCAGCTTCGAGGACTACCTGGTCTCCCTGGCGTGCACGGCGCAGGCGCGCGGGTGGCGGATCACGTATATCCTTCCCGGCATCGCGACGGACGAGGTGCGAACGGCCCTTGAGAGATGCGGCGCAAAAATCGTGCTGACAAGCAAGCGTTGGACGGGTAGAAGCGGCGTGCGTGAAGTCTCCAGGCTGCTTCGAAACGAGCATCCCAGCCTTGTCGACTTTCACTTCTGCGACCCGGTGAAATTTCTTCCCGTGTTTCTGCGCTGCCGGTTGCGGCGCATTCCGGTCATGTTTCATTACCACGGCGAGATCCGGCCGATAGAGTCCCTTCGCTGGAAGAATCTGCATCTCTCCAGCCTCCGTCTTGCGTCGCTTGCGTGGAGCACCATCCTCACGGTCTCGCACGCCAATGCGCGCTTCCTCAGGGCGCTCCACATCGGGACGCCCATCCAGGTCGTATACAACGGCATCGATGTCCCGCGATTCCTCGAGGAGTACTCCAATACGGAAGTTCCTCTCAGCGAGACAGCGGAAGAGCCGGCTCTGCGTTGCGTGTACATCGGATCTCTGACACCGAGAAAGCGCGTCGATATCCTGCTGCGCGCGTTTGCTCTGGTTCTGGAGCACGCGCCGAATGCAAGGCTCATCCTCATCGGCGGAGGAAAACTCGAGTCGCAGCTCCGCGCCCTGGCGCGGGAGCTCGGAATCGAAAACGCCGTTGACTTCAAGAGCCTCCTGAAGCAGTACCCCTTCGGGATATTGAAAACCGGCGGCATCTTCGTAAGCGCCTCCGAATCGGAGTCGTTCGGCCTGGTCTTTGCGGAAGCCATGTCGTTCCGGTTGCCGGTCGTTGCCTGCAGAGTGGGCGGCATACCGGAAGTGATTGCCGATGGGCAAACCGGAAAGCTGGTCGCTGTGAATCAGCCCAGGGAGTTTGCCGCTGCTCTTTTGTCTCTCATGACCGATGCGGATCTCCGGGAGACGATGGGAAAGGCCGGGCAGCAGCGGGTCATCTCTGCCTTCCAGCTCAGCCGCTGCGTCGCGGAGACACTGGACGCGTTCGCCGCAACCGCCCGGGCTACGAGGCGTTCCTAGAATTGTCGGGCTGTCCCGAAACTTCGACTAACGCAGCTTCCCGCGGCTAGGAAGCTCGCCAGTCTCCACTGCCCGCAGCAGAACGTCGGCCACGTCGTCCGCCACATCGCTCCAGCTGCGGTGATGTCGCGACGCAATCCAGCCGGCGTCCCACGCACGCGAGAGCACGGCGTCGAGCGCGTGGGAAAGCGCTGCCGCATCCCGCGCCGGAACGAGTTGTCCTACCTCCGCTCCCATCAACTCGGGAATGCCGCCGACGTCGGTGGCGACGACGGGCCGTCCCGAGGCGAGCGCCTCGATCACGACATTGGGACATCCTTCCTTGTAACTCGGCAGGGTCACCAGGTCGGCTGCGGCCATCCATTGCGCGACCCCAGACGTTCCACAGGCGGGCACAAGCGTGATCCACGCCGAGCCCGCTCCCGCGCCGCCGTGCTTCGCGATCTCCTGCTCGAGAGCGGGCCGGTCAGGGCCGTCGCCCACAAGGTAGGTGTGGAGCTTCGGCCGGGCGGACCGCAAGGCATGCACCGCATCGATCAACTCCAGGAGCCCTTTGCGCCGGTCCAGACGGCCCACGTAAACGGCTACTTCTTCGTCCCCGCCGATCTTCAACGCCTCGCGCGCCGGCGCCTTGGGCATAGGCCGAAAGATCTCTGTATCGCAGCCATTCAGGATCGTCCGCGTTGTCGCGGGATTCGCTCCCAGTCGAACCGCGGTCTTCGCGAGATCGCCACTGACCGTGGTCACGAAGTTCGCGCGGCGCAACGTATACCGCGTCAGCATTCCCCTCACCGGGTCGGTAACGCGGTTCAGATCGGAGCCGATCGCCGTCAGCACGCAGGGCACCTTCAGGGACTGCGCAAGGCGCACGACCGCCAGACCATCCGGGTACGCCGTGTAGTTGAAGATCAGGTCGGGCTGGAACTCGCGCACCGAAGGCAACAAACGCCGCGCCATCGTGAACCCGTTCACTGGCCGGGAGACCACCGGAAGAACAGGGTAGGGAATGTACCTGGCCTTCACGTCCTGCGGGTGCCAGCTGCGGTCGATCGCGGCTCGCTGCGCGCTCACGGGTCGCAGGAAAGAGGGATACACCGCTTCGGGATAAAACACCTGAAGCTCGAAACGCCGGCTCAGGAGCCTCAGTGTCTGGTAGGCGGAGTGGCCGGCCCACTGCTGAGCCGATGTAGGAAAATACTGCGAAACGACAGCTACTTTCATACCGGGCTAGCCTTCCAGGGAAGGCGGCGCCGCGGGCTGAACCAGGTTGCGAATGGAGCGATACATCTCATATGCGCTCACCCAATGCAGCTCCAGCTTCTGCTCTTGCGCTATCTCATGAAGCCAATGGAACATGGGCAACAGCGCTCCCCCTTGCGCTCGCGAACCGAGCAATGCCGCCGCATTCGCTTCTCTCGCGCTGTGCCCGAACAGCTTGAGAAAAATATCGGAGCCGATACGCGGAGCGAAATCCAGCCAGCGCCGCACCCTGTAGGGCGTGGGCGGATCATAGGCCGCGAGCTCGCCTGTTTCGATGCGCGGCCACCACCGCCGTGTAAGCGGCTTGCGGTCGAAGCGTAACCCGGTCGGGCCTGTCACCATGAGCATGGTTCCATGCAGGCCGCCGCCTTCCTTGGCTTCGATCCCCTGATCGAAGCCGCGGACCTTTTGCGGGTCGCCCGTGGCCCAGTAAATGCGGTTTACGATGCGCGACTGGCTGGCAGAAGGGATCGACGGCATGGTAAAATCCGCATAACAGCCAAGCTCCCGCAGCAACGCGAGCTCTCCGGTGAGACCGCACCACTCCTCACCGGGAAGTGAGTTGTCCAGGGCCCAGTTGCCATGGATGAAACCAAAGGTCAGCTTACCCTCCTGCTTGCGCAAGAGTCCGTGGTCCTCGTGCAGACGCGCGCAGAAATCCGTAATCTTTGCCCGAAAGCCGGCGGCTGTTTCGTGCGCATGATGGAGGTGTACCTCCACATCGCATGTCCCTGTTCTTGAGAGCTGCGCCAGCCTCTCCACCAGCTCGGATCGATACTCTTCCTGCGGATAGAAGAAGGTGAAACAGGGCTTCCGGCCCGCACTGTCCCCAGGCGCGGCTTCAGCAATCACGGGCCACATGGTTTCCCATGCACCCACCCGGTCACTCGCCTGCTCGGGCGTTGCGCCCCCCATGGGTTCGTAATGGTCGGTCAGCGCAACCCACAAGCGCTTTGCGGCGGGGCGGCCGCGGGTACGATCTCTCAGGTATGCGGGCAGCCACAACTCAGCGTGTTTCGGAAGCTCCATTGTTGACCGCTCAAATCTACTCAGCACGTTGAAAGCAGTTCCAGGTGGTGCGTCGGCGAAGCGCTTCCCAAGAGTAAACGAAGCGAACCCCTCCAAGTAAGATCGTACCTGCGTATGAAGATCATCCATTGTGTGTATAGCCTGGACATGGGTGGAGCGGAGATGGTGGTTGCCCAACTCTGCCGCGAGCAAAGGGCACAAGGGCACAATGTCGCTGTCTTCTCCTACGCGCGCCTTGGCAGCCTGGGTGAAACGCTGCGAGGCGAAGGCTTCCACATCCATGTATCGGGGCCGGCGCATCCCCTGGTCACGATCTGGCGGTACGCGCTTCTGTTTCGGCAGAGAAGGCCGGACGTTGTGCATTGTCACAACCCGGGACCGACGATCCATGCGGCACTCGGCGCTCGCCTGGCAGGCGCTCGAAGCATCGTTTCCACGCGGCACAGCCTCGTCGAGAAGCCTTACGACATGGCGACCGAACGCAAGTTCAACCTGTTCGCCGCTTTCTGCGACCGCATCGTGGGCGTCTGTGAGGTGACGTGCGGAAACCTGCGTGGCGTTCCGAGGGCAAACGCGCGAAAGATCGTGCGTATCTACAACGGTGCGGCTCCCGTGAACGAGTCTCCGTCCGCGGAGGTGAGCGCTCCTGCGGACGAGCCTTCGTCCGCAGACCCGAGCAAAGACTCGAGCGCGGACCCGAGCAAAGAAGGCTTCGTGCTTGTCTTTCTCGGAAGGCTGGAGCCGGTCAAGAACCTGGGCATGATGGTTCGCGCTCTGGCTCTCGCCCTGCCATCGATGCCTTCGCTTCGGCTCTGGATCGTCGGCGAGGGCTCCAGCCGAGCTGCGCTGGAGGAGCTTGTGGAGGAGCTTGAGCTTACCGGTGCTGTTCACTTCTGGGGACTGCAGATGGACCCCGGCCGCTTCCTCAGGGCAGCCGACGCTTTCATCATGTCCTCCGATTCGGAAGGGCTCCCCATGTCCCTGCTGCAGGCGATGAGCGTAGGTCTGCCCGCGATCGTCACCGATGTCGGAGGCATGGGCGAAATCGTTCGCCTGGGAAAAAATGGATTGCTGATTCCCGTGAAGGACGTCGCTGCGATGACCGCCGCAATGGTTCGCATGGCCCGGGACGAAGCGCTTCGTTCTGAACTCTCAGCCAATGCCCGCACCGCGTATCAGCGTGAGTTCACCCTGAGCAGCATGGCGGAGAACTACATGCGCCTGTACCGTGCAGGGAGAGACATCAGCTAGAGCCGCGCTTTCTCATTGTTTCGCTGCGGCCTCTGGGGACCATATCTTCCAGAGCGGACCCGAGGTGAACAGGAAAACGTACAAGCCTGCCACAGCCGCCGCATTCAATACCAGCAGGGCCCTGCAAGCGCCGAGGAGGCGATCGAGGCTTCGCACACGGGTCTTGAGGTTCAAGGCTGCGGACAGCCAGACCAGTGCTTGAAGCAGCGCGAAGATCGCGAAGGCTCTTGAGGTGAAGCCCTTGATAGCTGAACTCACCAGCATGCCGGCCACCATGTAGGGAACCACCAGCCGCAACAGCTTATGCGAAACGAACTGCCACAACACCCTGTTTCGGAAACTGAAAATCCAGGGGTTGTCAGAGAGCAGTTGATAATTGCCCGCAAGCGTCCGCACCTTGCGGGCAAACTCGCCCGCCGTTGTCTTCGGGAGAATGTCGGTCACGATCGCGCGCGTATCCACGACGCTGCGATACCCCTTGCGGATGATCGAAAGCGGCTGAAACACGTCGTCCAGTATCAAACCATCCGGCGGCACGGTCACGAGCGACCGCCGGGCAGCGAAGAAGCACCCGGACAGCCCCACGGAAGAGTCATAGATCGACTCCACCGAGCGCAGCCAGCGCTCATACCTCCAGTAGAGCCCACCGACGGCGCCGACGGTCCGGTCCGCGTCATTCAGAAGCAGATGAAGCTCGCCGCCCGCGCAACCTACCTGCTCATCGGCGAAGTTCTCCAGCAGACGATCGAGGGCCTGCGGCGCGAGGCGGGCGCGCAGATCGATAAAAAGGAGAATCTCACCGGCGGCAAGGCCGATCCCGGCGGCAAGCGCGGCGGCCTTGCCGGAGCGCCGCGTCAGCTCGATGACACGCACACGTTCCGTCTGCGCCTGGCGGCATATCTCCGCCGTACCGTCCGTAGATCCGTCCGAAACGATGACGATCTGCTGAACCAGCCGGCTGTCTAACGCCAGCAGATGCGACACCTTGCCGGCGATCGAGTCAGCGCCGTTGTAGACCGCCATGATGATGCTGACCGGAACCCCCGCCGGGGCCGGCTTCCACTCCGCCTGCTTCCAGGGCCTGGGACGCAGCCTCGCCAGCAGCACCATGCAGGCCGGGTACCCGGCATAGGTGTATCCCACCACGGCACAGCAGCACCAGAACAACCACGTCATTGCGCACCACGGCGGCGCAGGATGGTCTTGATCGTTTCGAACATGATCAGAAGATCGAGTCCGAGCGACATGTGCTTTACGTAGTAGAGGTCATATTCGAGCTTGGTCCTCGTCTCTTCAATCGTGGACCCATACCCGTAGCGAACCTGCGCCCAGCCGGTAAGGCCCGGGCGAATGAGGTGCCGCAGGCTGTAGAACGGAACCTGCTCGGCGAGCATTGGGACAAACTCCGGCCGTTCCGGACGCGGGCCGACGAATCCCATGTCGCCCCGAAGCACATTCCAAAGCTGCGGAACCTCATCGAGCCGCGTCTTGCGCATGAACATCCCGATCTTGGTCACGCGTGGATCGTTCTTCGTCGCCCAGCGTGCCCCGCTCGCCTCGGCATCCGTAAACATGGTTCGAAACTTGATGACCTCGAAAGGCTTGCCTCCCAGCCCCACGCGCACCTGGCGAAAGAAGATCGGCCCCTTGGAAGACAGGCGCACCAGCAGCACGATAAAGGGAATGGCGGGAAGAAGCAGTATCAGGCCGATCGCGGCGGCCAGGGTGGAGACGAGGCGGCGAATCAATTGCTGCGAGGGCCGCACGCGAAATCCCTCGCTGTACAGAAGAGTGCTGGGCCGCAGTCCGATTGTATGAATTCTTCCCGACAGCCTCTCCCCGAGGCTTCCCGCTTCTTCCACGGTGATCCCGCGAAAGCGCGCTTCGAGCAGGGAGTCTACAGGCAGTTCGCCGCGGGCCTTCTCCATCGCCACGATGATGCGGTGCGGGGGGATCGGAGACTTCATCAATTCATGGACGATCTGGATCCAGTGCTCCCGCCTGTCCGGCAGGTCCGCCGGGGCCGGTTCCCAGGCGACGATCTCCATCCCCAGTTCCGGCCTGGACCGGATCGACTCCACGATGGACTGCGCGTACGGGCCCGTGCCCAGAACAAAAATGCGCTCCCGAAACACGTTCCTGCGCACGATCCATTCATAGGCTCGCCGCCAGAGCAGGAGCGCAGGCGTCAGCAGCAGAAACGTGAAGACGTACAAATGCTCGGTGATCGCGAACTCCGGGTAGAGCCACGCAATCGCGGAAACCACAAAGCAGTCGATTCCCAAAGCGAGAAGAATACGAAAGTAAACATCGAACCGCGAGGTCAGTAGCTGCGGTTCATACAAATCCAGGTAATAACAAAGCGCCACAGTGAGTGTGACCAGGAAGCCTATCTTCAGGTATCCATACTCATAGTTGAGCGCCAGATAGGAATCCGGGCCTAAGAGGAACAACGCCGGCACCAGGGCGCACCCGGCGACAAGCAGCACTTCGCAAAGCAGCAGAAGCACCGTCCGGGTTGGGTAATATACGTTGAGGAAACGTATCACTGGAAGGCTGACCTTCTCCTTGGTGGTGAGCTCTAGTCGCCGTAGTAACTGTAGCTCGCCGTTCGGTCGCGCGCGGCATTCAGCACAATCCCGAGAACCTGCGTCGCCTTCAGGCTGGTGAGCGCTTTCTTCACGGAAGCCATGCGGCTGTTGCCGCTGCGAACGATGAAGAGCACACCGTCACACGCGCGCGCCATGTCGACGCCGTCGGTGACAAGATTGACAGGGGGCGAATCGATGATGATCCAGTCGAAGTCCGCCTCCACAGACGAGAGCAGCTGCTCAAAGCGTTGCCCTCCGGAAAAATCGGGAGTTTTCTCGCCCTCGCTGCCCGCTGGAATAAAGGTGAGGGTGTCCAGAGCGCTCGGCAGATCATCGCTTCCTTCAGCCGAGCGGCCCATTCTCAGAATGTCTTTGATTTCTGCTTTGCTGGTGAGGTACTCGCCCAGCCCGGGCCCCTGATTTGTACCCAGGAGCTTGTGAACCGAAGGCCGGCGCATGTCGCCGTCGATCAGCAGAACCCGCTGATCCTTTGAGCTTGCCAGGGTGAGCGCGTGGTTCACAGCGACAAAGGTCTTGCCCTCCTGCGCAAGCCCGCTGGATACCAGGATGGTCTTCAGCGGGCGTTGTTGCCGCAGCCCCAGCAGCCGGGACCGAAGTCCCCGGAACTGCTCCACATAGGAGCCTCTCCGCTGCAGTGAAGGGAGGTTGTTCCACACGGGCTGCCAAACGTCACGCCCGATCGCCGCACCCTGCGCGCGGGCGCGCACTGCCGGCAATGTATCGAGCGGCACGCGCTGAAGCTGGTTGATGTTGGCAGGCTGTTCCTCCGCCACGCTGACCGGACTCGTGGGACGTGGCGCAAATGCTCTCGGAACTGGTGTTTCCGGATCGCTGTGGCGCTCGCTCTGCGCTCGCTTCAAAGCGTCGTAGATCCTACTCATGGGAATCGATCTCCTTGCGTTCTTCGAATGGCGATGGGGAGGGTCTTCCATTCTCGTTCGGTGCAGCCACGGCATCGCGGAGACCCGGGCGCCCGGCCATGAAGCGCGCCGAGCCCGGGAGCAGTCGCACGGAGAGTCCCAGATCGTTCCCGACAGCTTCGATCACCTCCGGGGTCGCCACGCGCGCGCCTTCCGCGTAGGTGGAAATCAAAGCATGCTCACAGAGCAGGTTGATGGTGCGCGGAATACCCCGGCTCAGATCGTGCACGAGTTCCACGGACTCGGCGGGGAAAATTTCCCCTTGACCTCCGGCGATGGTGAGGCGTTCCGCGATATAAGCTCCCGTCTCCTCCAAGGTGAGCGTCTGGGTTCGACACCACATGGCGACCCGCTGCCGGAGCTGCCGGACCGCGGGCTCGCGAAGCTTCTCTTCGAACTCCGGCTGGCCGGATAAAACGATCTGCAGCAGCTTGTCCGACGCCGTTTCCAGGTTCGTCAACAGCCTGATCTCTTCCAGAACATCCATCGACAGGTTCTGGGCTTCATCGACGATCACCACGCACACTTCGTTGCGTTTGTATCGCTCGATCAGCCAGCGATTCAGCTGCATCAGCATGGCTGCCTTGGAGCGGCTGACCGGCGCAATGCCGAAATCGGCCATGACAAACTCCAGAAACTCGGCCGCATCGACGCGAGGGTTGAAGATAAACGAGCTCACGATCTTGTTTTGATCGAAACTCTGCAGGGCCGTGTTGATCAGGGTCGTCTTGCCTGTGCCTACTTCTCCGGTCAGGACGATGAAGCCGCGGCGCTCGGAGATTCCATAGCGAAGGCACGCCAGGGCTTCCAGGGTATGCGGCATCCTGTACAGGAAGCGCGGATCCGGGGTGATGTTGAACGGGTTGGTTCGAAGATTGAAGAAGCGCTTGTACATGGTTACCGGGCAGCCGAAGTCTTTGCTGATCTAAATCTCTTTATCCAGGTCGCCTTTTCTTTCGGAACGCTCTTCGTAAGGCCCTGCACAGGCTCCTGTCCCGCAAATCCGATCACGCCTAGCACCGGCAGCTGGGTTGCTTCCAGCAGATCGCGCTCCGTGCGAATCACCGCGTCCATGTGCTCGAGTAACGCCGTCAGCCCCAGACCAAGGGCGAGACCGGCAACCAGGCCGACAAGGAGGAACAGGGGACGCTTCGGAAAGGAAGGCGAGTCAGGAAGATTGGGTTGATCCATCACGTCGAACTGCTCGCCTTGCTGTCTGTGCTCCAGCGCGGTTGCCATTTTGGATAGGTTCATCTTTGCCAGCAGGTCGTCATAAAACTTCTGCGCCGTTTCGTAATCACGCGTGACGTCTTTGTATTCTTGTTCCACCAGCGGACTGGATGAAATTCGTTCCTGGTAGTTGCGTACTGCGTTCTGCAGTTCCTGCTGCTCACGTCGCTTGCCCTGAATCCCCACATCGGCGGCGCGGACAGCCGCACGCAGCTGCTGCACGCCCACTGACTCGGTATGCTGCGGCGCGGCAGAGCCCCCGCCTTTGGCCGTCTCGCTCGAGCGCGCGATCTTGCTGCGCAGATCGGCGATCCTCTTCTTGTTCACGATCACATCGGGGTAGTCCGCCGTGTAGCGCGCTGACAACTCCGCCTGCTGCGCCAGCAGGCTGTCGAGCTCCGCCTGATCCGGTGTCGGTGCGGACCCTGTGGCAGGCACCGCAGAGGCCGGACCGGCGGGCGTTGCCGACTGCAGCTGCTGCGCCAGCATGGACGTCTCGTACGTTTTCTCCTGCTCCATGCGGGAAAGGGCCTGCGTGGCTGCTTCCAGCTGGGTATTCAGGCTGGTCAGCATGTTCAGGTTGGAGGACTCTTCTCCCGGGAGCTTGCCGCCGTACTTGCGCTGGAAAGCCGCCAGTTTGGCATCCTGCTCGTCGAGCGAGCGCTTCGCATCGGCCAGCTGGCCCGTGAGAAAGTCGGTCGTTCCCTGCGCGGAAGCTTCGCGAGACCGAAGATTTTCGCCTACGAAGAGAGACGTGATCTCGCCGCAGATCATCTGCGCGGTATGCGGGTCGGCCGCGGAAAAGGTGATAAAGAACCCTGGCAAGCCGCCTGCATGGGCGATCTCGGAATGGATGGGCTTGATACCGATGTCGCTGCGAGCCTTATCGACACGGTCGTCCATGGTCATCCGGCTCGTGCCGTACAGGTTGTACCGCTCGATGATGGGCTGAATGCGCGAGCGGCTGAGAATCTGCTCCTTCATGGAGGCGAGCCGGCTATCCAGGTCGGCGGAAATGACCGGCTTCACATAGTCGTCCGGCACCTTCTGCTCTTCGATCAGCACCAGCGTCTGGGACACATAACGAGGCGCAAGGAAAAACGTGATGCCGAGGGCGATCGCGGGAAGCAGGATCGTCGGAACGATAAGGAGCCACTTGCGCCGCTTGACGATAGCCCAATAATCCGCGAACTCCAATTTTCTCTTACCAAGCACGAAGATGCTCCTTACCGGTCCAGCCTTACGGCGCGCGGTGCATAGGTGATGCCGAAACCTACTGTTTGCGAAATTCCTGAGAAGGCCTGCTGCAGCGAAAGATTCTGTCCCGTGGTTTGCCGCTGCAGGGTATAGCTCGCATAGGTAGAAAGGTTGTGGCTGAGCTGCCTGCTGAGCTGCGCGGCGCCTACCAGCGTGTGCGCCGCATACGAAGAGGGAAGCGTCTGGTCGAGACTCTCGGTGCGCGAAAAGATGAACGAGCTGCTCGCGCTCCAGTCCCTGCCCAGGCCGCGGCTCGCCGACACGGAGGCCGAGTCGCTCCGCGCGCCCAGAACCACTCCCGAGCCGTTGTTTGTCGCGCGGATGTAGCTCGCCGCGCCGCTGAACTTTTCTCCCGAATACGTCACGGATGCGTTCACGGCATAGTTCAGGGAAGCCGCGAAGGTGCCGGTTGTGTATTCGGGTCCCGCGGAGATATCCATGGCCAGGGTGCGGCTCCATCGACGCATGTACTGCAAGTTGAGGGATTGCGATTCAAAGCTTACCGGCGAGCCCACGTAACTTGACTTGCTGTATGTGTAGCCGCCGCTTACGGAATTCAATGCATCGATCCGGTGCGTAAAGGCACCGGTCCCCGAGTACAGGTCGTTATCGCTTGCGAACCCGCTGGAGTCGCCGACAAAGCGCTGCGTGACCCATGTACCCGAGCCGCTGACCACATTGCCGCCGCCCACACGGCGCTGCAGGCTCCCGGAAAGGGTATTGTCGATACGGGTTGCATAGTCGGTGAGCAGGCCCTGGCCTGAACCCGAAACGATTTGTCCGGGAGACAGGCCAAGGTCTCCCAGTCCTGCGAGTCCGGAGAGGCCCGTGGTGGGACTCTCCGGAAGATAGTGAACGCTGTCTGCCGCGATCAGACTCCAGCTTCCGGCGGTGATCACCTGCGAAAGGGCCAGGGAATGAAACGCGGAGGACGGTTGCCCGGAGTTGCTCGCCAGATAGCCGCCCGTATACACCAGACTGAATGGACTTCCCTGGCTCGCGGAGAGATACGAGAGACTTCCGGAAACAGAGGTGTAGGATGCCGTGGAGTTCATAGCGTAAAAGCCCTTGTTCAGGGTTTCGGAAGCGCTGAGCGAGTACTGGAGATTTCCTCCCAGCCGCGGAAGGCGGAACCCCACGTAACTGAGGGGGGATCGCGCTGCAGGCGTCGCCTGCGCCCGCGTGGAGAGGCTACAGGCGTGCAGCAGAGAGATCACCGCAACGCCTGTGAGAAGCGGTTTCATGGAACCACGATCGTATCGCCGGGGAGTAAGGAAACGGACTGCTGGTCTCCGGTTTTGAGAGCTTTCTTGTAATTGAACGCAATTTTCTGTTGTTTTCCGTTGACCACTCTCAGGATGTAAATATCCTTGGCATGGGCGTAGGGCGACAGCCCACCGGCCTCTGCAATCGCCTGCAGCGGAGTGAGTCCCGGACTCAACGAGAGTGGCCCAACCCGCGCCACTTCACCCAGCAGGTAAACGCGTTTGCTGTTGACAGCAACGACGGTCACCGTGACCAGCGGATCGCTGATGAACTTCTTCAGCTTCGTCGTGAGATCTTTCCCCAGGGCCGTGGGTGTCAGGCCGGAGGCGGTCACATCGCCCACCAGCGGTAACGTGATCATGCCATCGGGCCGAACCAGCAGAGTTCCGGAAAGGTTCGGCTCCTTCCACACAGTGACCTGGAGGGAATCCTCTGAACCGATGACGTAGCTGCTGTCGACCGGCATCACTGCCGCGGCCGTACTGCTTGGCGGCGGGGGCGGGGCTGCGGCCGGAGTAATCACGGGCTGCGTAACGCCCTGCTGCCCGCACGCGCTGCCTGCGCCGCAAAGCATGCCAGTCGCGGCTGCGGCCAAAAGGATGGCGCGGGTGGACCACAGGGCGCAACGCACTGTAGTCCCGCCTTGCGTACGGCGCGACGTCGTCTCTGATACAAGCGCGGCGAGGCTCTCCCTGTCTCCAGGCAGTCGCGTACGACCTGCAGCCGCTGCTTCCAACCAGCCATGCATACCCATCTACTTTACCTTGTCTGGAGCCCAAAGTTCCACCGGTCCAGCGTACGAAAGTGGTAAGCTACAGACTTGTGCGTAAGGTAAAGTGCACTCTGTAGATCACTTTCTTCGCTACGTCCCATGGTGAAAGCAACAACTGCGGAAGCGCCCGACCATGTTTCGACACGGGCAGAGACTCGTACGGCTCCCGTCCTGCCACAAACGGCGGAAAGACCGGAGGCCGTCACCGACCGGGAAAGCTTTCTGGTCCCGGCTGCGCTGGCGATCCTGACCGCGGTTCTTTATTACCGCATCGCCACTCATCTGTTCCTCGATTGGTACCGCGTGCCGGACCAGTCCCATGGCCTGCTCATTCCTTTCTTTATCGCCTACCTGCTCTGGCGCGACCGCGGCGTGCTCGAGCGCATTCCCCGGCGGCCGTCGTGGTTCGGCATACCGATGCTCGCTCTCGGTCTGCTGGTGCTGCTGCTGGGCGTGCTGGGAGCCGACCTCTTTCTGGCGAGACTCTCCTTTCTTCTCGTTGCCGTTGGGCTCGTCTGGAGCTTCTGCGGGGCTCGTTTCGTCGGAAAGCTTCGCTTCTGCCTGTTTGTCGCGCTGCTTGCGATTCCCTTACCGGCGATCGTTCTGAACCAGATCACCTTTCCCCTGCAGCTGCAGGCTTCGCAGTTCGCAACCTTTCTGCTCACGTCCGTCGGTGTTCCCGTGCTGCGGGAAGGAAACGTCTTGCAGCTCTCGGTCATGAAGCTGGAAGTGGCCGAGGCGTGCAGCGGAATCCGCTCTCTCATGAGTCTCCTGACCGTCGCAGTGATCTACGGCTACTTCGCCGAGACCAATACCACCCGGCGGGTCATCCTGGTGCTGATGAGCATCCCCATCGCCATCGCGGCCAATGCGGCGCGTATCTTCGGCACCGGCCTTTGCGTGCAGTACTGGGATCCCGACAAGGCTCTGGGGTTCTTCCACGAGTTCTCCGGATGGTTGATGTTTCTGGTTTCCCTGGCGTGCCTGTATGCCGTGCATAGAGTCATGGAGCTCTTCCGCGCCGGAAAGCATGTGCCGGCATGAGGACGCTCCGATTCTGGACTGCTGTCGGCCTCATGCTGGCAACCTCTGTGATTCTGCACCTGCGCGGCGACAAAGACACCATCCCCCTCAGCCGTCCTCTCGACCAGTTTCCCGAGACGCTCCAAACCTGGCAGGGCACGGATGTTCCGCTGGATCAGGGCGTTCTGGACGTCCTCGGCAAGGGTGTCTTCCTCAACCGCTTCTACGAGTCGGCCCCAGCGGGCGCACCGGCGCACACGACCCTCCCGGTTCAGCTTTTTATCGGCTATTTCCCGACGCAGCGGACCGGCCAGTCCATCCATTCGCCGCAGCATTGCCTGCCCGGCGCGGGTTGGGTCTTCCAGTCGTCTGCCACTCAGACGCTCGCTTCGCCTGGCATCCCGCCCATCGTTGTCAGTGATTATGTGATCTCCGACGGCAACGCGAAAGCGGAGGTGCTTTATTGGTATCGCTCCCACGGGCGAAGCATCGCCGGTGATTACGAGGCCAAGCTCTACACGCTGTATGACTCCCTGCGATTCGGCCGGACCGACGCCGCGCTGGTGCGCGTCCTGACTCCCATTGGCGCTTCCGAGTCTCCGGCCTCCGCTCACAACCGCCTGGTGGGGTTTGCCACCCAGTTGAACTCCCTGCTGCAGCCCTACATACCGGACTAGCCGGAAGTTGAACCCCTGAGGATAGAAGACATGGCTACTTTTTTTCGTTCATCACGCCGTCACCCTGCTTTCGCACTCGCTGTCCTGCCCGCGTTCGTGTTGTTGGCCGGGTGCCATCGCGACCCCAACGTGCGCAAGCAGAAGTATCTCGAGAGTGGAAAGCGGTTTGAAGCACAGGGCAAGTACAAGGAAGCGCTCATCCAGTTCGCGAACGCGATCAAGATCGACCAGAACTTCGCGGCAGCCCACTACGAAACGGCCGAGACCTACCTCCACATGGACTCGATCATTCCTGCCTACTCCGAGCTGCTTCGCGCCGTCGATCAGGCTCCCTCGGACCAGCACGCTCGTCTTGAGCTTGGAAACATCCAGCTCGGCGGCGGGCTGCCGGAGAAGGCCGAAGAGCAGGCCAGGGCCGTACTGGCGCTGAACTCGAACAATGCCGATGCCTATGCGCTGCTCTCCGCCGTAAACGCAAGCAGGAACAACCGCGCCGAAGCCCTGGCGGACATCCAGCATGCGATCGCGCTGGACCCGGGCAAGGCGGCTTTCCACACTTCGCTCGGCCTGTTGCAGGGCAGCGATGCCTCCCAGGGGTCCCAGGCAGAGGCTGAGCTGCACCAGGCCATCGCTCTCGACCCCAAGGCGGCCGAGTCGCATCTCGTGCTCGCGGCTTTGCTGGAAAAGCGAGGCGATCTGGGCGGAGCCGCTACCGAGGCCACGTCAGCCGTCAAGAGCAATCCGAAAGACCTCAGGGCGCGCCTGAGCCTGGCGGAGCTCTATTTCCGGCAGGGCAACAAGCAGCAGGGCGAGGAGGCTCTTCGCCAGGCCGCCGACGAGCTGCCCGAAAACAAGGCTGTAACCGAGCGTCTGGCGGACTACTACGTTCGCTCCAATCAGCTGGATGCGGGAGAAAGCGCATTTTCTGCGCTCGTCGCGAAGCATCCTGACAGCGTGGCTCTGAAGCTGGGATACGCCCGGGTCCTGATCTTTCGTCAGAGCTTCGACAAGCTTCGCGCGCTCGTCCAGGATCTCAACAAGAAAAATGCCGGCGATCCGGACGTGCAGGGCTTGAGCGCCACTCTGCTGGTCAAGGACGGCAAGATCAATGAAGCCTTTGACCTGATGCAGAAGGCTTCCAAGGAATCGCCGGAAAATGTCGGCGCGCAGATGGCGTTCGCAAACATCGCCATGATCAAGGGGGACATCAACGCCGCCCAGGGGGGTTTCCGTAACGTCATCATGCTTGCTCCGGACAATCTGCAGGCCAAACGCGGGCTGGCTCAAATCGCCAGCACCCGCGGCGACTACTCCCTTCTGGCTCAATTGGCCAACGACGTCATAGCCAAGTACCCGGACTTTTCCGATGCCTACATCTGGAGAGGCGCTGCTGAAGGCAATCAGGGTCAGTTGGAGAAGGCAGAAGCGGACTTCGAACTGGCGCTGAAGAAGAACCCCAACAACGCCGCCGCGATGCTCAGCATGGCTCAGATGCGCTTCCGGCAGCAGCGGTCCGCCGAGGGGGTTTCGTTCGCGGAGAAGGCGCTCTCCATCGATCCGAGCCTGCTCGAAGCCCTGAATCTGCTCGTCAACTACGACCTGGTCAGCAAGCAGCCCGCGAAAGCGCTCACGCTGGTCCAGCAGGCAATCGCGCGCGCTCCCCAAAATGCCGTTCTTTATGGAACCCTCTCCAGGGTGCAGTTCAGCATGGGCTCTTTTCCCGCGGCCCGGGATAGCGCCCAGACCGCCATGCGTTTGGATCCCTCCAACCGGAATTACGTGCAGCAGTACGCGGAATCAGAACTGGCTTCAGGAGATAAGAGTGGTCCCATCGCCGCCTGGCAGAAGTGGACGCAGGATCACCCCAAGGACAATATGGCTCTTGCCCTGCTCGGCGCGGCGCAGGAACTGAACGGCGACCCGCACACGGCCATGCAGACTTACAAAAAGGCTTTGGATCTGGATGCGCACAACGTCATGGCCGCCAACAATCTTGCCTATCTTATGGTGGAAGACGGACAGAGCGCCGACCTTGCGCTGAGCTACGCACAGATCGCCCGGCAGGCCCTTCCCACCTCGCCCAGCACGGCCGATACCCTGGCCTGGGTCTACTACCACCAGGGCATCTATGCGTCTGCCCGCGGGTTGCTGGAAGACGCGCTCAAGCAGGACCCCAACAGCCCTACGGTCAACTACCACCTGGGCATGGTGTACCTGAAGACGGGCAATTCAGCCGATGCGGAGGCTCGCCTCAAGAAGGCTGCTTCGCTCGCGCCGAACACAAAGACCGGCAAGGATGCAGAAGCTGCACTGGCGCAGTTTGGAAAAAGCTAGCTCTTTGGTCCCAGGGACGGATGGGTCGAGCCTGAATCGGTGCGGTCCTTTCGTCCGAGCGAACAGAGGGACGCGTAGAGACGCCCTGGGGACGCCATGCTACCCTCGGTCCGCATGGGCCCGCTGCACATCACTCGACGCAGCTTCACAGCGCTCCTCGGAGCCGGAGCGATCGGTGTGCACGCCCAGAGCCCCAGTCTTGCCCACACCGATGTCGCGAAACTCGACGGTCCGCGCATTCTCCTCGATGTCCGGCGCCTGCCACCGGTTCCGGTGCAAGCGGCGACCTCACAGCCCTTGCTGCAACGGTGTTGCAGCGCCATCGCGACGCTCACCGCTGCATACGTAGTCACTCGTGACGAGGTCTACGCGCAACAGGCCGGCAAGTACCTCGCCGCGCTTTTGCTCAAGCCGGATACCCGCCTCGACCCGCAGTTTTCCATCGCCGATCCTACGCCCTCCGCCCCGCCGCCGGCTTCCGGCACGGTCCGTATCGCCGATCTCGCGCCCCTCGGGGAGGCCGCGCGCTCCGTTGCTTTCCTCGCCGACACGTCCGCGCTCGATTCGCCCTCCGTGGATGCACTCCACGCCTGGTTCGCTGCCCACCTCGAGTGGCTCACCACGGCGCGCAACCCCGTGCTCGCCCGCGACACCAGGGACCACAACGCGTCCGCATGGCTGTTTCTCGCATCGGCAGTGTCCCGTTCGCTGCGCAACGAGAAGGTGCTCGAAGACTGCCGCCATCGCTTCCGCAAGCCCACTCTGCGCAACCAGATCAACCTTGATGGGGTGTTTCCGCACGAGGTCGCCACGGAAACGCCGCTTCGCAACACGCTGCTCAACTTCGACCTGCTGGCCGGCTGCGCGCAGCTGCTTTCCACGCCTTTCGATGACCTCTGGTCCTACGAACTGGAGGACGGCACCGGCCTGCGCTCCGTAGCGGCGTATCTCTTTCCAACGCTGGGGGAGCGCCACAACTGGCGCTACATGGCCGACCCGCAATACTTTCGCGATCTTCCCGGTCGCCGCCCCGCTCTGCTCTTCGCCGGACGGGCCTACAACCGCCCCGAGTACGTCGCCACCTGGCAGGCAACGCCGCCGCCGGACTTCGCGGCACTGCCGGAGGTCGTTGCGGGGAGCTTCCCGCTCCGCGAGCCGCTGCTCTTCACCGCCCGCGCCCCACACGGTCTCTGACACCGGCCTGTGCGTCCTGGACTAAGCCGCAGCCACCCGCTTCGCCTGGTGCCCGCGCACAATCTCCCTGTACTTCCGCGCCGTCTCAGTCACTCTCTCCGGTGCGCCCGCCGCGTAGGCCTTCGTGTCTACAAGGTCGGCGCCCACGCCCAGCGCGAACGCCTCAGCCTCCAGGAATTCCTGCGCAGTCGCCAGAGACACACCGCCCGTCGGAATCATATCCACCTGCGGCAGCGGCGCCTTCAGGCTCTTCAGGTACTTCGCTCCGCCCAGCGCGCTGGCCGGAAAAACCTTGATCACATCCGCGCCCGCCTGCCAAGCCGTGACCACTTCTGTTGGTGTCAGCGCTCCCGGCAACACAGCGATGGAGTAGCGGCGGCAGAGCTCCACTGTCTTTACATTCAGCGCGGGCGACACGACGAACTGCGCTCCTTCGAGGATGCACATCCGCGCCGTCTCCGGATCCAGCACCGTGCCCGCCCCGATCAGGATGTCCGGCCGATCCCTGGCCAACCGCCGGATCACATGGATCGCACCCGGCACCGTCATGGTCACTTCGAGAACGGGGACGCCGCCATCGGCGATCGCGTTTGCCAAGCCCAGCGCCTGTTCCTCACTCTCCGCACGCAGCACCGGCACCAGGCCAATCTCGCGCATGCGCTGCAACACCTCGTGCTTGCTCAACCGTGCCATGGAGCCCTCACTTACGAAACTCATCCCTCGCCACCTAAGAAACCTGCCGCGGAAACCTACCGCACCGTTCCAGCACCGCCGCCGCTCATCAGACGCTCCACTTCCGCCAGCGTCGCCATCGAGGAGTCCCCCGCGGTGGTCATCGCCAGCGCTCCATGCGCCACGCCGCAGTTCAGCGCCCAACGCATGCCCTTGCCGGCCAGCAGGCCGTAAATCAGCCCGCAGGCAAACGAGTCGCCCCCGCCCACCCGGTCCAGTACCTCCAGCTCCTCGAAGGCCAGCCCCGCATATGCCTCGCCCGCCGCATACCCGAACGCGCTCCACCCGTTGCGATTGGCCGTGTAGGGCCGCCGCACCGTGCTGGCGATCACCTTCAGGTTCGGGAACTCCGCCGTCACCCGCGCCGCCATGGGCGCAAAGCTTTCCAGCGTATGCCACACCGGCCCGTGCGACGACTCGCCCAGTGTTGCGGCTACGTCGCCTTCATGCCCGAATAGCACATCGACAAGCGGCATCAGGCTGCGGTTGGCATCCACGCTGCCCTGCCGTCCGCCGCGGCTCTTCCACAGCGAGGGCCGGTAGTTGCAGTCAAAGCTCACCACGGTCCCATGCCGCTGCGCCGCTTCCATTGCTTCGCGCACCACAGCAGTCGTGCTCTCGCTCAGCGCAGCCATCACGCCGCCGGTGTGAAACCAGCGCACGCCCTCGCCTCCAAACAGCGCATCCCAGTCCACGTCGCCGGGCTTCATTTGCGAGACCGCCGTGTTGCCGCGATCCATCATCCCCAGCCCGCCGCGCGCACCGAACCCGCGCTCCAGGAAGTACACTCCGTTGCGCGCCTCGCGCCCGATGCCATCGAAGGAACGCCAGACCACGTGATTCTGCCCAACCCCGCCCTGCAGCATCAGGTCTTCCACCAGCCGGCCCACGGGGTTATCCACCAGCGCGGTCACGATCGAGCTGCGCAGCCCGAAGCACCGCCGCAGGCCGCGCGCCACGTTGTACTCGCCGCCGCCTTCCCACACCCGGAAGCTGCGTGCGCCCACGATCCGGCCCTCCCCTGGATCGAAGCGCAGCATCACCTCGCCCAGCGAGACGAGATCCCAGGCGCAGGCGGCGCTCCGCAGCTTCAGACCCGCTGACCCGCCGGCCTGCTGGCTTGCGGCTTCGCTCACCGCAACTCCGCGATCGCCACGCCATCCATATCGTCATAGCGCTGATTCTCGCCGCCCATTCCCCAGCAGAATCCATAGCGTTTCGTGCCCACGCCCGCGTGCACGCTCCACCCCGGCGATACCACGACCTCCCTGTCCGCCATCAGCAGGTGCCGCGTCTCCTGAGGTGGGCCCATCAGGTGCAGCACCCGGTGGGCCGGGTCCACGTCGAAGTAGAAGTACACCTCGCTGCGCCGCATGTGGGTGTGGGGCGGCATGGTGTTCCAGTTCGATCCCTCTTCCAGCAGCGTGAAGCCCATCACCAACTGGCAACTCCGCAGTCCTTCCAGGTGGATGGCCTTGTAGATCGTGCGCTTGTTGCAAGTCTCTGTCGCACCCAGCCTTACCCCTTCAAGATCCGCGAACTTCACCATCTTCGTCGAAAAGTCCGCATGGGCCGGGTAGCTCAGCAGGTAGAACGCAGCGGGCTGCTCCGCGTCCGCGCTGGCAAACGACACCGCCTTGCTGCCGCGCCCCACATACAGGCAATCGAGCTTGCCCAGAGCAAACTCTTTTCCGTCCACCTGCACCGTACCCGCGCCGCCCACGTTCAGCACGCCCAGTTCCCGACGCTCGCAAAAGAACTCCGCCCGCAGCTCCGGTTGCGTTTCCAGTTCCAGAGGCGCAAGGGTGGGCACGGCCCCGCCGATCACTGTTCGGTCCAGGTCCACATACGCCAGCCGCAACGCTCCCGGCGTAAACAGGCCGTCCAGCAGAAACGTCTCGCGCAACTCCGCCGTCGTCATCCGCGGATACCGCACCGCATCCGCCATCTCCAGCAACTTCATCCTCGACCCTCAAATCCGGCTCCCAGTATAGCCACGGCACACACTTCGCTTCTCTGGTGTCATCTCACAGCTTGGTTGTCCCCCTCCGCAGTTCCGTTGTCCTTCCCGCTGTCGTCCACAGTTCGTTGTCTTCCGTAACTTCGCTGTCCCTCCGCGTTTTTGTTGTCATTCCACAGCGGAGCGCAGGAATCTGCTTCTCGTTTGGCTCCTGCACTGCCGTCAAAAGTTACGCGGCTGTTGGAAAACTCAGGTCCCGGTGTGATTAACTCCCGGCATGCTTAAAGCACAAACCCGCCGCACCTTTCTTCGCCGTGCGCCTCTCGCGGCCGCCGCTGCCGCTCTCCCGCTCGAAGGCGCAACGCTCGCCGTACAGTCGGCTCCGCCTGAAAAGTTCAAGCTGATCCCCGGCAGCGAGTTCGCAACGGCCCTGCAGGGCCTGCAGGCAAAACCCGGCAATTTCAACTTCTGGGATGGGACGAAGCTTCCGGTGACCGCCGTCCTTACCGTGGAAGAGAAGAAGGCCGCCAAGGAGTTCGAGTGGCACGAGGGCCGCGATCATCTCCTGCAGGTCGTCGACGGAACCACGCTGTACGAGATCGGCGGCACGCCCCAAAACGGCCGCAACACCAGGCCGGGAGAGTGGCTCGCGCCCGCCTCTCCAGGCGCCACCACGCTCACCCTTCACAGAGGCGACTGGCTCGTCATCCCGCGCAACACCCCTCACAAGCGGACCACGGAAGGGAGTGTGACCTTCTTCCTGATCTCCACCACGGGGGCAACCTCCTAGCGGACACTCGTCGTTTCGCTCCGAGGTCGACTGCTCCCGAGCGAACCCGCCAAGTTTTGATCACTTACCACATCAGCGTTTGTGAGAAGTAATGCTAGCCTATACCGCGCTCATGAGTGCATTGGCCTGATATCGTCAGTTGAGTGAGGAATCGGTAACTATAAGGTGAGTTCTCGGTATCAGTTGCGCATTAATGACGGTGTGCTCTGCCGCGTTTCGGCTAGCGCCGAAGTGACAAGTGTCCGGGCGCACATCACTTGGCACTGGAGATTGCATCCGCTTCGCCTTTGCGCTGGATGAGGCGCGTCGCGGCCTCGACGAACTCGTCTCGTCCTTCAGCAAGTCCCTTCAATGTCGGCCGGACAACCACATCCGGCACAATACCAACACGCTGCGTTGGGCGATGATCCGGATAGAACACACCCAAGCCGCTGATCATCGTGCTGAGGCCGCCCGGCAATGGTATAGCTGAGACATTTCCGTCCGCCCCGGCCGTCGTGCTGCCCATAACCACAGCGTTGGGCATCGCGCGCAATGCCATGGCTGTATATTCCGCCTGACTCTGCGAGATTTCGTCCACCAAAATCACTATCTTCCCATCGTAGTGACTCGGTCCGGGTTGAATCAGCGGTCCAGTTCCAAAGCGGAATGCCCCTGGATTCGCAAGGTCGGCGAAGGTGAAGCTAACGAAAGGAGTAGGCTTCCTCGCTAGATATGCTCCCATCGCAAACGGCATAACTGCAGATGGATAGTTCCGAAGGTCGACGACCAGTCCACTGGTGCCTTTCGCCCTTTCGAAATAGGAAGGGACATCGCTGCTCTTTATGGTGGAAAGTTTTACATAGGCGACATCTGGTGACAGCAGACGAAAGGTGTCTCCTGGCAAATCGTGCGTTGCAAACGAAGACTGATTTCGCACACGCTCTGCAGATATTTCATAACGTTTTCCGCCGCGGGTGATTTCGACGGCCACCGACAAGCAAGCACCGCGGCTCAGATACTGAGCCATGTCGCGCCGTCGTGCCGCCTCGTTGGAACCCGCGTAATAGCGTGCGTTCTTCTCAACAAGCGACGAAACAGCGACGCCGTCGATGCCGTTAACGATGTCTCCCGGCCTGAAGGTCTCCTGGGCAGAGTTCGTGCGATAGACCATAAGCTCGCCGTCCAGGAATCGGAACTCAACCGGCAGCGCGCACTCTCCGGTAGGCGGCCTCACCTGAATGGAGCTCCAAAGGTTGGCATGTGTATCGTTTGCCCTTGCTATCAACTCAAACAACGCGAGCTGATACGCGTCTTTGTCCTTCGCCAGCGCCAACCTCGGAATGAACTCTGCAAGAACAGCGTTCCAATTCTGCCCTGCCACCTCGCGATCGGGTGCCCAGTACTGCATGATGTTCCACCAGCGGAACAGGGCCAGAAGCTGATACCCGGGATCCGGCAATTTCACGTTTCCATAACCGGGCTCGTGAATAAAAAGCGGATTGCCAACCGATGACGCGGCAGATACGAAGAACTGCTTGCCCGTACGATTAGCGTGGATCGACTCCAGACGGTGGCTCAGTGCCGCACCCAAGGTACCGCGGTCGCGTATCCACTCTAGTCCCGGTTTCAGGTCAAGGTTCCCGGCGGGGGTCGGAACACAAGGATTGCACGCCGAGACAGGCCCAAGCGCGTCGATCCACTTCACAAGAACATTGTTAGCCGCGTCGCGATCATTCGCGGCCAGAATTTTCGGCAAAACGCGGAAGAGATCGGAGTCCCAGTTGCGCTGTCCAGCTGTCGCGGCCGGGTGATGGTACTTCAGAAATCCCCACACGCGCGCCAGCGTGACCAGATTAGAAATATGAATGGGGGAGAGATCAGTAAGGATAACGCCGGAGCCGGAATCAAACTGATGGTCGACAGGCAAAACCGACGGGACTGGCGCTGCTGGAGCCTCCGCAATCTGTTTGCCATCTACCAGAAGCTCCAGATCATCGGCCCAGGCCGTTCCGGTGCCTGAGGACAGCACACCGAAGTAGATCGTCTGCGCTTTTGGATCGATTGGCAACTGTATGCGGTACTGTGCCCAATCCTGCGTCCCTTTCAAATGCTGAGATTGCATGTTCTGAATCGAGAGCACCTGGCCGTCAGCATCTTCACGAAGCCAAAGGCCGGCGAAATCGGTGCCATCCTCGAGCTTCAGATAGCCGCGAAGCTCAATCTGCTGTCCCTTGAAGTCAACCGGCAGCGTGCGCGTAATCACCGAAAAACTTCCACTGCTCTTCGCGTCGCGCTGCAGACGAACAGACCAATGGCCGTTATGAACCACCTTGTCATCAGCAAAGACTGAATCGGGCGGACTACTGTGCCAGCCAGTCAGCGACGGGCCGTTCTGATCTTCAAATCCGAGGCTCCGCTGAATCGTCGTGCGGTTAGAAGCTGACTGGGCCAGCGCAGGCACAAACGAGAGGACCAATAGCGGAGCAAGACTGCCCTTACGCATGTGTCGCAACGCTCCCGGAACGCCCGACCATCCTTCGAAGGTCAGAACGAAGTTAGCTGCTGAACCCGCTTCCCGCAGCTACTATACTGTTGCTTGCCAATTGACGACAAATCGCCGAGTCACTCATCGACCCGGATTAGTACTGACACATCGGCTTCTCGGAATCATTCGTCAGCCAACACTGGTCACCAGCGAGACTGACGCACGAAGGCTCGCGGCTTCAACAAACCGTCGCTCTTGCCCGCGCCGTTTGCTCACGCCGCAAACACCGGGTAGATTGGCATCTTGTATGCCGAACGCCACGAATATCCTCGATCTTTTCCGCCTCGATAGCAAGGTGGCGCTCGTCACCGGCGCGGCCAGCGGTCTCGGCGCGGCCATCGCGGTGGCGCTCGCCCAGGCCGGCGCTCAGGTCGCCGTTCATGGCAACCGCCGTGCCGCCACCGAAACGGCGGAGCAGATTACCCGCGATGGCGGCACCGCCGCGGCCTTCCAGGCCGACCTCGCCCACACCGCCGGCCCGGAGTCCCTCTTCAGCCGCGCCCGGGAGCACTTCGGCCGCATCGACATCCTGGTCAACAATGCCGGCACCATCCAGCGCGCCGCCGCGGAAGAGACACTGCTCACCGACTGGCAAACCGTCCTCCAGGTCAACCTCACCAGCGTCTTCCAACTCTCGCAGCTCGCCGCGCGGGACATGATCGGCCGAGGTCAGCCCGGCAAGATCATCAACATCGCCTCGCTGCTCAGCTTTCAGGGCGGCATCCGCGTGCCTGCGTATGCCGCATCCAAGGGCGGCGTCGCGCAGCTCACCAAGGCTCTGGCCAACGAGTGGGCCCCCAAAGGCATTCAAGTCAACGCCATCGCCCCCGGCTACTTCGCCACGTCGAACACCGAAGCCCTGCAGGCCGACGAGACCCGCAATCGCCAGATCCTGGAGCGCATCCCGGCAGCTCGCTGGGGACAGCCCCAGGACCTGGCCGGAGCCGCGCTATATCTCGCTTCCCCGGCCAGCAACTACGTCACCGGCACGGTGATCACCGTGGACGGCGGCTGGATGGGACGTTAAGGCCGCGCACGCGAGTGAGGGCGCGGCCGAAGCCGCGCCCTCACCTCTACGAGCTGGCCCTTACAACGAGCTCATATTGTGCAGGAATTCCTGATTGTTTCGCGTCTTTCCCAGCTTGTCGGAAAGCAACTCCATCGCTTCCACCGGACTCAGCGGGTTGAGAACCTTGCGCAGCACCCATGTCCGCTGCAGGTCGTCCTTGGGGATCAGCAGCTCTTCCTTGCGCGTGCCGGAGCGCTGGATGTCGATGGCCGGGAATACGCGCTTGTCGACCAGCTTCCGTTCCAGGATGACTTCCATGTTGCCCGTGCCCTTGAACTCCTCGAAGATCACTTCATCCATGCGCGATCCAGTCTCGATCAGCGCCGAAGCGATGATCGTCAGGCTGCCGCCTTCCTCGATGTTGCGAGCCGCGCCGAAAAACCGCTTGGGACGCTGCAGCGCATTCGAATCGACGCCGCCTGAGAGCACCTTGCCGCTGGGCGGCACGATCGTATTGTAGGCGCGCGCCAGTCGCGTAATCGAATCCAGCAGGATGACCACGTCGCGCTTGTGCTCCACCAGCCGCTTCGCCTTCTCGATGACCATTTCGGCCACCTGCACATGCCGCGCCGCAGGCTCATCGAAGGTCGACGAGATGACCTCGCCTTTTACCGAGCGCTGCATGTCGGTTACTTCTTCCGGGCGCTCGTCGATCAGCAGAACGATCAGCACCACCTCCGGATGATTGGCGGTGATCGAGTTGGCAATGGCCTGCATCAGCACCGTCTTGCCGGTGCGCGGCGGCGCCACGATCAAACCGCGCTGGCCCTTGCCGATGGGGCAAAGCAGGTCCATCACGCGGCCCGAAATGCCTTCGCGCACCGTCTCCATCTTCACCCGCTCCTGCGGGTAAAGCGGCGTCAGGTTGTCGAACAGAATCTTGTTGCGTGTTTCTTCCGGCGATTCGAAGTTGATCGCCTCAATCTTGACCAGGGCGAAATATTTTTCGCCCTCATGGGGCGAACGCACGTTGCCGCTGATCGTATCTCCGGTCTTCAGGTCGAACTTGCGAATCTGGCTCGGCGAAACATAAATATCGTCCGGCCCGGGAAGGTAGTTGTAATCCGGCGAGCGCAGGAAGCCATAGCCATCGGGCAGGATTTCCAGCACGCCTTCCGCGAAGATGTGCCCTTCCTTTTCGCTCTGGGCCTGGAGAATCTTGAAGATAAGGTCCTGTTTGCGCAGGGCGCTGGTGCCGGAGATATCAAGTCCCCGCGCCAGCTTGCCGAGTTCGGCAATGCTTTTTTCTTTCAATTCGGAAATTGTCATGATTCGTATTCACTTTTCGGGAAGGTAGGGTGCAAGGGAGGAGAGGGTGAAGCGGGTCCGTACGCAGCCATGCAAGCGATGAACATTGCGAAGGGTGCAGATTTCAGGACGGCGGTGCGGAGACAACAGGGGAAGGACTTTACTGGGGAAGCGTAACAGAGGAGGGTTGTGACCGGTTGAGGGAATCGCCGCCGACGCGCGCAACGCGAAGGCAGCTAGGCTGCGCGGCGTTCCGGTATCGCTTCCGCGAACTCCGACTCAGAGTCCATTGGAACCGTATCCTTGAAGCGATCCAATACCTCGTTGGTGGTGTCTTGCAGCCGTGTGTTCGGCTTATGGAGCTTACGCGTCGCCTTGGAGGCGAGCTGGCACAGCTTATAACGATTGGTCACGTGCGTGAGAGCTCCGAAAATCAAATCTGAGCGCATCTTTAGGCTTCTCCCTTCAGGAGGACCGCTTTGCAGGGTGGCCGGTGCGTACCCGGCTTGGGTTAGGAGGCTTGTCGGCGTCTGGGGACATCGCGACTACCTGATTCGTTTTAGACGCGATCGGAGAGAGTCCGGTCGCAAAACTGCCGTGAAACGTTCCGGTATTCACGAGCTAAAAGCATTCCAGACCGAATCTCACCGGAGCCGCGGGATCGCGGTGCCGGCCAAACAAGAAGGATGGTCTTAGTCACGCTGCCGGTGAACCGGTCGGTTGTACCATTCATGCCGCACGGCGCCTAGGAGGCGCTCCAACATGGCATTGTTCCAACTTATCTTTTTCAGAGTCTGAGGTCAATACCTTTTTCCGTAGTCTCAGGTCCCTGCCTCCGAAAAGTGGGAGGTCTTCCCCAACGCGATCTACAGAAAAGGCCGCTCAGCTCCAGTAGCTCCGGTCCAGCGTCCGGTACTGGATCGCCTCGGCAATGTGCTTCACCGCGATCTCCCGCGCCGCATCCAGGTCCGCCACCGTGCGCGCCACCTTCAGAATGCGATCATGTGCCCGCGCGCTCAGCCCCTGCTGCTGCATTGCGCGCTCCAGCAGCCGCTCCGCATCCGTTCCCAGCTCGCAGTACATCCGGATCTGCTGCGTGGTCATCTGCGCGTTGGAAAACACCGCCCGGCTCCCGTTCTTCGCCGTCGCCACCCGCGCGCCGCCCTCCAGGAATCGCGCATGCTGCCGCTCCCGGGCCGCCAGAACCCGCTCCCGGATCTGCGCCGACCCCTCGCTCGCCGACCCGCCGCGCAGCTCCTTGTACTGCACAGCCGGCACCTCAATGTGGATGTCGATGCGGTCCAGCAGCGGTCCGCTCACCTTGCTCACATAGCGCTGGATCATCGGCGGCGTGCACTGGCAGTCGCGGCTCTTGTCGTTGAAGTACCCGCACGGGCAAGGATTCATCGCCGCGGCCAGCATGAACCGGGCAGGAAAGCTCAGGCTCATCGCTGCCCGTGAGATCGTCACCGTACCGTCTTCCAGCGGCTGCCGCAGCACCTCCAGCACGTTGCGCGGAAACTCTGGCAGCTCGTCCAAAAACAGCAGCCCGTTGTGCGCCAGCGACACCTCGCCCGGTCGCGGCACCATCCCGCCGCCGATCAGCCCGGCGTCCGAGATCGTATGGTGCGGCGATCGGAACGGCCGATGCGTCACCAGTCCCTCATCGCGGTTCAGCACTCCGGCCACGGAGTGGATCTTCGTCGTCTCCAGCGCTTCCTCAAACCGCAGCGGAGCCAGGATCGAGGGCAGCCGCTTGGCCAGCATCGTCTTCCCCGAGCCGGGCGGCCCGATCATCAGGATATTGTGTCCGCCCGCAGCCGCCACCTCCAGCGCGCGCTTGGCCACCGTCTGCCCGCGCACATCGCGAAAGTCCGCCGCGTACTCCTGGGTCTCGGCCAGCAGAGCCTCGGAGTCTACCTTCAAAGCCGGTGTCCCGATCGGCCCCAGCGCCGCCCCGTTCAGCAGCTCCCGCACCTCCAGCAGGCTCCCCACCGGAAACACATTCACGCCCTGCACCACCGCCGCTTCGCGCGCATTCGCCGCGGGAATCACCAGGTTTCGAATCCCCGCCGTCCGCGCCGCAATCGCGATCGGCAGCATGCCCTGCACTGCCCGCAGGGTGCCATCGAGGCCCAGCTCCCCCACCAGCACAAAATCCGACACATCCTTGACGGCCAGGCCGCCATACGCGCCCAGAATGCCGACCGCAATCGGCAGATCGAACCCCGAGCCTTCTTTCTTCAGGTCCGCCGGCGCCAGATTGATGGTGATATGCGTCGGCGGAATCTCGAAACCGGAGTTCTTGATCGCCGACCGCACCCGGTCCCTGCTTTCGCGCACCGCCGCATCCGGCAGCCCCACCGTAGAGAAGTTCTCCTTGTCCAGCTTGATCCCGGAAAAGTCCACCTCGACATCGATGATGTGCGCGTCGATCCCGTAGACCGCCGCACTTTTCGCCTTGAAAAGCATCTGCCCTGCCGCTGAAGCCCAAGAAAGTTCGCCCAGTCTAGCACTGTGCATGTCCATGGATGCCATCCTGAGCGAAGCGCGTGGCACGCAGTCGACGGTCCCTGTATTCGCGATGCGAGTGCCGAGGACACGAGCACAAGCTCACACCCTACAATCAACCAACGGCATCGGCATGAACACCAGCCTCTTCGAGCTCTTCAAGATCGGCATCGGCCCCAGCTCCTCCCATACGGTCGGCCCTATGCGCGCGGCACTGCGCTTCCTGCGTGACCTCGACTCCCGGCAGCTCCTCGATCGCACGGCATCCGTCCGCGTCGACCTCTACGGCTCGCTGGCCCTTACCGGCACGGGCCACGGAACCGACCGCGCCATTCTCCTGGGCCTGCTCGGCGAGTCGCCCGACACCGTTGACCTCGCGACCATTGACTCCCGCCTCGCCGCCCTCCGCAGTTCGGGGCGCTTGCCGCTCCTGGGCCGCCGCGAAGTGTCCTTCCGTGAAGCCGATCACCTGCTCTTCCACCGCGACCAGATGTACCCGGAGCCCGGTCACGCTACGCACCCAAACGGGCTGCGGTGCACCGCTTTCGACACGGCCGGGGAGGTACTCGCGGCCGAGGTTTTCTACTCCGTCGGCGGTGGGTTCGTCCTCTCCGCGGCGGAGGTTGCGAACGCGGGCGGCGCCAAGCAGCGCTCCGTCCCTTACGCCTTCCGCAGTGCCGCCGATCTCCTCGCGCTCGCCAACGCCCACCATCTCTCCATCGCTGAAGTCGTCTTCGCGAACGAGCTCGCCCTCTTCCACGACCCCGACATCCGCTACCGCATCGACCGCATCCTCACCGTGCCAAAGAAGGGTGCCCCATTCATGACGACAGCATCACCATCGGCATGCGTGGGTTCCGGTTCCGGCTTCGCCACTGATTCCTTGCTGTCATTCGGTAGTGGAGCGCAGGAATCTGCATCGGCTCCCGCCCACGCTCCGGATCCCACCACTGTCATCGAGCAGGCCATCCTCCTCCTCTGGCAGGTGATGGCCGGCTCCATCGACCGCGGCATCGCCACCGAAGGCACCCTGCCCGGCGGCCTCAACGTTCGCCGCCGAGCCCCCGGTCTCGCCGCCCGCCTAAAGCGTCTCGAAACCGAAGGCCAGCCGGGGATTCCCAGAGACCCGCTCGCCCCGCTGGACTCCGTTACGCTCGTCGCGATGGCTGTCAACGAGGAGAACGCCGCCGGGGGACGCGTGGTCACTGCGCCTACCAACGGCGCCGCCGGCGTGGTCCCTGCCATTGCCTACTATTATCTCCACCATGCCGGCACCGGCCTGACAGAGGACGAGAGGCGAGCCGGCCTGCTCCGCTACTTCCTTACCGCGGCCGCTATCGGCATTCTGTACAAGGAAAACGCCAGCATCTCCGGTGCCGAAGTCGGCTGCCAGGGCGAGGTCGGCGTGGCCTGCTCCATGGCGGCCGGCGGCCTGGTGGCCGCGCTTACCCCGCCGCCTGGCCCGGCACTCTCTTCCCAGGCACGCGCTGCGTCGATCATGGCCTCCAACGCCGCCGTCGAGCATGCCGCCGAAATCGCCATGGAGCACAACCTGGGCATGACCTGCGACCCCATCGGCGGCCTCGTCCAGATTCCCTGCATCGAGCGCAACGGCATGGGTGCGGTCAAAGCGGTCAACGCCACCCGTCTTGCCATGGCCGACCCCGGCACGCACAAGGTCTCGCTCGACCAGGTCATCGACACCATGTACCGCACCGGCATGGACATGCAGTCGCGCTACAAGGAAACATCCCTCGCCGGTCTCGCCTTGAACATCATAGAATGCTGAGAGGCTGGCAGCTAGGCGACCGATCCCCGCCGGATCGTCTCGCGATAGAACTGCGCACTGAGCTTGGGAATGCGCTGCTGCGTTTTGAAGTCCACATACGTAATGCCGAAGCGCTTCTCGTAGCCGTCCGCCCATTCGAAGTTATCCAGCAGGCTCCACAGGAAGTAGCCACGGACAGGCACGCCCTCGGCGACCGCGCGCTGCAGCTGCGTGAGGTAATTGCGCAGGAACATCGTGCGGTCCGTGTCGTACACGTGTCCATCAGGAGCCACCACGTCCGCCGAAGACGCGCCGTTCTCGGTGATGTACATTTCCTTCACGCCCCATACCTCATGGACCAGCCTGGGACCCCAGTACAGGCCGTCAGGGCCGATCTTCAGCCACGGGCTCGCCATCGTGGGATACGACTCGGGAAAGGGGACCATGGCGTACCCAGCCGCGGAGCTGTCCGCGCGAACCAGACGCGGCTCATAGATGTTCAGGCCAAGGAAGTCCATCGGGCTGCTGATCGTACGCAATTCTTCCGGCGTAAAGTGCGGCGCGTCCGGGCCCAGACGCCGCAGGTAAGCCTCCGTGTAGCGGCCTTCCAGAAGCACCGTAAGGTACGGCGCGTTCTCTTCGCGAACCGCCTTCCGCGCGGCGGCGACATGCTCGGGCGAGTCGATCACCGGCACGGTGTTGGACAGGTTTTCGGCAGTCCCTACAAGGGTCCCTGCCTTTGCGTGCGCGCGAATCGCCTGCACGGCCAGCCCGTGCGCAAGCACCACGTTATGGGTCAGCTGGGCGAGCTGCTTGCGATCCAGCTTCAGCCCCGGGGCGTGGGTTCCCGTGCTGTACCCCAGCTCGACGAACGTGCGCATCTCGTTCATTGTCATGAAGTGCTTGATCTTGTCTGAAAGCTTCCCGGCGGTGTAGCCCGCGTACTCCGCAAACGCCTGCGACGTCGCGCGGTTCTGCCATCCGCCCTTGCGTTCGAGCGCCTCCGGAAGATCCCAGTGATACAGCGTGCAGAACGGCTGCACGCCTGCTTCGAGCAGCCCATCGACCAGCCGGTTGTAGAAGTCCAGGCCCTTGGGATTCGGCGTTCCGGTACCCTCCGGGAACACTCGCGGCCAAGCGATCGAAAATCGGAACGTCTTCAAGCCGAGATCTTTCATCAGCGCGATGTCTTCCCGGAAGCGGTGGTAGAAGTCGTCCGCGACATCGCCCGTGTCGCCCCCGTGAACCTTGCCGGGAAGATGCGAGAACGTGTCCCAGATGGAGGCTCCACGGCCATCCTCCTGTACGGCGCCTTCCACCTGATAGGAGGCCGTTGCCGATCCCCATAGAAAATCCTCCGGAAACCGGCGGGAGGCCAAGGGTGACCCGGCCTGAGCCGATGCCGGGCCGCCCTTCACTCCGGAGATCGTGAGAGCGCCGCCGGAAGCACACAGTAGACGGCCGAAAGTACGTCGGGACAACCTGGAGGGCATATGGAACTCCTGCAACAGCATGCACCATACTGTTCTGCCGCTGCAAAGGAAAATGGGCGCAGAGCGGCAACGATCCATGTTCCACTTGAAAAGTGCGCAACGTGCAACGATCCTGCAGGCGGCGCTCAAAAGCCGAGGCCGGCCGCCGCCTTCTTCCAGCGGCAACCGGCAATCATTCTCCGGCTAAAAGATGATCTTGCCGCCGAACTGAAGCTGACGCGGCGGGTAGGCGCCGCTCAGCTGACCGAACGAGGTTCCGCTTGTGGCTGTCGTCCCCAGCGAACTGTAATTCGTATGGTTCAGTACATTAAACGCATCTGCCTGGAACTTAAGGGAGACACGCTCAACGATGGCAAAGGATTTGGAAGCCGTCAGATCACCCTGTGACAAACCCGGCAGAACCACAGCACCCACACCAGCATTACCGAATGCACCCGCCGGCGGTGCACCGAAGGCCGCCTGGTTCAGGTACTGTGCCACGTGACTCGGCCGGCTGAAACGGTTGCCCGAGAAGAACTCGGAGGAGTAGTAGCTCCCGCCCAGATACGAGGCACGGCGGTTTCCAAGGCCGCCCACCGGGGAGTTCCCCACGATGGTGTAGTAGGCGCCGGTCTGCACACGAACCACTGCCGTGATCTGCCAACCGCCCGCCACTTCCCGCAGCAGCAGGTTGTGATTGGCCAGGCTGGGCAGTTGGTATACGACCGTCGCGATGAAAGCGTGCCGCCGGTCGATGCTCAACTCGCCATAGTTGTAGTTCAGGCTCTGCCAGTTCTCCAGCGTCGATCCGTTGCTTGATGAATCCCCTAGCGCCTTGGCATAGGTGTAGCCGATCGTCGTGTTGACGTGTCCGCGGCGCTTCGTCAGATAAACCTGCAGTGCGTTGTAGTTATAGTTGCTGTCCCCACGGTTCTGGTTGATGGCCGCGAAACCTTTGTAGGGGTTGTAGAAGTTTGAGCTGCTGGCCGCGCCCGAAGCGAAGCCGGCAGCGACTGCCGCCACGCTCGGGTAGTTGATATTGGGCTGCCGTAACTGGTGGTGCGCGACATTGCCCACATAGGTTGTTTCCAGCAGAAAGCTAAATGGCAGTTCCCTTTGCACGCCCAGGCTATATTGCTCCACGTAAGGATTCTTGAGGGCCGGGTCGATGGCCGTTACGGTACCCTGGATCGCGGTGTTATTGGCCGTGCCGCCGCTGATGTTGCTCAGATTGCCGTTGTCGAACTCCACATTCTGCAGGAAGGGTTGCAGGTTCACCTGGCTGAATCCCACGTTACCCTGCGGGCGGAAGTAGAAGATCCCGTATCCGCCCCGGATAGACGTCTTCTCGTTCGCGGCATAGGCGAACCCCAGGCGCGGACCAAAAGCTCCATGAATCGTGTAGAGTCCTCGCGGCGCACCCGCTGGGATCAGCGGAAACGCTGCCGTATTCACATTCAGCACGCGTTGCGTCTGGTCCGCGGGGATGCCGTTGCCCGCTCGAACCAGTCCGTCGTAAGGATTGCCCGATCCCGGAACTACCTTGCCTGCGTTTGTCACCGTGATGGCCGCACTCGCGCTGTACGCGGCTGGATCGAAGTTGGCGTAGTTGTTGCCTTGCGTGTAGAGCGGCAGAATCAGCTGCCAGCGAACACCATACTCCACACTGAGCTTTCGACCGGCCTTCCACGTGTCCTGGGCAAAGGCTTCCGGCTGCGAAAAGCGGAAGTGCCCCACCGGGTCGGAGCTGGCTTCTGTGTACGACTGGAAGTTTCCCAGCAGCGCATCGGCCAGAGCATTTCCTGTGGTGTTCGAATTTCCGCTTGCGTTGAAGGAAATATTGCCGTTGTAGTATGGCCGGCCGTTCTGGTCGATGCGGTCACGGATATACACCCCACCGAACTTGATCAGGTGACTACCTTTGACGATGGAAACCGTATCCCCGGCTTGGATGTCCGTGGTGGGCGAAGCCAGAGCGAAGTACGGCCCGCTGAAATTGCTGAAGTTGGTGATCGTCACATAGGGTATGCCGTCCGGGTATTCACCGGCTCCCGGAAACAGCTTCTGATACTGGAAACCGTACGTGCCGCGCTGCCACGTGTTGCCCGCCGGTGGGATGTGCTGGGAGACGAAGCTGAAATTGACCTGAGACTGATTGATGATCTTCGGTGTGATGTTATACGTCTCGGCAAGCAGGTAGCTTTGGCCGGGCCGGTTGCGGTTGGTTGGCGTAGTAGGTAGCCCACCGGAGTTGACAAAGGTGCCAAACGGATCCACCACCGTATTATGGTCGCTAATCCAACGCCCGAAGATGTTGTTCTTGTCGTTGATGTGGTAATCGAGTCGGACGAACTCTTCATGGAAATTCAGCGGATTGCTGGGCGTCACGATGAGGTTGTTCGTCGTTCCCGTCGAATCCACATAGGTCCCCTGCTTATTGATCAGGGAATACACGTTCGCGATCGCCTTCCCGTCAGTCGTAATCAATGAGGCGATGTTGTTGTTCGGAATTGGATTCTTGGTTCCTGGGTAGTAGAGTTGGGCCACTCCCGCGAAGTTCCCGGCCAGCTGCGCCGAGCTTGGTGTCGTCAGGGTTGTCGGAGCCTGTTGCTGCCGCAGCCGCTTGACCTCTTCCCCGACATAGAAGAACAGCCGGTCTTTCAGGATCGGGCCGCCCGCGCCGCCGCCGAAGTCGTTGTAAACCAGGTGGGTCTTGGCCGCGGAAAAGAAGGGCCGCGCGTCGAAGTAGTTGTTGCGCAGGTACTCGAACACCGTGCCATGCACCGTGTTGGTCCCGTTTTTGGTCACGATGTTGAAAGCGGGACCGGAGGTCCGGCCGAACTCCGCCGAAAAGTTTGAAGTCTCGATCTTCACTTCTTGGATGAAGTCTGGGCCGACGTTGTTGATCAGACTGCCGTTGCTCCCCGATGCCTGGTTATATGCGCCATCCACTGTCAGGTTCGAGGAATCCGAGCGGTTCCCGTTGATCACCTGGTTCGTCGATGCCAGGCTAGTCGTCACCGAGAAGATGTCCGGATTCGTCACGACTGCGCCCGGAATCAGTGTCATCAGCTGGGTGTAGTTGCGCCCATTCAGCGGCAGGTTCTCCACTTCCTTGGTGTCGATCACGTGCGCCAGTTCGCCGCTGGTCGTGTTCAAGGTCTCGGCGGCGGTGGCCTCCACCGTGACCACTTCCGTAGTGCCTCCTACCTGCAGATGGAAGTCCGCCGTGATGTGCGCATCGGCTGTCAACGCGATGCCGGTGCGCTTTTCTCCTGTAAACCCGCCCTTCATGACAGCAACCGTGTAGTCGCCGATGGGCAGGTTCGTGATCACGTAAAAGCCGCTGCTATCCGTCGTGGCCGTGTGCACGGCATGCGTTCCCACGTCTGTAATGGTCAGCGTGGCTCCGGGTATCGTGCTGCCGGAAGGATCGGTCACGTTCCCGGCGATTTGTCCTAGAGAGGTCTGCGCATGCAACGACTGCCCCGCCACAAACAGCAAAGAAAGCGGAAGTGTGCACAGAGTTTTGCGCAGCCCCTGCAAAGTGTGAACCACGTGATTTGCCTCCAAAAGTGGTGCTGATTGCACTGTCCGCAAGCGGTATCGCGCTCAAGGCCGAGCAAATAGTTTTCTTGTTGCGCCCGGAATCGTACCGCTCGCCGGAGAGACTCGTCAACGCTCGCGACGCCTGCGCTGTTCACTCGCCGCAACAATTGGAAATATTTTCGAGGACGAAAGCTGTCCCCGGAAGGTACCATAGGCCCGCAGCAATTTCGGCTCGTGAGAGCAGCCGCTTGTGCTCCTCCCGGTCAGTGCTTGAGGTTCCCTACATGAGAGTCCTTGCCCGCGCAGCCAGTGCGCCCTCTGTTTTCGTAGCCACAATCTTCCTCCTCTGCGTCTCCCTGTGTGGAGGCCGGGCGCTCGTCGCGCAGACGCCTCTGAAAACACTCCTTGTCGGTGTGGACCATCGCTCCACGACATCTCTGAACGGTGATTGGCACTATCTGGTCGACCAGCCTCCCGCGCGCGCGCTTTACACCCCGGAGGGCAAGGTGCGCGACAACGGCTACGCGTTGAACACGCACCCCAACATCAGTACGGGACCGCACAACGACGAGTACGACTTCGCCACCGCTCCGACGCTCAAGGTACCCGGCGACTGGAACACGCAGGAGCCCACGCTCTTCCGTTATGAAGGCGTGGTCTGGTACGAGCGGGACTTCGACTTCCAGCCGCAGGCCGGCATGCGGACGTTTCTGCACGTCGGTGCCGCCAACTATCAGTCTTTTGTCTGGGTTAACGGCAAGCGGCTCTGCGACCACGAAGGCGGCTTCACGCCCTTTGACTGCGAAGCGACTTCCCTGCTCCACGCAGGCAGCAACTTCGTCGTCATTGCTGTGGACTCCACCCGTCAGGTCGATGGCATTCCCTCCGTGGGCATCGACTGGTTCAACTACGGCGGACTCACTCGTGATGTGTCTCTCGTCACTGTGCCGTCGCAGTTCATTGACGACTACGACGTGCATCTGGACCATGCAGCGACGTTTTCTCCGGCACATGCGAGTACGGTCACCGGCTACGTGCACGTGGAAGGCGCGTCAACCGGCACGCAGGTCACCTTACGCATTCCCAATGCCGGCGTAAGCGAGACGCTCACCACCGATGCGAGCGGACGTGCGGCCTTCACCGCGCAGGCTCGCGGCCTCACCCTCTGGTCGCCTGCGCAGCCTGCGCTTTACAAGGTGGAGCTCGCGTCCGGCAGCGACCGCATCACCGAGGACATCGGCTTTCGTGACATCCGTGTGGACGGCACCCGCATCCTGCTGAACGGTACGCCTGTATTTCTGCAGGGAGCCAACATGCACGCCGAGGCACCGTATCGCACCGGCCGTGTCGATACCGACGAAGACGTTCGCAACATCTTCGGCTTCCTCCACGACATGAATGCGAACTTCGTTCGTCTCGCCCACTATCCCCATGACGAGCGCATGGAACGCATGGCGGATCGCCAGGGCGTCATGGTCTGGTCGGAGATCCCGCTATGGCAGCACATCTCGTTCGAAAAGCCTGCGGTTTATGCCAAAGCCGTCGCGATGCTCAACGAGATGGTTCGCCGCGACCGCAACAAGGCGTCCGTGATCCTGTGGTCGGTCTCCAATGAAACCCCCAACAACCCCACCCGCACCGAATTCCTCACCAACCTCGCCAATGAGGCTCGCAGGCTGGATTCCACTCGCCCAGTCACCTCCGCCTTGATTGGGCCGCACGCCCGCGGCAATGAGATTGTGCAGGACGACCCCTTCGCCAATGCTCTCGACGTCGTCGGCCAGAACGAGTACGTCGGCTGGTATGAAGGCAAGCCTGAAGATGCCGACAACCTGCACTGGACCTTGCCGCAGAAGCCCATCATCATCTCCGAGTTCGGCGCGGAAGCCAAGCAGGGCGATCACGGCCCGGTGAACCAGCGTTGGGCCGAAGAGCAGCAGGTGTACGTGTTCCAGCACCAGTTCACGATGCTGAAGAAAATCCCGCAGGTGCGCGGCCTGGCGCCTTGGATTCTCATGGATTTTCGCTCGCCCACACGCAACATACCCAAGCTGCAGGACGGCTTTAATCGCAAGGGCCTGATCTCCGAGGATGGCAGGAAGAAGCTGGCCTTTGATCTCTTCCGGGAGGCTTACGCAAATCACTCTGTCGGCTCTGCCCAGTGACGTCGCCAGTAACGCATCCCAGTAACACCGAAGAGCGCTCCACGTTGATCGATCCATGTTGACTTCGTTGACTTCATGAGCCAGGTTTCGCGACGCCGCCTTGTTACCGCCGGTCTGCTCGCCGGTGGGGCTGCTGCGCTTGGCAGCGTCCGTGCGCCACAGGCTGGAGCCGCCGTTCCGGATAAGACGCCCGATCGCGACGCGTGGCTCAGTCATCTTGAGCGCGTTGCGCAACCCGTCCTGCAGGCCCTGAGCACCCGCCGTCTGCGGCAGGCCATGCCGGTGGAAGCCGTTCCCGGCCACGAAGCGGAGCGGGCTGTTGGATCGCCCCTGGAAGCTTTTGCGCGGCTGCTGTCCGGCTTGGCCCCATGGCTGGAGCTGGAGCCTTCCCCCGGTGAATCCTCCCGCGAGACCGGGCTTCGTCAGCGCTACCGGCTGTGGAGCCAACAAGCCCTTGCCTCCGCTCTTGATCCCGCCTCGCCCGACTACATGCGATTCGGCGATTCGGCCCAGACGCTCGTCGATTCATCGTTCCTATCCCTGGCGCTGCTGCGCGCCCCGGCGCAACTCTTGAAACCCATGAGCTCCACGACGCGCAAGCAGCTCATCGCAGCCCTTGAGGCCGAGCGCAAGGTGCAGGCCCCCTTTAACAACTGGCTTCTGTTTGCCGCCCTCAACGAGGTCCTTCTGCGCCGTCTCGGCGCCTTCTCCGATCCCCTGCGCATTGCGTACGCACTGCGTGAACACCAGTCCTGGTATGTCGGCGACGGAACTTACGGTGACGGTCCGGAGTACCACGCCGACTTCTACAACAGCTACGTGATCCATCCTTACCTCATGGCTCTGATGGACGAGCTGCGCGAGGAACCCGCCTGGAAGACCCTCAGCGCATCCATTTTCGCCAGAGCCTCGCGCTACGCCGCCATCCAGGAACGTCTCATCTCCCCCACGGGTGAGTTCCCTGTGCTCGGCCGCTCCATCACCTACCGCACCGGCGTCTTTCATCTCCTGGCAGATGCCGCGCGCCGCGGCATCCTCCCGCCTGAGATCCCACCCGCTGCCGTACGTTGCGCTTTGACCGCCGTCCAGGGACGGACGCTGGCGCCGGAAGGCACCTTCTCCTCATCGGGGTGGCTCCAGATTGGCCTGGCTGGCCATCAGCCCTCGCTGGCGGAAACCTACATCTCCACCGGCAGCCTCTACCTTTGCAGCCTCGTGTGGTTGCCGCTTGGCCTTCCACCTGCCCACCCCTTCTGGGCAGATCCCGCCGCAAGCTGGACACAGAAGCGCGTCTGGTCAGGCGGTTCAGCGCATGCCGATCATGCCTTCGCGGAATAGGGAGGGATCTCTCGACGAAGGTCGTGTTCCCGCTGAACTACGCGGCCACGATCTGCGTACTGCGTGGTAGATTGGCCCTACAAACCCAATCCAGGCGACGCACCGATACGGAGAAAAGGCATCCATGGCCCTCACCATTGCAGGTCTGTCCAAGACCTATCCCAACGGCGTTCAGGCGCTGAAGAACGTGTCTCTCACCATCGGCAACAACATGTTCGGCCTGCTCGGCCCGAACGGCGCGGGGAAGAGCACGCTGATGCGCACCGTAGCCACGCTGCAGGAGCCCGACCGGGGCTCCATCACGCTGGATGGGATCGACGTTCTGCGGGAGAAGGACGCCGTCCGGCAAACGCTTGGCTACCTGCCCCAGGAGTTCGGCGTGTACCCCAAGATGAGCGCGAACGACATGCTCCACCACCTCGCCGTGATGAAGGGTATCCATAACACCGGCGAACGCAAGGAGATCGTCGATGCCCTGCTGCAGCAGACCAATCTCTGGGATGCCCGCAAAAAGGCGCTCAGCACCTATTCAGGGGGCATGAAGCAGCGCTTCGGCATCGCCCAGGCGCTGCTCGGCAAGCCTCGGCTCATCATCGTGGACGAGCCCACCGCCGGCCTCGACCCCGCCGAGCGTAACCGCTTCCTCAATCTGCTCTCCTCCATCGGCCGCGACGTCACCGTCATCCTCTCCACGCACATCGTGGAAGATGTGCGCGAGCTTTGTTCGCGCATGGCGATCATCGCTTCCGGAGAAGTGCTTCTGGAGGGCTCTCCCAGCGATGCGCTGGCCGCGCTCGAAGGCCACATCTGGTCACGGGTTGTACCCACCGATGACGAGCTCCGCGCCATGGAAGCGGAGCACCGCATCGTCTCCAGTCATCTGGTCGCGGGCCAGCATGAGGTGCGCGTCTACAGCGACTCCTCGCCCGGCAGCGGCTTCCGCCCCGTCGAAGCCGGGCTGGAAGATGTCTATTTTCGCCAGCTGGAGCAGCAGGGCCACCGCGCCGCGGCCTGACTCGTGTCTGGCTTCATCGCTCCCCTTGGCGCGAAGGCATTTCGCACCTCGCAAAGTATGTCTTTAAGCCGCCGGCTGGCCAGCATCTGGAGAACGCGATGCAACTCTTCTGGGAATTTTTCTCGTTTGAACTGAAGTTCCGCTTCAAGAGCCTGTCCACTTACGTGTACTTCGCGTTGTGGTTTTTCCTGGCTTTCATGGCCATCGCCGCGGAAGACTTCATCACCACCGGCAACGGCAAGCAGCTCCTGAACGGTCCCTACTCCACTACTTCGCTTTACACTTTCTTCTGCCTTTTCGGCACCATCGTCATCGCCGCGATCTTCGGCACGTCCATCCTGCGCGACTTTCAGCGCGACACCTTCCAGCTCGTCTTCACCAAGCCCATCACCAAGTTCGCGTATCTCGGCGGCCGCTGGGCGGGCTCCTTCGTGGCGTGTGTCTTTGCGTTCTCCGGCATGGTCTTCGGTGAAGGGGCTGGAACCTTCGCACCCTGGGCCGACCATACGCGTATCGTGCACGGTCACCCGGGCTGGTACCTGCAGCCCTTCTTCTCCATCGTCGTCATCCAGATCTTCTTCCTTGGGTCGCTCTTCTTTCTGGTTGCCGCGCTGTCGCGCAAGATCTTCATCGTGTACCTGCAGGGCGTGGCCCTGTTCATGATGTACCTGCTGGCCAACGCGGTCTTTTTCGCGACCCGGTCCCTTGAGCACTTCTGGTCCGGCATCTTCGATCCCGTCGGTCCGCAGATGGTGGATGTGCTGACCCGCTACTGGACTGTTGCGGAAAAGAACGACCTCTTGCTGTCCTGGTCTCCGCATGCCGGGCAAGGCGTCTTTCTCATCAACCGGCTACTGTGGCTTGCGGTCGGCTTCCTCGCCCTCGCTGCCGTGTACCGCTTCTTTCCCATGTCGGTGGAGGCCCTCACCGCGACCTCGCAGGGTCGTCGCGCCGCCAGGGCGAAGAAGGAAGAAGAAGCGGCGGCCCGTCCCCGGCGCTCCCTGGTCGCTGCGTCCATGCCTCGCGTGCAGCAGTCGTTCGGCCATAGCCTCGGTTGGCGGCAGTTCGTCTCGCTCACGCGCATCCGTGTCAGCAATATCACGCATGAGCTGCCCTTCTGGGCGATCACGGTGCTGCTGGTGTTCTTCGCGCTCGTGAATGGGTATTTCGCGGGCCACCGGTCAGAAGCCAACGTGTACCCCGTCACTTTCCTCATGCTCGGCGCGGTGGAAGGCAACGCGACCCTCTTCCTCTATATTGTCGCCACGCTCTACGCCGCCGAGCTTATCTGGCGCGAGCGCGACACGCGCTTCAATGGCATCCATGACGCGCTGCCCATGCGCGAAAGCACGGACTGGCTCAGCAAACTCGCCGCACTCTGCTTCGTGGAGCTCGTCCTCATCACGGTCGCCGGCCTGTGCGGAGTCATCATGCAGACCGTGCAGGGCTTTCACCAGTACGACTTCCTGCAGTACGCCCAGGAGCTGTACCTCATCGTCTTCGCCGGTGTCTTTGGATTCGCGCTGCTCGCCATGTTCGTGCAGACCGTGGTGTCCAACAAATTCATCGGCCATGCCATTGTCATCGGCATCTTCGTTCTCGCGCCCGTGCTCTTTCGTCAGGGACTGGAAAACACCCTCCTGCTGCCCGGCTGGCTGCCGCCTTACACCTACTCCGACATGAATGGCTACGGTCACTTCGTGCCCGCTCTGCTTTGGTCCAACGTGTACTGGACAGCGATCTTCGCGGTACTCGCTGTCCTCTCCATCGCGCTGACTCGGCGTGGCGCGGAAAACAGCTGGCGCATACGCCTTTCCAACACGCGGCGTTTTTTTTTTTATGTTTCGGCGTCCATCTTTTTCTTTTCTATCCTGTTCGTCGGCAGCGGTCTCTGGTACTTCTACAACACCCACATCCTCAACGAATTCCTTAGCACCAAGGCGCAGCGCAAGCTTCAGGCCAAGTACGAAAAGGACTTCAAGAAGTACGAGTTCCTGCCCCAGCCGAAGATCGTCGCGGTCGATACCAACGTCGACCTGGACCCCGGCCACCGCTCCTTCTCCGGCAACGGGCACTTCCTGCTGCAGAACAAGACTGCCGCTCCCATCGCACAGATTCACGTCACCGACAGCAGGCAATCCGTAAGCGATGTAACGTTCGACCGGCCCTTTCACCTCCTCAGCCGGGAACCGCGCGACCTCTACTCCGTCTATCAGCTCGATCGGCCGCTGGCTCCCGGCGAAACGGTGAACATGACCTTTCAGGTGGGATACCGGAGCCGCGGCTTCCGCGACGGCAACGAGAGGCCGGAGCTCGCCTACAACGGCATGTTCTTTGACTCCGACTACTACCCTTACATCGGCTACAACGCTGGCCTGGAGCTCGACGACCCTCGCCGCCGTCGCGAAGAAGGTCTTGGCCCTGTATCCGATCTACCCGCCCGCGGTGACGCCTACGGCAGCGTCACCAACCTGTTCACGCCGCCTGCCGACTGGATCAGCTACAAGACCGTTGTCAGTACTCCCGACGACCAGATCGCACTTTCACCCGGTTACCTGCAGCGCGACTGGCACGGGAACGGCCGCCACTACTTCGCCTACGACATGGGGCAGGTCAAGATTCTTGCCTTCTTCAACTTCATCTCCGGCCGCTACGAGGTCAGGAAACAGAACTACAAGGGCACGAACATCGAGGTCTACTACGATAAGCACCACGCCTGGGGCGTCGATGACATGATGGAGGGCATTCGCGGCGGTCTTGACTACTACCAGGCCAACTACAGCCCCTTTCAGTACGGTCAGTTCCGCATCATCGAGTTCCCGCGCTACCGCAACTTCGCGCAGTCCTTTCCCAATACCTCGCCCTTCACCGAGACCTTTTTCCTGCAGCGTGTTCTGAACGCTCAGAAGGACATCGACTTCACCTACTTCGTTTGCGCGCATGAGCTGGCGCACCAGTGGTGGGCGCATCAACTCATCGGTGGCCGCGTCGCCGGGTCCAACATGATGTCCGAGTCGCTGGCCGAATACTCCGCCCTGCGCGTCGCGGAGAAGAAGTACGGCGAGGCCCAGATGCGCAAGTTCCTCTCCCACGAGCTCGATGGCTACCTGCGTGGACGCTCCGGCGAAACCCGCAGGGAGCCGCCTCTGGCTCTCGTGCAGCGCGAAGCCTACGTCTGGTATCAGAAAGGCAGCATGATCCTGTACGCGCTGTCGGATTACATCGGCGAGGACAAGGTCAATCTCGCTCTGCACAACTTCCTCATGGCTCGCCGCTACGCCAACGCGGACGATTCGAAGTCCGGCCCCTATCCCGACACCCGCGACCTGGAAGCCGCGCTGCGCGCGCAAACGCCCGCCGGGCTGCAGTACTTCATCGACGACAGCTTCGAAAAGATCACCCTCTATGACAACAAGGCACTGACCGCGTCCTCGCAGAAAATGCCGGATGGCAGGTATAAGGTCACGCTCACCGCCGAAGGCAAGAAGTCTTACGCCGACGGCAACGGTGTGGAATCACCCTCGGCCATCAACGACCTCATGGACGTCGGCGTGTTCAGCGGCAAGAAGGGCCTGGAAAAACCGCTGAGCGTGCGCAAGGAACGGATCACCGGCGGCAAACAAACTTTCGAGTTCATCGTGAGTGAAGCTCCGACGCGCGCTGGCATCGACCCGTTCAACAAACTGATCGACCGCAACCTTGACGACAACTCCATGGATATCACTACCGCGAAGCCCTAGAGCCGTGCTCCCTTTGAACTCGAAAGCCGTGATCCCTTTGCTGTAGCTCTTCTTTTCAGCGGCGTCACCCAGAGCGAAGGACCTCGGAAGTTGGCTCATCGTGAACTGCATCTTCAGGAGAACAGCTTCCAGAACCGTTCTCGCCCAGGTGTAGAGGCTCGCGTGCGCTCCTCCGTTGTCCTTCCGCGCCCTGAGCGAAGTCGAAAGGGGGAAGAATCTGCATTGGGCTGCCGCTACCTTCGGGGTAACCGCTATAGACGCCGTCACTGAGTGGTCGCCACACCGCCGGAAGCAGCAGCCCGCCGCACACGAAGATTGTTGATGGCGTACTCCACAAAGCGCAGCTCGAGCTGCGGCGGGCAGCCCATGAACCGGCAGGTCGCGGCAATCTGGTCCAGGATGAACCGCGGCTGAAACGCCGCCAGTTCGAGTTCCTTCTCCTGCGTGATCTTGCGCACAATGTGCGCGAATGCGTCCTCGGGCAACGGCAACGCATGCCGCGCGCACTCGCGCAGGAAAATGTCCTTGTAAAGATCCAGGCTAGGCGAGCCGATCTCGATCTTGTACGGCAGCCTCCGCAGGAACGCCGGATCCATCAGGTCTTCCGGCTGCAGGTTGGTCGAAAAGATGATGAGTTCGTCGAAAGGGATAGAGAAGCTCTTGCCGGTATGCAGCTTCAGGTAGTCCACGCGGCTTTCCAGCGGCACGATCCAGCGGTTCAGCAACGCGGTAGGGCTCACCAGCTGGCGCCCGAAATCGTCGATCACGAAGCACCCGCCCAACGCCTTCATGTGCAGTGGCGCCTCGTAGGTATGCGATGTCGTGTCGTAGCGCAGGTCCAGCATGTCGAGCGTGAGTTCGCCCCCGGCGATAACGACGGGCCGCTTGCATGGCACCCAGCGCGGATCGTATGTTTCCGCACGGATCAGTGATTGCGTTTCATCGAACGCTGCAGACGTGATCTGCATATGGATGCTGGGATCGAAGATGCTGATGATCTGCCCGTCCACCGTGATCGCGTACGGGATGTACACAACATCCGTGTAGACCTGCGCCAGCCGCAGCGCTACCGAGGTTTTTCCGTTGCCGGGAGGGCCGTAGAGCAGGATCGCCCGGCCCGAGTTCAGCGCCGGTCCCGTCTGTTCGATCATGCTGTCATCGAAGGTCAGGCCTTCCAGCGCTCCTCGAATGCGCTCGTAGGTGACGCGCTCGCTGGTCAGCTTCTGCCGATTCACCTGATCGACGAAGTCGTGCAGTGCTACCGGGGCAGGCCCGGTGTAGCGCAGCTGCTGCAGCGCGTCGATCGTGAAGCGCCGCCCCTCCTCGGTCAGCGAGTAGTGCATGTCCATCGCACTCTCCGAGCTCCGCAGGCCGCGCACAAACAGGAGCTTGCGGTCCACCGCCATGCGCACCAGCTCCGAGACCACTCCAGGAGCCAGTTTGATCGCCGGCGCGAACTGACGAACCGACTCCAGCTGTCCCGTGTAGATATGTCTCAGCAGCAGCGCCAGCAGTTCGTTCTCATCGATCTTTGTCGCCGCGACGGAAGCCGGCTCCGCAGGCACCCCATGCAGAAAGGAATCGAGCGCCGCTTGGCTCAGCGCTCCGAGCGCAACCAGATGGTCGCCGATGCGGCCGCCTCGCTCGAACTGGCGGCGAAGCGCCTGCTCGACCTGGGCTACTCCGACGAGTCTCGCCCGGATGAGCAGGTCACCGAGGCGCATGGGGCTTTCGATACAAAATCTCCTGGCCAGCCACAGTGGCTGGCTTCGCTTCGATTTCTAGCACAGGCCCGGTCGCCCCGGCTCTATCACTAACGTTCGCTCCTCAAACGCAGCAAGGCCCACCGGGGCGGGCCCTGCTCCTGAGAAAAGAGGTGCTCTACACCCCGGGCTGCTCCATGATCTTCGCCAGTGCATGCATGCGCTCGGCATCCTGCGGTGTCTTCGCCAGGGTGGCATCTTTGTCGAGCTTCTTTCCGAGAGAGCTCAGCTTTTTCGCATTCCTGCTTACCACTGCGGCATTCATATCGGTTACCTGCTGCGGCGTCACACTGGTGCCGCGGGCCAGTTGATCGATATACGCGCGAGCCGTGACCAGGTTCGCGGGCCATGAGATTTTCGGCTGGTCCTGCACGTTCAACTCCGGCAGGCTCACCTGCGCCGCGGCGTCGATCTCCGCCTGCGTGAGGTACTTGGTGGGTGTCAGCTTGAACACGTCCGTGCCGCGCGCGATCTCCGATCCATAGATGTAGCCGTTGTAGTAGTAGGTGGACCACTGCCCGCCCATCGCCGGCCGCGAATCATCCACCGGACCGCGGTCGAAGTAGCCGATTTCGAACGGATGCGAAGGATCGGTGTAGTCCATCACCGAAACGCCGCCCTGGTACCACGACTGCACCTCGATGTTCCGGCCGGGCACGGGGATCATCGACCCGTTATGCGCTACGCAGTTCTCCTTGTCGGTCTGCGGCGCGGGCATCTTGTAATAGGCTTCCAGCTTCAGCTTCCGCTCCTTGGTGATGTCGAAGATCGCGTCCGCGCCCCAGTTCATCGGATCGCTCGCACGGCAGCGCGGCTGTCCACCGCCGCCCCACTCATCCGTGAACAGCACCGTCTTGCCATCGTTGCTGAAGTTGGCCGAGTGCCAGAACGCGTAGTTCGGATCCACCACCGCGTCCAACCGCTTCGGATGCACGGGATCCGAAATGTCGAGCAGAATGCCATTGCCCGAGCAGGCTCCCGCCGCGAGTCCAATCGCCGAGTACACCGTGATGTCGTGGCAGCCGCGCGTTGCCGAGGTCGTCTGCGTTCCGTCACCGTGATTGCCGCCGTTCCACAGCCCGTTGGCTGCGCCTGTCTTCTCGTCCTGGAAGATGCGTGGGCTGTTCACCACGGCCGCCAGCTCAGGATGTGCCAGCGGCACCTTGATCACGACGATGGTGTACAGCGCCGTATCCGGGTCCACGTCAGGATCAGCCCCCGAGCAGCCGCCCAGCTCCGCTGCCGACCGCACGCCCGCCGAGCCCGAAACGTAGACGTACACATTGTCCTTGTCCTTTGGGTCCACAACCAGCGTATGGGTATGTGACCCGCGGCAGGTCTGCACATCCTTCACCTGCTTCGGGTTGCTGATGTCGCTGATGTCGAAGATGCGCACACCTTTCACGCGGTCGGGGCTCGGATCCGGTTGGCGCTGCAGGCTTGCGCGGAACGCGGCAATCTGTTCCGGCGTCGCATCGGCGGGGGGAGGGGTTGGCGGCGGGGGAGCCGGAGTGGTCGTCGGGAAGCCCTGCGTCCCGCAGTCCATGCGCCCGTTGGCAGCCTCCACCGACATGAACAGCAGGTGGCCGTACACCGACACATCGCCCTGCCCGCCCGGACACACCAATGACGTCACCAGCTTGATGTGCTCTGGGACCGAGATGTCGTAGATGTTGATCCCGCTGTAGTTCCCGTTGAACAGGTACTTGGAAGTGAAGGCCAGATCGGAGTTCGTGCCGCCGTAGTCGGCGCGCGGCCCCGTAGGCCTTGCGCCACCCCGCTGGCGGGGCGCATCGGGGTTCACCGGCGGAGGAGGCGGCGTCGCGTCCACTGCCTTGATCGACTCCAGATCGGGCGCGAACCCTGCCGGCTTCGGCGTGGTGTAGATCAGCTGCAGACCCGCCGCAGCGGTGGCAGCGTCATACAATCCGCCCTTCAGTCCCACACGCGGATCGTCAGGGCCGGATCGCGGGTTCACAAATACGGACGAAGCGGAAGAGCCCTTCTTTTCCATCGCGGGGCCGTTCATGGCCATTTGTCCCCTGCTGAGTGCCGGAACGAGACCGAAGGCCGCGAGCGCCAGTGACGCGGCGCCACCGGCGAGACACGAAGTTGCTTTGGCGTTCATTTCCCCTCCTCAACATGTGCCGCATGATGTCGATCTCTGCCTGTTGCGTGTTGTCCACGTCGCTCGCGAAGTCGAACAACTGTGGGTCCTGTCCCGCTCCCGGGTTCTGGAAAAGCTGCTTCACCATTGTCAGGGCCCCGGTGTGGTGTTGAATCATTCCGGTCAGAAACAGGTGGTCGAACTCCGCACCGCTGGCCTTGCGCAGCGCATCCATCTGCGCCTTGGTCAGCATGCCGGGCATAGGAGGCATCATGGAGCTCATATCCATCCCGCTCATGTCCATACCGCTCATATCCATACCGCTCATATCCATGCCCGGCATCGGCGCGGTAATGGGCAGCCCGCGATCCGTGAGCCACTGCTTCATCCAGCGCATTTCATCCGTCTGCGAGACGTCGATCTTTTTGCCCAGGTCGCGGACTTCCGGGTCCTGCGAGCGCGTTTTCAGCAGCTCCGTCATCTCCACGGCCTGGTGATGATGCATGATCATGCCCTGCATGAACTCGATATCCGCCGGCGACGGCGGACGCTTCTCGCCCCTGGCATTCGCGGGGGTCAGCGTCTTGTTGTCCTGTCCCGGAGCGCCTGGCTGCACGATGACCGGCCCACTCGACATTCCACTGCCTTGCTGGCCCGGCGCCTGCACCGTGGCAAACGCGCACAGGCTCAGCAGCCCGAAGCAGAATCCGGATCGCGATCTAGCCAGTCCTGCGTACGCCAACTCGCCTCCTGGAAGGTGCGGATCTCGCTGCAAGCGCACCTGGACAGCACTTGTGAAAGCTTTGGAACGGACGGGCGTTACCGCTACAGACGAACCCCGCCTGCGGCAAGCCTCAGAAAATTTACGATTTCCCGTATCTAAACACGTTACGATGGGCGGCGCAAACTGCGATTCGCTCCAGCGCCGGCTGTTCACGCCCGCAGGTCTTTACGCCGGCGGATCGATGAACCGGGGGTCAGCAGCGTGGAGCAAAGCGGAGTCGAAGTCCGCCCATGTGCATGCATAGTCTTGTCGGCTGCAGGCGGGTAAGAAGAAGGCAGCCATTCGACATCGGTCGCGATTGCGGCATGTGCTTTCGTCCCCGCCTCACACAGCCTGCGCCGTTGCGGAGCCTCGCAGACGTCATCCGAGAGCCTTGAGTCGATCGCAAACCCTGCAACTTCCGTCATCCTTCTCGTTCCCTTGCGCTTATCGCCTCGGCGTGCGCGCGCTGCTACCATCTTGCTTGCAGTCAGGATCGCGGTAACGCATGGCTTCAATGAAGGTTCGCAAGGCAGTTTTCCCCGCGGCAGGCATGGGCACGCGTTTCCTGCCCGCCACCAAGGCCACGCCCAAGGAGATGCTGCCGCTCGTCGATAAGCCGCTCATCCAATACGGGGTGGAAGAAGCCGTCGCCGCCGGCTGCACCGAGATCATCATCGTCACCGGCCGCGGCAAAAGCACCCTGGAGGACCACTTCGACAAGTCCGTCGAGCTTGAAGCCTCGCTCGAAGCGCGCGGCAAGACCGAGCTGCTCGAGATCGCCCGCTCTGTCTCCAAGCTCGCCCGCATCACCTACACCCGCCAGGCCGAAGCCCTCGGCCTTGGCCACGCCGTCCTGCAAGCCAAGGAGCTGGTCGGCAACGAGCCCTTTGCGGTCATCCTCCCCGACGATATCGTCGACGCGCCCGGCAAAGGCTGCCTCGCCCAGATGCTGGAAGCCTACGAAAAGACCAGCTCCTCTATCCTCGGCTCCGAAGTTGTCGAAGGCGATGCCATCTCCGCCTATGGCTGCCTCGATTGCACACCCGACCCGGCGGACCCGCGTCTGCTCTCTGTCCGCGACATGGTCGAGAAGCCGAAGCCCGGCACGCAGCCCTCCCAGAACGCCATCATCGGCCGGTACATCCTCACTCCGCGCATCTTCGCTCTGCTCGAAACCATCAAGCCTGGCGCAGGCGGCGAACTCCAACTCACCGACGCGATCAAGGCGCTGCTGCAGTACGAAAAGGTTTACGGCTTTACCTACGAAGGCAAGCGCCACGACGCCGGCGACAAGCTCGGCTTCCTGAAGGCCACCGTGGAGTTCGCCCTCAAGCGCGATGACCTGGGGCCCCGCTTCCGCGAGTGGCTCCAGCAACAGACGTTCTGAAGCAGCGCACGCGGTGCGGGGGATGTTCTCGCAACGCGTGGGAGCGGCTCTGAAGCGCCTCCGAAAACGCTGCCCGTCGGGATCTGCGTGCAAGCGGTACACGGAAACGGAACCGCGTCTCACGCGCCTTCTCGCCAGAATCGAAAAGCACTCCGTGCCGGATCGTCCTTTATTGCACCGGACGCATGACAGTGCTTGAATGGAGAAATTGCGTAGACTGCTGCCCATCCTGCTCGTAGCGGTGCTTGTGATGCCGCTGTTCGCTCCGCTGCTGGCGCTCGGGCAGAGCGCGGAGTCGGCGCTTCCGGCCTGTTGTCGCAGAAATGGAAAGCATCACTGCGCCATGGGCATGGCCGGCCGCAGCCAGCTTGCAGCAAGCGGTGCCCCGGACAGGTGGACAGCCCCACCGGAGCGCTGCCCCTACTGCCCGGCTTCGGTCGCTACCGCCCATGTGCAGGAAACTCTGATCCCTGCGCCGGCGCAAGCGTTCTCCGCACAGGGACTCAGCGATCCCTCGGGAACGGTGCAATCGGAGTGCAAGCGCCGGATTTCGCGCGACCGCTCCCGGCAAAAGCGCGGCCCTCCAATCTTCCACGGCTGATCCACGTCCTGCCCGGCGCTTCGCACCCGGACCTCGCTCCGGCGAGCGAAGCTGCTGTCCACGTCTTGTGTTCTGACGGGTCGCTTCGCCGCGACCAGGAGGGTGCTTCGTGCGCCGCTCGTTATGCTTTCTGCCCCTTGCCATCCTGCTTTCCACGCCCTCGGCCTACGCTGCCACGATTTTTGCGCAGGTCCAGGGCGTCGTGCACGATCCGCAGCATCGACCCGTCACAGGTGCAACGGTCACACTTCGCGCCGCGAACTCCGCCCTGATGAAGACGGCGGTAACAGGATCGGATGGCGTCTTTCGCCTGTCCACGGTGCCGCTTGGCGACTACACCGTCACTGTTCGTCAGCCGGGCTTCCGTCCGGTCGAGCGCGTCATCACGCTTGCGTCCGGCACCATGCCGCTTCTGCACTTCGAGTTGCTGCTAGGAACCGTCAACCAATCGGTGGACGTTCACGGCCAGGCGGACGTGGCGAATGTCGATTCCATAACCTCAACAACACTCGTTAGCAGGCACGACATCGCGGACACCCCGGGTGCGGACCGGACCAACAGCCTCGCGATGATTACTGACTACGTACCGGGCGCCTACATTACGCATGACATGCTGCACATGCGCGGCGGCCACCAGGTCAGCTGGTTGCTGGACGGCGTGCAGATTCCGAATACCAACATTGCCAGCAATCTCGGTGCGCAGATCGATCCCAAGGACATCGACTATGTGGAAGTGCAGCGCGGCAGCTACACCTCGGACGTGGGAGACCGGACCTACGGCGTCTTTGACGTGGTGCCGCGCACCGGGTTCGAGCGCGATCGGGAAGCGGAGCTGGTGCTCAGTGCCGGCAGCTTTCTGCAGACCAGCGATCAAATCAACTTCGGCGGTCACACGGAGACGTTTGCCTATTACGCAAGCCTGAACGGCAACCGCAGTGACTACGGCCTCTCCGCTCCTGTCGGGCAGGTCCGTCACGATGCAGTCAACGGCTACGGCGGTTTCGCTTCGCTGATCTACAACCGCACGCCGAAGGACCAGTTCCGGCTGGTCACGCAGCTGCGCAACGATTTCTTTCAGATTCCTTACGACCCGGACCCGGACAGCACAGCAAACCGGCAGTTCAACTCCAGCGGCCTGCGCGACAGGCAGCATGAGACCGACGGTGTGGTCGCGGCTTCGTGGCTGCACACCTTCAACTCTTCGACGGTTCTGCAGGTTTCCCCGTTCTTCCACTACAACCGGGCAAACTACGAGCCCGGCGCGGCGGATACCCCCGTGGCAACTACCTCGGACCGCACCTCGATCTATGCCGGGGCCCAGGCGTCGGTCACCGCGGAGATCGCGCGCAACACGCTGCAGGCAGGCGTCTACTCTTTCGGCCAGCACGATGGCTACCTGTTCGGCGCTGCATTCAACGACAGCAGCGGCAACCCGAACTTCACCCTTCCGGACGCAGCCGCGGGTGCCGTGATTGAGGAGTACGTCTCCGACAACTACAAGCCGAACTCGTGGTTGACGATCATCGCAGGTCTGCGGCACACCTTCTTCCAGGGGCAATTCAGCGAGAACGAAATCGACCCGCGTGCGGGGGTAGCGGTTCGCGTGCCAAAGCTGAACTGGGTCTTCCGGGGCTTCTATGGCCGGTTCTACCAGCCGCCACCATTGCTGACGGCAAAGGGTCCCGTGGTGCAGTATGCGCAGGCGAACGACACCGGCTTCGTCCCCTTGCACGGCGAACGCGACGAGGAGCACCAGTTCGGCGTGCAGATTCCCTATCGCGGCTGGCTGCTGGATGCGGACACGTTCAAGGCTCGAACCAACAACTTTCTCGACCACTCCAACATCGGGAATTCGAGCATCTACTTTCCGGTGATGGTGGATGGGGCGCTGGTGCGGGCGTGGGAGCTGACCCTGCGCTCGCCGAGGCTGTGGCGTCTCGGTCAGGCACACCTTGCGTACTCCAACCAGATCGCAGAGCAGCGTGGCAACATTACGGGCGGCCTGGTCTGCACGCCCATCGGCGACCCGGTCTGTGATGCGGGTTTCAGCTACACACCGGTGGATCACGATCAGCGCAACACGTTGAACGTAGGCTTCAACGCGAAGCTGCCTCTGCGGATCACGGCTTCAGCCAACACGACGTACGGTTCGGGGTTCACCAACGGAGGCTACGATCCGGACGGCCCTCCGGCCGATCCGCGCTATCCCAACCCGTACCTGCCCCAGCACACCACCTTCGATCTGACCTTCGGCAAGAGCTTTGGGGAGCGAATCACCGCCTCCGTAACGGCGCTGAACGTGGCGAACCGGCGAGTGCTGCTCGACAACAGCCTGACGTTCGGCGGATTTCATCGCAACGACCCGCGCGAAATCTATGGTGAGCTGCGCTACCGGTTCCATTACTGAAAGGCCGCGATGCAGAAAGCAATCTCTGAATCACATCCGGAAGTCGTCTTCCGGTAGTGACTTGTTCCCTGGAGCGGCTCGTTTCTGCGACCGCGCCTCCTACAGCGCTGTGTCGGCAGCGCGCATTGTCTCGTCCACGCCTCCCTCGCCATGCCGGGCTGCGTCTAAACATCGTCATGCCTTCGCGCATTGCCTTCCCCGGCCTTCTGATCGCCGCCGCTCTCAGCCTCACCCCTGCCGCAGGCCTTGCCCAGCACCGGCCCATGGATGTCCCCGATGTCGTCACGCCCAGCACGCCCGCCCGCATCCACCTGATCCTCAAGGACGGCACCTACCAGCTGGTCCTCGAGTACAAGGTTTCCGGCAACATCGTCCGCTACCGCAGCGCGGAGCGCAATGGGGCCAGCGAGGAGATTCCGCTGTCGCTCGTCGATCTGCCTGCCACGCAGAAGTGGGCTCGCGACCACGCGCCCGGTGGTCCCGCTGCCGCCGCACAACGCGCCGTGCTCAGTCCGGAGCTCGCGCGCGAAGAAGCCGAGCGCGCCGCACGCACCCCGGAAGTCGCGCCGGACCTTCGCCTGCCCGAAGAAGACAGCGTCCTCGTGCTCGACACGTACCGCGGCACGCCCGAACTCGTGCCGCTCCCGCAGCAGGGCAGCGATCTCAACAAGGAGACCGCCCACGCCGTCCTCAAGATGGCCATCAACCCGGCCTCCAGCCCGCATCGGCTCTTCGAGGTCCCGGGCGGCAGCGCCGACATTCAGATCCACGTTCCCGACCCGGTCTTCTACGTGCGCCTCGGAAAGATCGACGATGCCGACCCCGGCGGAGCTTTTATCGTCGAGACCGCTCCTCATGCCGCTGGGCGCGAGGTACCCGCCGGCGGCGCTGAATCCAGCGACTACATCGTCGAGCGGCTCGACGCCCGCAGAGATTCCCGTATTGTGGACAGCTTCCGCATTGCTGCCCTGGGCAGCAAGCCCCAGCCCGATGTGGTGGAGCTCAAGGCCGAGCCCCTCCCCGGCGGCCACTGGCTCAGGCTCACGCCGGTCGCGCCTCTCGACTTCGGCGAATACGCCCTGATCGAAGTGCTGAACGGCCGGGAGGTCAACGCCAACGTGTGGGACTTCGGCGTGCACTCCGCCGCGCCGGAAAGCGTGGAGGCGCTCCGCCCCGAGCCCAGACGGCCGGCCTCCCTCGAGCGCCGCAAGCCGCAGCCGCGCTGAGCGCCGGAACCACTGGAATGTTCCAGCACCGGAGGCGCATGACTCAACTCAGCTCATCGTGCCGCGAGCCCCGCCGCAACGGCATCTCCGTTACGCTGCCGAGAGCCGCGACCACCCGGTCGCGTCCCTGTTCCTTGGCGCAGTACATGGCGGTGTCCGCCGCGCGGATGATGTCCTGCAGCGTGTCGCCGTCTTCCGGAAACGTCGCCAGCCCGAAGCTCGCGGTCATCTCGATCGAGAGTCCCTCGGCCATCAGGTAGGCTGTGCCTTTCAGCGTGTCGCGCAGCCTGTTTGCCAGAGCCCACGCCGCCGGCCGGTTCATACCCCGCAGCAGCGCCACGAACTCGTCACCGCCATATCTGAACCCGGAGTGCTCCGGACCGATCATCCGTTTCAGCATCGATCCCACCTCGGCCAACAGGCGCGACCCGGACAGGTGGCCGTGGGTATCGTTGATCGCCTTGAAGTGGTCCAGGTCGAAGAACAGCAGGCTGAAATGCGCATGCGGGCCGCTTCGCTGCCCGATCTCCTGCTTCAGCAGGTCGTACATGTGCCGCCCATTGAAAAGACCCGTGCAGTCGTCCGTAATGCTCAACTGGTGGATCAGCTTCACATGCCGGGCGTTCTCCAGCGCAATCGCCGTGTAGTCGCACAGCACAAGCAGAAACGCGATCGAAGATTGTGGCAGCAGGTCCAGCTTGCTGTTGTGCAGTTGCAGCACACCCAGCGTTCGTTTGCCGTGGCGGATCGGCAGGCAGGCAATGGAGCGCAGACTCAGGTCCGGGTTGGCCTTCGCAAAGCGTGCCCACTCCGGGTGGTCGTGTACGTTGGGTATCACCAGCGGTTCGCCCGAAGTCGCCACATGCCCCGCCACTCCTTCGCCGAGCCGGATGCGGCTGTCGCGCAGCTTCGTGTCATCCAGCCCCGCCGAAAGTGCGTAGTACAGCTCCTGCTTCTCCTCATCTACCAGCAGCAGCGACCACCGCTCCGGTCCGAAGAACTCCTCCATCTTGCTCATCAGGGTGCGCAGGATGGACTCGAGGTCCAGGTTGGAGATCAGCGCCCGCGCCACGTCATGGAAAACTCGCAGGTTGTCCAGCTGGCGGTTGTCGATCACTTGGAACTGGCGGCTCATACGCTCGGCTCGTACCTAAGGATGAAAGACCCTGAGCCGGGTCGAGCGCTCGTCAGTGCGAGCGTACGGAACCGGCATTGGTTCTGTCAGCGGCAGTCGGCAATCAACCTCCGATATGCACCATGCTACGCGATGGCTTCAGGAAGCCCGGCTCGCCGATGTGGTGGCGCGCCTCTTTTCGGTACACCACGCCGCGCAGCCAGTCCCGCAGCTCGCCGTCGCTGGCCCCCCGCCGCATGCGGCCTATCAGGTCGTGGTCGCTCTGCGAAAACAGGCACGTCCGCACCTTGCCATCCGAGGTCACCCGCACTCGCGAGCAGTGGCCGCAGAACGGGTGCGACACCGGAGCGATGATGCCGATCTCCCCCCGTCCGTCCGCGAACGTGTAGCGCCGCGCGGTTTCGCTGCGGTGGTTGGCCGGCAGCGCTTGCAACGGCTGCACGTTTTCCAACCGTGCCACGATCTCGTCAAGCCCCACCACGCTGTCGGCCCGCCAGGATCGGTCTTCTTCCAACGGCATAAATTCTATAAAGCGGACGATCACCCCTTCGCTGCGCGAGAACTCTGCGAACGCTTCGATCTGGTGGTCGTTGATGCCACGAATCAACACGCAGTTCACCTTCACCGGCCCCAGGCCCGCGGACTGTGCAGCGCGAATGCCGTCCCTGACCCGCGCCAGACCGTTCGGAACCCGGGTCATGCGCTGGAACGTTTCGGCATCCACCGCATCCATGCTCACCGTGACCCGCGCCAAACCGGCTGCCCGCAGGTCTGCCGCCATGGGCGCCAGCAGGTGCCCATTGGTCGTGATGGCAATGTCCAGGGGTTCGGCGGGACCGAAGGCACGGCGCATTCCGGCCGTTTCCCGGATCAGTTCGACCAGGCCGGCGCGCAGCAGGGGCTCGCCTCCGGTCAGGCGTATCTTCTCCACCCCGAGCGACACGAACAACCGCAGAATGCGCGCGTACTCCTCGATCGGCAATTCGCTGTGCTGCACCCCGTCCGTACCGGTTCGGCAATACACGCAACGGTAATTGCAGCGGTCGGTCACGGAAAGGCGAAGATCGGTAATAGCTCTTCCATGGCTATCCCGGAGCCGCTCCGCAGGCATCTCTCCCGGTGGAACGCGCAGTCCTCCGGACATCGGCACGGCGATACCCGCAAGATCGGCGTTCGCAAACTCCGCACCCGGTCGCATTTGAATCGCCGCGGGCCGGAATGACGGGACGGATTCGGGAAAAGTAACCATAAGACAGTATCCATCGGATGAGATTTCAAGGTGTGCGGCTGCACCGGAGATGCAATAATCAGCCTGTCTCGCTGAACGCCATTGAAATCCGCGCCAGTTATACCTTGGGCCTCAGAACCTGCGGAGTGTACGTCGATATTTTGCTTGCTGAGGTGTTTTCATGTCGGCTTCGGATGCCTGGACTGCCCGTATAGGGCACCAGTTCCTCCCCATCGGCTTCGTCATTCTTGGCATCGTCGCCGCATTCGTCGTCTTCAGACTCTCTACCCGCCGTAGGGAAAAGGCCCTCTTTCGCGAACGCGAGGGAGTGAACGAGCAAACCTTCACCTTCCACATGCAACGCTACGGACTGGATGCTCGGATCGCATCCGCCACCTACCGGCACCTTCAGGATGTTCGGCGAATCCCATTCCCCATCCTACCCGGCGACGCGCTGGAGGACGACCTTGGGCTGAGTTCGGAAGAGACACAGCAGACCCTGGCCGCTCTCGCTCGCCTGCTGCAACGCCAGCCCACCATCGGCCTCCGCTCCGCTCCGCTGGTCACAGTGGAAGATCTCGTACGTCTGCTGCAGGCGTACCCCAGGGTCAAACACTGCCAGGCTGCGTAATCCAGACCTTTGACCGGCCTATCCGGCCTTGCGCTCCGCCAGCACCTCGTCCAGCATCCCAGCCAGCGACCCAGCTCGTGACCTGACCGTCGTCTGCGCGCGGTCCATACTGCCGCTCAGCGTGTCATGACGCGTGCGGAGGCTCACCAGCTCATCGGCAATGTTCAGCGCGGCCAGCACGGCCACGCGCAGCGAGTCGGGGGACGCGCTCTGCGCCGCCACGGCCCGCATCTTGCCGTCCACCAGCCCGGCCAGCTTTTCGATGTACGCCGCATCCGTGCCGCGCAGATGGTACGTCTGGTCGTAAATCTCCACCACCACAGCACCCTCCGCGCAAGCCGCCTGCTCTGCCCGAGACCGCTCCGCCGCACTTCTGTACACGTCTTCCGCCAACCGCTCGCCTTTCGTTGCCCTGCCCATTCAAAAACGCTCTACAGCAGTTCATCCATTTGCGCGAGCATGCGCTCCACCCGTACCCGCACCGACTCCCGCTCGCGGCGCAGCGCTTCGAGCTCGCCCTGGGCGCCGCGGCTCGACTCCGACAGCCGCTCCATCTGCTCCCGCAGCCCCGCCGCCTCCGCATGGGCCGCATCGCGTTCCGATTCGGCAGTGGCGCGTGCTTCGCGCTCCTTCTTGATCAGCTCCACGGTCTGCAGCACCTTCTGCTCCAGCGCCTGGAACTCATCCACGCTGACGATCTCGGCACTCACGCTCACGGAACTCCTTGTGAAATCAGCCTTCACTATAGCCATTTGCAAAGTGGATAACACTCCCCGGCATTCCAGGTGAACCTTCCTGAGTCCCTCGTTCCAAGCGGTTGCTTTGCCGCTGTCATCGTCTCTCTGTCACAACCGGGCAACTCCAGCTCCGAGCTGGCAAGCTCAAAGCTCTAACTCAAAGCTCTGAGCGCGTTCCAAACTCGCTGCGCTCTCGGTATCACATCGTGAAGACGATCTCGCATTCAGGAAGTGCGCTGCACGCCCCCCAGCCGCGTCAGCGTCTCAACCACCCGCCCGCTGATCCCGCCAATCTCCTCTTCGGTGAGCGTCCGCTCAGCTGATTGCAACACCGTTTTCAGCAGCAGGGAGTAGCTCCCCGCCGTCACCGCCTTTCCTTTCGCATCGCGAAAGATCTCGACCGGCTCCGCCCGCATCAGCTCCGCTATCCCGAGCCCCCGCAGCGCCGCTTCGATCGCTCCCCAGCCCACACCGTCTGGGAACACAAAGCTGAAGTCACGCTCCACCGCCTGGAAGCGCGACAGCTCCCGGGTCACCGGAGCGCGTAGCGCGCGCGACAGCAGCCGGTCGGCCCTCACTTCGGCCAGCACGCAGGTCTGCCGCAGCTTGCGCCGCTGCGCCTCCGCCGCGCTCAACTCCCCGAACACCGCGACGGACTCGCCGTCCAGCAGCGCCCGCGCCCCCCGGCCTGCTTGCAGCCATCCCGGCAGTGCGGCATGCCCCGCACCCTGGTCGAAGCTCACTTCTCCCGCAAATCCAGCCAGCAAGCGCTCCAGTGCGCCCTTCATTGCGAAGAACCCGGCATCCTCCGCACGGTGCAGCGGCGTAGCAACCGTGGGAGCGGTCAGGCCAAGCGCCAGCCCCGCGCGCTCGCGCACCTCCGCCGTCGATCCTGTAAACACCGCGCCCAGCTCGAAGAGCCGCACCTCGCGGACGTCCCGATGCAGGTTCCGCGCCAGCATGCCGGCCATGCCCGCGGCCAGCGCCGGCCGCAGCATGCCCGCCTCTTCGTTGAGTGGATTCCCCATTGCCACCGCGCCCGCCCCGGCTTCGCCGAAAACCTCCGCCTCGGTGCCGGCCACGAACGTGCTCGAAACCGCCTCGCTGAACCCCAGCGCCCGCAGCGTCTGCCGAATCGCCTTCATCTGAGCCGCCGCATCCGGCTCCTTGACCACACCCGCCCACCCTGGCAGTGTGTCCGCAAAGCGGTTGTACCCATGCACCCGCGCAACTTCCTCGATCAGGTCGATCTCGCGTTCGAGATCCAGCCGCCAGCTCGGCAGTGTCACTGCATAGCGGCCCTCGCCTTCCACGGTCACGCCGCATCCCAGCGCCCGCAGGGTTCGTTCCACGACCTTCGCCGAAAGCGGGTACTCCGCAAGCGTCGTTCCCAGGTGCCTCTCCACCTCGCTGTACCGCAGCGCGATCGCGGGCCGCTTCGCCGTCCGGCCCTCCACCTCAGGCACCACCACATCCACTCGCGGACCCACCGCCTCGCCGCCGGCCTGCTCCAGCACCAGCCGCGTCACCAGTGCGTTGGCCAGCGGAGCCGCGTTGAAGTCCGCCCCGCGCTCGAAGCGGTGGCTGGCATCCGTGTGCAGCCCATGCCGCCGCGAGCTCGCGCGAACCGCCGCCGGATCGAACCACGCCGCCTCCACCAGGATGTTCTTCGTCGCCTCCGTCACGCGCGAATCCCATCCGCCCATCACCCCGGCCAGCCCCACCGCCTTGCGCTCGTCCGCGATCACCAGGTCGTCTGCCACAAGGGTGCGCTCCGTGCCGTCCAGCAGCCGCAGCCGCTCGCCGTCCCGTGCGCGCCGCACCACAATCCCGCCCTCCAGCGTGTCCAGGTCGAACACATGCGTCGGCTGCCCCATCGCCAGCCACCCGAAGTTCGTCGCGTCCACCGGTCCCGAGATCGGCTTCTGCCCCAGCGCCGCGAAGTACTCCGCCATCAGTCCGCCCGAGGGCCGCACCGTGACCCCGCGAAGGATCTGCGCCGTAAACCGCCCGCACAGGTTCTCCGCCTCGATCCGCACCGGAAATCCCGCTGCCCTTTGTTCCCTGTTCCCTGTTCCCTGTTCCCTCTTCTCTGTTCTCTGTTCTCTGTCCTCAAGCGGGAGCAATTGCACGCCGTAGATTGCCGCCGCCTCACGCGCCACGCCGTAGTGGTTCATCGCATCCACCCGGTTGGTGGTGATGTCCATCTCGAACACGGAACCTCCACCCTCGGCTGGGAAAATGCCCTCCACAGCGATTCCTCGCAGGGTCAGGTCTTCGGCAAGTTGGGTATCGGAAACCGGCAGTTCCGGCAGGTAGGAACGCAGCCAGCGGGTAAGAATATTCACCTGGCAAGTTTATCGTGCTGCCTTGCTTTATCGTGCCGCCATGCTGCGCCCGCACTGCCACCGCCTGCTCGTACCGAGCCTCGCATCCTGTCGCGCGAAAACGCTGACAGTACAAGCCCCGTCAAATGCACTGAACACAACGGCGTTTCACAGGACTTGGGTTTGCTCCCGGACACGCGGCTTGAGGTCACGCCATCTCGGCGAGAACGGCTCGGTTCCTTCCCTGATACTTTGCGGCGTACAGGGCCCGATCTGCGGCTGCAACAAGGCTAGCGGGCATCTCTGTCAGAAAACGCATCGGTGTGCCGTCCACCTGGACTCTTGCCGTGGATGCGCCACAGCTGATCGTTACACGTTCCTCGTGCAGCGCGTCACCGGGGGCTGCCAAGGTTGCCGCTGCAATCCCGCGGCACAGTCCATGTGCCAGATCGTTTGCCTCTCCTGCATCGATCCCCACCAGCAGCACCGCTAGCTCATCGCCGCCGTACCGCGCCACAAAAGCTTCGGGCCGGTCCATCAGCTGACACACCTTCTGCGCGACGAGTCGAAGGCACTCGTCGCCGACCAGGTGCCCATGGGTATCGTTGATCTGCTTGAAGTAATCTACATCGATCAGCAGCAGCGACAGAGGACTCCGCTGCGCGAGGGCATGTCGCCACTCACGGTCCAGCTTCGCATCGAAAGCCCGCCGGTTGCCGACGCTCGTCAGCGCGTCTACCAGCACAAGGCTGGCTAACTGGTCTTGCAGCAGCTTCCGTTCGGTGATGTCGCGCATGCATACGACGACCGTGCGGTTCCCATGGCCATCCTCCATCAGCGTTCTCACGCGGTTTTCCAGCCAGATGTGGCGGCCATCCTTTCGAATCGCTTCCACTGTCACAACCGTTGACGATGCTCCTGCGTTCAACCGCTTTGCAGCCTCGCCGATGGCGGCCAGCGAAGCCGGTGGGTACAGCATGCTGTGCGTCACCTCATTCATTTCCAGTGCTGTCCAGCCAACCACCTCCACCGAAGACGGCGACACGTAGATATATTTCATGGAGCCGTCCCGCCTCTGCCTCACTTGGCAGATCATGTCGACGCTCTGCTCAACTAAAGCCTGGAAGTTTACGGGAAGCGATCGAGAGCGAACGTGGATCGAACGGTCTCGGTCTCTTCGAATCCGCCGCCATCGTCGGAGCATGCTCACAATTCCGATCCTTCGGGACAATCATCCTCTTTATAGCAAGCGGGCCTGTACTCGGGCACTCCCTCAACCGTGGGATGACGGCTCCCTTCGCGGCAACGCTCTACAGGATTGGTACCGATAAGCCGGCCTCTCGAAGTGACTCCTCACAAGGTTCCGCAGCACGAGCGGTCATCACTTGTCCGTGACCATGCCACTGGTCGCCCGCACCACGAAGTCGGGCTTCTGCGCGGCGTCCGCAATCGTTCCCACCAGTTTGTAGAAGAACTGGTCGAACTTCGCCGCCGCCTCGAAGTCTACCGGCTGCGTCAGGTCGTCCTGCGGACGGTGATACTGCACCTGGTACCAGTGCCGGTAGCGCGCCTCCGCCTCCGTCCCCGGATCGAAGCCGAACACAAACCCGATGGCCGGGATTCCTGCCCGCAGGAACGGGTAGTGATCCGCCCGGCGCAGCAGCCCACGCTCCGGTTCGCGGTCTGCCCGCAGCTCGATCCCCATGGACGCACCCACGTCCCGCGCCGTCTGCCCCAGCGTCGTTTGATCGATCGCCAGCGCCGTCAGGATCTTCAGCGGAAACAACGGCCGGAGCTGGTCCAGGTTCACGTCCGACACCATCGCGGACTTCTCCACCGTCGGATGCCCCACAAACCACGTCGACCCCAGCAGCCCCTTCTCCTCACCCGTGAACGCGCAGAACAGGATCGACCGTCTCGGTTGCGGCAGCTTGCCCGCCTTGATGTCGTCTGCCATCTGGATCAGCAGCGCCACATAGGCCGCGTCGTCCAACGTGCCGTTGTAGAGCCTGTCGCCGTCCACCGGCGTTCCGAAGCCATACCCGTCCAGGTGCGCCGACACCACCACCACCTGCTTTTTGAGCTCCGGATCGCTGCCTGGCAGCATCGCCAGCACATTGGGTGAGCTGAGGTTGCGCTCGGTTTCGTGCAGCGTCACTTCCATGCGCGCGGGTATGTCGAAGCTCGCGAGCGGCTGCTTGCTGCCACCCGCCTTCAGAATCGCCGCCGCATCCTGCCCCGTACCTTGGAGCAGCTTCGCAAAAGCCGCCGCGCTTAATCGCATCGCAGGCAGCATCGCGGTCATCCCCGCCCGTCCCGGCAGCGCCGCCACGGCTCCCGTGCCATCCCGCAGCACCACGCTGCGCGAGTACGCAAACGGCCAGCGCGGCGGCTCGATCGTGAAGTACGGATCGTCCACAGTGACGATGCCGAACGCTCCCCCGGCCTTCGCATTTGCCGTCCGCTCGCCCCCGCTCGGCAGCCCCTGCCGCTGCGTCCCGCACACCACGATCTTTTTCGCGACATCCGCCATCGCGTCCTTGCCGCAGTATCCGCGAAACGTCAACCGCCCCGCGCCGTCGCCTATTTCCTGCGTGGACCTCGCCATCTCCAGTGACGGCGTGGTCGTGATCTCCTGCAGGAACGCTAGGTTCAGCACCGGCTTATCGTCGCGCACCACCGTAAAGCTCGTTCCTTCCGGCAGCAGGTCGAGCTCGTGCATCGGCACCGTCTGTAGAAACGTCCCGCCATCGCCCGCCGGCTTCAACCCCGCCGCCGCAAACCGCTTCGCCACATACTCCGCCGCACGCCCGTAGGCCGCCGATCCCGTATCCCGCCCTTCCATGCTGTCAGCCGAAAGGTCCTCGGTCGTATGCCACCACGCCTTCGTGTCGGCATCGTGGATCTCCGCATCGCGCGGGTGCTGGCCCGCGCCTTGGGCGTGGGTCACGGTAGGTGCGGCCAGGCAGAACAAGAGCAGCAGGGAAGAAATTCGCATCGGTGTCGTGATGCTAGCAAACCCCGGCATCAGGCGGGCGGGGTTCGTCCACTGCGCCGATGCCACCCTTTGTTGTCATTCCCGAAGGGACTCTGCGTCTCGCCCGTATCACCGCAGCAGCCGGCATGCCTCAAGCCCTGAGACTGCCGCCGGCGGCCTCACGCGAACTGCTGCAGGAACCGGACGTCGCCGCCATACAGCATCCCTACGTCCGCGAACCCGTACTTCATCATCGTGATGCGGTCCACGCCCATGCCGAACGCAAACCCGGACACCCGTGCCGGATCGTAAGCTGGCTCGCGTCCCAGCTCCTCGCGCCGCCGGTTCACCGCCTCGAAGACCGCGGGGTCCACCATCCCGCAGCCCAGCAGCTCGATCCACCCTGACTGTTTGCACTTCCGGCATCCCTTGCCGCCGCAGAAGATGCAGGAGATCTGCACGTCCGCGCTCGGCTCCGTGAATGGAAAGAACGAGGGGAAAAAACGCGTCTTCACCGCAGACCCGAAGAACGCCTTCATCGCATGGTCCAGTGTGCCCTTCAGGTCTGAAAAGGTGATGTCCGGCCCCACGCACAGCCCCTCGACCTGGTGGAACACCGGCGAGTGCGTCGCATCCGCCGCATCGTTGCGGTGCACCTTGCCCGGAATGACCAGCCGCAGCGGCGGGTCCTGCTCCAGCATCGACCGTATCTGCACCGGCGAGGTGTGCGTGCGCATCAGCAGCCGCTCGCGCAGCGGCTTCGCTTCCTGTTCCGCGATGACCAGCGTGTCCTGTGTGTCGCGCGCCGGATGGTTGGGTGGAAAGTTCAGCGCCTCGAAGTTATAGAAATCCGTCTCCACCTCAGGCCCCGTCGCGACCGAGTACCCCATCCGCGCAAACACCTGGACGATCTCGTCCATCGTCTTAATCAGCGGATGCTCCGCCCCCACGGCCTGCGCGATACCCGGCAGGCCGATGTCAATGTCGTAGGTAAAGATTGGTGGTACTTTGCGGATTCGGTAATCAGCGCTTGATTCGAGCAGGTGAGCAATCTCTTGTTTGAGCAAGTTAAATCGCTGGCCAATGAGCTTCTTCGCTTCTGCGGGGGCTGTCTTCAGCCACGCATCAGAAATCAGCTTCAGTCGTCCTTGCTTACGTCCCAGCCATTCCAGCTTGAACGCTTCCGCGTCGAAGCTGGTAGCTGACAAAGCCTCCTTCGCCTCCGCACGAACGGTATCGAACGCCATATCGATCGCGGCTTCGGAGAAGCCAATTAGCTGGGGAATGCTCACAAGCTTTTTCTATCCCTCTACTTCAAATGTCCATTTTGCTTTTACCCAACTGAGCGCTGTGAAGAGGCTCGCTCCGCACCACGATGGCACCTGTCGATATAGGAAAGGCAAAGTCAGGCTGCCGTGGACATGACTGCTACACGGGTTGTCGGTTCCGGTACAGGATTTCCGTATTCCTTGAGACATTCGATATGAAGGGCGATGCCGTCGCGGATAAGTTGTTCTGCCTCCTCGAACGTGTCGCCAGCCGCTCCAAGTCCCGGAAGGTCTGGGGCATAAGCGCTCCAACCGTTCCGGCCTTCTCGAAGATGACAGCATACTCTCTCATTTCTTCAGCCCCGCCTGTCTCAAGATGTTCTTGTAGGTGTCCTCCAGAGGTTCAGCGGACGGCTTTCCTGCGAGTGTCACAATTCGTCTTCGATCCGCTTTTCTATATCGCGGAATTTGGGCGGCATAACCTCTCGATTCTACAGCGCAAACCACACCACAATCGCCATCAGCACTCCCAGCAGCAGGCTTCGCTTGTCCGTGATGGCCCACACCACCGGATCGTCATGCATCTCGCCGCGGCTGGCCAGCAGCCACACCTGGCTTAGCCACAGCAGCACGATCGGCACCACCAGCCACAGCCGCCGATGGTGCTCATAGAGTGGCCGCACCTCCGGGCTGTTGATATACAGCGTCACCACCACCACCGCCGCGTAGGCCGCCCCCGTTCCCAGCGCGCGCAGCTGCTCCAGGTCGCTAACGACGTAGCCGCGCCCGTGGCTTACCCCGCCGCCGCGCTCCCGCAACCCTTCCAGTTCGCTAAACCGCTTGACAAACGCCAGCGACAGGAAAAAGAACACGCTGAACCCCGCCAGCCACGCCGAGACCGGCACGCCCGTCGCCGCGCTCCCGGCCAGGATGCGCACCGTATACAGCCCGCTCAGCAGAAACACATCCACCAGCAGCTTGCGCTTCAGGTAGAGCGAATACAGCAGCGTGGTTCCGGTATAGATCAGCAGCCACTTCAAAAAGCCGTACGGCTGCAACAGCGCGTTCAGGCTAAGCCGCGGAAAGAAGTGGAACAGGTGCGGCAGGGAAAGCGCCAGCGCAAAGGCGCCCGCCAGCAGCGCCGCCACAACAGCAATCCCCGTCAGCGGCGAAAGGTCGCCCGCCGCAAACGGCCGCCGAGACTTGCGCGGATGCCGCCGGTCCGCCTCGATATCCAGCAGGTCGTTCAGGATGTATGTCGCCGAAGCGCACATCCCGAAGCTCAGGAAGGCCAGGAGCGCGCACAGGATGTTGGCCCCGAACCATGCATGCCCCAGCAGCAGCGGAATGAACAGAAGCACGTTCTTCGCCCATTGGTGCAGCCGCACGGCTTTCAACCAGCTCTTCAATGCCGGGCTACGGTCGGCAAACACCGGCATCGCCGGATTCGCCCGCAGGACCCCGCGCAGCCCACGCGTCGGGTTCGCCACCATCGGTGTCCGGCAGGCCCCGAGGAGCGGAATATCCGGGCTCGCATTCCCGATATAGCAGAAATCCTCCCCGAACCGCCCCCGGAAGGCCGCGAGCTTGTTGCCGCCGGCCAGGTTGGTCTCCCCGTCCGACGCCAGCACCCCGCGGAAGAACCCGAGGTGCTCCGCCACGCGCTCGGCCAGCCCGCGGTCTGCCGCCGTTGCCAGGTAAATCGCGCGTCCGGCTCCCGCCTGCGTGCGCAGCCACTCCAGCAGCGGCCGGTTGTAGGGCAGGTGCTGCACATCCAGCCTGACCGCGGCGGTCACCTGCTGCTTGAAGCGGGCCTTACCCTGGCCGAGCCAGCCGGGTAGTTTCAGCAGGGCCCGCGGGTCCTGCCGCGCCAGCACCAGCACCGAATCCAGGAGCGTGTCCGACTTCACCAGCGTGCCGTCGAGATCCACGCAGAGCGGAACCTCTGCCGTGTGCGCAAAACCGGCTTCAGCCGTCATCACGGCCGTCTGCTTAATGGGGATGGTCTCCGTCGTGGTCTCCGCGCTCGGTGCACCGGCCGGAAACTCTCCAGCCTTGCTTAGCGTCACTATAACCTGCCCGTATGATGGTTGTGACGCTCCGTGAGCCGGGTAACGTGCCCGGCGTCGCTTGGCGCACCCTTCAGGGCCGCATTCCATGAGCCTCAGAGCCTCAGAAACCCTTTGCTGTTGGGCCGCAAACGTGTCTCCCGGCCGGAGCACGCGAAGGGCGAAAGTCATTTTCCGCAGGAGCGCACCTCTCGAATCATGCCCGTGAATGCACAGCAGGACCAGGAAGACCAGGCGCACGCCCCGGCCTCCAGCGCGCCGGCATTGACCGGGCAGCGAACCATCACCGATCCAGCCCACATGCTCCCCGAGCATGCCAGTCCCACCGCCGGCGGCAGCTCACGCGGCAGTAAGATCCGCACCGTCATCATTCTTCTGGTCATCGCGCTGGCCATTGCCTTCGTCGTGTGGCGCATTCTGTCCAACAGAAAGGCGCAGGACAAGGAAGCCAACCGCGCCGCCGCCGCCGCCAATCGCCCCATCCCTGTGCAGGTGGCCGCGGTTCAGCAGCAGACCGTTCCGGTTTATCTCACCGCGCTGGGCACCGTGACCGCTTACAACACCGTCACGCTGCACAGCCGCGTAGACGGCCAGCTCCTCCAGGTCAACTTCCGCGAAGGCCAGTCCGTTCGCAAGGGCCAGCTCCTGCTCCAGATCGATTCCCGGCCCTACCAGGCTACCCTCGACCAGGCCCTCGGCACCTTGGCCAAGGACCAGGCCAACCTCAGGAACCAGCAGGCCGAAGCCGAGCGCTACACCGCCCTCTACCAGGCCGGGGTTGTCAGCAAGGAGCAGCAGCAGCTCCAGGTCTCCAACCAGGGGCAGGCCGCCGGCACCATCAAGTCCGATGAAGCCGCTATCGAGGCCGCCCGCGTCAATCTCGGCTACACCCGCATCGTCTCGCCCATAGACGGTGTCGTCGGCCTGCGTCAGGTCGATCCCGGCAATATCGTCCATGCGGCCGATACGACCGGCCTCATCGTCATCACCCAGATCCATCCCATCGCCATCATCTTTACCCTCCCCGAGGACCAGTTGCCGCAGGTGCAGGCGGCTATGAAGACCGGCAACAAGCTCGTCGTCGAAGCCTACGACCGCTCCGATGCGCATAAAATCGCTGCCGGCACTCTCCTCACCATCGATAACCAGATCGACACCACCACCGGCACCGCCAAGCTCAAGGCCGTCTTCGACAACACCGACAACCCCCTCTTCGCCAACCAGTTCGTCAACGTCCGGCTCGTTCTCCGTCAGCGGCAGAATGCGACCGTTGTGCCCACCGCCGCCATCCAGAGCGGTGCCCAGGGCAGCTACGTCTACGTCGTCAACCCCGGTCCCACGCCCGCCGGCAAGCGCAGAAATCAGCCCGGCGCGGCGTCTCAGGGCCGGAGTGGCAGCCAGGCTGGTGGACATGGCGGCGCGGAGGGGTCCGGGAGAACAGGCTCAGCGAACACCGAAACGGAAGACGCCTCCGCCGAACCGGGAGCGCCCGGAGCGCCCGGCCAACCCGCAAAGTCCAGGCCGCAGTTTCATGCAGACGCCGTGCTCGTACATGTGGATCAGGCTCTCGGCACCAGCTCCGTCCTTTCCGACGGCGAGCTCCACTCAGGCCAGCAGGTCGTCATCGACGGTGCCGAAAAACTCGTCGACGGCGGCAATGTCAGCGTCTCGACCGGCGGTGGCCGGCGTGGCGGCCGCGGCGCCGGGCAGGGCAGCGGCCCCGGCGCCTCCGGCAACGCACCGGCAAACAGTTCGGCCACCAGCCCGAACGGCGGCAACAGCGGCAGCCCCAACGCCGCATCGCCTTCCGGAAACGGCCAGGCGGGAACCGGCAGCACAGCGCCAGGCACTGGAGGCGGACCCCGGTGAGCCCTTCGCGGCCCTTTATCCTGCGGCCGGTGGCCACCACGCTCCTGATGGTGGCCATTTTGCTTGCGGGCTTCGTCGCCTACAAGCAGCTGCCTGTTTCCGCGCTGCCTGAAGTCGATTACCCCATCATCGAGGTCCAGACCTTCTACCCCGGTGCCAGCCCTGAGGTGATGGCAAACGCCGTCACCGCGCCGCTCGAGCGCCAGTTCGGCCAGATTCCCGGCCTCAAGCAGATGACGTCTACCTCCTCCGGCGGAGGCTCCGTGCTCACCCTGGAGTTCGGTCTTTCCGAGGACATCGACGTCGCCCAGCAGGACGTGCAGGCCGCCATTAACGCCGCCTACACCTACCTGCCCAAGGACCTGCCCAACCCGCCTGTCTACAACAAGGTAAATCCGGCCGACGCTCCGATCCTTACCTTGTCGCTGACCTCCCAAACCCTGCCGCTGGTCAAGGTTGAGGATCTCGCCGACACGATCCTCGCCCAGAAAATCTCGCAGCTTTCCGGCGTCGGCCTCGTCTCCATCGCCGGCGGCCAGAAGCCCGCCGTGCGCATCCAGGCCAACCCCACCGTGCTCGCCGGCTACGGCTTGTCGCTCGAAGACATCCGCACCGCCATCGGCACCGCCAACGTCGACCAGGCCAAGGGCTCGCTGAACGGTCCACGCCAGGCCTACACCATCGGCGACAACGACCAGCTGCTCAACTCCAACGACTACCGGAACGTCATCATCGCCTACCGCAACGGCTCGCCCGTCCGCCTCAGCGATGTCGCCAACGCGGTCGACTCCGCCGAAAATCTTTATCAGGGTGCGGTCATGGGAACCGCCGCCGTCCCTGCCCACACCGGGAAGGGTCCTGACGGCAAGAAGGTGGACGTTCCCGCGCAGGACGCTCACACCTACCCTGCCATCATCATTAACATCCAGCGCCAGCCCGGCGCCAACATCACCGATGTGGTGGACCGCGTACAGGCTCTCCTGCCCAAGCTGCAGGAGTCCCTGCCCGCCGGGGTCGAGCTCCAGGTCCTCGCTGACCGCACCAGCACCATCCGCGCCTCGGTATCGGACGTCAAGTTCGAGCTCGTCCTGACCATTGCGCTGGTCATCCTGGTGATCTTCCTCTTCCTGCGCACGGTGGCGGCCACCATCATTCCGGCAGTGGCCGTGCCGCTTTCCATCGTCGGCACCTTCGCGGTGATGTACGGCCTGGGCTATTCGCTGAACAACCTCAGCCTGATGGCCCTCACCATCTCCACCGGCTTCGTCGTCGATGACGCCATCGTGATGATCGAAAACATCGATCGCTATCTCGAGATGGGCGACAGCCCCCTCGACGCCGCGCTCAAAGGCTCCGAGCAGATCGGCTTTACGATTCTGTCCCTCACGGTGTCTCTCATCGCCGTGCTTATCCCCCTTCTTTTCATGGGAGATATCGTGGGCCGGCTTTTCCGGGAGTTCGCCGTCACTCTTTCGGTCACCATCCTGGTCTCGGCCGTGGTCTCGCTCACGCTCACGCCCATGATGTCCGCCAAGCTCCTGAAACACAAGAACAAGGCAGACCAGGGCAAGCTTTACAAGAAGTCCGAGGAGTTTTTCGAGTACGTCATCGCGAAGTATGGCAACGGTGTCAAATGGGTGCTCGCCCACCAGACCCTCACCTTGCTTGTTACCGCGGCTACGTTTGCTCTCACGCTCTTTCTCTACATCATCGTGCCCAAGGGGTTTTTCCCGGTGCAGGATACCGGCGTCATCCTGGCCATCACCGAAGCCGACCAGAGCGTCTCGTTCCAATCCATGAACCAGCGCCAGAACGCCTTGGTCAACGTCATTCTGCAGGACCCTGACGTCGTTAACGTCAGCTCCTTCATCGGCATCGACGCCAACAACTCCACCTTGAACTCCGGCCGCATCCAGATCGATCTCAAGAACCGCGACGACCGCTCCGCCAATGCCTCGGCCATCATCCAGCGCCTCCAGCCCAAGCTCAACGACATCCATGGCATCCAGACCTTTCTGCAGCCCTCACAGGACCTCACCGTGGAAGACCGCGTCTCCCGCACCCAGTACCAGTTCTCGGTCGAAGACGCCAATGCCGCGGAGCTCGCCGACGCCACCAACCGCCTCGTCAATCGCTTCAAGGGTCTCAACACCGTCCTCACTGACGTTGCCAGCGATCAGCAGCTCAACGGCCTGGGTGCGACCCTCGTCATCGACCGCGATACCGCCTCACGCCTGGGCATCACCCCGCAGAACATTGACGACGTGCTCGACGACGCCTTCGGCCAGCGCCAGGTCAGCACCATCTTCACCCAGCAGAACCAGTACCACGTCGTCATGGAGGTCTCTCCCAACTTCGCGCGCACCACCGACTCGCTCGACAAGCTCTACGTGCGCAGCTCCAACGGTACCCAGGTTCCGCTCTCCACCTTTACGCACTTTGAAGAAAGACCGACCTCCCTGCAGATCAGCCATCAGGGCCAGTTCCCTTCCACGACCATCAGCTTCAATCTCGTTCCCGGCAAATCCATCGGCGACGCGGTAACGGCAGTCAACAAGGTCGTCAGGGACCTCAACTTCCCACCCAGCGTGAACACCAGCTTCCAGGGCACCGCGCAGGCCTTCGAGGCCTCGCTTACCAACGAGCCGCTGCTCATTCTCGCCGCGCTCGTCACTGTGTACATCGTGCTCGGCGTGCTGTACGAAAGCTACATCCACCCGGTCACCATTTTGTCCACGCTGCCCTCCGCCGGCGTCGGCGCGATCCTCGCCCTCCTGGTCACCGGCGAAAACCTTTCTGTGATCGCGCTTATAGGCATCATCCTGCTCATCGGCATCGTGAAGAAGAACGCCATCATGATGATCGATTTCGCCCTGGAAGCCGAGCGCGAGGGCGGCATGGAGCCCGAGGAAGCCATTTACCAGGCTTGTCTCCTGCGCTTCCGCCCCATCATGATGACCACCATGGCGGCGCTGCTCGGCGGCGTGCCCCTGGCCTTCGGGTCCGGCACCGGCTCCGAGCTGCGCCGCCCCCTGGGCATTACCATCATCGGCGGCCTCATCGTCTCGCAGATCCTCACCCTCTTCACCACCCCGGTCGTCTATCTCTTCTTCGACCGCATCGGCCGCCGCTACCTCCGCACCGCCGAAGCCGACAAGGAACTCTACGAACACACCCACGGCGGCCACGGGCCACCCACCCACCAAGGCCAACCCCAACCCGCCCACGGCGACTAACCAGGTGCATACTCAGAACGGAGGACCTCCGCTTATGCCAGCTACGCAAGAGATCACCATTCACCTTCGGCCCGAGGCCCTGGAGGTGGTACATGACCGTATCGCCTCGGGTGACTTCAGTTCGGAGAGTGAAGCGATCAACGAACTCGTACTCGATTCCGTCCTGCCCCGGTATAACGGTCCGAGCGAAGCGTTCCTGCAGGAGTGCGCCGCCCGGTACGACCGTGCACGCAAGGATCCTTCGACACTGTTGACCCTCGATGAGGCATTTGCCGGGCTAGACGAAGAGTGAGTTCCACACTACCCACGTTCAAAGTTCTCACCACCAAGGAAGCGCGTGCCGATCTTCGTGAACTTCGTAAACACATCGAACGTCATGCTGACCGCAGGACAGCCGCGGAGTACATCGCACAGGATGCCCGCTCGACAGAGAAGCTGCTCTATCCCCCCCATCGCGCGTGCCGCGCACGTGAGCGGAAGTACCGTCTTCCTCGTTCGCTTCGCTCACGGCGTCTCAGTTGAGTCTTCCCGTGTTCTTACTGGGCCACCTCTCCTGCTTTACAGCGCACAGAAGTGGATCGACGGATTACGAGCAGTGCCCTCCGCTGGCTCGCGCGAGTGTCCGGTGGTCGTTCGCTTTCCGCTAACCGATTGCGATCACCTCCCGAGCGATAGTTCTCCTGGCGCAACGGTCTGCACCGACCCCCTCATCATTTCTGATCCGGCTTTCACGACCACAAAGCGGCGCCGCATCCTTTTCTTCTGATTATGACCAACCCTCCCCAGCCGGGCGACCGCACCCCCCACGACGGCGCACGCCCCGGCGACGAAGCCCTGCTGCACTCCTCTGGCTCCAATGCCCGCGAGGGCGACCGCGCCCCCCAAGACCGCGCCTCCGCCGCCGACCAGGTGAAGCTAGACCGTCAGACCAGCGAAGCGGACCGCCCTCTCGGCGGCGTCAACTTCTCCGCGCCCTTCATTGACCGCCCCGTCGCCACGTTCCTGCTGTCCGCCGCCATCATCATCGCCGGCAGTGTCGCCTACAGCCTGCTGCCTGTCAGCTCGCTTCCCCAGGTGGAGTTCCCCGTTATCTCTGTCGGGGCGTCACTTCCCGGCGCCGATCCCAACACCATGGCCTCGGCCGTCGCTACCCCCCTGGAGCGCCAGTTCTCGCGCATCGCCGGCGTCAACCAGATGACGTCGTCCAGTTCCACCGGGGCCTGCTCGGTGACCATGCAGTTCGACCTCACCAAGGACGTCAACGAAGCCGCGCGCGACGTCCAGGCTGCCATCAACGCCGCCCGCGCCCAGCTTCCCGCCAACCTGCCCTCCAACCCCACCTACCGCAAGATCAACCCGTCCGACGCGCCCATCCTCATCCTCGCGCTGACCTCCGAAACCGCCTCCATCCCGCAGATGTACGACGTCTCCGACTCCATCCTCGCGCAGAAGATCGCGCAGGTGCAGGGAGTCGGCCAGAGCTTCACCGGCGGCTCTGCCAAGCCTGCCGTGCGCATTGAAGCCAACCCCAACCTCCTCACCCACTTCGGTCTGGGCCTGGAGAACCTGCGCAGCGCCATCGGCACGGTCAACGTCCTGCAGCCTACCGGCTACCTCAACGGCCCGCAGCAGCGCGTCTCGCTCTCCACCACCGACCAGCTCTTCGGCGCCGCCGCCTACGCGCCGCTCATCATCGCGACTGACCAGGGGCCGGTCTCGAACGCCACCGCGTCCACCGGCCTGCCCGCCGCCTCGGCCTCCTCCGTAACCGGCAGCGCCTCCACCAACAGCACCACCGCCGCGGCCGCGAGTTCCAGCTCCACCGGCACATCCAGCCTCAGCAGCTACACCAACGCCAACACCCGCCCCGCGCAGTCCGCCACTGCCATCGCCAGCAACGCCGTGGCCGGCGTCGGTCCCCGCACCGTTGCGGCAAGCTCCGCCACCGTTGCCAATTTCGCTACCTCGCGCGTCAGCACCGTCGGCGGGGATAACGAGCACGGCATCGTCCGCCTCCGCGATGTCGCCGACGTGACCGACAGCGTGGAGAACATCCACACCGGCGGCTACCTCAACGGCAAGCCTGCCATCCTCATCATCGTCTTCAAGGCTCCCGGCGCCAACGTCATCTCCACCGTCGACAACGTCATCAAGATCCTGCCCAGCCTGCAGGCTTCCATCCCGCCTTCCATCCGGCTTCAGGTGGTGCTCGACCGCACCACCACCATCCGCGCCTCGGTCAAGGACATCACCCGCACCCTCATCCTCACCATTCTGCTGGTCGTGCTGGTGGTCTTCGCTTTCCTGCGCGAAGTCCGCTCCACCCTCATTCCTTCCGTTTCCGTGCCGCTTTCGCTCATGGGCACCTTCGGCGGCATGTACCTGCTCGGCTATACGCTGGACAACCTCAGCCTGATGGCCCTTACCATCTCCACCGGCTTCGTCGTCGACGACGCCATCGTCGTCATCGAGAACATCAGCCGCCACCTTGAGGAAGGCATGAGCCCTTATGAGGCCGCCATGCTCGGCTCGCGCGAGATCGGCTTCACCGTCCTTTCCATGTCCACGTCGCTGATCGCCGTCTTCATTCCCATTCTCCTCATGGGCGGCATTGTGGGCCGGCTCTTCCGCGAGTTCGCCGTCACCCTTTCCCTCGCCATCCTTGTCTCCCTCGTGGTCTCGCTCACCACCACCCCCATGTTGTCGGCCAAGTTTCTCAAGCCGCACCGCGACGTCCGCAAAGGTTGGTTCTATCGCATGGGCGAGCGCCACCTCGCCTACATCACCCGCGAATACGAGCGCGGCCTGCGCTGGGTGATCCGCCATCAGGTCACCACGCTCGTCATCTTCCTCATCACCTTCGCGCTCAACATCTACCTGTTCATCATCGTTCCCAAAGGCTTCTTCCCGCAGCAGGACACCGGCCGGCTCGGCGGCCAGATCCGCTCCCAGCAGGACACCAGCTTCACGCTGATGAAGAGCAAAATGCAGGACGTCATGAAGGCCGTCCAGAGTGACCCTGCCGTCCTCAAAGTAGCCTCGTTCCTGGGTGGCGGCGGTCCCGGCGGCGGTTCCTCCAACCAGGCCAACATGTTCGTCGTGCTTAAGGATCCCAACGCCAGCGACAAATCCCTGCGCCGTCCCAAGGGCGACACCGCGGAGGTCATCGTCAACCGTCTGCGCCCGCAGACCACCCATTTTCCCGGAGTCCAGCTCTTCCTGCAGAGCTCGCAGGAGCTCAATATCGGCGGCCGTCAGTCCGCCACCCAGTACCAGTACACCCTCACCGCCGACACCGTGCTGGACCTCGACACCTGGTCCCCCCAGCTGATGCAGGCCATGCAGCGTCTTCCCGAGCTCAAGGACATCGCCACCGATCAGCAGGAAAACGGCCTGGAGTCCGACCTCGTTATCGACCGCGATACCGCCTCACGTCTCGGTGTTTCGCCCCTCACCATTGACTCCACGCTCTCCGACGCCTTCGGCGAGCGTCAGGTCTCCACCACCTACAAGCCGCTCAACCAGTACCACGTCGTCATGGAAGTTGCCCAGCAGTGGCAGCAGGACCCCTCCCAGCTCAGCAATATCTACATCAAGTCCACCACCGGCGCCGAGGTTCCGCTCTCCGTGGTCACGCATCTGCTAACCCGCCGCGTTCCCCTCTCGGTCAATCACCAGTCGATGTCTCCCGCGGCCACCCTGTCCTTCAACCTGTCGCCCGGCGTGTCTCTCTCGGACGCCACCCTTGCCATTGAAAACGCCCGTGCGCAAATCGGCATGCCGTCCACCATCCGCGGCGGCTTCCAGGGCAGCGCGCAGGCATTTCAGCAGTCGCTTTCCACCGAGTGGATCCTGGGCATCCTGGCCATCTTCACCGTGTACATCATTCTCGGGATCCTGTACGAGAGTTTTATTCACCCCCTCACCATCCTCTCCACGCTGCCCTCCGCAATTGTCGGCGCAATCCTCGCCCTGCTCATCTTCCATATCGAACTGTCCGTCATTGCCGACATCGGCTTGCTTCTGCTCATCGGCATCGTGAAGAAGAACGCGATCATGATGATCGATTTCGCGCTGGTCGCGGAGCGCGAGCACGGCAAGACGCCGGAAGAAGCCATCTTCGCAGCCTGCATGCTGCGCTTCCGCCCCATCATGATGACCACCATGGCGGCCATGCTCGGCGGCCTTCCCCTGGCGCTGGGCACCGGCACCGGCTCCGAGCTGCGCCGTCCGCTGGGCGTCACCATCGTCGGCGGCCTCATCGTCAGCCAGTGCCTCACCCTCTTCACCACGCCTGTGATCTATCTCTACTTCGACCGCCTTCCCCGCACCCTTCGCCGTTGGGGCAGGGAAGCTCTCGAAGCGCTCGGCTTCCACCGGAGGCCACGTCCCTCCACCGGACCCGCCCACGCCGCCGGCGACTGAACCGCACTCGCGCAGACAAGAGCTTCGCGTGCACTCCTTCGTCACCGTTCCGTACCGGAGCAAAGAAATCTGCGTTTGTCTGGCGCGACATGCCTCAGGGCAACTGCTGGAAAAGGACGCTTCTGGGCAGCGCGACTGGAAGAAGCTCCAGCCGTATGTCCGCGAAAGGGCTGCTCCGGGCGACCCGCCTCAAAGCTCCGAGCTCGTTCCAGCCTGCGCCCGCCGCTCACAGCTCCGGAACCCCGATATGTAAGGCACGAACAAACTCCGGCCGGCAATCCGAACCTCGTTCCAGCGCTCCGCGTCTAACACCCTGGATGTTCCCTTGCCGCCGCATCGCCGTCCTCTTGTCCGCACCAGCCATAGCAGCGGCCGCGCAGACCCACCACGTAGCGCCGCCGGAAAAAGTTACACGCGCCGTGGCCGTCTATGAGTGGACCGGCGACCTCGCCAAGCCCACCGCCTCCCGCCTCGTCCCCGTTTCGCTCTTCATCAACGGCCACTTTGAAGACGCCGGCTTGTACCTTGCTCGTCCCGTCCCGTTTGCTCTCGAGCCCGGAGACCTTTACTCCGTCGAAGACGCCGGGAAGGAAGAGGGCACCCTCGCCATCGAGCATGCGCGCGATTTCACCACCGGCCGCCTGCTCGCCGACCAGGAGCCGGTCGGGGCCTGGTACGGCTTTGGCCGTTTCGCCCCCCTGGCTCCGCCCAAGCCGCCGCCTGCCCTGCACGCCGCGGCGCATCCTTCGGTCATCGTTTCCAGCTC
>CAXTPR010000008.1:0-154318 GCA_964246235.1 uncultured Acidobacteriaceae bacterium
GCCGTTCCGCGCCCTCTACAAGCGCAATCATGCGGTCAAGGAACGTTTCGCCGGGATTGGAGGTGATCCGCAGAGTGATGACGTCGGACAGCACCCGGGTGCCTCCTGTCACGGCTGAGCGATCTCCGCCTGCTTCGCGGATTACCGGCGCGGACTCGCCGGTGATGGCGGATTCATCCACCGACGCCACGCCTTCGGTGACCTCTCCGTCGCCCGGGATCATCTGACCGGCAGTGACCCGGACCAGATCGCCGACGCGGAGTTGCGAAGATGGCACCTCCTCGATGGCACCCGCTTTGCCTAAACGGTAGGCCGTCGTTTCCGATTTCGCCTGCCGTAATGCATCCGCCTGGGCCTTGCCGCGGCCTTCCGCCATCGCCTCCGCGAAGTTGGCGAACAGCACCGTAAACCAGAGCCACAGCGTGATCTGCAGGTCGAACTTGAAGTGACCATGATGCGTAGCGAGATTGACGACCAGCAGCACAGAAGTGAGGACGCTGCCGATCTCGACGACGAACATGACCGGATTTTTCATCATGACGCGCGGGCTCAGCTTGGCGAGCGCGTCAACGCTGGCGCGTCGAACAATCTGCCCGTCAAAAAGTGAACGGCGGTTTGCGTGCGTAGACATTCGATTTCTCCGCAATGAGGACGGTTAGAAGCTTTGACCAACACGCATCAGCAGGTGCTCCAGCACCGGACCAAGCGAGAGCACGGGGAAGAACGTGAGCGCGCCGACAATCAGGATGACGCTGGTAAGCAGCACCGTAAAGAGCGGTGTCGTAACGGGAAACGTGCCCGCTGTCGCTGGAACGCTCTTCTTTGCCGCCAGGCTTCCGGCAATCGCCATCATGGGGATCAGCATCATGAAGCGACCAAAGAACATCGCCAGGCCAAGCGAGTAGTTGTACCAATGTGTGTTCGCATTCAAGCCCGCAAACGCGGAGCCGTTATTGCCCGTGGCTGACGTGTAGGCGTACAGGATTTCGCTCAGCCCGTGAGGTCCATGGTTGGCGAGGCTCGAGAGTCCCAGGTTCGGCATCAGCACGCTTACTGCCGAAAAGCCCAGGATGATGAACGGGAAGATCAACAGGTATAGCATTGCCATCTGCACGTCGAATGCTTCGACCTTCTTGCCAAGGTATTCAGGTGTTCGGCCCACCATCAGACCGGCTATGAAGACCGCCATCACGACGAAGACGAGCATGCCGTAGAGCCCAGCGCCGACGCCGCCAAAGACGACTTCGCCGAGCAGGATGTTGATCATCGGCACCATGCCGCCAAGCGGTGTAAAGCTATCGTGCATGCCGTTCACCGCGCCACAGCTCGCGTCAGTCGTTACAGTTGCGAACAGCGCAGAGTTTGCAATGCCGAAGCGGACCTCTTTGCCCTCCATGTTGCCGCCGGATTGCTCATGGCCGGCACTCAGCGACGACGCGCTGTTCGTTGCGTGCAGTGCGGGCGTCGCATGCGACTCTGCCCAGTAGCAGGTCAGGGTGCCGGCAAACCACAGCACGACCATCGCGGCGAGCACAGCCCACCCGTGCTTTGGCGAACGCACCATCTGCCCAAGCGTGATGCACAGACCAGCCGGGATGAGGAAGATGGACAACATTTGCAGAAAGTTCGAGAGCGGCGTGGGGTTCTCAAACGGGTGGGAGCTGTTGGCGTTAAAGAACCCGCCGCCATTCGTTCCCAACATCTTGATGGCTTCCTGAGAAGCAACCGGGCCCTGCGCGATGGTTTGCGTCGTCACGGTCGTCGTCTTACCATCCGTGCCGGTGATTTTCTGGGCTTCTACCAGCTTGACAGTGTCATACGGCCTCAAGTTCTGCACGACACCCTGTGACACCAGACCGAGCGCGAAAACGATGGAGACAGGCACAAGAACCCATAACGTGCCCCGGGTGAGATCCACCCAGAAATTCCCGAGCGTCATGCTCTCACGGCGGGCGATACCCCTCACGAACGCGATCGCCAACGACAGACCCACCGCAGCCGACCAGAAATTGTGAGTGGCCAGCCCGAGCATCTGGGTCAAGTAGCTCATCGTGCTTTCAGGCACGTAGCCTTGCCAGTTCGTATTCGTTGTGAAACTGATAGCTGTGTTGAGCGCCAGAGCAGATTCCACGCCGGGCAGGTGCTGTGGGTTGAGCGGCAGGTGGGCCTGAACGCGTTCGACGATGTAGGTCAGGACCAGGGTCGCTGCGCTGAACACCAGCATCGCGACGGTATATTCGGTCCAGCGCATTTCTTCGTCGGCTTTCACCCCGGTCACCCGGTAGAGAAGGCGTTCGCAGGGTCCAAGCACAGGATCGAGGAAAGTCTTGCGGCGTTCGAACACCGCCGTCATGTAGCTGCCCATCGGCTTCGCCAGCAGGAGCACGGCGGCGATGAACAGCCCGATTTGTAACCAACCGTTCAGTGTCATGGCTTAGAACTTCTCCGGACGAAGCAGTGCGTAGACAAGATAGGCCATCAACATGGCCGACAGTACGAGCAGGATGGCGTTGAGGATCACTGCTTCCTTCCTTTCAGGCCGTCACAGGCTGAGGTGTAAAGAAGACCCAGCCCGAACAGCGCAACAAGCGAGACCACGGCGATAACGTCCAGCATTTTCCGCTCCCTTACCAGCTGCCTTGCTTTGTGCCCCACCAGTACACGAGACCAATGGTGGCGGTTGTCTGCGCGTGCTCCAGAGCATTCGGTGTGTCACTCAGGAAGAAGCGCTGATTCGACCAATCGCGGCGATACTCCGCGCGGGCCAAAAAGCCCGGTGTAAAGGTGTGGTCCACGACGAACGTCGCTTCCTTGAGAGCCTGGGTCCTGCCACTGAAAAGTCCGCCGCGATCATCGAAGTATTCGCCACGCACGCCAATGTTCCAGCTGCGCGGGAGAGCATACTTGCCTGTGACGCCGCCAATCACGACGCGTCCCGGCTGCTGTTCGGAGACCGTGCGATTGAGTACGTAATCCGCCTCACCAACCAGGGTGAGCTTTGGCGTTGCGTTCCAGGTTGCGTACGTATCGAAGATGTGCTCGCGGCCGTTCGGCGCAGGGGAGACGTTTTGCGCCGGCAGACCGGGCTGGGTCGGCGATGCAGGCAGACCAGGGTTCAGTGTTGGCTGCACATCGCGCGCTTCCTCACCAAAGTAGTAGTTGACATTCCAGATCAACGTGCTTGCCGGCTTGATCGTGACGATGAAGCCTTGTGACTTGAAACCGTTCAAATCTTCCGTGTCGTTCGCCCCATTCACCAGCCAGTACACGACGTTCAGTTTCGGCGTGACGTTGTAGTTTGCCCGGAGACCCATGTGGTAGAACGGCAGGTAGTTGAAGCTGTAGGCACGCGAGTAGGCGATCTGGTCCTTCGTGTAGTTGCCTTCGTTGCCAAGCGAACTGGCGAACTTGCCGAAGTCCACCTGCAGACCCGAACCCACAGGCGCCAGGTAACTGCCGTATGCCTGAAAGAGGTTGCGCCAGACTTGCGGACGCTGCTCATTCGCACTTGACCCTTGGAGCGTCTCCGTGGCTTGACCGTATTGCAGGTCTACACGTCCACCGAATCGCTCCTCTGCGGTCGGCAGGTGTTCCACGATCACGCTCACTTGGTTCAGGTTGAAGCTGTTGCTTGTCACGTCATACGCCCGCAGCAGGTTGACGCGGCCAATCGGCTCGTTGAAGTTGTAGCCGTAGTAGCCGTCCAAGCCGAAGTTCAGCGTGGTTCCACGAAAGAGGTTTAGCGTTGGAGAGTCGGCCGCCGTGAGAGTCGGAACGGGTGCAGGTGCTGTGGCAGGTGTGTTCGGCGACACTGCGGCCGAAGCCGCAGGGGCTCCAGCCGCAGGCTGCGCTTCCAGGGCGTCCAGACGAGCAGCAAGCTGCTTCAACTGCTCGCGCAACACCTGAATTTCCTGTTCACGCGTGGAATCCGGTGTGGATGACGGCTGCTGAGCGTGAGCCGCCAGCGCAAACCCCAGCGCCAGCACGAACAAGGTGGGTATCAGTCGGCTGAAGAACTTCATGGTTTGCCTCGTTCTCTGTTCTCGTTCTCTATTTAAAAGCGAGGAGGCATGAAAAGTCCGTAGAGAAAAAATAAAGAGTTCGTAAGTTCAGATCGCAGAGCTTCCGTTCGCGTTCAGCCGGTAGCCGATCCAGGGTTCACCTTTGGATGTAGCGGCTGCCTTCGCTACGCTCGAGCTCCTTGCGAAGTTGACCGACAAGCACCCGCAGGTACTCGGGCTGATCCTCCGCACTTGCCCAGATGCAATTCTGTGTGCTCAGGGGTGAGCCCAGGCGCACGCCTACATCGACCAGGGTTACACCGGACTCACACTACGGTTGGAGCTAAGCTGTTCACCATGCCGACTTCAATGCAGATTCGTTCGCTCCTGCGGGAGGGGGATCGCCGTACAGTGGGACACGTCGCCCAGGTAGTTGAAATGGTGCTCTGCGACTCGAAGCTTGTTCCTGCTTTGGTGCACTGCCTGTTTGAAACGGACGAAGGCACTCGCATGAGAGCGGCCGATGCCTTGGAGAAGGTTTCTCGCCGACATGTAGGGGAACTGCAGCGTTACAAATCCGCTTTGCTCGGCCTTTTCGAGGAAAACGATCAGCAAGAACTGCGCTGGCATTTGGCTGTGATCCTGCCACGCCTGCAGCTGGACGGGAATGAGCGCCACCGAACGAGTCGAGCGCTCCAGCAATGCTTGACGGCAAAGAGTTCGATCGTGAGGACGTTTGCGCTTCAGGGATTGTTCGACCTGGCGGCACAAGAACCTGCCCTTATGCCAACAGCTCTGGACGCGTTGAGATCAGCACAGAGAAGCGGCACACCGGCGGTTAAAGCGAGAAGTCGAAAGCTCACAGCATTACTGGAAAAACGTGCGGGGATGGACCGAAAGGGTGCTGGGTAGTACCGGCAAATGGGCTTGTCTCGGTGAGCCGGTCGAGCTGTTCTGCCGGTGAAATGGAGGCGTGCGAATTCCCATGGAGTCGCACTGCCGCCTAGTCGACCGCAGCTCCTAAAAGAACAATCAGCGCATGCTCCGCCGACCACGCGCGGCTAGGCGTTGTAGGTCGACGAAGACACTCGTCCTCCGCGTCCGGTCCAGTTCGTGTGGAAGAACTCGCCGCGCGGCTTGTCAACGCGCTCATAGGTGTGCGCGCCGAAGAAGTCACGCTGCGCCTGCAGCAGGTTCGCCGGCAGGCTGGCCGTGCGGTAGCCGTCGAAGAAGGCCAGCGCCGTTGAAAACGCCGGCGTCGGAATGCCCATCTGAATCGCTTCCACCAGCGCCGTCCGCCAGCTCGCCTGGTACTTGTTCAACACGCCGAAGAAGAAGTCGTCCAGCAGCAGGTTTTCAAGCTTGGGATTCTTGTCATACGCTTCTTTGATCTTGCCCAGGAACGCCGAGCGGATGATGCAGCCGCCGCGCCACATCAGCGCCACGCCGCCCATGTTCAGGTTCCAGCCCTGCTCCCTGCCCGCCTCGCGCAGCAGCATGTAACCCTGCGCATAGCTGATCAGCTTGCTGCAGAACAACGCCCGGCGCACGTTTTCGATGAACTCCGCCCGATTGCCAGTGAACGTCGCGGCTGCCGGTCCCTGCAGGATTTTGCTTGCCTCGATCCGCTCCTGCTTGATCGCCGAAAGACAGCGCGCGAACACGCTTTCCCCAATCAGCGTCACCGGCATGCCCAAGTCCAGCGCCGAAATCGCCGTCCACTTGCCCGTTCCCTTCTGTCCAGCCGTGTCCAGGATCTTATCCAGCAGCGCGCTGCCGTCGTCGTCTTTCTTGGCGAAGATGATCGCTGAGATCTCGATCAGGAAGCTGTCCAGCTCCCCCTTGTTCCACTCCGTGAACGTCTCCGCAAACTCATCGGCGGTCAGCCCCAGGCCGTCGCGCAGCAGCTGGTAGGCCTCGCAGATCAGCTGCATGTCGCCGTACTCGATCCCGTTGTGCACCATCTTCACGTAATGGCCCGCGCCGCCCTCGCCCACCCAATCGCAGCAGGGGGTACCGTCCTCCACCTTGGCCGCGATGCCCTGGAAGATCGGCTTCACCGCCGGCCACGCCGCCGGATCGCCGCCCGGCATGATCGAGGGCCCGAAGCGCGCGCCTTCTTCGCCACCCGAAACCCCGGTACCGATGTAATGGATTCCCCTGGCTGCCAACTCCCTGGTCCGCCGCTCGGAGTCAGTAAACAGCGAGTTGCCGCCGTCAATGAGAATGTCGCCCTTATCCAGATGCGGCACAAGGCTCTCAATGGTCTGGTCCACCACCGTGCCCGCCTTCACCATGAGCATCACGCGCCGCGGCGACTTGAGCATCGAGCACAACTCCTCGATGGAGTGAGCCCCTTCCACCTGTGTGCCCTTGGCTTCCTCCGCCAGGAACTCGTCCACCTTGCTCGTCGTGCGGTTGAACACCGCCACCTTGAACCCGTGGTCGTTCATGTTCAGCACCAGGTTCTGTCCCATCACCGCCAGGCCGATCAGGCCGATATCGCAACTTGCTTCCGCCATGGGACACTCTCCTTCGCCGCAGCCCGCGAGCCCGGCATCTCCTCAAACGTTCTTTGAACTTGTTCTCTCGGAAAGGCTTCCGCTCGCCATGGCGCCGTCCGAGCCCGCAGGCATCGCCACGACGGTTCAGTTCTCGATGCAACGCCAATGTACGCGATCACACTACCGTGCCGCCGCAACGGCTGTAAACACCCTTCGGGCGATCATCGCCAGGCCTACACGGAATCGTCACCTGTGCCCTCCTCCCATTCCGCGGGTGCTTCTCTTTCCAGCGTTGAACTCCTCGAAGTTCCGCCCCTTCTTCTCACCCCGTGCGGATTTGCCTCCACGCGATACACTCCCACTATGCAGCAGCGCCCCGCTGGAGTCGTGCTTTCCGCCCTCGCGCTCGGACTGGCCGCGCTGGTCTTGCTGCTCCTTGGCCTGCTGAGTTTCTTCGCGGTGATCGCCGGTCGTCATCCTCCCGCAGGAGCCATGGCCCCCGCTGCTTCCGCAGCGGTGCTCACCGCCGCCTCCCTCCTCATGACGCTGCTGTATCTCGGGCTTGCCGCATGGGCTTTCACCACCTTGCGCGGGCTCCTGCGCATGCGCTCCTGGGCACGCATCTCCGCAATGGTCATAGCCGCCTGCATGGTCGGCTTCGGCTTGCTCTTCGCCGTCGGTCTGGCCGGCGCGCAATCTCTTCTCGCGGCAGGAAGCGTCCCCATCCCGCCTAACGTCGATCCTGCCCTATTGCGCAAGGCGCTGCTGATCCTGGCGGTTCTTTCCTTTTTCGTGGCCGCTCTCGGCGTCGCCTGGCTCCTCTACTTCGCGAGCCGCTCCACACAGGATGCTTTCCTTCGCGCGCAAGCCCGGCAGCCCGGACACGCTCCTCCGGCCCCGTCAGCCGGCTACGCATCACCCCCGCCGTCCCGGCGAATGGCGACTCCACCCGCTTTCGATCCTCTCACGGACTTCACCATCGCCCGGCCCATTGAGCGCAAGCTCGATGTCGCAGCGTCGGACGGTTTGCACGCGGAGCCTTTCCCCTCGCCGCCTCCGGACGACGACCCTCACGCCTCCTGAGACAGTTCTCCTGGTGTGGTCCCCGCATGGGAGCGAGCTTGTGAGCCGAGACGTGGGAGCCCAGGCTGCTACGCTCACGCCGCGGCGTACCGGCCAAGCTCCTTGAGCATCCAGCACTCGCCTTGCAGGGCTTCTAGCGCAGCGTCGGCCGCGCCCTCCTCCGCAAACCGGAAGTCCACGTAGAACACATATTCCCACGGGCTTCCCGGTACCGGCCTCGACTCGATCTTGGTCAGATCCACGCCCGCATCCGCGAGCCGCTGCAGGGCTCGCACCAGCGTTCCCGGACGATGCTCCACGGCAAATGCCACACTTAGCTTGTTCGCCGTACCCTGCCCCGCCGCCGGATCGCCCGTCCGCCGTACCAGATGGAAGCGCGTCCAGTTTTCCCGGTGATCCTCCAGGCCCTCACGCAGCACCTTTGCGCCGTAGATGTCTGCGGCCAGCAAAGGCGCGATCCCCGCCGTATCGCGCAGGCCCGCTTCCATCACATGCTTCACACTGCCCGCCGTGTCATAGAAAGGCAGCACTTCCAGACCTGGCAGCTCCGCACGTAACGCCTGCAACGATGCCCGGCACTGGCTGAGCGCCACCGGGTGCGACAGCACCCGGCGAACATCCACAAGCCGCACTCCCGGCGCGGCCATCAGGTTATGCCGTACCTGCAGCACGCTCTCGCGGTCCAGCCGTAGCGGGTGCTCCAGCAGCAGGTCATAGTGCTCTGCAACGGAGCCATGCAGGCTGTTCTCAATCGGCAGCACGGCCGCATCCACCGTTCCCCGCTCCACTTCCGCGATCGCGTCGGCGGACAACACGGACGGCAGTACCTGCACACCGGATCCCAGAAGGTCGAGCGCCGCCATGTGGCTGTTCGATCCCCGCTCACCCTGTATGGCAACCCGCCGTATTTGCACGCTCACCAGCAACTCATTCCAGGGTCCCGCCTGCCGCCGTCCGCCGCTCACCTCGGACGATCAACCGCAGATATACCTGGGCAGGGGACAACCTCAATTCCGACCGCAGCAACTTACCCCTCATGGCTTGCAGAATACACGCAGCCTACTTTTGTTGCGCCATCGGCGTCACGCTGACTCAGGAGAACGACCTATGCTTTGGACCATTACCATCATTCTTCTCATTCTTTGGGTGCTCGGCCTCGTGAGCAGCTACACACTCGGCGGTTGGATTCACGTTCTGCTGGTGTTGGCCATCATCGTGCTGATTTTCAACCTGCTTTCAGGAAGACGCGGCATCTAGCTCCTGAGTCATGTCATCAGCCGGCGGTGCGGGCCTAGGGCGCGCCGCTTCTCTACTTCAGCACTGTTACGAAGGAGGAACGATCATGAGCACCAGCGACAGCACGGTCAAAGGCAAGTTTGATGAAGTCGTGGGCAAAGCGAAGCAAAGCGTGGGCGAAACTTTCAACAACCAGTCGCTCGCCAATAAGGGCGCTGCCCAGGAAGTGAAAGGGCACGGGGAACAGGCTTGGGGCTCGGTCAAGGAAGCGGTGACGGACACCAAAGATCGCAAGGCCGCCGAGGCTCAGGCAAATGCTCACGAGACACGCGAGAGCGCAACCTCCAAAACGGAACATCTGAAGGACAAGGTCGTAGCCGGTGTCGAGGCCTTCAAGAAGAAGTAGCCGCATCGGCAAATGAATCGTTGCTTCGCAGAGCAGGAAGGCCAACCACCTTCCTGCTTTTGTTTGGAAGTCCCGTAACCGGGTCTTCACTGCCGAAACATCACATCCGCCGTCACAAAGGCAAAGAAGATCACAGAGATCACGCCGTTCAGGGTGAAGAACGCCGCATTCATCCGGCGCAGATCGCCCGGGGACACGATCGCGTGCTCGTACATCAGCAGCCCCAGCACCAGCATCATCCCAGCCAGCGCTAAAGCTCCGAGCCCGAACACATACACCAGCGCGAACAGGAGCGCTGCCATTCCCAGGTGCATCCCGCGGGCCACCCAGAATGCGCCCGCCAGCCCGAACGCTGCCGGGACGCTGAATAAACCTACTCGCCGGTCATGTTCGAAATCCTGGCATGCATACAGCACGTCGAAGCCGCCCACCCACAAGAGCACGATACCGGTCAGCAGCAGCGCTCGCACATCGAGCGTCCCGCGTACGGCAATCCACGCCGCAGCCGGCGCAATCCCCAGCGCAAACCCCAGCACCAGATGCGACCACCGCGTGACCCGCTTCATATAGCTGTACGCCAGGACGATCAGCAGCGCCAGGGGCGAGAGCAGCAGTGTCAGCCTGTTCAGCATCGCCGCACCGAACACAAACACCGCCGCCGACAACACCGTAAAGCTCAGCACGAAACCGCGCGTCAGCTCCCCCTTCGGAAGCGCGCGGCGCGCCGTCCGCGGATTCGCCGCGTCCAGTTCGTGATCGGCGAGCCGGTTGAAAGCCATAGCCGCGCTTCGTGCCGCGACCATGCACACCACAATCCAAAGCAGCACTCGCCACCTCGGCCATCCGCCCGCGGCCAGCACTGCCCCTGTGAGCGCGAAAGGCAGCGCAAAGATCGAGTGTTCCCACTTGATCATCTCCAGCGTCACGCGCGTGCTGCGAAAGAACCTTGCCATCTCCGTTGATTGTAGTGGCCGAGTGCGTCCTCCTCCATTCAGCCCTGCGCCGTGTTACCGGTACCGCCGCCTCAGCTTGTACACGATGGAGAACACGCCCGATTCATCGCGCGTGGCCACGACGGAGGTGTCGTCGCTCAACTGGTATTGCAGCTGGATCAGCTCCTGCGCGCTCTCATTCACGTTCGTCGCGAACACCAGCGTCAGCTGCTTGGTCAGCGGCTCCTGCACCGTAATGCGCGCCGTGGAATTCCCCAGCGTTCCTACAAACGCGGGATCGACCTTGATGGACCCCGAGCCGAACAGCTTGTTCACCCGGCTCCCTACGGTTGCGCTGAACGCTCCACCCAGCAGCGCGCTCGTCGTCGGATCGGTCCCAGCCTGCACCTGCTGCTGCGTATTCAGCTGGCTCTCTTCCTGCGTGCGTCCGAGCGCCAGCAAGTTGAAGATGTCCGCTTCGGTCAGCGGCGGCGACGACCGGTACGTCGGCTTCAGGCTTGTCGTCGTTCCATGCACGCCGACCGTGATGTCATAGTTCTCCACCCGCGTCGAAACATCCAGGTCGATGGTCGGATCGATGCGCACCGGGTTGGCAAAGTAGATATTGCCGCGGTCCACGTTGTAGGTCGTCCCCGCAAACGTCGCGCTGCCGTCTGTAATGTTGATCCGCCCCAGGATGCTGGGCACAGCCAGCGTTCCATGCACCGTCAGGTCCACCGTGCCGGAGAGTTTGGCATAGCTGTTCTGGAAGTCCAGCTGCGGCGAGCTCTGCACGCGCACATCCAGGCGGATCTTGTTCGTCGCCGCAGTGGGGTCCGGGGGTGCCTGCACGCCGCCCGCTCCAGCGAAGGCGGCGAAGTCCACATCCGGTCCCACGCTGAACCGCGTGATCAGCACGTTGCCGCTCAGGTTGATAGCTTGCGGCCCACCCTGCAGCCGGAAGTTCATTTGCGCCGTCGCGCTCAGGCCTGCGTAGCGCACCCGGACGTTGTCGCCCGTCGCGGTCAGGTCGGCGAAGATGCCCTTCTGGTATGAAATGGAGCCACCGACCTTCAGCACACCTCCGCCTGTCTTCGCCGTCATGTTCTGCACCGTCAGGCGATTCTCGTTGAACACCATGGTGCCGTTCAGGTCCGTCAGCCCGTTTGGAATGCCGTTGATCGCCAGGTTCACGCCCTGGAACTTCACGTTGCCATTCAGCTCCGGTTGCCTGATGCGACCGCCCACACCCACATCGAACGTGATTTTGCCGGAAGAAATCAGGTCCGGGTCGAATGTATGCGCCAGGGTCATGTTCACGCTGCCCGTGGACGCAACGTCGATCACGCCGCCGTTCGGATTCGCATCGCCGAACACGGTCGCAGTGCCATGCGCGCTCAGGTCGGTATCCGGCCCCGTAATGTGCAGCGCATCGATGGAGGCCACACCGTTATGCAGGCTCGCCCGGATCGGCCCTGCCTGCTTCAGCTCTATGCCTTGCACGGTCACGTCGAAGTTCGTGAACTCCGCGTTTCCGCTCAGCAGCAAGGGTTTTGCGGCAGGCCCGCTCACGTTGATCGTCGCGCTGATGTTCGAGGTCGCCGCAACGCTTCCCGGCGAAAACTCCGCAATGACCTTGGCCACGTCCACGTTGGCCAACGTGATCCTCGCCTGCGTCTGGTAATCCCCCAGCAACGACGTTGTCCCCGTTGCCGCCAGTTGGGCACCCACCAATTGCGAGGTGAGGTTGTACGTGACCGTCGAGGCCGTGCTGTCGGCGTTGGCTTGCAGGCTGCCCAGCGGCTTGCCTTGGTAGACCACATTCTCGGCAGAAACCTTGGCGTGCAGGTTCGGCTCCTGCACCGTGCCGTTGGCTGTCAGGTTCAGGTTCACCACGCCATCCACGCCCGTGTTCGCCTTGTTGAACGTGTCCAGCTTCGAGAGCTGGATGTTGTTGCCCTGCACCTGGGCTGTGATGTGCTTTGAGAGGAGGTTGTACGAACCGTTGCCCGTCACGGCCATCCCATGCGCCTGCAGGAGCAGCCGCGTTGCATTGATCTGCTGCCCAAGCACCGTCGCATCCACGCTGACGGTCTGGTAGCTCTCGCCATACGCGACGCCGTTGTTCAGTGTGACATTGCCCTTGCCGCTCAGGTTCTTGAGCGTTCCCTGCACCTGGGCGTTGACATTCACGGTTCCGGTCACAGGAATGTTTTGTTGCCCGGCAATCTGCAGCAAGTCGGGGATCTGTCCGTTCGCGAGCTTCACGCCCGCATCGATGGAGGGGTTGCTCCAGTCATAGCTCACGGCATGCCGCCGGGACTCGATCCGTTGCGGCGCAAACGTGCCCGTCACATTCAGCACAGCGGTGTTCCGCTTGATGGTGGAGGTCGCCACGGCCAGCCCCTTGGGGGAGTACTCCGCGTCCGCCACGATCGAGTCGATCTGCACGTCGGTGCTGGGCGGCAGCTTCACTTCGAGGTTGGTCGCGTCCAGGTGCCCCTTCACATCCAGCGTCCGCACCGCGCCCTTGGCCATGCCGTTGAAGGCCAGTTGCCCATGCAGAACCACCGGCAGCGCCGCGGTCCCCTTCTTTCCGTTTGCGCTCAGGCCCAGCGTCTGCAATGTCTGGTCGAACTCGCCCAGGTCCCGCGCCTGCAGGTTCACCTGCAGATCGGTCAAGGGATCGCCGTTGTTCACGCCTAGGGTGCCGCTCGCATTCAGCGTCGTCGCCGGTGTACGCACATCCAGTTGCGCAATCTTGACGATCTGCGATTTGCCGTCGTAATGCGCGCGAATGGCGCCGCTGACGGGCACGCTCTGCCGGTAGCGATTGCTGCGTTCTCCCTGCGGCGCGAGGTCCAGCTTCGCCTCCACCTGTACGCTATCCGCGATGTTCGCCACCGGACCGCCCCACTCAACGTTCACCGGTCCCGTGACGGACGTGTCCAGCCCCAGGTCGCTGTGGTTGGCCGGCTGGGTGATGTCCATGATCGTGCGCAGGGTGATGTGGCTCAGGTCTACGGTCAGGTAGGCATGGGCGCGGTTCACCGGCGTCAGCTTCACTGAGTCGACCGGCGGTTTGGCTCCCACGCCCACCGCCGCCTTGTTCGCCGTTTGGGCCGCGGCCACGGTCGTCGGAGACCCCGCTGGCGCGCTCGCCGGCACCTCACCCAGCCAGTTCTCGATCCGCATCTGGCCGCCGATGGTCCCACCGCCGGGCAGCCGCGCCGTGAGCGCGGTAAACAGCAACTCGGTGGGCGTTACGTGCAGCTGCGCGCCCACGTTCACACCGTTAGCGTGCACGTTGGCGTCGTTGTACCCAACGTTTGTGCCCTTGATGTTTCCGGCCAGCAGGTACCCTGCTTTGCATTCCGGGCTCGGGGGCAGCATCGTCTCGTCCGGTGTGGTTGGGTGCCTGCGCTCTTCCCGTGCCTGCTTGCGCGCCTCATGCTTCTCTTCTTCGCGCTTGAAGAAGCCAGGATGCTGCTGCGCCACCTGCGGCGTCACCGTGCAATTTCTCCCGTTCACGCTCAGGTCCAGCCGTCCGCTCAGTCCCGCCACCGCGGTCAACAAGCCCATCTGTTTGAGGTCCAGCGATCCGTTGGAGCTTGCCTGCCACTCCGGCTTGTCGAAGTGGTTGATCAGCACGTTGGCGGCAAGGTGAGAGTCCGCGCCGGTGTAGAAATCGAAGCTCTGCAGCGCCGCCATGTCGCGGCCCAGCTCCGCCGTCAGGTGCAGCCGGGACTGCACCTCCGGCTCCTTCTGCATCTTGGTACGCAGGTCAGCCAGGTCGATGGTGGCGCCATAGCGGTCATTCGAAGCGATGTAGTGAACCTCCGCGTTGAGCTGATTCGCAGCGAGGTCGAACGGGATCGCACGGTCGTTCAGGATTGCCAGCCCGTCGGCCAGTTCCACCTTGCCCGCCTGCAGGTCCAGCAGCGTATTCTGCACCGGCTCCGAGCTCGTACTGGGCTTCTTCGGCACCGGCTGGTTGGTCTTGCCGTCCTTGTCGATGATCAGGTGCACATGCGGCTGCTCCACGCGCAGGTACCTCAGTCCCACGTGCGACTGCGCGCCCCTGCCCACGGTGTGGGACAGGAAGGTGTTGATCTTGATCCGTACGAAGATCTTCGCGGCCGAAAGGTACGGCATCTCGCCCGCCGGCTCCGTGCCGTGAATCACCAGGCCATCGACCTCGATCGCCAGATGCCACAGATCGAACGAGATATGGCCGAGATCGACCTTGCCGCCGGTGGCGTCTTCCAGAATCGAGACGACCTGCCCGCCTACGCGCCGCTGGAAATCCGCCGTCTTCGTGTACCAGCTCAGGCCGAGGGCCAGAACGAAGAGCAGCACGAAGGCCGAGCCCAGGAACCACAGCAGAACCCGCCGCAGCCGGTGCCTCCTGACGGGCCTGCCGCCCGCCGCGTGGACTTCCGAGCCGGCGTCCCGGGCCCCCGCTCCCGCATCACGGGCTGCGCCGGAGTCACCAGCCGACGCGTTCCGTTCCTCCGGAGTTTCCGGCGTGTTCAGGTTCAGGTCGCTCATGGCGCCGGCTCCCCCGGATGCAGCACCGCGACGCTGCCCTGCGCGCGCAGCTGCTTCAGCCAGTCGCTCAGCAGCGCCGTCACCTGCTGCTGCAGCAGCACCTGCTGAATGCGCTCGCTCAGGACTTCCAGCTTCGGCGCAGCCACATGCTGGCGCTCGTACTCCGGCAGCATCACCGTGTCGTAGTACTTCTTGATGTCCGCCTGCGAGATGCGCGCGCCGGAGCGGAACCGCTCCTCGATGAATGCCAACACTTCCATCCGCTGCCGCCACCGGTCGCGAAAGGCTTCCGGCGTAAACCCATGCTCCGAGAGGTAGCGGTTCCACCCCGCATCGGTGCTGCAGGCCGCCCCTTTGCATCCCGGCAGGTCCTTGCGCAGAGCCGCAATCTCTTTGTCCAGCTCACCATCTGAAACCTCGAGCCCCGGCTCCATATTGGCCTGCTGCAGGATCAACGCGCGGTCGATCAGCCGCTCCACAGCCCGGTTGCGGTCGAACACGCGTGGCGCTCCCGAAAGCCCGATCGGCTGCAGTTCCTCGAAGCGCTGCTCTTCCGATACATCGCTGTCCAGCACCAGGTCATCGTTGACGATCGCCACGATCCGGTCCAGCTCCGGTCCATTCACCACCGGCATGGTCGGCGCCGGAGCCGCCTTCTGCGATGTCGCCGGTACGCTCGCGCGCTGCGCCGCCGTCCCACCTTGTGCCATGCTCACCGGTGCAACCCAGTTCCACGCAAGCATGCCGGCCGTTCCCAGCAGAAGGCCACGGAGCCGTGCGCTCACGCACAACCTCATCACCCCTGGCTTGTAATGCCCTCGCTGCGTCGTCATCAGAATGCCTGCCCGATCGAAAAAAAGAACTGAAAGTGGCTCGCCTGTCCCACGTACGGGCTGTTGGTCGTGTAGTCGAAGAACACCGGGTACACCGGCGGGTTCAGGTTGTAAGAAAGGTCCACGCGGATCGGTCCCACGGGCGTTTTGTAGCGTGCGCCCAGCCCGATCGCGTGCGAGTAATAGTTGAAATTGCACGTGCCCGTGCCGTTCTCCAGCGTTGCCACGGGCGTTCCCTTGGCCGGAACCATACTGCACGTCTGCGCATTTGGTTGATGGAAATTTTTAATGCTTGAAAACATGTCGCCCGGGTACCGGAATACGTTCCCCATGTCGTGAAAGAGGACAAAGCTCACGTTGTCCCCTACGACCGGCAGGGTAGGCGGCGGCAGCCGCAGCTCCAGGCTGTTCACCACCACGCCCGAGCCACCCACCGGGTATCCCGTCGTCAGGTCGCGCGGCCCGGCATCGTTGATCCCGAACCCGCGGTGCGAGGTCGCTCCCCCCGCATACATGCGCTCCGGCAGGGGCACCGGGTTGCAGGACGCATTGGTCGTCGCCAGCACGCCCTGGCAGTTTGAGATGCCGAGCGCATCGGTGGTCCCGTTGCTCGCCTTGCCGAACACATTTTCGAAACCCACCCGCAGGTTCCGCGCAAATGTGTACTTATGCTTAGATCCCCATGTGTAGTACGTCGCCTGCGAAAGGTCCAGCCGGTTGAAGTTGGTGTCGGACCCGAAGATCGAATCCGCCACGAACTCCTGCAGCGAGAAGTACTGCCCACGCGTCGCGTCCAGTGGGCTCGGGTCGCGCGTGTCGTGGAAGTACGTCACGCCCGGTCCGCCCACCCGCACCGGCTGCGAAAGCTGCGGAATCAGGTTGGCTGAAATCTCCAGGCTGTTCGGGTCGACGATAATGCGCCGGTACTGGAAGTCGTAAATGAAGTTGTCGGCCTTGCCTACTTTCTGACTCACGCGGAAGTCGCCCTGCAGGGTCTGCGCCTGGAACGTAGTGATGTTCTGCACGTTCGAGTAGCCGCCGGAGACCTGCGCCGTCAAGGCGGGATTGCCTAGCAGGTTCGGGTTGTTGAAGCTCAGCGTAGCCAGCCGCTCCAGCAGGCCGAACGTCGTGTGCAGCGTCAGGCTCTGCTGGGTACCGCGAAAGTTGATGCGCGATACGTCCAGCGACACGCGCGGGCTTACGCCCGCTTTTCCGTTCTGCGCCGCGGTCTGGCCGCGCGTCTCCCCCGGCACGACCGCGGGAGTGCCCGTTTGCGCCTCGAAGCCGAAGCCGTACGTCACGTCCCAACGCTTGGCCTCGGTTACCTGCACCAGCACGTTCTTGCGCAACGCTTCCCCTGTGGGGTTCTGCACCGCCGCGTTCACCTCGTTGAACAGGGCAAGGTTGTAAAGATTGCGTTGCGTCTGCAGCAGCGCTCCCTGATTCAGCGGGTCGCCCGCGTGTACCAGCAGCTGGCTTTCGACCACCTTCGGTCTGGTTCGGACCACACCGGAAAGCAGCACCTGGTCGATCTTCACGGCATCGCCTTCTTCGACCTCCAGGCTCACGTCGGTCCTGGTCGCGTCCGCGGTCTCGATCGTCTGCTTGATCTCCACCGTGGCATGGTCGAATCCGTTCGTCAGGTAGTAGCTCAGAATGGCGTCGCGGTCGTTCGATAGCGTCGTCAAAGAGAACGGCTGTCCGCTCTCTGTGCTGGTGAGGGACCTCACCACCTGCTCGCGGGCGGGATCCACGCCGTCCAGCGCCACCGTGCCGAACGTCTGTTGAATCCCCTCCTCGACCGTGTACGTCACCTTGATCTGCGCCATTTTCAACGGCTGCCCGTTGGGAGCCTTGTCGATGTCCTCCACGTTCGAGGTCACCTTGACATGGGTGAAGCCGTTGGCGCGATAGATCGTTTCCATGTTCGCGATGTCGGCCTTCACCAGCTGCGCGCTGTAGGTTCCCGATTTCACGAACAGGTCGGCCTTCTTGACCCGGAACCCAGCTTCCAGCGTATCGGTGTCGAAGTACTTGTTGCCCTTCAGCGTCAGCGAAACGACCTTGTGTTTCTTTCCCGGGACCACGTTGTACACGACATGGACCGTTCCGGTGCCCTCGCCCACCAGCTTCACACTGTCGTCCACGTCGAAGTAGCCCTGCTGCTGCAGGTAGTCCTTCAGATTGAAGGCGCCCTCGTTCAGCAGGTCGTTGTCGACCGCGCTCTCCTGGTAGATCGGGATGAGCAGCTTCTTGCGCGCTTTCGACACCTTCACCCCGTTGATATCCACCGTCACGATCGGTCCCTGGTCCACACCGAAGGTGTAGTCGAGCTGCTTCTGTACCGGCCGGTAGTTCTGTTTTTGCAGGCTGGCCGTTCCCTCCAGCCGGTCCTTCTTCTGGTAGTACGTCCGCGCGCCGGAAAGCGCTGTGCTTGCGGTCTCCCGGCCGATCTTGATGTCGCACTCGCGGCGGACCAGCCGATCCAGCAGGGTCGCTATTCTGCCGCAGTCCAGGTCGCCTTTGGTGCGGAACTGCAGCGTGGTAATTCCAGGGTCCTTGCCCTCCAGGTACACCTTACCCACGATCGCCTGCGGTCCCGTCCGCACATGAAAGATCGTGTTCACCTGGTGCCCGGCATCGTCCTTTACCTGGTCCACAGACACCGTGGGGGCGAAGTATCCGTTCTGTGCAAGGCTCTGCTTCACCCCATCGATCGCTGCCGGGATCGCTTTCTCCGTGTACGCCGTGCCCGGGTCCAGCTTGGTGGCAAACTCCAGCAGGCTCGCCAGCCTCTCCTGGTTCACCCCCTGGACCTCGACACGCCCGACGTAATAGCGCGGGATTCCCGCATACACCAGGGCCAGACCAGAGCCGCTCGTTTCGCCATACACCCCTATATTGCGGTAGCGGCCGGTCGCAAACAGCATCCTGAGATCATTGCGCACCTTCTCCGGCTCTAGCGGCTTTCCCGCGGCCTGCGTAAGCCGGCCCACCGTGGGATCGTCTGCGCTGAACGTCACCCCATCGAAACGCACCGCCACGACCTGCGCGCCGCGCCGGTTCCAGATGCTGGTCGCCAGCGGGGGCAGCGTGTTGGTTACGTCCGGCTCGTTCTGCGCGGAACCCGGGGTGCCCGCCGGCGTCATCGAGCTCGCGTTGGCGGCCGCCTGCGGCGTCGCGGTGGGGGCGTTTGCATTGGTGCTTCCGGTCTGCTGCGCCGGCTGGCTGCCCGCGCCCGTGTTCAGCGTGCCCGGAGACTGCGCCCTGCTTCCCGCGGCCTGGGCCGCAAGCATCAGCGCTACCGAGCTGGCCAGCAGACGCATGTGTCTCCTGCCCGGCTTCCGCCCGCCTGGGTCGCCATCTCCCTGCTCCCCGCATACCTGTTTCAGATCCTGCAACCGGGCCTCGTTCAACAAGCTTGCTCCGCCAGGCAAGCCCGTGGCAATGTCTCAACTACGTTAAACCTACCTGAACGGAGCGTTAGCAGCTTCGATGCGCTCGGGTTGGGCCGGGTTCGCCGGCCCGATTGAACCATGCGCAGCAACACCGGCTCCGTGCTCTTTCCGTTCGGGTCCGCTGAGGTCACCGGCAAACCTTGAGATCCGCGCACTCCAGGGACTCCCGGCTTGGCGCTCTTGTAAACCTCGCAAAGCTGTCCAGCGACCGATGGCATCCGGGTCGTCCTGCTTGTTCGCGCCAAACTCTATACTGGCCGGTATGCCGGCTCCGGAAGATGCCTCCCAAGACCGCGGGGCGAAATGGGATCGCGAGCGCTACTCCCGTCAGGTGCTCTTTCGGCCGCTCGGCCCCTCCGGACAGCAGCGCCTGGCGCAAGCCCATGCTGTCGTCATCGGGGTGGGTGCTACGGGCGCCGCGACAGCCGGCCTGCTTGCCCGCGCCGGCGTCGGCCATCTCACCCTGATCGACCGCGACTTCGTGGAGCCCTCCAACCTGCAGCGCCAGGTGCTCTTCGATGAAGCCGACGCCGCAGCTTCCCTGCCCAAGGCGGAAGCCGCCCGCCGCCACATCGCGGCGTTCAACTCCGGCATCCGCGTCACGGCTCACATCGCTGACCTGGTCCCCGGCAACATTCATGAGCTGCTGGCCGGAGCCGACCTCCTCCTGGACGGCACTGACAACTTCGAAACCCGCTATCTCCTCAACGACTACGCTGTCTCGACTGGAACCCCCTGGATCTACGCCGCAGCGGTAGGCGCCTACGCCGCCACGATGAACATTCTGCCGAGGCGCGAAGGTCCTGGGTCCAAAGTTCAAGGGTGGGAGCCCGAGGCACAGGGTTTTGGGTCAGACATTCAAGGGCCAGAAGGCACGAGCCCGAACTCTGTTCGCTTCTCCCTGATCCCTGATCCCTGCACGTCCTGCCTCGCCTGTCTCTTTCCCGCCGCCCCGCAGGGCAGCACCGAAACCTGCGACACCGCCGGCATCCTCTCTTCCGCCGTCAACTTCGCTGCCTCGCTTCAGGCGACGGAAGCGCTGAAATTTCTCTCCGGGAACATCGCGGCTATGCGCCGCACCCTGCTCACGTACGATCTCTGGTCCGGCGAGCGCTGCGAGCTTCTCACCGCCGAGCCACGCCCCGGCTGTGAGGTTTGTTCCACCCGTACCTTCCGCTATCTCGCCGGTGCGGGCCGTCCGCAGATCACCCTCTGCGGCCGCAACTCCGTCCAGATCCACGAGCATCACCGCCCCATCGATCTGACGGCTCTCCGCTCCCGCCTGGAGCCGCTCGGCACGGTTCGCGCCAACGGCCTGTTGCTACGCTTCGAGAGGTCCCCACATACCCTCACCGTGTTTCCGGACGGGCGCGCCCTCATCCAGGGCACCACCGATGTAGCCGTAGCCCGCTCCCTCTATGCCCGATTTATTGGCTCCTGACTGTCAACCCGAAGCGCTGAAGCTGTTCAGCCCACAACCGATTGCTTGCATCCTTCGCGTCGCCGTACTGCTCTTGAGGTCCACCTCTAAGTCTCCTGTTCTGAAGATTTGCGCGGCAATGGGTAGGTCCGGCGGAACAACCTGCGCCCTCCACGAGCCCGTCCGGCCCGTCACCTCGCGGCGGCCGAAGCGGCACAGGGCTGTTGTACGATACCCTAGTCTCTGGAGCATCCGGCGTAGCACGTCTGGTCTGACCGGGGAATGTTTTCCATGCAAGTACAAGGCCCTTTCATAATGCAAGCAAAAACCACACCCGGCTTGTTCAAGCGGAATCCTCCTATCGCCGGCGAGGCCGAGGCTATCGAGCGCGCCAAGAATGGCGATCCTGATGCATTTTCCAAGCTGTATGGTTTGCACAAGCGCCGTGTGTACACGCTCTGCCTGCGTATGCTCGGCAACGTCTCCGAAGCCGAAGACATGACCCAGGAAGCCTTCCTGCACCTCTTCCGCAAGCTCGGCAGCTTCCGCGGCGAATCCGCCTTCTCCACCTGGCTGCACCGTCTCACGGTCAATCTCGTCCTCATGCACCTGCGCAAGAAGGGTCTGCAGCTGGTCTCCCTGGAAGAGACCATCAATCCCAGCGAGGAAGACGCCCCCAAGCGCGACTTCGGCTCGCGCGACCCGCAGCTGGCCGGCTCTGTAGACCGCGTCACCCTGGAGCGCGCCGTCGCCTCACTGCCTCCGGGCTACCGCATGGTCTTCGTCCTCCACGATGTGGAGGGGTTCGAGCACAACGAAATCGCCAACATGCTGGAGTGCTCCACAGGCAACTCCAAATCCCAACTGCACAAGGCTCGCCTGAAGCTGCGTGAGCTTCTCCGCCAACCCGACCAGTTGCCGACTCTTGAATCGGGTGCAAGGGAGCTCGTCCAGTGAACGACCTGAGCAGCATCAACTTCGAAACCCTCACCCCAGCCCAGTTCGAGGAGGTTCTTCCCGACCTTTTCGCGACCGGCGGTGGGAAAGTTTCCGAGGATCCACGCCTCAGGACGTTCCTCGACGCCAACCCGGACTGCGCCGAACTGGTTCGTGACCTCGAAATCATTGCGGAACACGCCAAAAGCCTCTTCGAGCCGGTGCATGAGCCGAGCGACGACGTGTGGTCCAACATTGCAAGCAAGCTGAATGCAGAGCCGCTGGGAGACGAAGCCGTAGACCTTTCAGAGTAGGCACGGTGCTGCAGAGGCATGCCACCCAGCCACTCCGCTGCGGCACATCACACTCCTTGCTTCCCAGGCCCACGGGAGAAGACGGCCGGCTACTCGCGGGCCGCCCGGCATGGATTGTGCAGATCGGGTGATCGCAAACTTTCATGACCAAAGGGCCACCGCCCCAGCGCCGCCGCAGAGCAGATCCAGAGTGCGTGCCAGCTGCCGTTAGGTCTGAGACACCCTGAACTTTGCCGCCACGCATCAAACGACTGACCGCAGCCAATTGCCAGGAGATCGCCGCTGAACGAGCCTCAACTCACGTCCGCGCCGGCCGTCTCCGAAGCTGCTGCCACGGAACAGCGTGTGCAGGAGCAGCCCATGCCACCGCAGGAAGTGCAACGTTCCCGCGCCGTTCGGGGCAACATCGTTTTCTTCTTTGCCGTTCTCCTCCTGCTCGGGGCAGCGTGGAAGATGCGTTCGGTGCTGGAGATCGTTTACGTAAGTGCTCTGTTCGCGGTAGTACTCATGCCCATGGTTCAGATCGCGCAGCGTATCCGCATCAAGGGCTGGAGTCCGTCGCGGCCCATTGCAATTTTCATCCTCATCGGCATCGTCGCCGTTGCTTTAGGTCTCTTCTTCGCGGTCGCCTTGCCGCCTGTGGTTAACGATGCGCAACACTTCGCAGCTGACCTGCCGCAGCGTGTACCGGAGCTCGTCGGAAAGATCAAGAAGTATCCGATCGCCAATAAGATCGGTATCGACCAGATTGCCGTCAAGGCCGAAGCGTTTGCCTCTTCAGCGGCGGCATTTTTGTTCTCCTCGCTGCCCACCGTGTTTGAGAAAACGTTAGACCTTGTGACCGCTTTCATCCTCTGCATTTATTTCATGCTGGAAGGTGAGTTCGCGTATTTCTACTTCCTGTCCTTCTTTCCTGCGTACAGGCGGACGCGCCTGGCCAACACTATGCAGACAGCGGAGCACCGCGTCAGCAAGTGGCTGATCGGGCAAGGGTCGCTCATGCTGATCCTCGGTGTTTGCAGCACGATTGTCTTTGGTGTTCTGCATGTGCGCTATTTCGTGTTGCTGGGCCTTTTGATGGGTCTCTTCAACATTATTCCCGTGGCCGGCGGCGTCATCACGATCGTGCTTGTGGCAGGTGTGGCTGCCCTGGACTCCTGGGCCAAGATGGCGGGCGTGCTTATCTTCTATCTGATCTACACGCAGATCGAGAACGCGGTACTCACGCCGCGCATCATGAAATCCAGCGTGGATCTTGCCGGTCTTGCTGTGTTGATTGCCTTGCTGGCAGGTTCCGCGTTAGCCGGCATTGTTGGAGCTCTGGTTGCGGTTCCTACAGCGGCTCTTCTCGCGGTGTTCATCGACGAGTACCTTGTGCAGTCGGATGCACGGGACTTGGCAACGCAGGCAAAGGCGAGCAGCTAGGCACAGGGTCGTTGTAGCATCACCGGCTCTCTCGCTCAGAACCTACTTGCTCTGCACCGCAAGAGAGTAGGTCGCGGAGTGTGTGATCGTGCCATCCGTAACGGACATGGTGTAGGTGTAGGTGCCACAGGATAGGTCGGTTCTCGGTTGCGGTCCGGGTTCTTGCTCCCGCAGCCCGCCATGCTGCCCACGAGCATGCTGAGTTTCGAGTAGCGCCAGATGGACGAGGAACCGGAGAAGACCGACTACACACCGAAAAAATTCCTTCGACGTGTAAACTCCGAGGGCGTGAGCCCGTCAGAGGGGTGCATCAGGCGGATTTCAGGCGAGACGTCAACCTCAAGGCGGCGCTCCCCTGTTATCAGAAGTGAAAGGCTTCCCGTCCTGCTTGTCATGCAGATTGCGCTCCGAGCCACCCACGCCCCTATGGCCGATCTTTCTCAAGCAGCGCCTGTTACTTCGGAGCTTGACGACATCGATACCCTCGTCCGGAACTACCGTCCGCGCCTGCTGCGTTTCGTCGCCTTCTCCATTGGGGACCCCGATCTTGCCGAGACCATCACGCAGGACTGCTTTCTGAAGGCCTGGAAGGGGCGCGCCAGCTTCCGCGGCGACTGCTCCGTGAACACATGGCTGACCTCGATTGCACTCAACCTCATCCGCGATCAGCAGCGGCTCGGCAAGTTCCGGTTCTGGCGTCAGGCACGGGCGACCGCCATTGACGTGACGGAAGCGGCGAGTTTTCTGCCATCGAATGAAAGCTCGCCGGAGCGGCGTATTCTGGCCAAGGAGCAGACGGCGCAGGTGCAGGCCGCGCTGGAGAACCTCTCTCCAAACCAGCGCACCATTTTTCTTTTACGCTTCTCCGAGGAGATGGAGCTTGCGGAGATTGCAGCAGCGATCAAGATGCCGATCAACACCGTGAAGACCCACCTGCACCGAGCCCTGAAGTCTGTACGCGCTCAGGTCGCAGCAGCAGGACAGCCGGGCCCGGCAATGACAGCAGGGAGCACTCGATGAAATCCGTCACTCACTGTATTCATCTCACAGAGGACCAGATCGACGACGCCCTCATCGGCGATCTTTCTGCCGAAGGCATGGCTCACTTGTCCAGCTGCGACGAGTGCCGGCTGCGGCTGGCCGACGCCGAAGCTCCGCTGGCGAGCTTCAACGTGGTGTCGCTGGCCTGGAGTGAACGGCGGTCCGCCACACTGCCCCGCCCGGATCGCTCCAGCGAGGCGGCTTGGCTGCCGAAAGCTCTGTGGGGCGCCACGGTGGCGGCACTCCTCGCTGTTGGAATTACGGTGCCCCTTGTCCGCCACGGCAGGCAGGACGAGAGCTCGGTTCTACGTTCCGAAACTGCCGGTCCCACCCTGCTGGCCGCGAGCGGACCGATGGAAAATCCGGTCGCGGTGCGCGACGAGCAGATTGCGCGTGACAACCAGATGCTGGAGAACATTGATCGCGAGCTCGCCACCCCGGCTGCGTCGCCCGTTCGTGAGTACGGTCTACAAGTCATAGGCGGCCCCTCGGGCATGCGTTCCGCTCCAGCATCGATCCCCAACTGAGAAAGATACGTCGTAATGTGCGTGCGCCCCATTCGCTCCTCTACGTTAGCCGTGCTGCTTTCCGCGTCGGTCTTCGCGTTGGCCCAGCGCGGTCCCGGGGGTCCGCCTCCGGGCGGTGGGCGAGGAGGCCCGGGGGGCGTCGGCGGCGCGATCGGCGCTCCCAGTGGCCCGGGAGGGATGATGCCACCCGGCACCAGCATGGGCAATCGCGGCTCGGCGCCCGCTGCTTCACCCGTCGGCCCGCGCAACGCGCCGCAGCTCGGTCCACCGGGACGATGGTGGGATGACCGGAAGATGGCTCGGAATCTCAATCTTCGCGGCGATCAGCAGAAGAGGATGGATGACATCTTCGACCTGGGCAAGGGAAACCTGTTGCAGCTGTACTCGAACCTGCAGCGGGAAGAATCCCGGCTGGGCGCCATGTCCAGCGCGGAGCTCTCCGATGAAAGCAAAGTGTTTGCGTCCATCGACCGCGTGGCGCAGGCACGCGCGGAGCTGGAAAAGGCCAACGCACATATCCTTTTACAGATCCGCAAGGAGCTTGACGCGTCTCAACTGGCGGCACTCGACCGCGAAATCGCCACCCTGCGCTAGCGCCGCTTCGCACTCATCGATGAAAGCGGAACCGGCGCGGACAGCCGCGCCGGTTCTCGCATCGCAAAGCAGCTATTTCTCCGTGGTGAAGGTCCAGCTCGTCTCGCTGTGGTACGTCTGTCCCGGCTTCAGCTCCGTGCTGGGAAACGCTGGATGATTCGGCGAGTCAGGATAGTGCTGCGTTTCCAGGCACAGTCCCGTCCGCAGCTCGTATTTTCCGTTCGGGCCAGAAAAGGTTCCGTCCAGGAAATTGCCGCTGTAGAACTGTACCCCCGGCTCCGTCGTCGCGACACTTAGAGTACGGCCGCTCTTGGAGTCGTGGACCTTGGCAGCGGGATGCATGGCGCCGGCGGAGCCGCGAAGGACCCAGTTGTGATCGTAGCCCTTCCCAAACTTCAACTGCTCATCGTTGGCTCCGATGCGCGAGCCGATCGTTTCCGGCTTGGTGAAGTCGAAGGGTGTCCCGGCAACGGGCTTTAGCTCGCCGGTCGGAATGAGCGTCGCATCTACGGGTGTGGTCTTGTCCGCATGGATCGTCAGCGTCTCATCGAGGATCGTTCCGCTGCCCACGCCGCCCAGATTGAAGTACGCGTGATTGGTGAGGTTGACGACGGTCGGCTTGTCCGCGGTTGCACTGTAGCGAATCGTCACCATGTTGCCGGCGAGCGTGTAGCGGACGTGCGCTGTCAGCGCTCCCGGAAAGCCCTGATCGCCATCCGCGCTGACGAGCGAAAACTCCACTCCGCCCGGCACCTCCTTCGAAGTCCAGTTCCGCCGGTCGAACCCGTCCTTACCGCCGTGAAGCGTATTGGGGCCGTCGTTCACGCTCAGGGAATACTCATGCCCTTCAAGGCTGAACTTTCCCTTTGCAATCCGATTCGCATACCGCCCCGGGACTGAGCCGAAGTAGGTCTTCTTGTCGTTGAGGTAGCCTGCCAGGTCGTCGTAGCCGAGCACCACATCGCCCATCTTGCCTGCTCGATCTTTCGTCTTGATTGAAACGACGCGCGCGCCGAAGCTCATTACACGCATTTCAACGGCGGGGCTGGAAAGTGTGTAGATCTGCACGTCCGACCCGTCGGGCAGCTTCCCAAAATCCCTGTGGGCAACCGAGGCACCGGCGGCCGTGGACATAATCGTCATGCAAAGCAGAGTAGCGCGAAGCAGCTTCATTCCGGAAACACCTTTCAGAAACATTGCGAGCGCTGTGGCTCGCCCGAAGAGCAACTATACCCGAGCAGGCCAGCCCCATGTAGCATAGGGCTCGGCGCACAAAGCTCCGCCACGATTCCACTCTCCTTATCCTGAGGCTTTTCATGATTCCGCCGAAACTTTCCACCTTCCTTTTCCTGCTCTTCGCCGGCTTGCCGATGCTGCCGCCATGCGCCGCCCAAACACAGTCCACGAACTGGGTAGGTTCATGGGCCGCATCGCCCATGGCTACGGCAAATAAAGGCGATTTTCTCGTGGCGGACACCACCCTCCGCCAGACGGTCCACGTTTCGCTGGGCGGAAACGTCCTGCGGGTTGTGTTTACCAATGAATTTGGCGTCGAGCCGTTGCGAGTGGGGGGTGCGCAGGTGTCCTTCCCAGGCGCCTCTGCGTCCGTTCCCGTGGCGCTCACCTTTGCCGGTCAGCCTGGAGTTACGATTCCTCCCGGGGCGCTGGTCGTGAGCGATCCCGCTTCGATCAACCTGCGGCCCCTCTCAGACCTTCTCGTGACCATGTTCATGCCTGCACAACCGATGCAGACACTCAGCTTCCACGGCTTTGCCGACCAGACCAACTTCATGGCCACCGGCAATCAGCTCTCCGCTTCTGTGCTCACAAACCCGCGCCCGATGACCTCCTGGTACTTCCTGAAGGATGTTGAAGTATCCGCGCCGGCGGGTTCCGGTTCCATCGTGACCTTCGGCGACAGCATCACCGACGGCGCGCTCTCGACAAAGGATATGAACGCTCGCTGGCCGGACGTGCTGGCGAGGCGTCTTCAGGGTGACAAGAAGACTGCACAACTGGGCGTTCTGAATCAGGGCATCGGCGGCAACCGGCTGTTACACGACACCACCGGACCGAGTGCTCTGGCCCGGTTTGATCGCGACGTGCTCGCCCAGCCGGGCGTGCGCTATGTCATCGTCCTCGAGGGTATCAACGACATCGGTCATGCCGCCGATCCAGTCAAGCCCTACGACATCATTACGGCCACGGACCTGAAATTCGCTCTGCAGCAACTCATCGACCGGGCGCACGCACGTGGAATCAAGGTCATCGGTGCAACCCTCACGCCGTACGGGAAGGCCAACTACGCGTCCCCTGCGGGCGAAACGCTTCGCCAGGCCGAGAACGGTTTCATTCGCAACAGCGGTCAGTTCGACGGTGTCATCGATTTCGACAAACTTACCGCGGATCCCGCGCAGCCAAGCCTCTTCCTGCCAGCGTACGACTCAGGAGATAGCCTCCATCCCCGCGACGCGGGCTACAAGGCCATGGGAGAAGGAATCGACCTGACCCTGTTTCAGCGGTAACGCTTCAGGCGAGGGAGCGGAGCGTCGCCGCAGCCTTGCCGGCCTTTGCTATCTAAGCTCCAAACCAGCAAAGAAGTAGCCGATCTCAAACGCTGCGGTGTCTTCCGCGTCGGAGCCATGAACGGCGTTCTCTCCGACAGAGCTGGCAAACTTCTTGCGCAGGGTGCCCTCATCTGCTTTGGACGGGTCTGTAGCTCCCATCAGCTTGCGAAAATCTGCGATGGCATTATCTTTCTCGAGGACCATGGGAAAGATCGTTCCCGAGCTCATGAATGAGGTGAGTTCATCGAAGAATCCACGCTCAGAGTGCACATAGTAGAAGCCTTCAGCCTGCGACTTCGTGAGACCGATTTTCTTGATGGCCACCAGCTTGAATCCCGCTTTTTCGATCTCGGCGAGGATGGCGGTGGCATACCCTTTTTTCACTGCATCGGGCTTGATGATGCTGAAAGTACGTTGGGACACGGGGACTCCTGGAAGAATGTCTGCTGCGAAAGGCCAGCTTCCTCAGTGTACCCGTGTCCTTTCGTTTGACCGAACGCTAGAGATTCGCAGACCTGTTTCCACTCACGAGGCGTATCAAGAAGGTCAGAATCACCGCACCGAGCACCGCGATTGCAATGCTCACGATCAACCCGTGGTCACCTGCGCCGCCCATCCCAAGGTGATACGTGATGAAGCCGCCGATCAGGGCCCCGACAAGGCCAACCACCATGTCCATGATCGCTCCAAAGCCCGAGCCTTTCATGATTTTGCCGGTGATCCAGCCAGCGACAATGCCGATGATGATCCACGCAATAATTCCGTGACCCATGAGTTCCTCCAGATGTTCGTTGTATTCCAGATATTCAGAGTGTCCGGCTGCCGCGCGGGTTGTCGCACGGTTGGAGATACTCGCAGGACGGCAATCCTTCTAGCTTCCTGGACGCACCCGATCCGGATGCGCCTACCCTCTCACACACGCGGGATTTATGGTAAACGTGAGCTGCATCATGTTGGTGTTCATGGAGAACCAATGGACCTCGGGAACGCGAAGCGCCTTCTAGCCACCATCCCAGAGGACGCCAAGGTGATCGATATCGGAGGGGCAGCAGCCCCATTCCCTCGGGCGGACTATGTGATCGACGCCGCGCCCTTCCAGGAACTGGGTTCAGGAAGCGATGGAAACATCAACCAGATCCTGCAGGTGCAGCCTCGCTACTCCGCCGACCGCTGGATCCAAGCGGACCTTTGTGCCCGTGAGCCCTGGCCAATCGAAGACAAGGCTTTCGATTTCGCGCTTTGCTCACATGTACTGGAAGACGTTCGAGATCCCATCTGGATGTGTTCGGAGATACAGCGCGTCGCGAAAGCGGGATACATCGAAACGCCGTCGCGAGTGGTGGAGCAGTCCAAGGGGGTCGAGAACCCACGCCACGCCGGCTACTATCATCATCGCTGGCTGATCTCGCGTGTTGAAGATGGTCTCGAGTTCCGCCACAAGCCGCATGTGCTGCACTCTGTGAGCGACGCCATCGTGGCAAAGCTGCCGCCGACCAAACGCATCCGTCCCGCTCACGCAATTGTCACGTTGGACTGGGTGGACTCCTTCAAAGCTGTCGAGGTTCTGGAGTTCAACGAGGCGGCCGTGATCGATGAGCTTTGCGATTTCGCACAGCATGCCCGGCAACTGCCAGACCTCACTGAACGCGTGCCCATGTCGGCGATGCAGGCGCTTCGGCGCCGGGTCTTCTACACGCGCTTAGCGCTGGGCGGGCATTGAAGCGGACGCTACCGTCAAGAGAACGGCACGCTGCACACCACCACAGACCTCCTCCTTACGGCTGCCTGGAGGAGGGCCCTTCGCGGAGGCGCTGCCGCTTCAACGCCACGAGGAATAGGACGTTGTCCCAGGCATTGTGGATGCCGCTAACGAGCAGCAGCAGGGCCATGGCAGCGATGCCGAACAGGGCCTGGCGGGCGTGGAGCGGGACGACAATAGCGAAGGTGGCCAGGCCTGCATACGCGCAACACGGCAGCATGACATGAAAAAGCCAATCCTCAAAGACCGGCTTGTAAGCCGGCTGCCGCCGCATGCGGCGCAGCACCAGAAGGGTGTACACCAGCCCGCTAAAACCCGCCAACGCCCAGACCACTGCTGCCGGGGCAAGGCTGTGCCATGGCATGGCTGCCGAGGCTGCAGTGAAGAGCACGGCGACAAAGTGAACGATGGTCGGCGTGGCGAAAGCTTCGCTGGTCTGGTTTTCGCCGGCCGTGTGCTCCTCAGACACGCTGGGCAGATCCGAGATCAGCGCCATGACAAGGAACTGCAGCCCGGTGAGCGCGCCGGCTGCCGAGCCGACGATTTCATAGAAGACCTGCCATTCGCTGAGCGATGTCATGGTGTGCGCTGATCGTATCAAGACCGGCGGAGAGGTGGATCACATCGGGCGCCGGCTGCTCCAGAACGCGGCGGGGGTGCTCTCCTGCTGGACGCTAGTTGCGGGAAAAAGCGATATGGCCGTTTGTCGTGGTGAAGTCAAGCGTGGGTCCGCCCTCCCCGACGTTGGTGTCGAGCGTGGTGTGATGCCGCCCTTCGGCACGGAGAGACGGATCGCCGGAGATGCCTCCGTTGGTGGTCTGGGCGACGAGATGGGCGGAGTAGCTGCCGGGCAGGTTGATGGCTAGCGCGCCGTTGGTGGATTGCACGGAGAGGCCGCGCCCGCGCCACGTACCACCCGCGAGAGTGACCTTCGCTCCACCGTTGGTGGTGGTTGCGTGCACATCGCCGGCGAGGTCGCGAAGCGAGAGGCTACCGTTCTGGGTCCTGGCGTGAATGTCACCCTCGAGAGAAGAAAGCCTGATGCTGCCGTTGCCGGTCTCAAGCTCCGCAGCGAGGCGGCGGGGAACGCGGAGGCGAAAGCCGACCGACCAGCCGTCCAGATCCACCGGGCGGGGACCCTCGGCGGTGATGATGCCGGCGGTGTGGACGTGGATCTCGCGCAGTAAAGACTCGGCCTGGGCCTGGGACTGCGCGTGGGTTTCCACGCGCGTCTCCAGCGCGATGTCCTGCCGGTCTTCGCCGATGACCTCGATCCCACCGTTCTCCCCTTTCACGCGCAGCAGGCCGTTGAGCGGAAGAAGGCCGGAGCGAATCTCACAGGCGTGCTCCTGGCCGGGGAGCCAGTGGACGATGCCGGGCCGGTCGCTCTCGTTGTCCGGGCAGCGGCTCGTGGCAAGGGTCTGGGCGCACAGGCACGAGGCGCAGGCAATGAAAATCAGGGCTGTCGAGATGGGGGAAAAGGCAAAAGCGAAGCGGCGCATGAGGGGCTCCTGGAGAGCGGGTACGCAGGAGATAACGATGCAGTTCCGGTGCGGGGATGCAGACAAAAAGCAGAATAGGAAAGCCTCAAGCGAAGCTCGAGGCTTTTTCCTATTGAGGAGCTCCCAGGTACATGTGGGCGGAGCCGATGCGCGTTGCAGCTACTTCTTGGAGGCCGACTTCGTATGGGCGTCCGCAGAGTGCTTATGAGCTTCCGTGGAGTGATCGTGCGCTTTCTTGGAGTGCTCGGTGGCTTCGGCGTGGTTGCCCTTTTCATGATGCTCGGCCGCCGCCTTGTGTGACTTGGCTGCGCTCTCGTGATGCTCCGCTGCTTTCTTGTGTGCTTCCTGTGCCATAAACAAACCTCTTTCAGTGCGATGCTTCGAGCTCTTTGAGCTCTCAGAGAATCTACGCCCTCCTGGCGGCGTTGTCTTCGCGAAAAGATCAGGAGTTTCATCCTGTGCAGTCAGCGTAGAGAAACGTGAAGCTTCAGCTCGGTGCAATGGCGGGTTTATCCCCGCCGTCGGCTCATCATCGAACGGTCACAGTGAACGTCTGCTCTTCCTCAGTCTCCCGCAGCACCGCCACGGTGAACCTGGTCTTGCTTGGCAAGCCGCTCGTCGGGATCGTGGCCGTGTAGAACCCCAGGCTCTGCGCCCGGAGTGGAAGATCGCCGCCGTGGCCGCCTGGAAGCTGCCAACGGACAGTGCCCGCAAACTCCGTCATCACCCGGAAGCGTTTGCCGTTCTGCATCCACGTGCGGCGCTCCTTGGGGGTCCAGAGTGTGACATCCGACCGTGTCCTGTCTTCGAGGTAGCGGCGCACCGTGGTGTTCGGCATGTCCCACACCCGGCCCTCATGCAGTGAGCGCAGCAGCTTCACATATTCCGCATGCGACCACGCCAGCGGCATCCCGCTGCCTGTGGGCTTGCCGTTGAAAAGCTGGCGTTCCGGAAGGTCGGCCTCGTCCCACACCTGCTCCGGCAGCATGCCGCACTCGCTGGTCTGGCGCGCCATGGTGCGCAGCATCTCCAGTGCGGCGTCGCGGTCTCCAGCCGCCAAGTGGTAGTGCCCTCGTTCGCCCGCCAGCAGCGGCCAGCACCGCCCTATACCGTGTTTCATGAAAGGTTTCCCGTCCCGCGCCTCCCCGTATCCATCGTGCGAGCTGCGCCGCCAGCCCGGCCCGGTGGTCATTTCCCGCTTGAGCTCGCCATCCACCACCTTGATCGTGTTCAGAATGCGCGGATCGTCCGGTTGCCGCAGGCCCATCCTCACCAGCATCAGCGCATCCGGACTTACCACATTCACAGCACGCCGCTTGCGGTCTCCGAACATGCGGTTCGACATCGTGAGCTGCAGCGTACGCAGGGGCCTTTCCGCAGCTTCCATCGGCGCTATCCGAATGTAATAACCGTTCACGCCGTACTTTTCCGCGAGTTCCGTTCCTTCGACGTAGGTGTACTCGTCGATCGCCTCGTTCCAGGCATCGGCCACATCGCGCAGGAACCGAGCTTCCGTAGATTTGCCAAGTCCATCCGCCACCTCCGCCGTAGCCAGCAGCGCCGTGACCTCCACAGCCATCGTAAAAACCGAGTACCCGGCCAGCGCTTCCCAGCGCTCTTCTTCCGTGCAGGGCCCGTGGCGCAGGAGGTAGGTCGTGGCCTTGGAGAGAGTGGGCCACACATCGAACTCGTCCATGTGCCCTTCGCGGTGCAGCCGGCACGCCAGCATGATCGGCAGCGCGGTTCCATCCATCTGCACGGCGCCGAAGTGCGGCGTTCCGTCCAGCCAGAAGTTCTGGCTCCAGTGCCCATCTTCTTCCTGCGTGCTGGCCAGATAGAACAGGGCGCGCTTGCCCGCTTCCACATCACCGCAGGCCAGCTTCGCAAACGCGGTTTCCACCAGGTCCCGAGGCCAGAGCACGTGATATCCGCCTACATCGCTGTCTCCTCGCGCGAAGCCCCACGGGATCGAGAGACCGGCCACGTATCCGCCCGGATACCGCTTGCTTTGATGCGTCTTCAGGACCGCCGCGCTTACGCGATACAGGTCCCGCGTGCCTCCACCCAGATCCTGCAGCGGAGCATACCGGCCCTGCTCTTCCCGCCACTCCGCCATGTACCGCTGCAGCAGCTTTTCAAAATCCTGCAGCAAGCCTGCCCGGGTTTGCTGGCCGGCTTCCGCGCAGTCGCCACCCATGCCGATCACCAGCACGAAGTTGCCTCCGCCCGCCTTCCACTCCAGCTCCGCGCACAGCGACACATTGCCCTCCGGCGCGCTGTTGAAGCACTTGGTGAGCCGTCCATGCTGCTTTAGCTGATCCAGGCCATCGCTCTTGCCCACGTATCCGCAGGTGCAGTCGAGGAACGGCACGGAGGCAGCCGTTGCCAGCGCGAGCCCGTCCCGGCGCGCGAACATCATCGGCACGCCCTTGTACTGCCCCACGTGCGCGGAGTTGCCAAAGCCTTGGTCCTGCAGCTGCGGATCGACGATCAGGAACAGCCGCAACGCTTCATCGCCAGGCTCGAAGTGAACCCGCATCAGGAGCGCGTCGCGCACAGGGTCGACGATCACTTCCTTCTTGAGAACGAACCGTCGCGTCCTGCTTGTACTGCTGATCCGGTAAGCGGGAACCCCATCTTCCACCGGCTCTGCGAAGTGATCGCAATCCGTCTCCTCATCCGCGAAAAAGCCGGACTCATCCGTCACGAGGAACCGCACCGAGCGGGTGTTCGCCGTGTCCACATCTGGAAAGTACAGCTCGTTCAACGTTCCGCTGCCGATGGTGAACCACACCCGGCTTCCCTCGTTCACGGCGGTTCCCACTGCGTCCTTCGCCCCGCTGCTCCAATGCGGCTTCTTGCCCGGCCGTCCCGGGGCCTGTTTAGGATTCTTCGGACTGGTCAGTCCCTTTTGCTCTACTCCCTGGGGCATAGCTCCTTGCACCTGTACTCAGCCGGGTTCCGCCCGCGAGCATTCTTTCTTTGGCTTCGTCTGTTCGTGCGTTCTCTGTAGGATGCAACCCTCTCCGACCGGCTTTGCCGACGCAGGGCCCGCTTTGATCTCCCGCACAACGCGTCCGGCAAAGCATCCTCACGGCGCCGCTAAGACTCCTATACTCAGTCGCGTCTCAGGAACGTCTCTTTGACCTTGACCCACTTCTCCGAATATCGTGTCGTCGTTGTGACCGGAGCCTCAGCAGGCTTGGGACGCGCCATCGCGCACGCCTACGCAAAGAAGGGCGCGAAGCTGGCACTGCTGGCGCGCAACCCCGAAGCCCTCGACGCCGCCGTGCAGGAGTGTCTCCTGCTCGGTTCTCCACAGGCAGTCGCCCTTCCCACCGACGTCTCTGACGCCGACGCCGTGGAAGCCGCCGCGGAGCAGGCGGAACGCGAGCTGGGTCCAATCGATATCTGGATCAACAATGCCATGATCAGCGTCTTCTCGCCGGTCAAGGAGATGGAAGCGGCCGATTACAAGCGGGTCACCGACGTGCTGTATCTCGGCTTCGTTCACGGCACGCTGTCCGCGCTCCGGCGGATGCTTCCTCGCGACGGTGGCACCATTATTCAGATCGGCTCTGCGCTCGCCTATCGGTCCATTCCGCTGCAATCCGCCTACTGCGCCTGCAAGCACGCGATCTCCGGCTTTACCGATTCCCTTCGCTGCGAGCTCATCTACGACCGCAGCAACGTCCAGCTCACGCAGGTGCACATGCCCGCCATGAACACGTGGCAGTTCAATTGGGTGAAGAACCGAATGCCGCAGAACACCCAACCTGTTCCCCCTATTTACGAGCCGGAAGTGACGGCTCAGGTCGTGCTCGCCGCGGGCTACGCCAAACGTCCTCGCCGCGAGTACTGGGTCGGCGCACCCACCGTAGCCGCCATCCTTGGACAGAAATTCATTCCTGGCACGCTTGACACGTACCTTGGCCGGACGGGCTATGATTCACAGCAGATCCCGTCAGAGCCCCGCGACCTGGCAGCTCCCAACAACCTGTACGACTATGTTTCCGGACCGCACTCCGCACGCGGAAAGTTCAGTGACCGTTCCAAGCGGACCAGCGTGGAAGTTTTTGTCGGACTCCATCGTCACTGGTTTTTTGCTGGCGCCGCGGCGCTTGTTGGAGCCGGCTCTGCCCTTCTGGCGGCGCGAAAGAAGTCTTCGTGGTTCTGACTCCTGAACAACGCGGGGCCAGCAACGCGGCTCTTGTCTCCACGGGAGCCGCGTTGCTCACGCTCCTTCCCATCGCTGCGCACCAGCTTGGCTTCCTGGACCACCTTCCCGACCCACGGGGCGCGATCTTCGACTCCGATACGATCACGGAATCCAGGACCGCGCACCCGCTTGGCATTCCTGACAGCCTGCTCGGGCTCGCCAGTTACGCGACTACTTTCGCCCTGCTGCTCGCCGCTCGCCGCTCGCGATTTGCCGGTATTCTGCTCAAGCACAAGCTCACTGTCGACGCTTCCGCCGCCTCGGCCAACTCCATCCGTCAGGTCATCAGGTTCCGTCGTCTCTGCTCGTGGTGCACCGGAACCGCGCTCGCAACGATTGCGGTCGTCCACTTCGGCCGCAAGAGTCTCGACTAGGGTCCCTTCCCAGCAAAGAAACCTTGCCTACCAGACCTCGCGTCCTAGCAAACTGCGTCGAGGGAAACGCTTTCAAGGAGCTTTCATGACTGCCTCTGATGTCTTAGTAGAACGCCTGCTCGCCTGGGAAGTTAACACCATCTTCGGCCTGCCCGGCGACGGCATTAACGGCTTCATGGAAGCGTTGCGCAAAGCACAGGATAAGATCCGCTTCATCCATGTGCGTCATGAGGAGTCCGCCGCTTTTATGGCGTGCGCCTACGCCAAGTTCACCGGCAAACTGGGTGTTTGCATGGCCACATCCGGCCCTGGTGGCATCCACCTGCTCAACGGGCTTTACGATGCCAAGCTCGATCAGGCGCCCGTTCTCGCCATCACCGGCATGCAGTTCCGCGACCTCACCGGGACCTTCGGCCAGCAAGACGTTGAGCTCGACAAGCTGTTCGTGGATGTGGCCTGCTTCAACCAGCGCGTGATGAATGCTCCGCACATGGGTCCCATCGCTGACCTTGCCATCCGTTCCGCCTTGGAGAAGCGCCAGGTCGCGCACCTCACCATCCCCATCGATGTGCAGATGGAGGAAGTCAAGGACAAGGACCGCTCCGAGCGCAACCTCAAGGGTCACTCCTCCACCGTTCCGGCTTATACCGGCAACCTGCCTGGCGAACGCGATTTGAAGGCTGCCGCCCAGGTGATCAACGCCGGCAAGCGGATCGCGATCATGGCGGGGCAGGGCGCTCTGCATGCGGGAGACGAGCTCATTCAGCTCGCCGAGCTTCTCGGTGCGCCCATCGTCAAGCCGCTGCTCGGCAAGGGCTGCGTTCCCGACGACTCTCCCTACACCACGGGAGGCATCGGCCTGCTCGGCACCGAGCCCTCCGAAGACGTGCTCCAGAACTGCGACACGCTAGTCATGATCGGCACCTCGTACCCCTACATGGAGTACATGCCCAAACCAGGCGAGGCTCGCATCGTGCAGATCGATTCCAACGCGCAACGGATCGGCCTGCGCGCGCCCGTGGAAGTCGGCCTGGTTGGTGACTCGAAGAAGAGTATCGCCGCCCTTCTTCCTTTGCTCAAGCGCAACGGCTACCGTCGCTTCCTCGAGCGCGCCCAGAAGGACATGAAGGAGTGGAACAAGCGCATCGAGGACGAAGGCACCGTGATGTCCATGCCCATGAAGCCGCAGGTCGTCGGGTGGGAATTGAGCAAATTTACGAAGGAAGGCGCCATCATCGTCTCCGACTCGGGCACCAACACCACCGTTTGGGCCCGTTACATGAGGGCCAAGAAAGGACAGATGCACTCCTGCTCCGGAAACCTTGCCACCATGGCCGGCGGCATGCCGTACGCCATTGCCGCGCAGGTTGCCTTTCCCGACCGTCAGGTCGTCGCTGTTGTCGGCGATGGCGGTTTCAGCATGCTCATGGGCGAGTTCATCACCGCCGTCGCTTATAAACTGCCCATCAAGTTCGTCATTATCAAGAACAACACGCTGGGACAGATCAAGTGGGAACAGATGGTCTTCGAGGGCAACCCCGAGTATCAATGTGAGCTTTTTCCCGTTGACTTCGTCGCATTCGCCAAGTCGATGGGAGCCGAGGGCGTGAAGATCGAAGATCCGAAGCAAGCCCATGCCCAGCTCGAACGGGCCATGGCGATGCCGGGGCCGGTCCTCATCGAAGCTGTTGTCGACCCCTATACCGCCATGCTTCCCGCGAAGATCACGGCGAAGCAGGCGCTGAAGTTCTCCGAAGCCTTGCTGCGCGGGGAGCCCAATCGTACGCGGATCTCGCTCACTGCCGCCAGCGACACTGTCCGCCAAATCATCTGATTTCCTCACCTCATGACGATTCTTTCCGGCCGAGCACGCGCCTACACCATTCCCACGGACGCTCCTGAAGCGGATGGCACGATAGCCTGGGACTCTACAACGCTCATCGCCGTACATCTGGACGCGGGCGACGCTCAGGGCTTCGGCTACACCTACGGCCACCGCACCTGCGCGCCGGTCGCTGAGGAGTTGATACAAAAACACTGCGTGGGCAAGGACTTTCTTGACACCAACGCCCTGTACAGCGCCATGCGCCGGTCCCAGCGGAATTACGGCCGTGAGGGCATCGGCGCAGCGGCTCTTTCTGCCGTGGACATGGCTCTTTGGGACCTCAAAGCCAGGCTCCTGCAGCAGCCGCTTGCCAAGCTGCTCGGCATCGTCCGGGAGGCGGCTCCTGTTTATGGCTCAGGCGGCTTCACCACCTACTCCGACACACAGCTCCGAGAGCAACTGGCAGGATGGATCGAACAGGGCATCCCTGCCGTCAAGATGAAGATCGGAACGCACCCCGATCAGGACCCGCATCGTGTCGCCCTTGCCCGAAAGGCGATCGGCGAGCACGCCGAGCTCTTCATCGACGCCAACGGTGCCTACTCCCGCAAGCAGGCCCTCCTGTTCGCGCACAAGTTTCGCGCTGAGCAAAACGTCGCCTGGTTTGAGGAGCCCGTCAGCTCGGACGACCTTGCCGGTCTGCACCTCCTGCGGACGCAGGGCCCGGCAGGCATGGATATCGCCGCGGGCGAGTATGGCTGGAACGCGCAATACCTTCGCACCATGATCGAAGCCGAAGCCGTCGATGTCATCCAGGCGGATGCTACGCGCTGCGGCGGCGTTACCGGCTTCGTGGACGCGGTCGCTCTCGCCGATGCGCATCCCATCCCGCTCTCCGCGCACTGTGGCCCCACCATCCACATGCATCTGGCCTGCGCCGCACGTCCTCTGCGTCACGTGGAATACTTCCACGACCATGTTCGCATTGAGTCCATGCTCTTCGACGGCTTTCGCGCGGCGTCAAAAGACGGTTGCATGCACCCCGACTTCACTCGCCCCGGTCTCGGCATCACATTCAAGCAAACGGACGCGGAGAAGTACGCTGACGATGTGTAGGCCGATGCTGTGCAGCGAAACCATGCAACAACGATGCTCTGCGCAAAGAGAGGCATAGCCTTGTCCGACACCTCTCCCACTGCAATCGTCCGGAGCCTGCCCATGCCGCTGCGCAGGCCCGTCGAAATCGCGATCGATCATGTGCAGCATGGCACCTTTCAGCGTTCCATGTCTTTGCTGGTGGCGGGCTCCAGTGTCGTCAGCGGCCTCGAAGTCGCTTACGAGCACTACAAAGGCAGCTACTCCAACCCTGTCATGTACACACCGGTCATCCTCTCCGGCGCGCTCGCCACAGCCGGAGTCACAGGTTTTGCCAGCCGCAGGCTTGCTACTACGTTCCTGCGCTACACCAGCTTTCTTACGCTGCTGGATGGCCTTGTGGGCTTCGGCTTCCACATTCGCGGCGTGGCGCGCAAGCCGGGCGGCTGGCGCATGCCCATCACCAACATTGTCATGGGTCCACCGCTGTTCGCTCCTCTGCTCTTCGGAACCAGCGCTTACCTGGGCGTCATCGCCAGCTACCTGCAGCGCGAGGAAGATCATGGAACGCGCGCGCAGGCGGTCGAAGCAGGGCTGGCCGCCAAGCCCAGACCCAGCTTCGGCGACGACATCAGCATGGGCCGCTTTCAGAAGCACCTCTGCGTGGTCTGCGCCATCGGCACCATCGCCAGCGGCGCGGAGTCCTGGTACTCGCATTACAAGGACAATTTCAAGTTCCGCATTCAGTGGTCGCCGGTTCTGCTCACACCCATCATGGTGTTCACCGCCATTGGAGCAATCAGAAACAAAAAGATCGCCAACACCCTGCTGCCCGTCGCCTCCGCGGTCCTCATGCTCAATGGCGTCGTCGGCACCTACTATCACATGCGTGGCATCGCACGCCGGTCAGGCGGGACCCGGAAACCGCTCTACAACATCCTCTACGGTCCGCCGGTGTTCGCGCCGATGCTGATGGCGGCCTGCGGCCTGCTTGGCTTTCTTGCCTACCTCATGCGAAGGGAGGGCGATTAGATATGTTCTGGAAGAAGAAGCCGGCCGCTTCGTCCACAGCCGCTGGCCATCGTGAGCCTCTGACGAACCCGGTCAGTGGACAGCCGCTCGCGCCCAAGGATACGCCCGGGTACTACACCGGATTCAGCACCCTCTCGCAGGGGAAGTACTGGGACGCGGCGACTCGCGAAGTCGTCCACAAGCGGGTCGTCGAAGCCACTCCAATTCGTTTCTTCACCCCGGAAGAAGCGCGCACCCTGGCCGCCGTGGCCGACCGCATTCTGCCTCAGGATGACCGCACCGAGTCGCACCGGATTGCCATCCTCCCCGACATCGACAAGCGCCTGCATGAGAACCGCATCGAGGGCTACCAATACGAGGACATGCCCTCCGACCGCGAGGCTTACAAGCTGGCCGCGCAGGCATTCGAACAAATGGCGCAGGATGTGTACGGCAAGCATTTTTGCGATCTCCCCACCCTGGAACAGGAGAAGCTCGTCCTCTCCCTCCACGACGGGGAGCCCGCGGGCGCGAAGAAGCTCTGGAAGCAGATGAATGTGGAGCGCTTCTGGACCATGCTCGTCAGCGACTGTTGCAGCGTCTACTACGCACACCCCTATGCCTGGGACGAAGTCGGTTTTGGCGGTCCAGCCTATCCGCGCGGCTACATGCGTCTGGAGGAAGGCGAGCCGGAGCCCTGGGAAGTCAACGAGCAGCGCTACGACTGGACCGCGCCGGCCGATACCCTCTCCGACAGGGAGGAGTCCCACGGCTCCGGCCGGGAGAACCAGACCCATCACGGCCAGGCAGGTACCCATTGAGCCTCTTCGACTCCAAGTCACCACTCGGCGGGAAGTTCGAGCCGCCCGAGCACGACGACGGATTGAAACACCTTGGTCCCCTGCAAAGCATCAAGGTGCCGCGCCGCCGCTTTCAGGACACCGACCGGATCGACTTCGCCATCGTCGGCGTCGGCTCCGCGGGAGGTGTTCTCCTGCAGCGCCTGGCGCGCGCCGGCTTCAAGGTGGTTGGCTTAGAAGCGGGCCCCTTCTGGGATACCGAGCGCCAGTGGGTCTCTGACGAAGCCGGCTCTCATCAGCTCTATTGGAATGATCTGCGCATCACCGGCGGCAAACACCCTCTCGCCCTGGGCTCAAACAACTGCGGCAGGGGCGTTGGTGGCGGCTCGGTGCACTGGGCTTCCTTCACGCCACGTTTCCACCCGTCCGACTTCGAGGTCTACACACAGGATGGCGTCGGCGCTGACTGGCCGCTGAGCTACGAGCAGATCGAGCCCTACTACCAGCTTCTCGAAATGGAAATGCCTGTTGCGGGCCCGGCCTGGTATCCATGGGGAAAGCCGCACGGTCATCCCTACGGTCCGCACCCGATGGGGGGCGTCGGAAATGTGCTTATCAAGGGCTGCACAGCGCTAGGCATTCCGGTGTCCGCCGGCGGCCCGGTTGCCATCCTCTCCGCCTCACACGGGGACCGCCCTCACTGCATTTACCGCGGGTTCTGTATTCAAGGCTGCAAAGTAGGCGCAAAGGCTTCCACCCTCGTCACCCACGTGCCCGACGCGCTCCAGCACGGCGCTGAAATTCGCGACAACTGCATGGTCAGCCGTGTCTCCCTGGGCAAGGATGGGCAGACCGACGGCGTCCTTTACTACGACTCCGAGGGCAACGAGCACTTCCAGCGTGCCCGCGCCGTGATCGTCTGCGGCTATGCTCTCGAGACGCCGCGGCTGCTCCTCAACTCCGCCGGCAAAGGACACGAGGCGGGTCTCGCCAACTCCTCCGGCACCCTGGGCAAGTACCTCATGGCGCAGGCCGGCAACGTCGTCCTTGGCCGTTTCGACGATCTCGTCCGCATGTACAAGGCGCCGCCCGCGCATGCGCTCACTGAGGAGTTCTATGAGACCGATCCCAGGCGCGGATTCGCGAGAGGCTTTGCCGTGCAGACGGTAGGCCCGCTGCCCATCGCCTTCGCCAAGCAGATGATGGCTGCCAAGGGTCTGTGGGGCTGGGGTCTGCGCCGCGCCGTGATGGATTACAACCACTGGGCGCCGCTCGGCCTGCTTGGTGAAATCCTCCCCTGGGAAGACAATCGCATCGAGCTCGCCGACGGCAAACATGGCCGCAAGGATGCCAAGGACCGTTTTGGCCTTCCGGTGGCGCAGGTCACCTTCAACCTGCATGATAACGACGAGAAGCTCATAGAATTCGGCAAGAACAAAACAATGGAGATCATGCGGGCCGCCGGCGCGACCGAAGTGGTTCAGGAAGCCCGCTACGCGCACCTTGTCGGAGCCTGCCGCATGAGCAGCAAGCCCCGTGACGGCGTGGTCGACAAATTCGGGCGCACATGGGATGTTTCCAACCTCTACGTGATGGACGGATCCGTGATGCCCACCCAGGGCTCTGCGAACCCCGGCCTCACCATTCAGGCACTCGCCGCGCGCACCGCTGACTACCTCATTTCGCAGGGCGAAGCCGCCTTCGCTGCCACGCAAACGCCCGCCCGGCGCGATCTTTCGGAGCCGCCCTGCCGCCACACCCTTTCGCCTCCCGGAACCTTCACCAAGGGTGTGCCGCACCTGCGCTGAGGAGCCGGGTGGGCATCCCGGGCGTGCCCGCCCCTCGGATACTGAGATACCTTGGAGAGAAGTGCAGGCAAGTGTGCGGTTTGAGCGGCGTGATCCCGTGACATCATGCGCCCAGCTTTCGGCCGGGGAATCTTATCTGTTGCAGCCGCTATGAAAGAGTACGAAGGGGAGTTTGGAAGATGCCAGCGACACAGGCCAACACGAAGGTCCTCACGACCAACAAACACCTGATCCGGTGGGTGGAGAAGATGGCCGACCTGTGTCAGCCTTCCGCCATCCACTGGATCGACGGCTCGGATGCGGAGAATAAGTATCTCTGTGCGCAGCTTGTGGAAGCAGGCACCTTCACTCCACTGAATGACGAGCTGTGGCCGGGCTGCTTCTATGCCCGCTCCAGTCCCAACGATGTGGCTCGCGTGGAAGACCGCACGTTTATCTGCTCTCTCAGCAAGGACGGCGCCGGTCCGACAAACAACTGGGAAGACCCGTTCGTCATGCGCAAGAAGCTCAAGAGCTTGTTCAAGGGCTGCATGCGCGGACGCACGATGTACGTTCTGGCGTTCAGCATGGGCCCCCTCGGCTCGCCCATGTCGCAGATCGGCGTGCAGCTCACCGACTCCGCCTATGCCGTGGTCAACATGCGCATCATGGCCCGCATCGGCGCGCCGGTCTTCGCAGAGATCGACAAGGACGTGAAGCGCGTGGTGCCCTGCATGCACAGCGTGGGCGCGCCGCTCGCGCCGGGGCAGCAAGACACACCGTGGCCGCAGAACGACACCAAGTACATCGTGCACTTTCCGGAGACGCGAGAGATCTGGAGTTTTGGCTCGGGTTACGGCGGCAATGCGCTCCTGGGCAAGAAGTGCTTCGCGCTGCGCATTGCCAGCAACATTGCGCGCGATGAAGGCTGGATGGCCGAGCACATGCTCATCGTCGGCGTGGAGTCGCCTACCGGAGAAAAGACCTATGTGGCCGGCGCGTTCCCCTCGGCCTGCGGCAAGACCAATTTCGCGATGATGATCCCGCCCGAGGGCTTTGATGGCTGGAAGGTCTGGACGGTCGGCGATGACATCGCCTGGATCAAGCCGGACGAGCACGGTCAGTTGCGCGCCATCAACCCGGAGGCCGGCTTCTTCGGCGTGGCGCCCGGCACCAGCCCAAAGACCAACCCCAACGCCATGGCCACGCTCAGCCGCAACACCATCTTTACCAACGTGGCTCTCACCCTGCGTGCCGGCAAGCCCGAAGGCGTGTGGTGGGAAGGCATGAGCGATGAGCCGCCCTGCGTAACCGACTCCAGCATCACGATGCAGGATTGGCGCGGCAACGACTGGACGCCCGAAGCAAAGACGCCCGCCGCGCACCCCAACGGCCGCTTCACCGCACCCGCCTCGCAATGTCCCTCCATCGACATCGACGCCTGGGAGTCGCCCGATGGCGTGCCGATTGCCGCATTTCTATTTGGCGGCCGGCGGCCCTCCACCATCCCGCTCGTCTTCCAGGCGTTCAACTGGTCGAGTGGGGTTTACCTGGGCGCGACCATGGGCTCGGAGACCACAGCCGCCGCGGGCGGAGCTCTGGGCAAGGTTCGCCGTGACCCCTTCGCCATGCTGCCCTTCTGCGGCTATCACATGGGCGATTACTTCCGGCACTGGCTGCGCATGCAGCGTGGACTTTCGGCCACCCCGCGCATCTTTCACGTGAACTGGTTCCGCAAGGACGGCGACGGCGCGTTTCTGTGGCCCGGCTTCTCGGAGAACATGCGGGTACTGAAGTGGGTGGTGGACCGTGTGCGCGGCCGCGCCCAGGGCAAGGAAACACCCATCGGCTGGACTCCGCACTACGGCGACATGAACTGGCAGGGTCTCGAAATCCCCCGCAACAAGTTCGACCTCCTTCAGAAGGTCGACCGTGAAGCTTGGCGACACGAGGTCATGGGGCATGAAGAGCTGTTCCTCGCGCTCCACGACCACCTTCCCCCCGAGATGATCTACGAACGCGAACTCCTCATCTGCAGGCTGTAGCCGCAACAAGCGCCACTTCAGGTGCAGCACTCGCCCCGGCGAAGGGCGTCCTGCGCCGTTCTTCACGGCAGGACATATCTTGACAATCGTAAAAATGGTCTGCTAGGGTCTCCATCGCTTACGCAGAGCGATCGGAGACTTCTGTCTGGCAGATGGCCGGTTCAGGTGAACGGCGACTGCTGCTGAAGCTTTCAGGCAGCTCTGGTTCTGAAAGGGTCCGGGCGGCACTTCCAGCCTTCGCATGATGCATCCGTCCGGCACTCCTTCTGCTGCATTGCAAACCCCCTCCCTGCCATACGCTTTCGCCACACCGGTGCTGTGTCGTTCCCAAATCGCGCCAGCCCGAAGCACCGCGAGATCCACTCGATCCATCCCTTCGGGGGCGGACGTCTTGCCACGGCATCGGCGAAAGGCGGCCGAAGCTCCGGCACAAGCGGCTGCCGGAATCGTTCCAGGGTTGGGCCAGTTTGCTCGCAGGTCGGATCGCCATGCGAGCGAATTCTACACAGAGAAACTAATCGCCGCCATGGGCGACAGGAGAGATCGATGAACAGGAAATCCACTGGGTACGCAAGCCTCGGGCTGGTAGTTGTTATGCTCTTCTTCGCCCTCTGCGCGGGTGCCGGAGCACAGACCCTGTACGGCACGCTGACCGGCAATGTGACCGATGCTTCCAACGCCTCGGTCCCGGGCGCCACGGTGACAGTCCGCAACACCGGCACCGGCCTTACGCGTACCGCGCAGACCTCCAGCGCCGGACTCTACCAGTTCACGGATCTTCCTCCGGGCACCTACGACATCACCATCACCGGCACAGGCTTCGGCACCACCCAGACCAAGGCGGTGCCGGTCTCGGAAAACTCGACCAAGCGCATTGACGCCACCCTGACCGTCGGCGGCGTGACGCAGTCCGTGGACGTGACCACTGAACCGCCTTCCCTTCAAACGGAGCGCGCGGACGTCAATTATGAAATTTCCCCGACGCAGGTTCAAGAGCTTCCTACGACCTCCACCGCCGGCCGAAACTTCCAAGGACTCTACCGGCTGATACCCGGTGTGCCGCCCCCGACCGAGAACAACTCGCAAGCCGGGAATCCGGGCCGGACGCAGGCAGTGACGGCCAACGGTGTCGTGAACACTGTGAACTCCACCAAAATCGACGGAGCTGCAGTCGGGTATCCATGGCTGCAATCCATCGTCGCTTACATCCCGCCGACCGATTCCATCGAGTCCGCCAACATCGTCACTAATAGCTTCAACGCGGAGCAAGGGGCCGCCGGCGGTATCGCCGCGAACCTCATCGTCAAGAGCGGCACCAACAAGTTCCACGGCGGCGCGTGGGAGTACAACTCCATCAGCAACTTCAACGCCCGGTCGTACTTTGTACGTCCCACGGCGCTGCTGCCGAATAAGCCGAAGAATATCTACAACGAGTTCGGGGCGAACCTTGGCGGTCCTATCGTAAAGGACAAGTTGTTCTTCTTCTTCAACTACAACCGGACCTCCATACGCAAGTTTGTCAATGGAACCATGACGATCGCACCGACCGCGGTCCGCGGTGGCGATTTCTCATCCAGTTCAACCGTCATCTACGATCCTCAGACCGGCAACGCGGACGGTTCGGGACGTACCCCGTTCCCTCAAAATAAATTCCGGCTAATCGCCTCAGCGCAGCGGGTCTGAAAATACTCTCCCTGCTGCCGACCGAAACCTCCGCGACGGCTGCAAGCGCCCAGCCTTCCGGCAATTACGCCAGTGGTGCGGTTCTGGCGTACGACCGCTCTACCTACGACACCAAGGTGAGCTACAACCCCACCGATAAGACGACTTTCTTCGGACGCTACTCTATCCAGCGTTCCCTTATCATTGATCCGCCCGCACTCGGCGCGGCCATCGGCAATACATGGGATGGCGGTCAGCCCGGGACCGCGCCCGGTACCATTCAGAACGTCGGTCTCGGCGCCACGCATACCTTTACGCCGAACTTCCTCATCGACGCCAATGCCGGCTTCGTGCGCATCAACCTGGCAGCGCGCGCCCCGGACTACGGCAGCAACTACGGCCTGGATGTTCTCAATATTCCGGGCACCAATGGGCCCACGGCTTTCCAGTCGGGCATCCCTGGCTTCCTCGGCTCGGCCGGTATCTCCAGCTTCGGCAGCTATCTTCAGTCTTCGCCCTTCCAGTTCCGCGACATGCAGTATGTCGGCAACCTGAACGGCACCTACGTGCACGGGAAACACACGTTCCGCTTCGGCGGTGAGTACGTGCACTCCGCCATCAATCATCTGCAGGCAAACAACAGCGGCGCGCGCGGTCAGTTCACCTTCACCGGCGGCACCACGGCCAACTTCGACGCCGCGACCGCAATGACTCCAAACCCGTCGGGGACCGCCAACCCGTTGAATGCACCCAACGCGTACCGCGTCATCGCCGACATCCTCCTCGGTATGCCCAACACGGTCGGCAAGACTGTTCAGTACTTCCAGCCCAACGGTCCGCGCTTTTCCGTGTTCAGCTTCTATGCGCAGGACACCTGGAAGGCGAGCTCGAACCTGACGCTCAACTACGGTGTCCGTTATGAGTACTACCCCTTTGCCAATCGCGACCATACCGGCGTGTTTCGCTACGACCCGGCCAGCGGCAATGTGTTGATCGGCGGTCGCGGGACAACACCGACGAACACCGGGGAAGACGTGGGTCACGGCCAGCTCGTGCCGCGTTTCGGCGTGAACTACCGCTTCAACGAGAAGACGGTCATACGTGCCGGCGCGGGCATCACAGTCGACCCAGAGAACTACCGCTTCTTCCGCGACTCCTACCCGGCACTCATCACCTTGAACCAGTCGGGCGGCACTACCTACCTACCGGTCGCCGCCCTGAACGCGGCCAGCACAACAAATCCCACGATGAACACGCTGCCCGGCGGCACGCTTTCAACCGGCATTCCCACGGTCGTGGTGCCGGATATCTCCTCGGGGGTCGTCCCGCTGCCGTACAACTACGCTACGCAGACCGCCCCGCAGAAGTGGCGGCGCGGCTACATCGAGGCCTACAACATCTTTCTCGATCGCGACCTTGCCCGTGATGTCGTGCTCAATCTCGGCTATGTCGGCACGCACCATGTCCGCCAGGTGCTTGGCATCGACATCAATGCCGCAGGCGTGAACCCTGCCAATCTAAACGGGCGTCCCATCTTCGCGAATGCGGCTGCTCCCGGAGGAGTACGCCGCAACGTCAACACCATCCTTAACGTTGCGCCTACGGCGGACGAAGAATATTCGGGCTTGCAGATGCAGGTGAGCGACCGCCAACTGCGCTCCTTGCAGTTCGGCTACAGCTACACATGGTCGCACTACATGAATAACTGGGACGCGGATTCCACATTGGGAACACCGACCTTCAGCACCCCGGCGCTGTACAAGAGGAACTTCGCCGCTTCCGGCTTCGACCGCACGCACATGAACGTCCTCTGGACGGTTTACAAGCTGCCCATCGGTCCGGGACGTCAGTTTCTGAATACCGGCCTCCTGGGGCGTATCGTCGGCGGCTTCGATCTGAACACCATTACCACCTATTACAGTGGCCGGCCGTACCAGATCACCGACAGCACACAGCAGGGCTATGGCGATACGGCGGTTCCGAACCAGCTCAGCAAGCCGGCAATTACCGGAGTCCACTACGTACCCAACGCGAGTGGGTTGCTGCCGGGCTTCCCGAACTACATCGTGAACAACGGAAACTACAACAAGCTCACCGGTCCCGCCAGCAATGGCAACGTTGGGCGTAACACGGTGCGCGGTCCAGGCTACTTCAATCTGGATGTGGGCTTGACCCGTAACATTCCCATCTACCGGGAGTTTGCGGTTGTTCTCAAGGCGGAGTCCTTTGACGTGACCAACACTCCGCAGTGGGGCCAGCCCGTCGGCGACGTCAACAACGGCGGCTTCGGTCAAATCCAGAGCGTCATCACCAACAGCAATCGCACACTTCGCTTCAGCGGACGCATTTCGTTCTAGACTGCAGAAGCGCAAAGCTTGAGGCGGGGCCTCGGCTCGGCCTCAAGTTCGACATCATCACGACGGAGAGATCATGACTTCCCCAATCATCCAGCGCCGCCAGTTCCTGCAGACCCTCGGAGCTGCCGGTGTCGCTGGCGCGCTCCCGCTCTCCGGTCATGCCGCCGGCCACATCGTCCATGAGGTGGCGCTGCCGCAGCAGAGCGATACCGCCGCGCCCAGGCACACCATCAAGTTTGCCGTCTGCGGCATGAGCCACGATCACATCTACGGTATGACCGAGGCCATCAAGCGCGGCGGCGGCGTTCTGGTCAAGGCGTGGGGGAGCGAGCCGGACAAGATAGCCGCTTTCAAGAAGCGGTACCCCGACGTGACCTTCGCAGCCACGCAGGACGAAATTCTTCACGACCCGGCCATCCAGCTCGTGCTCAGTTCCCAGGTGGCAAGCGAGCGTGCGCCTCTGGGCGTTCGCGCCATGAAGGCAGGCAAGGACTTTCTCTCCGACAAGCCCGGCATCACCACCCTCCAACAGCTTGCCGAGGTGCGGTCCACGATCGCGTCCACCGGCCGCATCTACGCCATCATGTACTCTGAGCGGCTGGAGGTGAAGGCCGCCGTAAAGGCCGGAGAGCTGGTGCAGGCCGGCGCCATCGGCCGCGTCATCCAGACCATCAACATCGCGCCTCACCAGATCGTTCAGAGGGCCGGCAGCACCATGGGCAGCACCGGAAGCAACGGCGGCCGGCCCGACTGGTTCTGGAATGACGTTGAGTACGGCGGCATCCTCTGCGACATCGGCTCCCACCAGCTCGACCAATTTCTGTTCTACACAGGCAGCACCAGGGCTGAGGTCGTCACGTCCCAGGTGGCCAACGTTCGCCATCCGAATCATCCTCACTTTCAGGATTTCGGGGACATGGTGGTGCGCGGCAATAACGGCCTCGGCTACGTGCGCCTGGACTGGTTCACGCCCGATGGTTTGGGCACCTGGGGCGACGGCCGGCTTTTCATCCTGGGCACAGACGGCTACATGGAAGCCCGCAAGTACGTCGACGTCGCCGTCAGCAAGGAAGGCAATCACCTCTTCGTGGTGAACGCGAAGGAAGCCCGCATGATCGACTGCAACAATCTCGTGCTGCCTTTCGGTCTGCAGTTCGTCAGTGACGTTGTCAACCGCACCCACACCGCTCAGGATCAGGCACAATGCCTGCTCGCAGCGGAGCTTTCGATCAAGGCGCAGCAGGGCGCCACTCGCGTCCACCTGGATTGGGAAGAGAAAGCGTAGCGCTTGAGCCTGAGCGAAGTCGAAGCCGCAGGAGCATTCCGTTGGGATTCGCCGCACTACCTTCGCTAGACCTTAGCTCGGTCGAGGAGACTTCATGAAGACTGCATCTCGCCGCAAATTCCTGAAGGGCTCTGCGGCCACTGTCGGCGTGCTCGGATTCCCGACGATCGTTCCCGCCAGCATCTTCGGTGAGAACGCACCCTCCAACCGCATCCAGATCGGCGCCATCGGCGTGGGCCGCATCTCGCGCGGCCACGACATGCCGGGGGTCCTGCAGTACACCGGCGTGGCGGGGCGCGACAACCGCATCGTAGCCGTCTGTGATCTGAGCTCCACGCGCGTCGAGCTGGGCAAGCAGTTCGTCGATACGGAGTACAGCAAGCGAACCGGAAAGCCCTACACAGGCACCAGGGGCTACAGCAATCACAAAGAGTTGCTGGGGAGCAAAGACATTGATGCCGTCCTGATTTCTACGCCCGACCACCAGCACGCGCGTCTGGCGGTGGAGGCCGTCGCCGCCGGCAAGGACGTTTACCTGCAGAAGCCAGCATCGCTCACCATCCGTGAAGGCCGCATCATGGCCGACCGGGTCAAGGGGAGCAGCCGCATCGTGCAGATCGGCTCACAGCAGCGCTCCTGGAAGCAGTTTGCCCGCGCCGCCGAGCTGGTGCGCAACGGCCGCATCGGCACGGTACACAGCGTGGAGATCGGCCTGCCCGGCGATCCCTCCGGCGGCGATCCCAAGCCGATGCCGGTCCCAGCCGGATTCGATTACAACGCCTGGCTCGGCTCGACGCCGGAGGTGCCGTACACCCTCGATCGCGTGATGCCCACCCAGGGCTTTGACCGCCCGGGCTGGCTGCGTTTGGAGCAGTTCGGCGCCGGCATGATCACCGGCTGGGGCGCGCATCATGTCGATACCGCCCATTGGGGCATGAACACCGAGCTCACCGGCCCCGTCGAGATCTGGGGGCAGGCCGAGTTCCCCAAGGCAGGCCTGTGGAATGTGCACGGGCCGTTCAAGACCTATGGCCGCTACGCCAACGGCGTGCTGATGACGATCTCCGGGGACTTCGAAAACGGCATCAAGTGGATCGGCGACAAAGGCTGGATCTTCGTCTGCCGCGATACCGGAACCACGCCGACGGGAGGGATGGGTTCGCCCGCGGCCCCCATTGTGCCGCTCCGCGCCAGCGATCCGAGGATCCTCGAGTCCGTCATCGGCACCAATGAAATTCATCTCTATACCGCCGACGACCAGCACGGCAACTGGCTGGATTGCATCCGCTCCCGCAAACAGCCCACGGCGCCTGCCGAGATCGGCCATCGCGCCTGCACCACCTGCCTGCTGCACTGGATGGCCATGAAGACCGACCATCACATCCACTGGAACCCGGATACGGAAACGGTCGAAGGCGACGACATCGCGGGCAGCCTCGTAAGCCGTCACCAGCGCCACCCTTATGAGCTCGTGTAGGCTCCAGAGCCTTTCCTTCTTCTGGTGTCATAGCCGAGGGAAATCCGCGTCTCCGCCATTACGGCAACATCCCCGTGGCGATCGCTCCAGCGTTGTGTCGCATCGCGTCGCGACGTTCCGGATGACATCTGTCATCTCCATCACCTGATGGCTTGCACTGCTTTGCAGGCTTGAAGCGGCAGAGGATGGATCTTGTCGGCGGCTCTTTGAGCGTCGGCAAGGAGCCACCTGATGCCGATCCTCACTCACCGGCGCATTGCCACTCTTCTCCTGTTTCCGCTCGCCGCCTCCGCCTCGCGCGCCCAGAGCAACTGCGCGGCGGGCCTCTTCCGCGTTCATGGGCAGGTGACCGACACCACCAGCGCGGCGATCGTCGATGCCCTGGTCTCCCTCGGGCCGGCGCCTGCAATGCATACCGACCGCGAAGGCCGCTTCGCCTCTGCCTGCCTCCACGCGGGAACCTACACGGTCCAGGCGACGGCGCCCGGCTTCAACACGGAGAAACGCAAGCTGAACCTCGGCAGCGACCTGGCCGCGTTCGTTCTTCGTCTTGCGCCGCAGACGGTAGAAACCACAATCAACGCAGCTACGGAGGAGACCGGCGCCTCCAGCGAAGACGTCGCCGGCTCCAAGACCCTGGACAAGAGCGACGTCGCCCAGCTTGCCGACGACCCCGACGAGTTTCGCCGGCAGCTGCAGGTGCTGGCCGCAGCCGCCGGCGGCGCGCCGGGGCAGGCCACCATCACGGTAGACGGCTTCCAGAACAGCGGCCGCATTCCGCCCAAGTCCGCCATCGCCTACATCCGCGTCAACCCCGATCTGTTCTCCGCCGAGTACGCCATCCCGCCCTATCGCGGCGGCCGCGTGGAGATCTACACCAAGCCCGGCCAGGCGGCTTTCCATGGCGCTCTCTTCACCACGCAGAGCGCCGGGTTCGTCAATGCCAGAGACCCGTTCTCGCCCAGCCGCGCGGCCATCGGCAAGCAGCGGTACGGCTTTGAGTTGAGCGGACCCATCGTCCGCAAGCGCAGCGATTTCGCCCTCAGTCTCGAGCACCGGGAGATCGACCAGTTCGCCGTGGTGAACGCGGTCACTGTGAACACGGCGGGCGCACAATCCTCCATCGTTGCCAACGTGGCGACGCCGCAGTCTCTCTGGCAAGGCAGTCTGGCGATCAATCAACAGCTCACGCCCCGGAACAGCCTCAAAACGACCTACACGGCAGCCGTCAACGGCCTCACCAACCAGGGCGTAGGCGGCACGGTGCTGGCGGAAGCTGGCTATGGCAGCGTGCAGTCTGAACACACCGTGCAGATCACCGACCTCGCCACCGTGTCCGCCTCGCTGGTGCATGAGGCGCGGCTCGGTTACACCTGGCGCTACCGCGCGGATAGTCCGAGCTCCACCGCACCCTCGCTGCAGGTAGCCGGCGCGTTCACCGGCGGCGGCGCCGTCACCGGGAATCTCAACGTGCACGAGCGTGATCTGGAGTTCGATGACGACGTGCTCTACACCCATGGCAGGCACAGCTATAAAGCAGGCCTGCAACTCCTCGATACCACCCTGGACGAAACGATTCCCGCCAACTTCAACGGCACGTACATCTTCGGGGGCACGGCGACAATCTCCGGCCTGCAGCAGTACAGCCAGGCTCTCCGGAGCCCGCAGACCGCCACCGCAACCCAGTTCAACATAGGCACCGGCACGCCGCAGGTCGCGCTCAACCAAATGCAGGCGGTGCTTTATGCGCAGGATCAATGGAAGTTTCGGCCGCGCCTGGAGCTCACCTATGGGCTGCGCTGGGCGATGCAGAACGCACCCGCAACGGTCGGCAACGTCGCTCCGCGAGTGGGCATATCGTGGTCGCCGGATCGCAAGCAGAAAACCGTGCTGCACGCCCGCAGCGGCCTGTTCTTCGGCGTCGTCTCGCCGCAGACCACCCTGGCTGCGCTGCAGCTCGATGGAACGGTCCAGCGTCAATTGCAAATCAATTCGCCGACCTATGCGCAGCCGTTGACAAGCGGTGCGTCCACGGTCACAACCCTGCGCGCCCCGCTACCCGGCCTCACGCAAACGCCCTCGCTGCAATCGCATCTCGGCGTTGAGCACGATTTCCCCCGCCACTGGCATGCCCAGGCCAACCTCTACCTAGTCCACGCCTGGGATGTGCTGCGCTCGCGCAACATCAACACACCCCTGGACGGAACTGCGAGCGGTCCGCGTCCGCTCGCTCCCGCGCTCAACCTCTACCAATTCCAGCAGACCGGCCGGCTGGGTGGCAACGTACTGTTCCTCGGGCTCGATCAGCATAGCCTGAAGAAGCTGCAGATCTTCGCAGGTTACGTGCGCATGGACCTGCGCGGCAATGCCGATACCGATACCTTCTTTCCGCAGAGCAGCACTTCCGATAGCGGCGAGACCGCGCGGCCTTCCTGGGAGGCGACGCACCAGGTCATCGGCTTCGCCAACTACATTCTGCCGCGCGCCGTGAACCTCTCGGTGCAGTTCAACGCCGGCTCCGGTCAGCCCTACAACGTGACTACCGGCTTCGATAACAACGGCGACGGTGTCTTCAACGATCGCCCTGTCTACGCCACATCCTCGGCTACGAAACAGTACGCTACCCGCTTCGGTTCCCTCTCCCCCACCGGCACAGGCACGGTGCTCGGGCGCAACGCGGGCACGCTGCCATGGAATGTTCATCTCGACGCCAACCTTAGCCGCAGCTTCGCCCTGCCGCACCATGCCAATAAAGAAGCGCAGACGCTGGCTCTCAACCTCCGCTCCACCAACCTGCTCAACCACACCAACGTTACCGCGGTGGGCGGCGTTCTGGGTTCGCCACTCTTCGGCCATGCCTATCAGGCCGACCCGGGCCGCCGCCTCGAAGCCGGGCTCCGCTGGTCCTTCTAAAGCTAACGTTTCGGCGAAGATGTTGCGATCCCACCTTGCTTCTTTGTTGTCATTCCGCAGGGAATCCGCGTCTCGCGCATGCCCCACACAGAATCTTTCAGCCTCTCGGCTGCACCACCGATTTCACAAGGAGAAAACACCCCATGACTCGTTCCGCTGCCGCCCTGCTCGCCCTCAGCCTGCTCAGCCCCGCCACGCTCTTCGCGCAAGTCGCTCCCGCTCCGCTGGTCGCGCCCCCCATGCTCCCCATACTCACCAGCTATCAATACTGGCCGGTTCAGTTCGTGCAGTTCGTGGGAGACGAGCTTCCCTACTCCATGATCATGCTCAAGGTGATTCCCGGTAAGCATCCGCTGCTGGAAGTGGTCCTGACCGAGCGCGCCGGCGGCAAGCGCATCCATTACACCGACAACGATATGCTCCTCGCCTCCGCTTCAGGGTCTGGGGACGAGGCGCACAAGGTCGCACTGGCCTACGAGCCTGCGGACACGGAGACCGTGGGCAGCGTCACCAGCGTGCGCTTCACGCTGCCGGATGGCCGTCCCCTGCAGTGGCGCTTCGTGCAGGGCTCCGACATCTCCGAGCAAGGCAGCGGCCTCAATCCCTTCCCCGGCACCAGTATCCCCATCTTTGCCTATCGCGAGCAGGGCGCGGTCGCTGGTGAAGGCACCGCTCTGCAAGTTGGAGACGTTGTGAGCACGGCCGCCGTCTGGACCGAGATCAGCCACCCGCCCTACTTCATCGGCTACCACGGTGCGGAGACGCAAAGCTCCCACACCCTGGTCTTTGTGCCCGGCAAGGAAACATGGACCGTGAAGTCCGCGCCGGCCACGCTCGCCACCGGCGCCACCTGGGAACTCGACAGCGACCATGGCAACCACCGCTCGCTCCACATCGACAAGGTCGAGGGCGCGAAGCTCACCGTCACCTCCACCGACCGCTTCCAGCCCGGCGTGCACTGCACCCTCAGCGCGGAGCGCGTAGGCGAGAGCTGGAGCATCGAAAGCGCCCGCTTCGCGCCTGACCATGATGGCGACAAGCATTGGCTCACCGTGCAGTTCGCCAGGCCGCTCTCCATGCCGGCGGACCACGTGCCCGTCACCCTGACCGCGGGCCGCAAGACCACGCTGGCGACCGCAACCTTTTCGGCCGGAGCAACGAATGGCAGCTCGGTCCTGAGCTTCGCTTCCCCCGCATGGCTCAACGGCAAGACCATGACCGAGACCGTGACCACCGGCGACCAGGCCATCACCCTCACGGCTCATCCCTAAGGGTGTACAAGCCGCTGACCTGCTCTGATGTTCAGGGCGTTTCCCGGGGGATGTAGTCGTTGATTCTTCGCGCTGAAGGCGCGACGCATACCAGCCTGGGGCGAAGCCCCAGCTTCGGTGGCAAGAAGACCCCAGCGCTGGAGGCGCGACCTATAGACGCATAGACGCACCCACACCTGACGGAGAAAATGCTAATACGCCGAGCTCCGCAGGCCCGCGATCTCCAGCTTGAAGTCACTTCCCTGAAACACAACGTGCAGCTCGAACGTGGAGGGATTCCACCAGTACCGTGTCCCGCCCTGGCTCGGGACATTCCTGTTCAGCGCTCCTACCAGAACGCCGTTGAGACGCGTTTCGTTTGGCTCCAGCATGGACCGCAGCACCACCTCATACGCGCGGGCCGTCTTGCTCGTACCCTGGATGCTTGCGGTCGAGCCATTCTGGACAAAGCGGGCCGACGTTCCATCCGGCAGCGTAAATGTACGGTCTGCAGCTCCGCTCCTCGCCGCATAGGCATGCCATACCAGAGGGCCCTCCAGCGGGTGCGGATCGTTCCAATCCATGTGCCCGGTGTCTTCTTCCGGCCTGGAAGGCAGGATGGACCCTGCGCGCACCACGATGGGAATAATGTCTGGCGGTGACGCCACCGTGACATCCTGTCCGCCGGTCAGGTGGTCGCCGCCCCAGTAGTTGATCCACTCGCCTTTGGGCAGATAGAACGTGCGCAATGCGGTGCCGCCGGAAACCACCGGAGCCACCAGCATGTCCTGTCCCAGCAGGTATTCGTACTCCGCGGTCGCGGCGCGTGGGTCCTCCGGATATTCGAGCACCAGGTGGCGCATGATGGGCACACCCGTACGGTGCGCTTCTTCCGCCAGGGTGAGGAAGTACGGCAGCAGCGAGCTGTGCAGCACGGCATAGCGCCGCCAGTGCGCCGTGGTTTCCGCATCCGACCACAAATTCCAGCTGCGTTCCGGCTTCATCCACACATGGTCGCGCATCACCGGAGTCAACGCGCCGAACTCCACCCAGCGCATCCACACCTCTTTGTCCGTGCCCGTGCTCAGGATGTCCGGTCCCCACGTCGAATAGCCGGACATGCCTGCCGTGATCCCCGCCGTCACGACCGACGGCAGCCCGTTGTCGCGCGAATAATTCGGAAACTGGTCGCCGCCCCACAGCACAACGCTGTACCCCTGCGAGCCGGGCGAGCCGCTCCGCACGAACGGCGCGATCCCAGGGTTCAGCGCCTTCGCAACCCGCAGCGTGACCTTGTGGTACAGCAGCGGGTACAGCTCCGACATCGTCGTCCAGTCGCCGCCTGCAAACCTGTCGCCGTCGCGCACCCACTCACCGAAGTCTTCCATCCACCCGTCGAAGCTCTGGTCTTTCACGGCATGCGTGATCATGCTTTGCCAGAGGTCGACCGCACGCGGGTTGCTGAAATCGACATTGCCGCCGCCCACGTTTTCGAAGATCGGTCCGGACGGCTTCCCTGCGGCATCCACCTGCAGCAGATGGTCCGTTACGGCGCGGCTGAAGACAGGGTTCGGCGTGGTGAACGGGAACTGCGTTTCGCGGATGTACGGATGCACATAGGTCAGCACGCGGAAACCCTGCCCATGCAGCTCGTCGTTGAACTTGCGCGGATCGCCGTAGTAGCTGTTGAACCAGAACGGCCAGCCGAGATTGTTCTCCTGATCCTGTTCGTCGAATATCCACAGCGCGCTGGCCGGCACGCCTGCCACGCGAATCCGCCGCGCCACATCCAGCACCGCGCCCGCACCCCCCAGCGCATTGATCCAGGGGCCGAACACCCAGGGCGCAGCCGCGGCCTGCTTGCCTGTGATCCCGGTGTACGCCGTGAGCACGGCTTTCGGAGAGGGCTCGGCGAACAGGTAGACCGGCACAGGCTGCTTTGCCACCTTGAAGCCGAACGAGGACTCCGCCTCGTTGACGCTGAACTGCGTGTCGAACGCTGTGTCGGCATACAAACCCAGGCCTGAAGGCGCATACACGAACGGAATGGCCACATACGTCCAGTTGTGCAGCGGGTCGCCGTAGTAGTCCTGTGGACGCACATGCAACGATGTGCCCGCCAGCCCCGCCTGCCAGAAGCGCTCGCCCAATCCGAAGTAAGGGCCGTCGCCTTCCACGTGCAGCGCCAGCGGGGAGCTGTGCGGCGCGGCGCTGCCGAACGTAATCCGTACTTCATCGGCCGTCAGGAACTCGACGCTGATTGTCTCGCTGCCACACCGGCCCGGCAGCGTCCACTGGTTTCCCTTTCGAGCAGACTGCGGTGGCTGAGCCCCGATCGATCCTGCAGGACACGGCTCAGCAGCCTGCGGCGCTCCCAGAGTCCAGCTCTTCTTTGTGGCCAGGCTTGTCCACCTAAACCGGCCCGTATCCTTCCTCCACAGGAGCCGCGCGGCAGCGGTGCTCAGCTGCAGCCCATCGGCGTCCTCCACGGCTTCGACTTTCAGGCGCGGATCGGCCTGCGGTCTCACGCCCGTTGCAATGTAAGCCGGGGAAGGCGCGTCCGTGCGCAGCTCCGCAAGCATCGCTTGGTACTCCGCCGATTGCGAGTACCGCTGCTCCTGCGCCCCTGCCGAAGACGTTCCCATGATCAGCAAGATCGCCGCGAACGGGAGCACGCACCTCCGAGCCAGGCAGCGAGTTCGCAGGTCCACATGTTGAATCGTCATTTACCGCTCCAGACAGGCAAGGCGCAGGACACATTCCGATTCGGTCGGCACACGCCGCGCGCCCTCCACGCTACTACAGCGAACTCGCGTTGTCAGATGGAGCTGAAAGCCTCCATCCCGGCTGGGCTAGCGCGGCTCGCTCAGCGTCGGCTTAGCCGCCGGGCAGCCGTTGTGCAGAAAGGCACGCAGCGGAGCGGCGTCAGGATTGAGCACCTGCAGCCGCGTGGCCGTATTGCGTGCATCAGCTGCCTGACCAAGCGCGCATTGCAGCCTCGCCAGATTGATCCCTGCGCCGGTCTGGCTGGGGTCGGATGCGATCAGCGTTTCCAGCAGCGCTCGCGCCTGCTGCGGCCGTCCCTCATTGGCCTCCAGCACCGCCAGGTTGGACAGCGCTGCCGGTTCGCCGGGATGGGCCCGCAGCGCACGCTGGTACTCCTCCCGAGCCAGCGCGGCGCGGCCACTCACCTGGTACAGAAAGCCCAGATTCACCGACACCTGTTCGTCCCTGTCCCCAGCCTGCTCCGCTCGCGTGAGCAGCTCCAGCGCCCGCTGGCCGGCGCCGCGATCGCCCCGTTGCGCCATCTGCGCATACGCCAGGCCGAGGTCGCGATCGCTTGCCGTAGCGCCGCCCACAGCCACCAACTCCTCACCCTGGCCAGACGAGGACGGACCCTGCACGGCCTGCGTCACCGGCACACGCTCGATGTTGTGGTCGGTCACCTGCTCGTGGGAGATGTCCGTGGTGTTCCGCGCAGGCATGTGGCATGCTGCGCAGCTGGGCTGCTCCGGATGGTGCGTCTGCGCCAGCTTGGGATCGTTGTGACAGCTCAGGCAACGCGCCCTGTAGAACGCCACCCGCTGCGCAGGCGCAGGGTCGCTGTGCGGGCTGTGACAGGTCGTACAGGTCAAAGCGTCGCCTGACGCGCGTTTGCAGGCGCTCTGCAGCAGCGCCTCCCACTGGCTGGTTGCGCGCGCGCCTCCCGCCGCCTGCGAGGCCCGCACGAAGTAAAGCGCTAGATCGCTCAGCCGGTCGCCCGGCACGAACTGAGCCAGGCTGCGTCCGGGACGATACACGACGGCGTCCCCTTCCAGGTGGCACTGGATACAGGCGCTGTCGCGGCGCTCAGGAGCAAGCCTTGCCGGGTTGGTGATAGGTCCTCGGCCCTGCGTGGCCAGATGCTGCGTCGGGTCGCCGTGGCACGCGCTGCAGCCTATCCCGCCCTGCGCAAACAACGTGCCGGGGAACGCATTGCGCGCCGACCCATCCGCCGCCGTGACCCCGGTGCTGTGGCAGTGGAGGCAGCCCGCGTCCACCGGGAGCGGCGCCGGCATTCGTGGTGAGCCGCTGTAGTGCGGCGCCATGTCCCACGCATTGCGGCGCGTATAGAAATTGATCGGCAGCTCGAACCACAGCCCCTGCTGCTGGTAGAGAAACGTCCTGCCGCGATGCCCCGATCCGACAAAGTACTCCAGCCGGTGCTCCCCTGCGAGCGCTCCCCGCTTGTCTGCCTCGGGACGCGAATAGCTCATCCACGCCGCGCCATCCCGCTCGAAGACCTGGTAACGCACGCCGGAGCTCTCATCCTCGAAGCCGCCCTGCAAGAGACCGCCCGCTGCGCGGCCGCTTCCGCGCGCCATTCCCGTGCGTTCGTAGCTTTCGTAGATGGCAGCGTGGCACGTTGCGCATCGCAGGTCAGGATTCGCCCGAGAAGAACCGGTAGCAGCGCGGACAAGAGCCATCTCCGGCCCTTGATGCCTAAGGTGAAATCCCACTGGCAGAATCCAAAGGAAAGCCAAAGCCGTCAGGCAGCCGCTTTTGAAGCTTAGGCAGCAACAGCTCCGGAGCAGAACGCTCCCCACAGATCTTCGGGCAGGCATTCAGCCCTACTCCGGCGAGCTCAGCTTTGGCGTCGTGGCAGCCTGCAGCTTCTCCGTGAGCTCCAGCTCACGGCTCGCATCCGCGCTTCGCCCCAGCGCGCGATAGGTCTGCGCCAGCAGATTGTGGGTCATGTAGTTCGCTGGGTCCATCCCCTCGGCGCGTTGCAGATATGTGAGCGCCGCCACCGCGTCGCCCTCCTTCAGGGTCGTCTTTCCCAGCAGGATGTAAGGCCCCGTCGCATTCGGCTCCAGGAGCACCGCGCGCTGCAAAGCTTGGCGCGCTTCTGGATACCTGCCAATGCGGTTGTACACATCACCCAGCCGTTCGTAAGGTGCCGGCTCCAGCGGATTCCCCGCCTGCTCCAACTCGAACTCCCGGGTAGCCTCGTCGAGATGATTCTGCGCCAGCGCAATCTCGCCCAGAACCTCATGCGCCAGCGGCAGCCTCGCATCCAGCGTCACGGCCTGCGTGGCAAAGCGCTGGGCCACCGGCAGATACTCCCGCCGCAGCAGCATGCGGGCGCCCAGCAGGTAGGCAGCTGCCGATTCCGGTAGCAACCCATACTGCTGCGCAAACGCCCGCCGAGCGTCGTCATACCGCCGCGTATCGGTATAGCAGAGCGCGAGCACGTACGTTGGGTCCGCCTTCTGCTGTACTCCAGCGCCGTGGTCTCCTTCCAACAGCGGAATAGCATCGGCGGGCCGCCCCAGGCGGAATAGCGTCAAGCCGCGCATCTGCCCGGACTCGATATCCTTAGGATCCTGCGCCAGAGCCTTGGCGAAAGCGCCGTCGGCCTCCCTCAGCCGGCCCAGATCGTATAGGGCCAGACCCCGCGTCCGCTCCAATCCCGCCAGGTTGGGCTGCGCTGCGGCCAAAGCATCCAGTTCTTGCAACGCCTGCTCGCCGCGGCCCGTACCGGCCAATCTCTGGATGGCCGTTAGCGAAGCGGCAGCGGGGTTCGCCGCGGCTGCCGATGGCGCAGAATGGGTTGTCTGTGCAAACGAGGAACACCCCAGGAGTAGAGCGGCACACACAAAGCAAGGACCTGCAGACCAACGCACCGACATGAGAATGCCCAAGAGGAGGCTAGCAGAAAGAAGAGGGGAAGAGCCGAAGCTCCTCCCCTTTGAGGAAACCCCTGTTGTGGCGTTAGAACTGCACGCGCCCGGAGAATTGCAGCTGACGGGGGTTGGAGGACCCGTTCGGGAATGGCCCACTTGTAATGCTGCCACCATGCTCGATGTTGCCGTCAGGATTACCCCAGTTGATATGGTTGAAGGCGTTGTACCCGTCCGCCCGGAGAATGAACGAAATCTGCTCGCGAATCGCAAAACTCTTTTGAACAGAGAGATCGGTGTTGAAGAAGTGCGGTCCGAACGCAGTGTTGCGGCCCACGTTGCCGAAGGTCAGAACAGCTGGAGTCTGGAAGCTCTCATAGCCTGGAGCCGTAAGAGTTCCCGTACCGCCGAATGCTGGATAGAAGCTAAGGCCTCCATTTGGGGTTCCTGTCACGCGTGGATGGAAGCTATGCGAGTCGCCTACCAGGTAGCACGGCGCACCGGGCACGTTCTGATTGCAGGCGTTGGTATTACTTCCGAAGCTCAAGGTGAAAGGCAGACCGCTGGAGTAGTTGATAACCGGATTAATCTCGTATCCGCTCACCAGCTGGTTGACAAAAGAGTTGGAATGACCCAGGAACTTCTTACCCCGTCCGAAGGGAAGCTGGAGTATACCGTACACGATGATTTGCTGCTGACGCAGAGCGCCGTCACGTCCACGAACCACCGGGCGGCTCCACGTGGAATAGCCCGTCGCCTCGCTTATCGCCTGCTGCCAGGCATAACTCGCGTTGAAGGAGTACCCATGCGTCATCTGTTTATTCAGCGTCACCTGCATGGAGTTGTAATGCGTGTCCATGTCATCGCCGTAATACTGGATGTCGCTGTTCCAGCCACATCCACCATTACTCGCTCGAGTACCCGTGTACAACGTGTCGGAGCAGGCCGGCAGCTTGATGCCATAGTAGCGGCGCAGGTAGTCCTGGTTAGCAGTGCCGCCGGTCGCATTGATGGTGTTTCCTGCTGTCGGATCCCAGTGCAGCGGCTGTCCGGTGATGCTGTATTGCGCTGGCAGGAAGTCGCCGGGCTCGTTCGGATTCGTCTGCTGACCGGACTGATCACCCAAGGTGTGTGTACCCTTGTTTGCGACATACGCGATAGTTAGGGAGAGGGTGTTCGTGACCGATTGCTGGAGTGCTGCGTTCCAGGCATCCAGGGTCGGCAGCCTTTCCGTCAACGGCCGTGCGTGTGAGTTTACCGAAGCGCCTGGGTTGGGAAGCAAGCCACTACTCGGCGTCGTCACCTGCGCTGGTGCCTGCGGCCCGGAAGCGAGCGTGAAGACATACGTCTTGCTCTGAGGATTTCCGTCACCTGGGGCATTGAGTTGCTGGCTTGAGAGGATGGGCAGGTTCTGCGTAGCGGCATGACCGAAGATCGAGCCGAACACTCCTATGTCGAAGCTGCGACCGTAGCCGGCACGAATCACCGTACCCGGCTTCACTTCCCAGTTCACGCCCAAACGCGGGTTGAACGCGTATTTGGGAATGCCTATGTTCATGTTGCTGGCCACCGAGCCTACACCCGCGACCTGCAGGTAGCCAGTGTTCAGGTTGAGCAAAGAGCCACCCCCAGCCTGATTTATCACTTCAGGAAAATAGGTCTCGTATCGCAGCCCATAATTGACTGTCAGGTTCGACCGGGCACGCCAGGTGTCCTGTGCATAGCCAAAGATGCGCTTCTGGAACTCTTTCGCGTTCGTCGACGTGCTGAAGTAGCGACCAAACTGCTCTACGTCGCCGAGGGCAAGAGTGGCAAAGCTCAATCCGCTGCTCGCACCCCCGTTGCCGGTTGGGCCTGTTCCGAAACGGTTTACGCCGGTGCGATCTGTATCTGAAGGCACGCGGAGGTTACGGGCATAACGCAGGTCCACACCAAACTTGACCGCGTGCGAGCCGAGGGACTTAGTCCAGTTGTTCGCAATCTGGAACTGGTCTTCGTTCTCGATAAGTGGGCAATTACAGTGCGTCCAGCCGAGCGCCTGGCCATAGACCGACCCGCTGCCGTCGTCTCCCGAGGTCCCATAATTGCCGGGATCCTGGAGAGAAAAGCCGCCGGCTCCGCTGGTGAAAGTGGTACCGAGGTTTTCACCTGGAATTCCCAGGTTCGACATGAAGTTCACGCCTTCGTTGTACTTGTGCGTGGTGATGTGGTAGCGGAAGTATCCGAGTCGCACGTCGAATACCAGCTTCGGATTCAAGGCTACGTCGACTCCTGCCGCAGCGCTATTGTTAGCCCCCTGCGAGACTCCCGAATAGCCGTTGAGCCCGAGACCCTTGCCGCCGGCCGCGCCAAGCACCGGGTTTCCGCCGAGCGTATCGGTAAACCGGCTGTAGCGGCCAAAGGCGTGAACGCTCTGGCTGACCTGGTAATCGCCGCGCACGTCCCATTGGTCACTGTTCAAGCTTCCGTTACCGCCGGTTTGATAGTTGTTCTTGACGCCGGACACGCCACTCACCAAGGTGCCGGTGGCATTGGGCCGGGGCAGAAGCTTCAGCAGATTGATGAACTGTGGTGAAACCTGCGCGGCAGGAATCACGTTCCCGGCGTAAGGCAGATATTTGGGGTTCGCCGCGCTAATGCCGACCTTTGGATCCGGATTGAAGGCTGGATTCGGAGTATTGGTGTAGATGTTGCTGATGGGCGCATAGTCGCTGAAGTCGCAACCTGGCGTAATAATACCGTTCACCGTAGCGCTCTGTGTGCCTAGACAGGAGTTGAACAGGCGGGTGGTGGGAACGGTCTGCTGCTGCGAAATGCCGACCTTCTGCCGCACTCCCTGATAGTCACCGAAGAAGAACGCGCGGTCCTTCTTGATCGGACCGCCGAACGAGCCGCCGAACTGGTTCTTCAAACCGGCGGGAAAGAAACTGCCCGGACCCTGCGAGAACGGATCGCGCGCAAGATTCGCATTGGACTCGCGATAGTCGAACGCGGAACCGTGAAAACTGTTGGTTCCCGACTTCGTCTGCACCGTTACCACTGACGAGACGGCTTTGCCGAACTCCGCGTCGAAGTTCTGCGTGGTGATCTTTGCTTCGGAGAGCGAGTCGACGTTCGGGTTGATGACGATGATGCCGAGGATAGGGTCCTGGTTATCGGTGCCGTCGAGCTGGTAGTTCACGCCCGCGAAGGCCTGGCCGTCGACTTCGATCTGCTTGGATCCCTGTGGATTTTCGCTGGCCGCGTGGCCCCAGCCAAGTTGCTGAGCACCCGGCAGCAGCAACTGCAGGTTCGTGAAGTTACGATCCGGAATCGGGAGCTCGACCACTTCCTGGTTCGAGAAGGTTGTCGATACATCCGCGCGGTCTGTTTTCAGCTGCGGAACCGCATCGGCATTCACCTCGACCGTTTCGCCCGAGCCGCCGATCTTCAGAGCGGCATCCACTTTGATCGATGTATCCGCGAACACACGGATGCTGTTTTGCTCGTAGTTCGAGAAGCCCTGCGAACTCACCTTTACCGAGTACGTATCGGGGATCAGGTGGTCGACGCGGAACTCGCCGCTGGAGCTTGACGGAATCGTTACCGAGGTTCCCTTGCCCGTGTCCGTCACCACTACCGAAGCATTCGGGATCGCCGCGCCCGTGGCGTCGGTGACCGTCCCGTAAATTGATCCATAGACCGCCTGTGCAAGCGCGCTTTGAGCCGGTATGCATGCGAGTACGAGCGCCGCAAGCCAAAGACCCTTTCCAAACTTCATACAACCTCCTAAGACACAGCAAAGCAGAACTGATGGGTCGAACGGCTCACCTGCGGAGGCTGGCCGTACTTCTCGCCCTGTTTTTTACTTCGTGCGGTACGGTAGCGGCTTCCAGCATGACGTGTCAAGACTTTCTTCAACAATTCCGCCTGCAAACTGTTATGACAACCTGGATACCCTCTGAACGCCCGAAAGTGGGCCGCTTCGCACAATTCAGATTGCCCGTGATATCGATAACAGATAAGGTGGGCTCTCGGAAGGCTCTCTGCGTCCGAAGCCGTGTGCCGGATGATCCTACAATGCCTGGAGGGCCGGCACGGGAAATGAATGTGAGATCAGGCTGCCGACGGCTCCAGCACGAATCGCACCGCACCGGGTGCGTTTTGCTCGCGCTGATCCTTTTGCAGATCCTCCTCTCGCTGTCCTGCTCCGGTCAGGCACGTCCCCCATCGGCGCAAAGGGCCGAGGCCGACCGTCTTTTCCGCCAGGGCAGCGGCGCATTCCAGGCGGGCGATCTCCGCTCCGCCCACGCCGCTTTCGCCCGGCTGGTCAGTCTGGCGCCGCGCGTCGGCCCGGCGCATTCGGCTTTCGGCGCCGTCCTGCTTGCTGAAGGCCATGCCGCGGCGGCCATTCCCGAGCTGCAAACCGCCCTTGCCCTGACACCCGCCGACGCGCGAGCGGCAATCAACCTCGGTATGGCCTGCCGCGCAGTGCATCTCGATGCGAAAGCAGCCGCGGCCTTCCGCACAGCAACGGAGATCGCGAGCATCTCGCTGACCGCTGAAGAGTCCGTTGCCTACGCCAGCGCCCTCGCCGGCACCGGGGACCTAGCCGGAGCGGAGAAGGTGCTGCAAGCCGCGCTCCAGCAGGCGTCCCAGAGCGCCCCGCGTTTGGACGCACAGAGCGCTCCCCTGCCGGACACCCAGACCGCCCTGCTCCTGGACACCCTCGGCGCCGTGCTCGCGCAGCGCGCGCAGCTGGCGGCAGCGCAGCAGCGCTTCGAGCAGGCGATCGCCGCCGATCCCAGCCTCGCCTCGGCTCACGCTCACCTCGGCTCCGTGCTGCTTCTCTCGGGAAATGCAGCCGGGGCCGTCGAGCAGCTGCGCGTCGCCGTGCGGCTCGGCGACGCCACGCCGGCCACCCTGGTTCAGCTCAGCCGCGCGCTCCTCGCCGGAGGCGAGGTAAAGGAGGCGATCACCTCCGCTCGTCAGGCTGTCAAGGCATCCCCCGGCTCCTTCGAGGCGAACTACGCGCTCGCGCTCGCGCTGCAGGCCGGCAACCTGCCCGCCGAAGCCCTGCCCGTGTTCCGCACTGTCCTCGCGCAACGGCAGCCGTCCGCCGAGGTTCTCATCAACTACGGTCTTGCCCTGGTTCAAACCGGCGATGCAAAGGGAGCCATCCGTACCTATCAGCAGGCTCTCGCCGCGGCAGGCTCCTCCTCCACGCTGCGCGAAAACCTGGGCGCCGTGTACCTGCAGCAGAACGACCCTGATCATGCCATCGAGCAGTTCCGTCTCGGCCTGCAGGCCGACGCCGACAACGTCCAGCTGCATTACGACCTGGGCATGGCCTACAAGCTCAAGGACGATACCGGGAACGCAGCCCAGGAGCTTCGCCGGGCTGAAGAGCTGGACCCCCAGCTGCCCGATCCGCCCTACACCCTCGGCGTGCTGGAGATGCAGCAGGGGCATTTCGCCGAGGCTGGCGTGCAGTTGGAGCGCGCCGTCGCTCTTCAGCCCGGCAACGGCGATGCGTGGTCGCTGCTCGGCAGCGTGTACCAGCAGGCCCACGAACCGGCCAAGGCTGCCGAGGCGCTTCATCACGCCATCGAGCTGCTGCCTGCCCAACCCAGCTCTCACGTCACACTGGCCGCCATTCTTGCCGAGCAGGGCGACCGCCAGGGCGCGGCGGCGGAGCGCAGGATTGCGGCCGACCTGAGCCGCGCGGCCGTCGGCCACCAGCGCGCGCAGTTCGCGTTGAACAGCGGCCGTGCGCTTCTGCAGCAGGGCAAGGTGCAGGACGCGCTTGTGCAGCTGCGAACCGCCGTCCAGGCGGAAGGCGGCTGGGCCGAGGCTCATGTGGCATTGGCCGAGGCGCTGCAGCGGGCTGGTCAAACCGCGGAGGCGCGCACCGAGAGAGACCGCGCGGCGGCTTTGTCCGCCTCTCCACCCGACGCCAAGCCGCAGTAGGCGGCCAAGGGGCTTCAGCAAATTGCTATACTTGACCCGCGAAACACGCAGGCTGTCATGGCAGCCTGGACCCCGGTGGTGGGCGGCGCGGGAGCAGGGATGAGAGCCATGAACTGGTCAAGGCGCAACTTCATCAGGAACCTGTCGCGTACGGCCCTGGTGCTCTCTCTTGACGATGTGTTGTCGCTGGCTTCGCCGGCGCAACAGCAAACGCCACAAGTAGGATCTCGCCCCACCTACGACGCACCCGCCCGTCCAGCGCCGAAACTGGCTCCCTCCCCGGTCCTCGGCACGCCGCTCGGCTACTCCTTCGTGGATGTTGCCCGGGCCAGCGGCCTGAACGCAAAGACGACCTACGGCGGCGAGCACCGAAATCGCTTCCTGCTTGAAACCACCGGCTGCGGCGTCGCCTTCTTCGACTACGACCAGGACGATTGGCTGGACATCTTCCTGGTCAACGGCTCGCGTCTCGAAGGCTTCCCCAAGGGCCAGGAGCCTGTCTCCCGCCTGTTCAAAAACAACCGCGACGGCACGTTCACCGATGTAACCGTGCAGAGCGGCCTGGCTCGCGCCGGCTGGGGCCAGGGCTGTTGCGTGGGCGACTACGACAACGACGGCTGGAACGATCTTTTCGTCAGCTACTACGGCCAGAACGTTCTGTGGCGCAACAACGGCAATGGCACCTTCACTGACGTGACCGCAAAAGCCGGCCTGCTTCAGCCCGCCGGGGCGAATGGGCATCCCCGCTGGAACTCCGGCTGCGCCTTCCTCGACTACGACAAGGACGGTCACCTCGACCTGTTCGTGGCCAACTACATCGATTTCGACATCAAGACCGCGCCGCTCCCTGAAGCCGCAGGCTGCGCCTACAAAGGCATTCAGGTGGCGTGCGGTCCGCCCGGTCTGGACGGTGGCAAGAACATCCTCTACCGCAACAACGGCAACGGCACCTTCACTGATGTCAGCGCCAGGGCCGGCATCCTCGACACCATCGGCACCTACGCTCTCAGCGTCACCGTGGCCGACCTCGACGACGACGGCTGGCCGGACATTTACGTCGCCAACGATTCCACCGCCGCCACCTTCTACCATAACCAGAAGGATGGCACCTTCAAGGACGAGGCCATCGAGAGCGGCATCGCCTACTCGCCGGACGGCAAGCCGCAGGCCGGCATGGGCGTCAGCGTCGGCGACTTCAACCGCGACGGCCTCATGGACATCGTCAAGACCAACTTCGCCGGCGACACAGACTCCCTCTACCAGAACCTCGGTGACGGCACTTTCGAAGACCATACCTATCTTTCGGGCCTGGGCGTGAACACGCGCTACCTCGGCTGGGGCGTCGGCTTCTGCGACCCCGATAACGACGGCTGGCTCGACATCTTCATCTCCAACGGCCACGTCTACCCCGAGGTCGACAACTCGCACATCGAAGCCCCGTATGCCGAGCACAAATATCTGTACCGCAACCTGCGCAACGGCCAGTTCGAAGAAGTCACCTCCAAAGCCGGTCCCGGCATCACGGATAGCGTCGCCGCACGTGGCTGCGCGTTCGGCGATTATGACAACGACGGCGATATGGACGTCGTCGTGAACTGCGTGAATTCCACTCCGCAGCTTTTGCGCTGCGACACCGCCACGCCGTCCTCTACGCAGCCGCAGCGCAACTGGGTCAAGCTGCGTCTTACCGGCACCAGGAGCAACCGGACGGGCATTGGCGCGCGTCTGGCCGTCACCGCCGAAAACCAGCCCGGCAAGCCCCTGCGGCAGATCGACGAAGTCCGCTCCGGCGGCAGCTACTACTCGCAGAACGATTTCCGCCTGCACTTCGGTCTGGACCAGGCCAGCAAGGTCGATAGCGTCGAAATCCAGTGGCCCTCCGGCACGAGGGACACACTGAAGGATCTGGACGTGAACCACCTCTATGTCATTCAGGAAGGCGGCAAGATTCTGAAGACGATGGCCATGGGGCCGAGGACAACAGACCGCACCACGAAGGCTCCTGCGGCATATAGCTAAAGTGCTTGCGTTACTACTGGGCCTTTGCCACAAGATGGGTCCTGAGCGCAGCGAGGATCTCGGTATTCTGCCCGCGGCTGCACGACCCCTGCGAAGCGCGGTAAGCTCCTAAGCATCGTGGATTCCGATCAACTCAAGTTTCTGCGAAGGCGTCTTCGCGAAGCTGTGCTGAAGCAACCTGAACTGCAGCAACTCAAGCGCATCCTTTTGAGGCTGGGCGGCGCCTTTCTGGTACCGCCGCTCCATGTGGATGCTGACGCGCCAAATCTGATAAGCAATGGGTTCCTCATGAGCGGTCCTGTAAAGCAAAGAAACCTCAAGGCCAGCATGTGTCATCGCAATGTCGCTTCCCTGTGGCAAGCACGCCGGTTTGGAATCGTGGGCATTGGAACGGGTTACGCCTTGAGTGATGACGGCCTGCGGCGGCAACACTCGTGGGGTGTTCTGCGCGATAGGCTTCTCGAAACAACCGAGCGTCGCGCTAAGTATTTCGGGATTCTGTTGCAGGGTACGGCTGCCGAACAGTTCGTTGCTGAGAATGCCTGATGAAACAATGGTTCATCCTGATTTCTGCGGCGATCGTTTCCCTCACCGCACACACCCAGCAACATCCCTACCCCGCCACGGCCGCCCACCCCGGCCCCGCCTGGTTTGTCGATGTCGCCTCGCGCGCAGGCATCACTGTGCGCAACGTCAACGGCGGCGAGCAGGCCAAGCAGTACATCATCGAGGCCACCGGCTCCGGCGTTGCCATCCTCGACTACGACCGCGACGGCTGGCCGGACATCTTTCTGGTCAACGGCCAGGCCCTGCAGCCCTCCAGCTCGGCTGAGCCCAAGCCCTCCGCTACCAGCCATCTGCTGCACAACAACCACGATGGCACCTTCACCGATGTCACCGCTGCGATGGGCATCGCCCTGGCAGGCTGGGGCCAGGGCGCCTGTGTCGGCGACTACGACAACGACGGCTTCGACGATCTCTTCATCACCGCCTACGGCCATAACCACCTGCTGCACAACGAGGGAGGCAAGCGCTTCACCGATGTCAGCGCTGCCGCGGGGGTGGCCGGCACCGGCGAGGAGTGGGGCACCGGTTGCGCTTTCATCGACATCGACCGCGACGGCAAGCTCGATCTCGCCATCGCGAACTATGTGCACTTCAACCTGGCGAAAACTCCAAAGCCCGGCACCGAAGCCGGCTGCATGTGGAAAGGCGCGCCCGTGATGTGCGGCCCGCGCGGCCTGCCCAGCGCGCCGAACATTCTTTACCGCAACCTTGGCGGCGGCCGCTTCCAGGACGTCTCCAAAGCCAGCGGCTTCGAGAAAACGGCTGGCCATTACTGCTTCAGCGTCACCACGCTGGATTACAACGAGGACGGCTGGCCCGATATCTACATGGCGTGCGACTCTACGCCGTCCATCCTCTACCGCAACAACCGTGATGGCACCTTCACCGATGTGGCCGCCGAGGTGGGTGTGGCCTACAACGAGGACGGCCGCGAGCAGGCCGGTATGGGCGCCACGGCCGGCGACTACGACGGCGACGGCCACCTCGACCTCTACAAGACCAACTTCTCCGACGACACCTCTACCCTCTACCACGCCAACGGCGATGGCACCTTCACTGACAGCACCTACCTGGGCGGCCTCGCCCTGCACACCGACGAGCTCGGCTGGGGGGCCATGTTCGCGGATATCGACAACGACGGTTACCCCGATCTGCTGACGGTGAACGGCCATGTGTACCCCGAGGTCGATGACGCCCAGCTGGGCGCAACCTTCAAGGAGCCCCGGCTCCTCTACTGGAATCTTCGCGACGGCCATTTCCGCGATATCTCGAACACTTCCGGCCCTGGTCTCACCGAGCCGCTCTCCGGCCGCGGGCTGGCCGTGGCGGACCTGTGGAACGACGGCCGCCTGGAGGCCGTCGTCAACAATCTCAGTGACCGCCCGCTGCTGCTGGTCAATCAGGCCCGCAACGCGAACCACTGGCTTGGCTTGCAGCTCACCGGCACACAGTCCAATCGCTCCGCCATCGGCGCTCGCGTGACCTTGCGCGGCACGCAAGCCGGCCAAGGGAGAGTGTGGGTCGATGAAGTCCGTTCCGGCTCCAGCTACAACAGCTCCAGCGACCTCCGCCTGCATATCGGACTGGGCCCGCAGCCCAGACTTACAGGCCTGGAGGTCCGCTGGCCGAACGGAGAATCGGAGAGTTTCGCCCCACCGGAAACAGACCGCTACACCACGTTGGTCGAAGGCCACGGAAAGCCGCTCACGTCGGCGAAGTAGCCCGGCAACGCTCCCCTCCGCTTCACATGACAGCTTGTCGACACCGGTCATATCCGCATGCTAAGGTTTCGCTGATTCAGTAGTTGTCGGAGACTTTATGCGCTTTCGCCCGCTTGCCACGGCCCTGTCCTTCTGCCTCGCTTCCTTGCCTCTCTCCGCGCAGGTTGCGCCCACTCCCGCGGAGCTTCAGAAGGCCGCCACGCCCAGCACGGATGCCACCTGGTGGAAGCACGCCGTGGTGTATGAAATCTACCCGCGCAGCTTCCAGGATTCCAACGGCGACGGCGTCGGCGACCTGAACGGCATCACGCAGCGGCTTGACTACCTCCAGAAGCTCGGTGTGGACGCCATCTGGATCGCACCCATGTATCCTTCGCCGCAGGTCGACTTCGGCTACGACATCTCCGACTATGAGTCCGTCGATCCGCCCTACGGCACCCTTGCCGACTTCGACAAGCTGCAGGCCGCGGCCAATCAACGCCACATCCGCATCGTGCTCGATATGGTGCTGAACCACACCTCCGACAAGCACGCCTGGTTCATCGAGTCGGCCAGCTCCCGCACCAACCCCAAGGCCGACTGGTATGACTGGAACGACGGCGTAGCTGTCGATTCCCCCGGCGTTTCCGAGTACCAGAAGAAGTTTGCGCACGACGGCATGGCCCCGCCCAACAACTGGGTATCGGGCTTCGGCGGCTCCGCGTGGGAGTGGGTGCCGGCCCGGAAGCAGTTCTATTACCACAAGTTTTACAAGCAGCAGCCTGATCTGAACTGGCGCAACCCCGCCGTCGAGAAGGCCATGTTCGACAGCATGAAGTTCTGGCTTGACCGGGGCGTGGCCGGCTTCCGCCTGGATGCGATCCCGACGCTCTTCGAAGATCCGCAGTTGCGCAACGAGCCCGAAACCTCCGGCATCAACGCGCAGGGCGACCCCAACCTGCGCAACATCTATACCGACAATTTGCCGGAAGTGCATGACGTCATCCGCCGCATGCGCACCATGGTGTCAGCCTATCCTGGCAACCGCGTGCTGATCGGCGAAACTTATCTTCCCGATACCGCCGCCCTCTCTCTGTGGTACGGCGGCGCGGCGCAGAACGAGCTGCAGCTTCCCATGGACATGCTGGTCGGCTTCGGCGCCCGCCAGCCGGGCAGCCGCCAGCTCGACGCCGCCTACTTCCGCCGCTTTATCAGCGAGGCGGAGACGCAGCTTAACGGCGCCCAGCCCCTGCTGGTCTTCGACAACCACGACAACATCCGCTCCATCGACCGCTATGGCAACGGCACGGATAACAAAGCGATTGCCCGTGCCATCGCGACCATGCTGTACACCACGCGCGCCACCGCCATGACCTACTACGGCGCGGAACTCGGTATGCCGACGACCACCCCCACCCGCCGTGAAGACGTCAAGGATCCTATCGGCATCACCGGCTGGCCCAATGAAAAAGGCCGCGACGGCGAGCGTACCCCCATGCAGTGGACGCCCGGTCCGCAGGCCGGTTTCTCCACCAATCCGCAGACCTGGCTTCCTATCCCGCCCAGCTACACATCCATCAACGTCCAGACCGAATCCGCCGACTCGGCCTCCCTGCTCAACTGGTCCAAGCAACTGATCGCGCTTCGCCGCACCAATTCGGCGCTGCACGATGGCGGCATTGTAATGCTCAACAAGGACGACGCGGATGTGCTCAGCTATCTGCGCATCGCTCCCAAAGGAAGTGCGTCCGTGGTGGTCGCCATGAACATGTCCGCGCAGCCGAAGACCGTCTCGCTCGATATCTCCGGCAGCGGTGTCAGCGCCACGAAAGCCAGTACCCTGCTCTCCTCCGACGGCTCTCTTGCGGGTGTGCAGACTCTACAGTCGGTCACGTTACCACCCTTTGGATCGTGGGTCGCCACGCTACAATAACGGAAATCGATACTGCTCGCGAGTCGACGTTCCATGGCTCGCGTTCATTCGTGAAGCAGAACCTTCGATGACAACCCTGGAAAAGGCGATCGGCGGAACCCAGAAGAAGCTTCCGCTGCATCGTGTGATCTACGAGACGCTGAGTACCTCCATCAAGGGCGGAGAGTATGCTTCCGGCGACCGGCTCCCCAGTGAGGCCGAGCTTTGCAAGCGCTTCGACGCCTCGCGCATCACCGTGGCCAAAGCCATCCAGAGTCTGCAGCTGGATGGCCTGGTGACCCGCCGCCCCGGTTCCGGCAGCTACGTCCAGCTTCCCGCTCCCGCCACGAGCTACCACTTCGGTCTCCTTATCCCGGAGCTCGGCACGACTGAAATCTTCGAGCCTATCTGCCAGGGCATCATGGGCTCGCCGCAGGCCAAGTCCCATTCCCTGATCTGGGGTCACACCTCGCGCGACGAAGATGGCATTGAAGATGGCGCGTTGGCGCTCTGCCGGCAGTTCATCCAGCAGAAGGTTTCCGGCGTCTTCTTCGCCCCACTCGAGTACACCGAGAGCAAGGACCGCACGAACCGCCAGATCGTGGCTGAGCTCCGCCAGGCCGGCATTCCCATCGTCCTCTTGGACCGTTGTTACAGCATGTTTCCCATGCGCTCCAATCTGGACCGCGTGGGCATCGATAATCACCGCGCCAGTTTCCTGGTCACCCAGCACCTGTGGAATCAGGGGGCTCGCCGCATCGTTTTTGTCGCGCGCAAGCGCTCAGCCAGCACCATTCTGGAACGCATTTCCGGGTACCAGTTCGCGCTGCGCGAAAGCGGCTCGGAGTTTGCGGGAAACGTTCTCTACGGAGATGCCGGCGATCCGGACTTCGTACGCCAGGTGCTGAAGACCGAGAAGCCGGATGGCGTTGTCTGCGGCAACGATCTCACCGCCGCCCGCCTCATGCAGTCCTTGATCGCCCTGGGCATCGGCGTGCCGGAACAGGTGCGCCTGGTCAGCTTCGACGACGTGAACTACGCCAAGTTCCTGCCGGTTCCGCTGACCACGGTTCACCAGAACTGCTCCCAGATCGGCGCCTCGGCCATGGAGTTGATGCTGGACCGTATTCTTCATCCTCATCGGCCCGGCGCGGATGTCCTGCTGCCCTTTGAGCTGGTGGTTCGTGAGTCCTGCGGTCCCGCCACCCCGCACGGCGGCAAGAAAGCAGCCTGAAGTCCGCTCTGCGGTGGCAGAAACTGCTTGTCACCAGGGGGCATCCTGATCCTGAGCGAAGCCTGAGAACTTCGCATTTCTTGAATGCGCCTCGCCTCACAGCGCCTGCCTTGTTGAGAATTTCCACGGTGGATGGCTAGGCGGTTGTTCCGCCCAGCGCTTCGCTCATCTGCTGTCGTAGCTCCGTGGAAAGCTCCGGCATCGCGCCGGGCTGGCTCGCCACAAAGCTCCCGTACAAATTGCCCACCGTGTTGATCGCCGCCAGCGACGCTCCGCTGAGATACGCGTGTGTCATGCCGCACGTGAACGCGTCGCCGGCTCCCACGGTGTCCACCACCTGCACACGGAACCCCGGATGGTAGTCGGCCGCCTCCCGCGCCACCAGCAGGCTGCCGCGTGCGCCCAGTGTGATCGCCACCAGCTTGCAGCCCGGCGCTATCTGCAGCAGCGCCTCGCCAGCGCGCTGCAACTCTGCGATCTCCGTCGCCAGGCCGTTGAAGCGCAACCCTGTAATCCCGAGAAATCCTGTGACGAGCTCCAGTTCCTCTTCGGAGATCTTGGCGATCGTCGCATGCTCCAGCGACCAGCGCACCAGCTCCGGCGTGCAGAACGGCAACCGTGCATTCACGTCGAACACGATCACGCAACCAGCGGGCGTTGCTTCCACCAGGCTGCGAATCGTGGATCGGGAGATCTCTTCCCGCTGCGCCAGAGTACCGAAGCAGAGCGCTTGAGCCGTCTGTGCGCTGCTTAGCGCCGCATCCGTCCGTTCGATGAAGTCCCACGCCACCGGAGCAACAATCGTGTACCGGGGATGTCCGTCCGGCCCCAGCAGCACATCCACCGTTCCGGTGGGCGCCGCGGAAGTGATCTGAATCAGCGATGAATCGAAATTGAAGTCACCCGCAGTGGTCTGAATCTGCGCCAGCGCGCGGCGTCCGAGCTCGTCATTCCCAAGACAGGTCACCAGGGCCGAAGACCATCCCAGGCGCGCGCATCCCAGGGCGAAGTTTGCCGTCGTCCCGCCCAGCCGGGCGCCGCCTGGCAGCAGGTCCCATAGCAACTCTCCAACAGCAAGGATGCGCGCTTGGCTGGAGCCGCTCACAACTGGGCCTTTCTCATAGCTTCAAATCGCCGGTCGGGACCACGTGGCCGAAATGACATGACCGATGATAAGGTGAGTGGCGCAAGCTGTATAGCCGTTCCGGACAGCGGCACCTCAGGCAATCTCGGCATGGCGTCTGCATCCCGCTTACAATTTTCGGTTTCATTCCGATCGGTCTCGCGTCTCTCCGCCGTTCTCGCGGCCGTGGTCTGCATGGCATGCGGCGCGCAAACCTCGCCCGGGCCGCTGCAGCCCATACCCGCGCTCCCCTTCGCGCAAAGCCCGCTCACCCTCTCCCAGGCCGCCGTCCCCAACCGTCCCTTCACGGTGACCGGCACCGGCGGCGCCATCCTCGGCATGCAGGATGGCACGGTGGAGCTCTGGCAATTTCCGCTTAAGTTTTTCAGCGGCCTGCACCTGCGCGCGGACGTCGACGGCTATCCGGTGCCCATCGACCTGAACAGCGCCGCGGCCACCCTTGAGGTCAGCCCCGATCACACCACGCTCACCTACGCGCACGCGGCGATTGTCGTCAAGCAGCACATGTTCGTACCCGCTGGCGAAGGCAACCAGGGCCTCGGCGGCATGATCGTCTTCGAGATCCACTCCATCGCTCCCGCCACACTCACCGTCTCTCTTAGCCCGGCCATGATCCTGCAGTGGCCGGCGCCGCAGTGGGGAGCAGCGTCCTGGGATTGGATTCCGAGCGCACCGCAGGCCGCCACCGCCAACGGCGGCACGCCCCTCCCCACCGGCGCCCCGCCCAGCCCCGACGGCCTTTACGGTGTCTACACCGACAACCCGGAGATCTGGGGCCTGATCGCTCTTCCGGGAGCCACACCCGGTCAGCTTTCCCCCTACCAGGAGCATCCGCGTACGCTGCCCATGGAGTTCCGTCTGCGTTTCGATCCCAGGGTGAACGCCGGCCAGATGTTCCCGCTGCTCTGCGAAGTGGCGCGCAATGGTGAGCGCAACACCGCGCCCAATCTGGCCGCGCTGAAGCATCGGCTGGAATCGCGCGCCGGGAGCCTGACCACCATCTGGGCGCACACGCAGGAGTACTACGCCCGTTTCTTCGATACGCGCCTCTCCACCCACACCCCTGATCCCAGGCTGGATCAGGACCTCAGCTGGGCCGTGCTCGCCATCGATAAAATGCAGGCCGCCACCGGTACCGGCGAGGTAGGTCTCGTCGCCGGCTGGTACCCGGCCTTCGACTCCGCGCGCCCAGGCTTCGGCTGGTTCTTCGGCCGCGACACCCTCTGGTCCCTGTACGCCATCGACGGCTACGGCGATGCCGCGCTGGCCCGCCGCGCGCTCGACTTCCTCATCGCTCGCCAGCGCGCAGATGGCAAGATGATGCACGAGTACTCGCAGACCGCAGGTCTGCTGACCGGGACCATGGCCTGGGCCAACCTGCCCTACGAGTACGCCGCCGCCGACGCCACTCCGCTTTACCTGCTCGCCCTGCAGGACTACATCCGCGCCACCGGCGACTTCGCATACCTGAAAGCCCACTGGGACAGCGTGGAGCGCGCCTACCGTTTCGAGCGCACGCACGACTCCGACGGCGACGGCGTTTACGACAACAGCCAGGGCACCGGCTGGGTGGAAGGCTGGCCGCCGCGCCTGCCTCACCAGGAGCTCTACCTGGCCGCGCTCGACCGCGACGCCACCGCCGCCATGAGCCAGCTCGCGAATTGGATGGGCGATCAGCCGCTCGCCGCCGAAGCCCGGGCCACCGCCGCTAGGCTGACCGCCAGTGTCGAAGGCTACGCCCTGCCCAACGGCCAGTACGCCTTCAGCCGCAACGCAGACGGCACCTACGATCCCTCACAGACCGTCTATCCGGCTGTCGCGCTGTGGGGCTCCGCCGCGGGTCTCGCAAAGCCCGCCACCATGCTCACCCGCTGGAGCGGCCATCTCTTCAGCACGGACTGGGGCGCCCGCGCCGTCGCCAGCGACGACCCCATCTACAACCCCATCAGCTATCACCAGGGCACGGTGTGGCCCCTCTTCACCGGCTGGACGTCCCTGGCGGAGTACCGCAGCGGCCGTCCGCTGGCGGGCTACGCCTCCCTGCGGCAGAACACGGCCCTCACGGAGGTGCAGGATCCTGGCTCGGTCACCGAAGTGCTTTCCGGCCGCTTCTACGAGCCGCTCGGCCGTTCCAGCACCCACCAGCTCTGGTCCTCCGCGATGGTCCTCGCCCCAGCGCTCAAGGGCCTCTTCGGCCTGGAGCCCGACGCACCGAACCACGCTTTGCTGGTGCATCCAAACCTCCCCGCCAGTTGGGACAGCGCCATCGTGAACAACGTCCGTGTCGGCGACACGCTTTTTACCGTCACCTACCAGCGTGGGAAAGACGGCCTGCAGGTCACGGCAACCAGCGCGGCGGCGGCCATTCTCTGCCTGCGCCCGGAACCGGATCTGCTCGCACCCGCCGCAGCCTGCAGGCAGGCCGCCTCGACTCGTCACGAACTCCACCTGCCCCTCCCGCGTGTTGAAGTGGAACTCCTCACGCCAAAAGCGCCGCTCTTCGGCGAAGAAACGCAAGTTGCCCGCGTGATCGGCGAGCACACCGACGCGCACGCCCTCTCCCTCACCGTGGAAGCCCTCGCCGGCAGCACCGTCAGCTTCGCACTTCACCGCAACACCGCCGCCACTCCCACGGCTTCGGGCGCGGAGATTCGCGATGGCAAGCTGGTGGTCACCATGCCGGCCCAACCTGTTGCACTGCCCAGCGCCCCAGCGCTTGATCGCACCTTCGTCACTCAAACGGTCACGGTGCGCTGGTAGAGGACGATGTCGACTCTCCGCTCGCCGCATCCGAGCCTTGCTCCGCGGATCTTTTCCGCGCTGCTCGTGATGCTCCTGCACGTCGCCGCGCCGGCGCAGACCGCGCCCACCGCACCCCCGAAGCTGCAGGTACGCCCGGCCGCCGACCAGCGGCTCCTTTTCGATGTAGTGGCGCACAGGCGCACAGGCGAGACCGGCGAAAGTCTCACCGCCGACAAGCTGCGTGTGCGTCTGGACGGCAAGCTGCTCCCTGCCGGGGAGTTGACCGTCGTCCAAGAGCACCACCCGGAGATCGTCTTCGTGCTGGACGCGATCAACTGCTCCCGCGAGGACCTGGTGCGCAGCCAGGGGGCCCTGGTGGAATGGCTGCGCAGCGCAGGCGAGCGTCTGCCGTTCCAGACCAGCATCCTGATCGTCGCCGACGTCAAGCCGCAGTTCAGCAACATGGCTGGCGGCTCGGCCGGCACGGTAGCCAGCTGGGAGCTCCTCAAGGACGAGCTCTACGTGGCGCGTCTCACCCCCACCCACAACAGCACCGAGCTCATCGCCAAGCTCAATAGCTACCGGCCTGGCCTGTCGCGGCTCGGCACCGCGCTGCAAACGATCAGCGGCGGCGAACGTGTTCACATTTCCCTGCAGGCGCTGAGCTTTTTCGCCGCCGCCGTGCAGGATGCACCCACCCCCAAGCTGGTTCTTTGGATCAGCCCCGGCTGGCCTTTCGTGCACATGACAGAGGGCGGCTACGCTGGGCAGCTCTTCGACTCCATCGTGTACTTCGACAACCTGCTGCGCTCCGCGCGTGTGGTGCTCTACGCGCTCGATCCCACCGGCGCAGCCACGGACCACACCGCGCCCCCGGAGGGCGCGCTGCTTGCTACGCGGCCGGGCGTGGGCGCACAAAGGGGCGGCTCCCTCTACTTCCCCACCGCACCCGCCGCGGCCGAGTACTACAAGACCTTCCTCGCGCCGGTGCGTTCGGCAAAATCGGCTGACCCCAATGACATGGTCCTGCCTGTTCTCGCGCTGCACAGCGGCGGAACCGTGCAGCTCAACAGCAACGACCTCCTGGGTGGTATCGCGCATTTTGCGAGCGATGCTGAAGCGCTCTACAGCGTGGCCTTCCCTGCGTCAAAAGCCACCGGTCAGGACGCCTTCCACGCCCTCAAGCTCGACGTGCCGGGCAGTGATGGAGCCGCCCGCACGCGCATCGGATTCTATGCCCGCTAGCCGCTGCCATCCCTCTCGCAGGCAACACACCGGCCGGGCGCTGCGGGTGTTCGCCTGCGTGGCCGCTGTACTGCTTTGTGCCGCCAGCGATCCGCCCGCCGCCGATCCTGTTCCAGATACCGTCGCTCCCTCCACCCGCGCCATGGAAGCTCGCCTCCGCGCCATTTTTGCCGGGAAGGACTGGAAAAGTGATCCCAATAAGCCCGCGGAGCGCGCCCGCTATCTGGGCGGCCTGCTGCAGAGTGGCCGCCTTGCCCCGGCGCAACAGCAGGTGGTCTACCCGGAGCTCGCACTCGAACAGCTGCGCGCCGGCGACCCACCCGCCACCCTGCAGACCCTCGCGGCCTTCGAGCATCTGCTGCAGACTTCCGCCAATTCTTCTGCCAACGCGCCGCAGGAGCAGCAGCAGCTTCACGAGCTGCGCGCCATCGCTTACCTCCGCCTCGGCGAACAGGAAAACTGCGTGGCCATGCACGGCCAACATTCCTGCGTGTTTCCCATCGGCCGCGGTGGCGTTCACGTCCTGCCCGCAGGGGCGCAGGGAGCCGTGCGCGATCTCACCTGGCTGCTCGACCACCACCCCGACGACGCACTGTCCCGCTGGCTGCTCAACGTGGCCTTCATGCAGCTGGGCCGCTACCCGCACGACGTTCCCTCACCATGGCTGCTGCCCGCCTCGCTCTACAAGAGCGACGCCGACATTGGCCAGTTTATCGACTATGCCTCGCTCGCCGGCGTGGATGTCACCGGCCACGCGGGCGGCGCGCTGGTCGAAGACTTCGACGGCGACGGCCTGCTCGACATCGCCACCTCCTCGTCCGGTCCGCTTGACCCCATGCACCTGTTCCACAACAACGGCGACGGCACCTTCAGCGACGGGTCGGCCAGGGCCGGCCTCAGCCCCGAGCTCGGCGGCCTCAATCTTGTCCTCACCGACTTCGACAACGACGGCCATCCTGACATCCTGGTGCTGCGCGGCGGCTGGTGGGGCACCTTCGGCAACTACCCGCTATCGCTGCTGCACAACCGCGGCGACGGCACCTTCGAAGACGTGACCGAGCGCGCCGGGCTGCTGCACGCGGGCCCTACCCAGACCGCGGCCTGGGCCGACTACGACAACGATGGCTGGCTCGATCTCTTCGTCGGCTACGAGTCCACCGACGGCAACATCCAGCCTTCGCGGCTCTTCCACAACAATCACGACGGCACCTTTACCGACGTTTCCGCGACCACTCACCTCGGCGTTCAGGACTTCGTCAAGGGCGCGGCCTGGGGAGACTTCAACAACGACGGCCGCCCCGACCTGTACCTCTCCGTCCGCGAGGGCCGCAACAAGCTCCTGCGCAACGATGGCCCCGAGGATCCCGCGCACCCCGATCCCGCCCGCTGGCGCTTCACCGATGTTGCCGCCGCGGCGCGCGTCGTGCCCAGGGGCAACACCTTCGCCACCTGGTTCTTCGACTATGACAATGACGGCTGGCCCGATCTCTTCGTCGCGGGCTACTGGACCGGCTCCATGCAGGATGTCGGCCGCTTCGAAAGCGGGCAGCCGGCCGACGCCGGCCTGCCGCACCTCTACCACAACAACCATGACGGCACCTTCACCGAGGTGAGCCACGCCCTGCACCTCGACCGCGCCATTCTCACCATGGGCGCGAACTTCGGCGACCTCGACAACGATGGCTGGCTCGACGTCTACCTCGGCACCGGCGATCCCAACTACCAGGCGCTGCTTCCCAACCGCATGTTCCGCAACGACGGCGGCCTGCGCTTCCAGGACATCACCACCTCAGGCGGCTTCGGCCATCTGCAAAAAGGGCACGCCATCGCCTTCGCCGACATCGAGAACCGCGGGGAGGAAGATGTTTTCGAGGAGATGGGAGGCGCGTTCGTGGGCGACGCCTACCAGAGCGCCTTGTACCGCAATCCCGGCCATCCCGGCCATTCCATCACCCTTCGGTTGGCCGGCGTGCGCAGCAATCGCGCTGGGTACGGCACACGCATCGAAGTCGTCTTCCAGGAACATGGCCAGGGGGCTGCAAACACGCCGCCGCGCCACGTCTTCCGCACCGTCGGCGCGGTCTCCAGCTTCGGCGGCAATCCCATGGAGCAGCACATCGGCGTCGGGGCCGCCCAGCGTGTGCAGGAGATTCGCCTCCGCTGGCCTGACGACCCAACCCACGAGCAGGTCCTGCGCGATCTCGCCGTGAACCAGACGCTGCTTCTTCGCGAAGGCGCTGCGCCGGTGGCGCTGGCTCGCAAACCGCTCACCCTGGGCGCCACGTCTCTCCACAAAGACGCCATGTCCATGAAGTCTCACGCCGGCATGCGTTAGCGCCGGCGCCGTAAACGCGCATCACCACAGGTTCACGAGGTCACACCCATGTCTGCACGTTATCTCGCTTTGCTTCCGGCACTCCTTCTCTCCTCCTCCTGCCTCTCCGCCCAGAGCACCGTGCGCGCGGTTCCCGGGCAGGAGCAGTGGTTCCTCAATGCCGGAGAGAGCACCTACGTGGTCGGCATCAACGAGCAGCGGATGCCGCAGACCCTGTACTGGGGCTCCGCATTGCCCGCGACGGCCACCCTGCCGCGAGCCCGAAGCTCTCCCGAGCGCGCCTCCTTCGACCCGCCCATCGCGACCACCGCGCTCGAATACGCCGGTTGGGGCGAGGGCCTCTTCACGGAACCCGCCCTCAAGGTCGACTCGCCCAACGGCGACCGCACCCTGGTGCTCGTCTACGAGAGCGCAAAGCTCTCCGGCAACCAGCTTGAGCTCATCCTGCATGATTCCGTGCAGCCGCTCCGCGTGCACCTCTTCTACCAGGTCTTCCCCCAGGGCATCCTGGCCCGCTGGTCGCGGATTGAGAACACCGGCAGGGAGCCGTTCCGGATCGAGCAGGTGGCGTCCGCGGTGTGGAACCTTCCCCCCGAATCGGATTACTCGCTCAGCTGGCTCACCGGGCAATGGGGTGCGGAGTGGCAGCTTCATACCGCTCCGTTGGCCAACGGCTCGCAGGTGCTGGAAAGCCGCCGCGGCAGCACCGGCCACCAGGCCAATCCCTGGTTTGCGATCGGCCGCGAGCACCAGACCACCGAAGACAGCGGGCCCGTATGGTTTGGCGAGCTTGGCTGGAGCGGCAGCTGGCGCATGAACGTCGAGAAGACATCTCTGCAGCACGTCCGTGTCACCGCGGGCTACAACCCCTTCGACTTCGCCTGGACGCTGAACGCCACGCAGAGCCTCGAAACTCCGAAGTTCTACGCCGGCTACACCGCGCACGGTCAGGGCGAAGCCTCACGCATCCTGCACAGCTTCCAGTTAGCCGAAATCCTTCCCACCCGTCCCGACCCCAAGCCCCGTCCCGTCATTTACAACTCCTGGGAAGCGACCGAGTTCGCGGTCAACGAGCCCGGCCAGATCGCACTCGCCGACGAGGCCGCCAAACTGGGTGTCGAGCGCTTCGTCGTGGACGACGGCTGGTTCGGGGAGCGCAAGACCGACAACGCCGGCCTCGGCGACTGGTACGTGAACCAAACCAAGTTCCCGCAGGGCCTCAAACCTCTCATCGACCACGTCCACTCCCTCGGCATGGACTTCGGACTCTGGGTGGAGCCGGAGATGGTCAACCCTGACAGCGATCTGTACCGCGCCCACCCCGACTGGGCCATGCACTTCCCCGACCGGCAGCGCACCGAGGCCCGCAATCAACTGGTGCTCAACGTCGCCCGTCCTGAGGTCAAGGAGTACCTCTTCAACTTCCTCGACAAGCTCGTCAGCGAAAACGATATCGCCTTCCTCAAGTGGGATTACAACCGCAACTGGAGCGAACCCGGCTGGCCCGAAGCGCCGGGCAGCACCGCCGCGCACATCGATGTCGCCACGCAGAAAGAAATCTACGTCCGCTACATCGAGAACCTCTACGACGTCCTCAGCCGTCTCCGCGCCAAACATCCGAAGCTCGAGATTGAATCCTGCTCCGGCGGCGGAGGTCGCGTCGATCTCGGCATCCTGCGCTACACCGACGAGGTCTGGCCTTCCGACAACACCGACGCCTTGGATCGCCTCGTCATCCAGGATGGCTTCACGCACGCCTACGCGCCGGAAACCATGGCCGCCTGGGTCACCGACGTTCCCAACTTCCTCGACAAGCGCGTGATTCCGTTGCAGTTCCGCTTTCTTTCCGCCATGCAGGGCGCGCTGGGCATCGGCAGCAACCTGACCAAGTGGACACCCGCGGAAAAGGAAATCGCCACTCGTCTCACCGCCTTCTACAAGACGGTCCGCACCACGGTGCAGCACGGCAAGCTCTATCGGCTGCAGCCTCCTGAGCAAAGTGAAAGCTCGCAAGTGCAATATGTCGCACAGGACGGCACGCAGGCTGTCCTCTTCGCCTACCTTCACTCGCAGCACTACGGCATGGCCCAGCCCGCCATCCGCCTCAAAGGGCTTGATCCGGAGGCCGCCTACCGTGTTCGTCCCCTCGATTCGAGCAAGTACACGGGAGAGCCCACCGTCAGCGGCGCCGTGCTCATGGGCAAGGGCATTGACCTTACCCTCGCGGGAGACTACGACAGCACAGCGGTCGTCTTCGAACGCGTCGCGCCGTAAGGACTTCGTCCGCTCAGGTTCGGCAGTTCGCATCTCCTTGATGTCATCCCGCAGCGGAGCGGAGGAATCCGCTTTGACTCCCCGCTGCGCCAGGGAGATCGCTGGAAGAAGCCAAGGCAAAACGATCTTGCCTTCGCGCCCTACCGGGTCTTCGCAATATCCGGCCCCATCAGCTCCTGCGCACTCGGCGCGGGCTCTTCAGGAATAGGTCCGTCCCCTTCGCCGCCTGCGGACGCGGGCTGCATGTGGTTCTCGATGAGCCCCGCCGTTAGTATGCGGAAGGCATCCTCCGGAGTGTCGGCGAACTGGAACAGCGCCATGTCCTTCACCGCGATCGCGCCGCGCTCCGCCAGCAGCTCGAAATTGATCACGCTTTTCCAATACTCCTCGCCGTAGATGACCACGGTGATCGGCTTGGCCAGCTTGCGGGTCTGCACCAGCGTCAGCAGCTCGAACATCTCGTCCAGTGTGCCGAAGCCGCCCGGAAACACCACCAGCGCCTTGGCCAGGTATGCGAACCAATACTTGCGCATGAAGAAGTAGTGGAAGTTGAAGTTCAGCTCCGGCGTGATGTAGGGGTTCGGCATCTGCTCGAACGGCAGCTTGATGTTCAACCCGATGGTCTTGCCGCCCGCCTCCCACGCGCCGCGGTTGGCGGCCTCCATGATGCCCGGGCCGCCCCCCGAGGTGACCACAAACCGGCGTCTGCGCCCGGGGAGCTTGCGCGCCCACTCCGTGACCCTGCGCGCCAGCGTGCGCGCGTCCTCGTAATAGTGCGCCATCTCGACAGCCGCCTCGGCGCGCTTGCGCTTCAGGTCGGTGGTATCGCCCAGCTCGTCGCCGCGCGCGGGCTGCTCTTCGGGCGGCGCGGGCTGCGCGGATCCCGTGTTCTCCAGGAGCTCCAGCTGCTGATTGGCCACGTCGAGCGCACGGAAGCGCGCCGAGCCGAAGAACACCACGGTGTCCTGCACCCGCTGCTGCCGAAAACGCGCCATCGGCTCGCTGTACTCGGCCATGATGCGCACCATGCGCCCATCGGGCGAATCCAGGAAAGCCGGGTTCTCGTACGCCAGCGGCGCGGCGGCGAGAGGTTGGGGATCGGATGGAGCGAGAGCGTCTTCGGCATCAGGCATGGAGCTCTATTGTCTCGCTTTGCGAGACGCTGTGCGCCTACGGCCGGAAGTCGCGGTAGTGAATCATCTCGCTGATCCCGATCCAGATGTCCAGCAGCCCCAGCCCCGAAACCAGCCCCCGGAACCAGCCCTGCTGCGCGATCGCATCCACGGCGGGGTGCCCCTGCAGCCAGCCGTTCTCCACCCACCACCGGGTGTTCCATGGCAGCAGCACCAGCAGTCCCCCGATGTAGAAGCAGAAGATGACCAGCACCACCAGGCTCATGCGCTGCAGCCACACCGGGGCGATATCCGCTGCGGCAGCGGCGCGTTCGCCGCTGGGAGCCGGTTGACCTGGCGCTTCGGGAAACAGACGTCCCTGTTCTGTAGAGGGCATCCCTTCCACGGTAGCAGGGCGCGCCCGGGAATGTCTCCGCTGCCCGGCCGCTTCAAGCGGAGGTTGTGTGGAAGGAACGACGCGGGCTCGTACCCTTCTACGGACGGCGCCGCTCCTGCGTGCTCAGTGCTTGTGCTTTGTTGGCCCCGCACCTGCTGCACGCCTGTCTTGTAAATCCCGGGCCATGCCCTGGGTCGTCTCGCTCGCGTCCTGCAGGGCTAGTCCGAACTGCACGTCGCCCTGCGTCCCACTCACCTCGACGGGCACCTGCAGGCCGGCTCCGTCCTCCTGCAGGAACCTGTCCAAAGGCTTGAGCAGCAGCCCCTTCCATCCACCGACCATCTGCGAAGCGGTGGCCTCGGTTCGCGCGCGACCCTTGAATTCGAAGAGGTTTCCATCCATGGAATACACGCCATTCAGGGTCACGACCGCTCCGGGAAGGGTGTATCGCACGTCCGTTGCGGTCAGCAGACCGCGTGCGAGCACAACAGTTGCACTGATCCGCGACGCCGCCTCCGCCTTCGCATCGTTGCTCACGGAGTCCGCCTCCTCTGGGTGCCCTTGCGCTCGGGCGCTCAGCCCGTCCACGCGGTCCTGGAAGCGAGTGTTGCTGAAGTGCACGGCGGCGATATGGAACCGGCCCTGCAGGCCCATCTTCACGGGAACGCGCTCCGGTCCGGGTGGAATGTGAAGCCTGGCCTGCATGGTGATCCTGCCGTTCATCAGGGCAGGGGACGTTTTCACCGCCAGCCGCAGGAAGTCCGCTACTTCCGCACTGGGTATGTTGACGTCGAGCGCGATATCGTGCCCGCCCGGCACTTTCATCACCGTTCCGCTGGTGCTGAAATCCGAGTGATCCAGCAGTGCCTGCACCGGCGCCAGTGTTGTGTCGCCGGTCGTGCCGTCGACGATTGCGTGGTAGCGCGTAAACAGCGGCACCGGGTGGTTTGCCGTGTCGAGAGAGAAGTTCGGCACGTCGGCCGTTCCGTCCACGACCATGCTTTCGAGCTGACCCGCGAAGTGCCCCGCACCCCGCAGCGTTCCGCTGATCCCCTTGATCGTTCCGAGATCGGCATTCATGAAGGTGAAGTCACCCTGGACAGGCGTTTCGCGCGGATCCTCACTGGCCCACGGGCCAAAGTACCCGGCCGCATGGATGTCGCCCTTCGGTTCGGCGTTTACCAGGTCCGCGGTGAACGTTGCCGGCCGGTCCGGCCCGACGCCTTCGAGTTGCAGGTGCCGGACATCGAACTCCAGCGCCTCCTTCCCCGGCGTGTCGGTTTCGATGTAGAGCTTCATGTCATCGTTCACGATCCGCGACGCCGTGAACGCGATCCGCGGCCGGAGCTTGGTATGGGCCGGATCGGCCGACACTCTTTCTTGCCAGGAGCCCGGCCACACGCCGCGCTGGGAATGCGGAGGAATGTGGATCTCCACGCCCTCCGCGCGAAACTCCTCCACATGCGTCGTGTGCCGCAGCAGGCCGCCCAGCGTGGTGCGGAAGCGGAAGTGCTGCAGGCTGAGCAGCGGTCCTGCCCGCGCAGCCGGATCGCCGTTCGGTGGGGAGCCATAGGGAATGCGCAGGCCCTCACCTTCCACCTGGATGCCATGAAAGAGCGAAATCCGCAGGCTGTCCAGCTCGACCGGACTGTTGAACGACTCCGAGAGCGTCTGGATCAGGCGCTCGCGCACGATGGGTTCCAGGTGGTGCAGCGCGTACTCCGCCAGGATCACCAGCGCAATCAGCGCCCCCGCAAGGCTCCCTGCGACGAGCTTTGTCGCGCGCCGCCGCCACCAGGGTATTCTCGGTCTGGCGGAAGCCTTACCGGGAGAGGATGCCGTCGGATTTTCTTCGAGAGGTTCGTTCACGCGCACGGCCTCAGCTAACGGTTAGGATGCCGTTATCCCCACTCCGCGGGTCCGGCGTCCGCTGAATGGGCGGGCGAAAGTCCAGCCACGGACGCGGGGTTCGACGAACGGCGAAGAAACAAACCTAGCTGGCCTGCACGCTGCTCTGCTCCGGCTGCGCAATCGTCTGCAGGTCCTGCCGCTCCGCTTGTCCAGCGGACTGGTTCGCGGACCCTCCCGATGGGGAGATTGGCTTACCCGGTACAGGCACCGGCTCGCCGTTCGCATCCAGTTCGTTGGACTCCACATAGAAGTGTGTGAGGTTTGCTACGCCAAAGCTGGTTGTGATCGCCACGTCGGCCGCATCGCGGCCCACCGCCATCAGAATGCGTCCCAGCCGCGGATAGTTATGGCGCGCATCCATGTCCCACCAGCGTCCATCCAGCCAGATCTGATACCAGGCTGAAAAATCCCCGGCCCCGGCGTACGGCACGCGGATATCCCCGATATATCCCGTCACGTAACGTGCCGGGATGTTCATGCAGCGGGTCAGGGTCACGGCCAGGTGCTGGAAATCGCGGCACACGCCGATGCGCTCGGTAAAAACGTCCATTGCCGTTTTCGTGGAGCGGGCAGCGCCGTAGTTGAACGTGACCTTGTTGTGCACCCAGTCGCGAACGGCGGCGGCGCGCTCCCAGCCGGCGGCATAGAAGCCGAAAAGGTCCTGCGCAATGCCGCCGAACTGGTCCACCTGGCAGTAGCGGGATGCCAGCAGGAATTGCAGCGTCTCCGCAGGCAATTTTTCAATCGGGGTCTGCCCCAGACCGAAGCCTTGGAGATCAGGCGTCTCGCCTGCGTTCACGGTGTTTTCTACCGCCAGCCGAATCGACCCCGCGGGCGCGACAAAGCGGGAGCAGCGATTGCCGAAGCTGTCCAGGTATTCCTCGACAGCCAGCGGCACGGGTCTCCCTCGGTCCGCGCCCGGTGCGAAGTGCTCCACCTTCAAAACATCGGGCTTGGTGAGAATCGGGTCCACGGAAGGGTGCACGTGAAGCAGCGCGATCATTGCCGTGGGGCTTGGGATATCGAACCGGATATCGCATTCTGATTGAATCAGCAAGAGGGTTCCTGGGCGCGGCGGCGCGCATCTGGAGATGTGGATGCCCCCCGCCGCCGTCCGGGTGCACACAAGCTCCTCAGAACGATTTACGTGGAACCCTTGCTTGGACGTGCAGTATGGTGGGAGCATGCATCCCTTCTTGTTGTTTCCGCGGGCCCAAGGGCCTGCGCGCCCCTGCATTGGCGGGCGTCTCCGCCGGTGTTTGCCTGCCTTGCTTGCCGCCGGTCTGCTGAGCGCCGGAACTGCCTTCGCCCAGATGGCTGCCTCCTCATCGCCAAGCCAGCCCAACGACGAGGAGTACACCGGCAAGATCAAGCAGTACCTGAACGACCCCCGCGTCACCACCGAGTTGGTGGATCACCTGCCCGCTTCTTCCACCGTGCCCACGCCACTCAAGTTCTTCGGCAAGATGCCGGGGCAGCCCGGCGAGCTCTACTACAGCGAAGAGATCAACAGCTACTACGAAAAGCTCGCGCAGGTCTCGCCGCGCGCCAAGTTCTGGAAACTGCCTTTGAAGTCCGAAGAAGGCCGCGACATGGTCGTTCTCGCCCTCGCAGATGAGGACACCATCAAGAACCTCGACAAGTACAAGGCCGACCTCGCCGCGCTCACCGACCCGCGCAAGACCACGCAGGAACAGGCGCAGGGGATCATCCACACCTCGAAGCCAATCTACTGGATCACCAGCGGCATCCACTCGCCTGAAACCGGCGGCCCGCAGATGCTCGTCGAGCTCGCCTACCGGCTCATCGTCGAAGAAACTCCCTTCATCAACGAGATTCGCAAGAACGCCATCGTCTTCATCACGCCGGTGGTGGAGACCGACGGCCGCGACAAGGAAGTGGACACCTACTACTACGGCAAGAAGACCGGCAAGCCGCGTCCTCCGCTCATGTATTGGGGCAAGTACGTGCAGCACGACAACAACCGCGACGGCATGGGTCAGATGCTGAACCTGACCAAGAACATGACCGCTGCGGTGCTCGAATGGCACCCGACCATCCTGCACGATCTGCATGAGGCGCAGAGCTACCTCTACGTCTCCACCGGCACCGGCCCCTACAATCCGCAGCTCGATCCCATCACGTCCGACGAGTGGTGGCTGCTGGCCGAAACCGAGGTCATGGAAATGACCAAGCGCGGCGTTCCCGGCGTGTTTACCTACGGCTTCTACGACGGCTGGGTCCCCAACTATCTCTTCTGGATCGCCGAGGCGCACAATTCCTTCGGCCGCTTCTATGAGGTGCAGAGCTACGGTCCCGATGTGCAGGAGCACCTGCAGCTTCCCCCAACCACCACGAGCCGCGAGTGGTACCGGCCCAACCCTCCGCTGCCGGACATCAAGTGGGGACCGCGCAACAATACCAACATCCAGGAATCGGCCATCCTGTTCGCGCTGAACAAGGTTGCGAAGGAGCATGAGCTCTACCTGGAAAACTACTGGTTGAAATCCAAGCGCAGCGTGGACAAGGGCAGAAACGGCCCGGTGTTCGGCTGGGTCATCCCCGCCGGGCAGGACCACCGCGTGAACGCGGCGGAAATGGTCAACGATCTGCGCCGCCAGGGCGTGGAAGTGCAGACCGCCAGCGCGGGGGGCAGCGTCGGCAGCGTGCCTGTGGCTGCGGGCGACTACATTATCCGTGCTGACCAGCCCTTCCGGACGCTGGTGGACCTCTACTTCAGCCTGCAGAACTATCCGGTCAGCAATCCGCTGCCCTATGACGACACCGGCTGGACCATGCCGCTGCAGCGCAACATCACGGTCAAGACCATCACCGACAAGTCGCTGCTGGACCAGGGCATGACGCTGCTCACCAAGGACGTCGAAGTCCCCGGCGTCATCCAGGGAACGGGCGATGTGCTGGTCGTGCAGAACAACACCGACAATGTCCTCGCCACCTTCCGCTTCACCAATCCCGGCGTGAAAATGGAAGCCGCCGAAGAAGACTTTACGGTGGACGGCCAGTCCGTCCATGCCGGTGCCTTTATTGTTCGCGATGGCAAAAACGCCAAGGTTCGTGACAGCATCAGCAAGCTGGGTCTGGTGGCCTGGGCTACCTCAGCGCCCACGGTCAAGACGCATCCCCTCACCATCCCCCGCGTCGGCTATGTGCACAGCTGGTCGCGCACCCAGGATGAGGGCTGGGTCCGCGGCGCGCTCGACCACTACGGCATCCCTTTCACCTACTTCGCGGACCAGAAGCTGCGCGAAGGCAATCTCCGCGCCAGGTACGACGTCATTATCTTCCCGCACGTCGGCGGCACGTCCATCTCGCAGGTCAACGGCATCCCCAGGACCGGCGATCCCATTCCCTACAAGAAGACGGCGCTTACCCCCAACCTCGGCGTTGAGGACTCCAGCGATGACATCCGAGGCGGCATGGGGATCGAGGGCCTGAACGAGCTGGTGAAGTTCGTGCAAGCCGGCGGTACGCTCATCACCGAAGGCTCGACCGCGGCCATCCTGCCCGATTACGGCATTCTGCCGCGTGTCACCGTGGAGCACCCAACCACTCTCTACGCCAGGGGCGCCGAGATGCGCGCGATGATCGCGGACCGGAAGAGTCCCATCGTTTACGGCTACACCGGCGACCAGATGCCGGTCTACTTCAACCAGGATCCGATCCTCACCACCCGCGCCGGCGGCGGCTTCGGACGCGGCGGCCCGCCGGTCCCCGGCGTCGGCCAGGACGTCACGCCGAACTCGGCGCCCATACACCTGTCACCGTACGAGGATGACGGCAGCCAACCGGATGGTGCCGGTCCTGCCGCGCCCGGCCGCGGCCGTGGAGCCGGTCGCCAGGGCGGCGGACGGGCGGCAGCAGGAGCAGCACCCGGTGGCGGCGGTGGCGGCTTTGGCGGTGGCTTCGGGGGTGCGGAGCCTGCGAGCGCCGAGCCCCGCGTCGTCATGCAGTTCCCCTCGCAGCCGGACAACATCCTGCTCTCCGGCGAACTGGCCGGCGGACAGGCGATTGTGAACCATGCTCTCGCCATCGACCAGCCGCTCGGCAAGGGTCACGTCGTGATGTTTGCCCTGCGGCCTTTCTGGCGCTGGCAAACCCAAGGCACCTTCGCTCTGGGATTCAACACCATCATCAACTGGGACCACCTCGACGCCGGCGCGGCGGCTCCCGCTCCGGCCGCCGCTCGTCCCACACCACAACCTGGCAACTAGCCTGCGCTACGGGCCGCTCCTGCTGGTCCGCGAGATGGCGCGCTACGCCACGCACCGCGGGGTGGTCGCCGAGACCCTCACAGCGCAAAGTGGAGGTCACGTACTCTGGTGACCTCCGCTCTGCTTTGCTTTGGGTACCCGCGCGTCGTCAGGAGGCGACGTTCCCCTCCGCGAACCGGCCCGGCGAGCTAGCTTTGTAATTGATGCTCAAAACCCTTCCAGTCCCCTCCGGGGCCGCAAGCGCCTCTCTGCCTCTGCGTCCTCGCTTCGAGAGGTTCGTCCTCTCCTGGCAGTTTGCGTCCATCGCTCTCTGCCTGGTGCTGGCGCTGCTCATGATTGTGAACACGCAGATGAGCGGCGAAGCGATGTGGTTCTGGTACGTGGAAGCGTTCGCGCACGGAGCCAAGCTGTACAGCGGCCTGCATACGCCGCTGCAGCCCCTCTTTGTACTGGAAACCGACGTCTGGATCCACATCTTCGGTACCCGGCTCATGTTCTACGAGCTGCTCTCGCTGGTGCACGCCGCCGCACTCGCCATCGGCCTCTATCTCGTGCTCCGCGAGTCACCCTGGCCCGACTTCATGAAGGCGCTCACCCTGTTCGCGGTGTTCGTCTTTACCGTCTGCGGCCACTCCTACCGCTTTGACGATTACCACGTCCTCGCGGAAGCCCTGATCGTCTATTCACTGCTGGCGCTGATCTGGGTCGTCAAGACTGCCGGCACGGACCCGGGACGCAACCTGCGCATGGTCGGCCTGACCGGCCTGGTTGCCGGCCTTACCATCGTCACCCGCGTCACGGACGGTCTGGCCCTGCTGGTCGCCTGTGCCCTGTTTCTCCTGCTTTTCAAGAGCGACCGCCGCTGGGCGCGCACCGGGCTCTTTCTCGCCGTTTCCCTGCTTACCGTTCTGGTGGTCGTCCTCCTCACCGGCGACTCGCCAAAAAGCTACATCTTCAGCACCGTCATCCGCGCCGCCAGCAGCAAAGGCGGCACGGGCGGCCTTATGGCCACTCCGTTCGCGATGGTCACCAATACGCTGCTGACGCTTCGCTTTGAAAAGCGCATGACAGCGATCCTGGCGTCGATGTTCCTTGTCGGCTTTGCCTTCCATCGCCGCTACCGCGAGAAGGCTTCGATTGTGGTCCTGGTGGAGCTCGCGGTCGGTCTGGCACTGATCGGCTGGCTGCCTCCGGAGATCCGCGATCAGGTGCGCACCGGCCTGCCCTATGAGCTGATCGTGCTCTACGTCACGCCCTTGTTTTGCGTACTCATCGTGTGGGCACTGCTCCGCTGGTGGAAGCGCGAGGGCGGTGCTGCCCCGGAGAGAAGTTATGAGCTCCTCATCCTGGTCCCGCTCTTCGAGTGGGCCTCGTATGCAGCGGGCGCTGCCGCCGAGCCTCTTACCAACTACTACGCTCCCATCGCGATGGTTTTCCTCCTGGTCCCGGTGGTGGTCTCCTGGCCCCGTCTCTCCGCACCGTCTCAGTCTTTCTTTGCCGCGATTCTTGGCATGCTCATTCTCTCCGGCATCTACACCAAGTTCGTCCTGCCCTACGGTTGGCAGAACTACCGGTATGACGTCATGTTCAAGAGCCGCGAAGCCTACTGGCACCCTACCTACGGGCCCATGTACGTGGACCGTGATCTGCTGCATTTCAGCGAGCGCCTGTGCTCTGACATCGGTGCCGTTCCCGGCCAGCCCGGACCGCCGCTGCTCTCCCTTCCTTATCCCTATCCCAACTACTTCTGCGCCACCCCGCCCTGGCACAACTACGTTCAGACTTTCTTCGACACCAGCACCCGCGCCACCATCGAACAGCTCATGCGCGAGCTACAGACCGCGCCGCCACCCTGGATCGTCTACCAGCGCCAGCTGAACATCATGGTCGGGTCGGAGCGGTTGTATAACCACAGCCAGCCTCTCGCCCAGCGCGATCTGGACCGCCTCATCATGGGCAAGCTCGCCAGCGGTCAGTGGACGCTCGTGGATCGCAGCGATTACCTGAAACCCGCCATCGAAAGCGATATCCGCGGCACCGGCTGGTTTGTCATTCACACGGTCCCGACCTCGCCGGACGATCCCAAGCTTCCGGCGCTGGAAGAATCCCGGAAAATGGTCGACATCTTCATCAATCAGAAGCCCTAAAGAGCTGTTCCCTTTGCTGTAGCTTTTCTCTCCAAGGCGTCCTCCTGAGCGCCCGCGAAGGATCCCGGTAGTTGCTTGCCTTGGAACTACATTTTCAGGAGAACCGCTTTAGCTCGTCCACAACAAAGACTCGTTTCACTTCACAGTCGTCCCGCCACGCGGCGCTGTTCCCTTTCTATTGTCGATTCCCGCGGGATCTGCGTTTCCTGGGCCGCCGCAATTCATCGCTTCACCCGCGCTAACCCAGCGCGCTCCGCACGTACAATCGCTCCCATGCCCGCGCTGCCCCTGCTCAAGCCCCGCGAAGCCGCCGCCATGCTGGGCATCAGCTACCCCACCATCAAGCAGTGGATACTTTCCGGCAAGCTGCCCACCGTACAGACGCCCGGGGGCCATCACCGCATTGCGCACGCCGCGCTCAAGCCATTTCTCCAGGCGGAAAAGCCAGGCTCCGGCGGCCAGGGCCGTGAGCGCTACCGCAAGGTCAGTGGCCGCAACCAGTTGGTAGGCCGCGTCGTGGATGTGCAGGTCGATGGCCTTCTCGCCAAGGTTGTCCTGCGTCTCTCCGACGACCAGCAAATCACCGCCATCATCACCTCCGACGCGGCTCGTGAGATGGGCCTCAGAAAGGGCGACCAGGCCGCGGCGCTGATAAAGGCCACCGAAGTCATGATCGAACGCGTCTAGCGCTCTCCTCTTGGCACTGCAGTTTGCTTCCCAAGCGTCATCCTGAGCCGCAGGCGAAGAATCCTGTAGTTCGGTCCTGCCGCAAGATCCACTGACGCCCGCAAAAAACCGCTCTCAGTAGCTTCTAGCCTGTTTCCCGGCCGCCTCAATCCCAGTCAACCGCTTGCCGTCAACGCAGGACCCTGCGCCTGCTGCGGTATTGACTCTACGTTTCGATTCGTCTAGTTTCGTAGGAGGCGATCTCCCGCCGCACGTCTCCCGAAATCCTTTTTCACTCCGGGGGGCGCTGTTCACTCGCGCGTGCCATGGAGCTTCATGCGTCGTTACAAACTGTTGGCCGTTCTGCTCACTCCCTTCACCCTCAGCACCCTCCGGGCCCAGGTCGCCAGCGAGTTCAGAGGCCGAGTGACCGACCACTCCGGCGCTGCCGTTCCGGCCGCCAAAGTTCGCCTCACCGAGATGCGCAGCGGTGTGCACTACGATGCGGTCACCGGCGGCGAGGGCTACTACGACTTCCCCAGCCTGCCGCCCGGCACCTACCAGGTAGAAGCGAGCGCCAACGCCTTCAACCCCTACCGGCGCGAAGGCGTCTCGCTCAACGTCGGCCAGACCGTCTCCGTTGATCTACCGCTGCCGGTCGGCTGGGCTCGTGAAACCGTCGTCGTGACCAGCGACCTGCCCGTGCTGCAGGCCCAGACCAGCGATGTGCAGACCACCATCCCCCAGACGCACATTGAAGCCATCCCGCTCAACTCGCGCAACTTCATCAACCTCACCCAGCTTGCTCCCGGCGTGGAGCTTCCTCCCGGCACGCTGCTTCCGCGCATCAACGGCGGCCGTCCCCGCACCAACGAGTACCTCTTCGACGGCATCTCCGCGCTCCAGCCCGAACCCGGCCAGGTTGCGTTCTTTCCACTCCTCGACAGCATCGATGAGTTCACCGTGGAGACCAACAACGTCTCCGCCGAGTTTGGCCGCTTCAACGGCGGCGTGGTCAATGTGAGTACGCGCTACGGCACGGACCAGCTCCACGGCTCGCTCTTCGAGTACCTGCGCAATGAGAGCCTGAACGCCCGCAACTTCTTCGCCCCCGTCGGCCAGCGCAAGCCCGAGTATCGCCGCAATCTCTACGGCGGAACCATCGGCTTTCCCATCCTCACGGACCGTCTCTTCTTCTTCGGCGATTACCAGGGGATCAGGCAGCTGATCGGCACCACACGAATCTCCACGGTTCCAACCGTAGCCGAGCGCGGGGGGAACTTCTCTGGCGTATCGGCCATCTACGATCCTTCACGCACAAACTACACAGGTGGACGCTACATCCGCCCGCAGTTCACCGGGAACCAGATCCCCCAGAGTCAATTCGATTCCGTGGCCCTGGCTCTCCTGCAGCGCATCCCGGTCCCCACCGCCGCCGGGGCCGCCAACAACTACTCGCGCACAGGGAACGACTCCGACCACCAGAACCAGTTCGACACCCGCTTCGACGCCGCCTACGGCAGCCGCGATCACGCCTTCCTGCGCTACACCTACTACAACGAAGTCGAGCTGCCGGTTACGCCTTTCCCCGAGGGCTCCGGCGTGCTGCCCGCCACCACCGTGCTCGGCACCGGCAACGTGCAGGGCCACACCAACGTGCTGGGCCAGCAGGTCGTGTTCAACGAGACCCACACCTTCACGCCGCGCCTGAGCAACGACGCACGGGTCGGCTACACCCGCCGGGCCAATTACCAGGACGGCGTTACCGCCGGCAACACCGCCTCTGCCGCGCTCGGCGTCCCTGGCATCCCCACCAACGCCGCCTTCTCGAACGCCCTGCCGCTCTTCACCTTCACGGGCTTCCAGCAGCTCGGCTCCTCGGCCAGCACCTTCTCGCGGTACCAGACCGGCGTTTACGAGTTGGTGGACACCCTGTCCTGGTCGCGCGGCGCGCATTCGATCAAGCTCGGCGCGGACGTCCGCTGGTACCAGCTCAACGCCATTTCGCCGCCCAACCCCACCGGCTCGTTTGCCTTCACCACCACCGGCACCAACACCCAGACCGCCGCCTCCGCCACCTCCACCGGCGGAAACGCCTTTGCCAGCTTCCTGCTCGGCCAGGTCGACACCTTTTCCATCGACCTCCAGACCTCCGTGCTTCGCCCCCGCGACCACGTCCAGGAGTACTTCGTGCAGGACGACTGGCGCATCAGCCCGCGCCTCACCGCCAACCTGGGTGTGCGCTGGACCTTCAACAACCCCTCCACCGAGAAGAACAACCAGGGCGCGGTCTTCAATCTCGCAACCCAGCAGCTTGACTACGCCGGCGTCAACGGCAACCCGCGCTCCGCGCGCAACACCCACTACGGCAACCTGGGTCCGCGCCTCGGCTTCGCCTACCAGCTCGACAGCAAAGCCGTCATCCGCTCCGGCTTCGGCATGGTGTTCTTCGACCAATCCGGCATCACCACGCCCTTTACCGTGCCCCAGTTTCCCTTTATTCAGAACGTCCGTCAGGCCACCCAGGACAGCATCAACCCGGCCTTCACGCTGGCCGGCGGGCCCACCGTCCAGCCCATCGCCCTGACCGCCAACGCCGGCCTCGGCCAGAGCGTGTACACCGTGAACCGCAATGCAGGCTCCGGCTACGTCGAGCAGTACAACCTCGCCCTCCAGCGCTCGCTCACCAACAGCCTCTCGTTCCAGGTCAGCTACGTCGGCCAGCACGTCGTGCACGTCGGCATCCCGGACTTCAACCTGAACCAGCTCACCGCCGCGCAGCTCGCCAGCGGCCTCACCAACCCCACCGCGCTCACCGGCAAGGTCACCAACCCGTACTATGGCCAGCTTCCCGCCGGCTCGGCGCTCAACACCCCCACCATCGCCGCAGCGCAGCTCCTCAAGACCTACCCACGCTTTCAGAACGTCGCCGTCTACCGCAACGACACCGGCACCGCCAACTACAATGCCATCGAGGCCCAGGTGGAGAAGCGCCTCGCGCGCGGCATGTCATTCACCTTCGCCTACACCCACTCCCGCCTGATCGACGACGCCTCCAGCGTCTTCAGCTCCACCGTGCTTTCTTCGCCCAACACCAGTTCGCTCATCGCCGCCGATACCTTCCGCCCCTACCTGGAGCGCGACGTCTCCACTGGCGACATGCCCAACGTCTTCGCCGGCTCGCTCGTTTATGAGCTCCCCGCCGGCCGCAACCACCGCTTCGGCAACTCCGCTCCTGGAAACACGCTGCTCGGCGGCTGGGCCGTCAACTCCATCGTCACCGCCCAGTCCGGCATGCCGGTCGCCGTCACGCAGGCCACCAACAACAACGCCTTCGCCGGCTTCGCGCTCCAGCGCCCCAACCTCATCGGGGAGCCCAACCTCGCCCCTGAGCTGCGCTACCCAGGACAGTTCTTCAACATCGCCGCCTTCGCCACCGCGCCGCAATTTACGCTCGGCAATGCCAGCCGCAATCCCGTGCGCGGTCCCGCCTTCCGCGACTGGGATTTTTCGCTCGTCAAGCGCACCGACCTGGGAGAGCTGACCCGCCTGGAGTTCCGCGCCGAGCTCTTCAACCTCACCAACACCCCAGCCTGCGCGCAGCCCAACGGCAGCTTCGGCGCTGCAGCTTTCGGTACCATTACCGCCACCACAGCGGAGCAGCGCGTGGCGCAGTTTGCTCTACGGCTCATGCGGTAGGAGGCTTCGTGGCTTGCTGCGGTGGCGTAACCGGCACGGGAGGCTACTGGGGCGGCGCGGCGGACGGGGCTGTCTTCGCCGCCGAAGCCGCCGGCTTGTCCTCCACCGGGTCCACGCCCACCGGTTTGCCCTTCGCATACTTGGGTGTGTGCGTGCTGACCCTCCGGAACAGGAACTCCCGCGTCAGCCCCTGCACCGCCGCACCGCCGATCCCGATCAGCGCATTGTCCACAGCCAGCCCGATCCCATTGCTGCTGGCAGGATGGTACGTGCGCGAAATATATCCGGCGATGAAGTTGCCCAGGATATGCGAGTAGTTCGGCACCAGGTGGCCATTGTGGCCTTGATCGCTGCGCGCCGTCACCGAAAACGCGATCGCGTGCCGGAAGCGCTGTCCCGTCGTCGAAGGTGGGCCCATATAGAAGTAGCGGGGGTCCTGCTTGAAGATCGAAGGCAGAATGGCCGAGCCGATAAAGCGGCCGATGAGCGCATTTCCGTACTGGGCTCCGTAGCGCTCGGCGAATCCCTCGGCGCCGTCTCCGTAATCGGCCTCATAGGTGCCACGGGCCTGTTGCACTCCCGCCACGATGGCCGTGGTCACAAAGATCAGCGGATCGGTGGTGGACTTGAACGCCACCTTGAACTTCTGCCGCGCGTTCAGAGGGGCCGCGTTCCACTCATAACTGGTGTAGAAGTTCGGAAACACGCCCAGCACCCGCTGCCTGGTCTCGTCCCGAATCTCTTCCTCGGCGATCATCTCCTGCGTCATCACCACGTTGACGGTCTGGTTCGCCGTGGCGATCGGCAGTGCCGTCTCCGGAAGCTCATAGCGCTCGCCCGCCTTCAGCGTCACCGCGGGTGACTCGAAGGATTGCAGCCCCACGGCCACCACCAGCACCTTGTACGTCCCCGGCGGCAGGTTGCCGATCTCGAACAGGGCTTCGCTGTCGGAAGTGCCCGTTCCTACCGTCTTGTCCGCCTTATCCAGCACACTGATCGTCGCGCCCGGCACCAGGCCGCCGTTTACGTCATAGATCTTGCCCACGATCCGCGCCGGAGCCTCCGCCGCCGCAGCTTGCAGGAACCCCGGCGAATCCGGCACTGACGAAGACGCTTCCGAAGATGGCGTGCTCGCGTCGGACCGACCCGCCTCCTTCAACAGGGCCTGCGCTCCGGCCGTCTGGGAGAGGACCGCGGGGACCAGCACGCCCATCCAGCAGGCGCGCGCACAGCAGTGCTTCAACTTCAGGTGTTTCGGGCCCATGGGGGAGTACTCCTCGGACAATGCGGCAGGCAGAAGGGATGCAGGGGAAAGCGGAACTCTTCCGCAAGCAGGTTCTCGCGGGTGCCCCCACCTTACATCCAAAATCTTTCTTTTGCAGTATTCCCTTCTTTAGACGACATAAACGCCGGTCACGTGAGGAGCAAAAGGGTAACTTTCAGGTCATTCATACTGGAATGGAAGAGACGAGACCGCATGATCCTGTTCGCCGATATCGCACGCCTTGCTGACGAGCTCGCCCGCGAACCCTCGAAGCTGAAGAAGCGCGCCGCCATCGCCGCCGCCGTGAGCCAGGCGGCCATGCAGCCCTACGCCCGCATCACCGCGGAAAGCGCCGCGGAGGCGGGCCGCTTCTGCCTGTACCTCGCCGGTCAACCCTTTGCGGAAGCTGACGGCCGCAAACTCAATGCCGGGGGCGCAATCCTTTCCAGTGCCGTCAAGGAGATTGCTGCCGCCTCCGACGCTGCCCTGAGTGCCGCCTACCGCCGTCACGGCGATCTCGGCGCGGCGGCCTGCGACCTGCTCGCGCCGCCCCACGGCAAAGCGCCCGCTGACGCGACTCTCACCCTCGACGAGGTGGCCGCTGCCTTCGACACCATGGCCTCCGCTCGCACCACGGCCGCCCGCTTCAGCGCCGTGGAAGGGCTTCTGCGCCGCGCCACCGCTCTGGAGGCCAAGTACCTCCTCAAGCTCATGCTCGGCGACATGCGCATCGGCGTCGCGCAGCCGCTTGTCGAAGAGGCTATCGCCGTCGCCAGCGGCACCGAAGTCGCCGCCGTGCGCCACGCCGTCATGCTCGAGGCCGATCTTGAAAGCGCCGTACGGCGGGCCTTCGCCGGCACCCTCGCCGAAGCCCGCATGACGCTCTTCCACCCCCTCGGCTTCATGCTGGCTTCGCCGGTAGAAACCCCCGAAGAAGCTGTTGCCCGCTTTTCTCCCAAACCTGAAAAAAGAACCAAACCCGAAAAGCTCAAAGCGGCTCGGAAGACCCGCAGGAAGAAGGGTGCTCCTGAGACTCCTGCGGACGAAGCCGAGTCCTACTCCGACCTCACCCCGGACCAGGCCGCCATCGGCACAGACGCAGCCGCCGAGGGCTTCGCCGGAGACATCGAGCTTTCCTCCTCAGGCCCGGACCGGGAAGAGACTTCGGTCCCGGCCCCCGCTCTCATTTCCCATCTCGCATCCCTCATCTCTCCTCCCCCTGTCCACGCCCTGGTCGAAGACAAGTTTGACGGCATGCGGGCCCAGCTCCACTGCGGCGACCCTGCCCAGCCCGGCCGCGTCGCCCTCTACTCCCGCAACCGCGAGGACGTCACCCACAGCTTCCCGGAGCTGCAGGAAGCCTTCCGCCATGTCGCGGAGGCCGGCACCGGACCGCTCATCCTCGATGGCGAAATACTCGGCTGGGACTACGCCGCCGGCAAAGCCCTGCCCTTCGCCATCCTGGGCCAGCGCATCGGCCGCAAGAAAGTCGACAACGATTTACGCCGGGAGATTCCGGTCGTCTATGTTGCCTTCGATGTGCTCTTCCATGCGGGCGAGCTCGTTCTGCCGCTACCCCTTCGCGAGCGCCGCGCCCGTCTGGAAGCCATCGCCTTGCAGATCGAGCCGTTCACCGTCGCGCCCCTTGAAAAACGTGAGGCGAGGAACCCACCCGCTAAAAGCCTGCAGGCTGGTCTTTTCGCCGACACGGAACCCCACTTGGATCCAGGAGTGGAAACCGGCCCGGCTTACTCTGCCCTTCAGCGCCTCCACCTCTCCCATGTCCACTTCGTGGAGGGCGCCGACGCCATCGACCAGGCCTACCGCGACGCCCGCGCCCGTGCCAACGAGGGCGTCATGCTCAAATCCGCGGACTCCCCCTACCTCGCCGGCCGCCGCGGCATCTTCTGGCTCAAGCTTAAGCGCGAGCTCGCCACGCTCGATGTGGTCATCACCGGCGCCGAGTTTGGCTCCGGCCGCCGCTCGCAGGTACTCAGCGACTACACCTTCGCCATCCGCGGCGAAACCGGCCCGGATGGCCGGCCCGAGCTCCTCAACGTCGGCAAGGCTTACTCCGGCGTCACCGACGCGGAAATCGTCGAGCTCACCGAATGGCTCAAAGCTCATACTCTCGAAGATTTCGGCCACTTCCGCACCGTCGAGCCGCTGCGTGTTCTGGAAATCGCCTTCAACAACGTCATGCGATCGGACCGCCACCGCAGTGGCTTCGCCCTGCGCTTCCCCCGTATTCTGCGCATCCGCGACGACAAACCTGTGGAGGATATCGACACCCTCGCCCGCGTCGAGGAAATCTACCGCTCCCAGCCCGATAAGCCCGGAGACGAGTAGTCTCGGAATGCACAGACGAGTAGCCCTGGAATTCTCAGACGAGTTGCCCCCGACTTTTCGGAAGAGACCTCTGACTAGGTCCCGCTGAGAGTCGTTGCGCACTCTTTGTTGTCCTTCCCGAAGGGAATCTGCGTTTCCCTGCGGCACGGAACTGATCAGGCCGCCACCAACCCTGTCACATCGCCGGGATGGCCCGGAGCCCGGGGCGGAGACCCTGTAGTTCGCCGCTGCCAATCTCAGGAAGATAACAGGGGCCGCTTGACAAAGGAGAGCTCGAAGCGAGCTTGCTTTTCACTGCACTGATGTCGCTCGCGCAAGGCCCGGTCCGCACCAAAGACCTCCGGAATGAAGATTTTGCGCAGCTCTCCAAGGGGGAAGGCCTGCCCCAGGAGTTGCACTCTGAACGGCCGCGGTGCTTAGCGCATTGCTTGGATCGAGGCCACAATCAGCTCACATGCAGGTAGAATGAAGAGAGTGAATGGAAAGCGGCGAATTCGATTCGGCCCATCCGAAAGCTGACCTCTCATCTGTCACTGGAGATCGAATCTTGCACTTGAGTTTCTCCTCAGCACCTCGGGCCCTCTCTTTCCTCCGCCGCAAAGCGTCTTCGCTGGTAACTCTCACACTGCCTCTTGTTTTGGGTCTGGTAGCCTCGGAGCGTCACACGCACGCGCTCAATTCGCTGCCCGCGCCCGCGACGGTCGCTGCCGATGACCTCGCACCGGCATCCGGCCAGCGTTACGAGCTAAGGCTCCACCATCTGCACACCGGCGAGGACCTGGACGTCGTCTACCGCATTGGCGACATCTACATCCCCAGCGCCATCGCCAGGCTGAACCACTTCCTCCGCGACCACCGCACGGAGGAGGAAAGCCATTATGATCCCCGTGAGTTCGACCTCCTGAACAGCATTGTGCGCACGCTCGGCAAGAAGGAGATCGATATCGTCTGCGGCTATCGCACGCCCTGGTCCAACAACTTCCTCCGCACCCGCTCCGCGAACACCGGCGTAGCGAAGAACTCCCAGCACACGCAGGCCAGGGCTATCGACATCCGCATTCCTGGCGTCACCACCCGCCTTCTGCGTCAGACCGCTCTCAGCTTCCGCGCCGGCGGTGTCGGCTACTACCCCGTCAGCCAGTTCGTGCATGTCGATGTCGGTCCGGTGCGCCAGTGGACGTTCGGTGGCGCCGGCGAGTAGTGGAAACCTTCCTTGCAAGCCAACGCCCGCGGTCTCGCCCGGGGGTGTTCTGGTCCCGCCGCCAGCCTGCTAAGACCATTTTCCTGATAGTGTGATCACCCAATGGGCGTGCAGTGGCGTTTTCATTGGAGAAAACGCCCATGAATGTCTCGGCTTGGAGCGACACCTTCAGGAAAATGGGTCTAATCCGTCCTGACCAGGTAAGGCAGAGCCGACGGGTCGGGGGCGCCGATCCACCCCAGCATTTCCTCTGCCTGTGCCCTGCTGCGGCTGGCCGGGTCGATCCGCACCCAGAACCCCGTCGGCCCTGCGAACTCGATCACCTTAGCCGTGCGGTAGCGCTCGGCTAGCGCAGCCTTCAGATCCAGTGCGTCGGTCTGATCCTTGAAGGCTCCGGTCTGCACACACCAGCGTCCCGCAGGGTCTGCGGTTGCATGCGGAAACGCCTCTACCCTCACTTGGGCGACTCCCTGACGGTATAGCCCGATGGATTTCGCCGCACCCAACGACAGGTCCACCACGCGGCCCGGTGCGAAGGGTCCGCGGTCAGTGATCCGCACCAGCACCTGCTCTCCGGTCTGCAGGTTGGTGACCCGCACCGTGGATCCCAGCGGGAGCGTCCGATGTGCGGCTGTCATGCCGTTCTGGTCATAAACGCTTCCGTCGGCCGCGTTGTGATGGTGATAGTTTGGCCCGTACCAACTGGCGATACCGGTCTCGGTAAAAATCGGAGTCACATGATAATCGTCGAAGTAGCCTGCGGGTGCTGCGTTCGCCTCAGCATCCAGGTCGCCGGGCACGATCGCCTGCCCTGGGGGAAGGAGCAGCGGCGCAGGCATGCGGGCGTCCACGCGTGCATTCTCCTGCTGTGGCGGTTTCTCCAGAATGGGAGGGGGCAGTGGAGCGGAGGGGACCTGTTGCCGATGACGGCAACCTCCCAGCAGCAGCGCTACCGCAGCCAGCACGCTCCGCGCACAAAGACCGCACCGTAGGGATCCGGAAAATACCCGCCCAGCCGGGAACTTCATCTCTGCGGCGGTCCCATGGGTGAGCCAGGCCCATTCCGGTCTTCCATCTGCTCGGCTAGCTGCCGGAGCCGGTCGGACGCAATGCGCAGGGCCTTGGAGCCGTTTCTACGCACCTCGGGCACCACTTCCTCGTCCACGTAGCGGACCACGCGCCGCACTTCGTCCTCCAGGCGGGCTCCCGCTTCGTTGAGTTGTTGCTCCCACGGCTTGCGAGGCCCCTTCGAAGTGCTTTCTGATCTCGGGTCGTCCATCAGTCTCCTCACAGCAGGCACAAGGCATGCCGCATCTTTCATGCTGCTTTGAGTTGCAAGCCGGGGTCAACGCAACGGCGGCGCATGTACCGAGCTGGTAACGGGACTGTGCCTGATGATCAGTCCGCTCACAGTTCTTTGATCCGCCTGGAAACAACCACCCGCTGCGTCCCTGCGTCCGTCTGAGATACTCTGTGAATGGCAGAGATTCGTCAAAATCCAAAGACCGTGCCGGGCCGACCGGCGCGCCGTCGTCCGAAAAGGATCTATGACCAGCTCCCGCTTGCTTTGCTTCCGACGCGTAGTCTTTACCGCTGTTTTCCTGGGCGCTGCTGTCGCCTGTGCCCAGGTACCCGTGCTTCCTGTCGTTCAGGACGCAGTGGAGCCGATCTACGCTGCGTCTCACTCCGGCGATTCGAATCTCATGTCAGCTGCGAGCACTTCCGTTCCAACGAGCGCAGAGACCGATCTGGGATCTGCGTCAGCATCCCTGCCCTCTGCCGATGTTCTCCCGCCTTCTTCCAGCGTTCTTCCAGACACTCCCTCCAGCCTGAAGGTGGAACCTTCGGAATCGTCGAGTCTCTTCGCAGATGCGTTTCAAACACCTGCGACAGCAACACCCACCGTAGCTCCCAAGCTGACGAAGTACATCCCCTACGGATGGAGCGCCCAGTCGATTACGGCTCACGACAAGGTGCATATAGGTCTCCGCGACCTTTACTCGCCCCTGAATTTCATCGCAATGATCGCATCCGCTGGTTATGAGCATGCCCTGAATGGGGAGCCAAACTACGGCACGGATCGTGGCGCTTTCGGCCAACGCCTTGGGGCTGCAGCGATTCGCGAGTCGACCCAGGGCTTTTTCACGGATTCCGTGTTTTCCCCGATCTTCCACGAAGATCCGCGGTACTACGTTCAAGGTGAGGGGCATGGCTTCTTTTACCGCACAATGTATGCCGTGACGCGTCCGCTCATTACGCGCACGGACAGCGGCAGAAACTCCGTCAACGGGGCCCTGCTGGCGGGCTATGCGGCATCGACCGCTCTGACGTACACCTACTACCCGCCGATCAACCGCAACTTCCATGACACCGCTTCCATCTTCGGCGGCTCCCTTGGGGGCGCCGCGTTAGGGTTTTTCGTGAGCGAGTTTTCTGACGACGCCCTAAAAGCTATCCACCTGAGGAAGAGGTAGCCGGTGCAGCAGGCCGGGCCGCGTCCTGACTGGCAGCACCCTTAAATGCGAATGCGGGTTGGAGTCAGCATGGGCGACCTCCGGGGGGAAAGGCGGAATTCCAAAACTTTGCTGCTTGGGTTTGGCGCCGTAACGGCTGTCTCTTTGGTCTTGTCACTCCGTGCCGCATCGCAGAGCCTGCCGTCCGCGCCGAGTGCCTTGCTGTTCGAGGCAAAGCCGATCGAGTCTCCCGGTCTCCACAAGGACAGGAGCTCGGATACCGCGGAGTTCTTCCCGGGCATGCCGGATCAGGCCGGCATCACGGCGGTCTCAGAAAGCAGTCCTCCTCCATGCGGGAAAGGGAACCCTGCGGGCTCTCTTCCTGCCGGCGGATCGGTGCCGGCGCAAGACAAGACAAGTACCCTCTGTACGGAAGAAAATCCGTTGCAGCCGATCATCGCCTCAAGATATCTTCCTCCGCTTCACCCAAGCCAAAAAGCATACCTCGCAACGCGCGACGTTATCGACCCCTTCAACTTGGTGACAATCGTGGGGTATTCGGGCATCGCGATCGCAGCGAACTCCCACACCGCGTACGGGCCAGGCTTTCCCGGTTTCGGCCGTCTTACCGGGTACAGCATCGTTGAGGATATGCAGGGAGAGTTCTTCGGCACGTTCCTCATCCCTAGTCTGGCCAGACAAGACCCTCGCTACTACAGGATGCCGGGACGTCCTTTCGCGCGTCGGCTGGTCCATGCCGTCTCGCATACTGTGATCACTCGCCACGACGACGGATCGTTGATGCCGAACTATGCGACGCTGCTGACCTACCCGATCAGCGCGGAAATGAGCAACCTCTATGTCCCAGGTGTGGCAACCAACGCGCCGTCTACCGGGAAGCGGATTGCGCTCGGGCTGGCTACAGACCCGGCGGGCCAAATCGTCGCCGAATTCTTGCCCGATGTCGCCAAACGCATCCACATACGCGTGATCTTTGTGCAACAGATCCTGCAGCAGGTCGCCCAGGGCAGCACAGGCGGACCGGTCATGACACAGTAACGGATAGCCGCCGGGGAGCGATCTGAGCACTTTGGCTCCGCAGTGCCCATCCCGACATGCGTGACAGGCAGCGGTGTGAAGCTACGCGGCCCTCTGCGCTGCGCGAGAACGCTCTAGAAGGTCGTACTCACCGTGAAGCGGAAGGTTTTGCGTGGCTCCCGAAGCTGATAGTTCGCTCCATAGAACTGCAGTGCCTGCTGGTAGCTGTATTGCCCCGCTCCGGACGTGGGGAAAAAGTTCCTGAAGGTCGTTGGATCGACCACAAGCTCCTGCGGCAGGTCCTTGAAGAGACGGAGAGCGTTGTAAGCGTAATAAATGCGGAAAGGTGCATTCACGATTGGCAGGATGAACGAAACCTCGGCGCCGCTCGAAAGCCGCGGTACGAAATTCGTCCCAGGAACGGTCCGCAGTACCGGAGACAGTGCCGGAATCTGAACGCCGCCCGTGCAGGCTCCATTCACGAAGTTGGGACAGCCATAGAGCAGGGCATTGAAGCTGTCGGTGCCGAGCACACTCTGACGTAGCTGCGAGGGCTGCAAATCACCCGTGAGCCCGAAGTCAGTGAAGATGGCGAAGGTGACCTGGTTCACGATCGGAATGCGGTATTCCACGTTCGAGGTGAGGCTTGTATCGGCGCCGATCGAAGCCAGCCGGTACACCGGCAGGGGTACCTGCACGCAGCCTTGTGAAGCTTGTGTCGGATCACGGGGAACGCAACCTGCGCCGCCCACACCATATCCGTCCGGGTTGGTGAGATTGAACAGCACGCGGGTGGGAATGAACGTGTAGGGCGAAGCCGCGCGGATGTCGAATCCGCGCACATCGTTTTCACCACCGCCATAGATGCGGCTGAACGGCGGAGCCACTTCACCACCATAGCCTGCGACATGCGAGAAAAGCACCCGATAGCCGAGAACGTTGTGGCCTTCGCGATTGACCTTGAGGCCCTTCATGGGGAAGAACTGCCGGTAGGCCAGCACCGGCTGGTAGTACTTGGTATTGCCGCCGATGCCCGCCACCGCCATGGACACGTTGAGGTCCTTGCCGGAGTGCGGTCCCTGCGCGCGGTCCAGAGTGGAGAAGCTGAAGCTTGGCGTCAGGACGGAGGTGATGATGCCCTGCAGCTGGTCCTGGCTGGAGATGCCGGAGCGAAAGGCGAGCGTCTGGAACACGTTGCGCGTGTTGTCGTTGAAGGTCGTGATGCCGCTCTTCGAGAGCGAATACGAGAGACCCACGCGGGCCACGCCGGAGCGCCGGAACAGCGAGCGAAGGGCCGTGCCCGTGGAAATCGTCAATCCAGTCGACGACTGGTTGTAGTTGGTGAGCAGCGATTGCTGCGCGTTGGTCAGGTTGGCGCTCTGACCGTTCGCAATCGCGTAGCTCTTGGCGGGGTTGTAGTCGAACTTGCTCGAAAACACCTGTACGCCGAAGCTGATCGGCTTATTGCGCAGGTAAGGCTCGGTAAAACCAAGGCTCAGGTTCCGTGAAAGATCGCCGATGTTCGCGTTCACGCTCAGTGTTTCGCCCAGGCCGAGGAAGTTGTTGGTTTCATACTGCAGGCCAATGAACGAACCCGATAAGCCGCTGATACCACCGTTGACGCCGATGGAATTCTTGCCTTTTTCGTGGAGTTTCAGCAACAGGTCTACCGTGCCGAAGTCCGGGCTCGCGTCCGCGGTTTGCCTTGTCTCCACGTCCTGCTCTGTCTTCAGGGTGTCGAAATAGTTCAGCTGGTTCAGGCGCAGCAGCGACAGATCGACGAGTTGACTGTTGTACACCTGGCCTTCTTCGACCAGAAGCTCGCGGCGGATGACGCGGTCGCGCGTGATCGTGTTGCCGGCGAACTCGATGCGCGACACATAGAACTGCTTGCCTTCGCTGCAATCGATGTCGAGGTAGATCAGGTGCTTGGCATCGTCGAAACGCGGCACCGGCGTTCCGACGAACTGGATGTACCCCTGCCCGCCATAGGCCTTTTTGAGGGCTTCCAGACCTTTGCCGAACAGGCTTGCATTGAAGTAGTCGCCATCCTTCAGCTGGAAAACCGAACGCAGCGCCTTGCTGTTATTGAAGTGCTTGTTGTTGCTGAAGGTGATGCCGCCCAGACGATAGCGTTCGCCTTCTTCCACCGGGATCAGGATGTCGGCACGCTTGCCGGTGGAAGGCTTCAGCGTGAACGGGTTGATACCACCCGCATTGCGGATGCGACTCTCAGGTTCTTCGGTGTTGGCCTTGGCATAGCCGCGGTTGCGGTACTCCTGGCGAACCAGTTGCGCATCGTCGTCAAGCTTGCTGGCGTCGAAAGTGCGGGGAAAAATGTTTTCCAGAATGATGGAGTGCGGAACGCCGATGGGCTTGCTGAAGTGCATCGCGTTGCGCAGGTCGCGCGAGCTCACATGCTGATTGCCTGTGAATTCGATCTTGCCGACCTTCACCGTCGGCCCTTCCTTGATGTTGAAGGTGACCGCTACATACGCCGGCGGCAGCGTCTTGATCTCCGTCTTGATGGTAGCGAACTGGTGTCCGTGTTCGCCCAGCATTTCCTGCAGGATGACCTCGGCGCGCTTGATCTTGGTGGGATCGTACTGGCTCTCCACCGTGACACCGGCCTTTTCCTTCTTGAAGCGGTCCATGATGTCGGAGATGGTGACCGCATTGTTGCCTTTGAAGTTGACTTCGCGAATGGTGGGCCGCTCGCGGACATACACCGTGAGCTGGATGCAAGTGGGCTCGTCCACGCGCTCGATGCGCACGTCTTCAAAGTAGCTGGTGTTCCAGAGTGAGTTGAAATCCCGCTCCACGACCGCCGGATCGTAGGGATCGCCGGGGCGCGAGAAAAGCCGCGCCAGAATGCTTTCCTTGGGAATGCGTCGATTGCCGACGACGGTCGTCTGGCAGAGAACCTGTGGGGTGGCGGCCGCGGCGGTAAAGGTCGGCTGCGCGGTGACCTGGGCGCGCGCTACACAACCGGGTGCGATACATAACAGCAGCACGACGCAGGGCAGAAGAGCGCGAAACTTCCCGGAGGAACGTTGAGGGGAGCGGCTCCGGCTTGAGCGCACAAACTGTTTCTTCTGGGTCGCGGAGCTCGCGCTCACTCGCATTCCGGTAAAAATGACCACACCCTCACTGCTCTTTCGATCTCCACCCTGTACTGCGCGGAAGCGGAATCTTCATTATAGGCGACGGGCTGGCTGGCGGCGAACCGGCCAAAACTCCGGTCCCCTGAACACACGTCCCCTGCGCCATTACCAAGTCAGACGCAGCGGCCAGCAGACCGTTTCAGCGGGCCCGCGGTCCTAAACCGGTTTGCACCCTGTTTCTGCACCTTCCGAGCGGCGACGCGGACATTCTCCCTGGTGCTTCATCCCCTGGGCGGCGAAGAGCCTCACGCCGGAACCGCTCTGGCGAGAGGATCGGGACGGTCGAACTCGCTCGGGAGAGGGAACCACAAACCGAGAACGAACAGCACCAGCAGCGCCACAGCCTTGATCTGCCCGCCCAGGCGGTCGCCGTGCCAAATCACCTCGCCCACCTGCGAGAGCAGCAGAACGAAGCACACCGCCATGCCGCGAACACCAGGGGCAACTCCCCTTCCGGAATGGTACCGATGCACCAGGTAGAGAGCCCACAGCGCGAACGGCGTGTACAGGTGCATGAGTGTGTACTCGAACGAAACCGGCGGCAGCAGGACCGAGGCCACGGTCAGGCAAAGCACCTGGTTGAGGACCGGCAGTTTCCATATCCGCAAGCAGTACAGCAGCAACCCCGTCACCGCGCAGATTTTCATGTATGCAGCCAGAATGGAGGCGTAACGCGGCTGCGGAAGCGGGCCGAGAATGCGCTTGAGGAGCGCAAACAGCGAGTGGTCGACGCCGCTGTACACCGGCAGGTAATGCGTGACGAAGCGAGTCTGGAACTGCGCGACGCCGGCGTTTATGCCGTTCCACGCGATGCGTATATCCGGGCAGAGCAGCCACAGGCTCGCTAGCGTGAACAGCGCGGCCGCCAGCACGCTGTACGCGACATAGCGATAGCGACGGCGAGAGATGAAGAGTCCCAGCAGCACAAAGGGATACAGCTTCATGGCAATGGCCGCGCCCAGCAGCACCGACCCCAGACCCAGGCGGTCTCGCAGGATGGCATAAACCGCGAGCGCAGAAAGCAGCCACATGAAGATTTCCATGTTGGCCCGTGAGAACTCGAAAAAAAAAGGATAGGAGCAAAGCGCGCATACCGCCGTGAACAAAACGGCGTCATTGCGCGAAGCTCCCGCGCGGCGCAGCGCCTGCGTGAACTTCCAAAGCAGCACAACCATGATCCCCGGCACGATCAGCAGGAACGGAATCTGCGCGTAACGAACCCGGTAGAAGAGCCAATAGATCGGCGCGACAGCTGCCGGATACGCGTATTGGGATCCCCATTGCGGCGCAAAAAAATCGACCGAATGGAAGTGCTGGAAGCGGACATAGAACAGCATCAGGTCGATGCCCAGGCCATCGTGCGGCAGCGCAAAAAAACTGTACGGATAACTGTAGAGGTGCAGCGCATACACGCAAACTACCCGGACCGCGAGGCCTAGTAGCGTCAGCGCCGCCGAGGCGGCGCAGAACAGGCGCAGCAGGTCCGGCAAAGACCGTAGGCTACGGTCGAAGAAGCGCGACAAATGTGGAACCCCTCGGGTGCGGAACGAGCGGACCGCTAACGGTTTCGGTCACACCGATGATACCGGAGAGCTTCTGTGTGAGAGACCATGAGGTTGGAGTGGGACGGAACGGACAGAAAAGAGGCGTGCCCGCAGGCACGCCTCTTTCATTTCGTCGGAGGCTTTCCGTCGAAGACGCCGGCTACATCTCCTTGACTCCATCGACAAACGCCTTCAGCTTGCGGCTGCGGCTCGGGTGACGCAACTTGCGCAGGGCCTTCGCCTCGATCTGCCGGATTCGTTCGCGCGTGACCTGGAAGCTCTGGCCTACTTCTTCCAATGTGTGTTCCGAGCCATCCTCGAGACCGAAGCGCATCTTGATCACCCGCTCTTCCCGTGGAGTCAGCGTACGCAGCACCTGGGAGGTGTACTCCTTCAAATTCACTGAGATGACGGCATCGCTCGGCGAAACGGCCATGCGATCTTCGATAAAGTCCCCGAGGTGCGAGTCTTCTTCTTCGCCGATCGGTGTTTCCAGCGAGATCGGCTCCTGCGCAATCTTGAGAACTTTGCGCACCTTGGCCACAGGGATGTCCATGCGCTTGGCGATCTCTTCCGATGATGCCTCGCGGCCCAGCTCCTGCACCAACTGACGGCTGGTGCGAATGAGCTTGTTGATGGTCTCGATCATGTGCACAGGAATGCGGATGGTACGTGCCTGGTCCGCGATGGCCCGGGTAATGGCCTGACGGATCCACCACGTCGCGTAGGTCGAGAACTTGTAGCCTCGCCTGTACTCAAACTTGTCCACGGCCTTCATCAGGCCGATGTTCCCTTCCTGGATCAGGTCGAGAAACTGCAGACCGCGGTTGGTGTATTTCTTCGCGATGGATACCACCAGCCGAAGATTGGCCTCGATCAGCTCGCGCTTGGCTTTCTCCGCGTCCATGTCGCCCTGGATCATCTCGCGCTGCGTACGCTTGACCGCGTCGATCGAGATGCCGGCGTCATGCTCCACACGCTCCAGATCCGTGCGGCAGTTCTTCTGCTGCCGACGGTACTCCTTCTTGAGCTCTTCCGACCGCGACGCCTCGAACTTTACTTCCAGAGACTTGATCTGCCGCTCCAGCGTGCGCATGGAGTCGACGGTTTTATTCACCTTGTCGAGCAGCCGCTTCTTTTCGCCGTTGGTGTACTTCAGCTCGCGGACGATGCGGTTGACGAACACCTGTTCGCGGCCCAGCGACCACCGGCAGCGCCGCGCGTCCTTGTTGGACTTGAACTTGTTTTCTTCCAGCTTCTCGCTAAACTCGGCGGCCTTCTTCTGGTGCTTGGCCATCGCTTCCACGCGGCTTACCGTTTCGCGAACCCGCGCCTGCAGGATCTCTTCAGTGAGCTCTTCCTCGTCGAAGATCACCACTTCCTTGATGTTGCGCACACCGCGCTTCAGGTCTTCGCCTAACGCGGAGATTTCACGAATCACGATGGGCGAACGCGAGATCGCTTTCATCACGCGGAGCTGCCCGCGTTCGATGCGCTTGGCAATCTCCACCTCGCCCTCGCGAGTCAGCAGTGGAACGGTGCCCATCTCGCGCAGGTACATGCGCACCGGGTCGTTGGTCTTCTCCAGCATGCCCGGCGAAAGATCGAGCTCCACGTCGTCGGACTCTTCTTCGCTTTCGGACTCTTCGCTGGCGCGCTCGCGGCGGTTTTCGCCGGAAAGCACCTCGATCCCCTGGGTATTGATGGTGGTCATCAGGTCGTCGAGCTCATCCGGCGAGGTGATGTCCCCAGGCAGCAGATCGTTGACCTCACCATAGGTGAGGTACCCCTTTTCCTTGCCCGTATCGATGATGCGGTCTACGTCTTCTTCGTACTTATCCAGCTCTTCAGCCACAGCGGCACTCCTCGCGCAGGTCCTGCCACCATGACGCGGCAGGAAGCCGCAAGGCTGGGAGGACCGAGATAGTTAGATGGGACCGGGCGCTCTCTCGGTTAGCGGGCGCAGGTGTCCCTTGGGCAGAATTCGGGTAGCTGAGACTTGGGGTGCGGTCAGAACCGCGGGCGCAGGCGAAAGCTCTCTGGCATCAAAGGCTTTGGCAACTCGAAGGCGCAGGTCTCCAGTTAGAGTAAGTCTACCAGAGATACAGACGCGCCAACACGCTTCAAAGATGCAAAACGCAGCGGCCCGGCTCTTCCTCCGCGCCGGGCAACGTCGTTCCTTCAGAACCCTTGACGCCCGCGCTACCATCGAAGGAGTCATGAGGCCGCGTTCCGCATTCTCGGTGCCCACCCCTCCGCGCGTGAGTACGCCGCGTCCGGGCTTTCTCTAGCTGCGTCCTCTCTCCGATGATTGCTGCCCGCAGAATTGCTGCTTCGAGTTCTGTTTCTTCGTCCTATTTCCTTTTCTCCGCCTATCTTTTTTGGAAGTCGCCATGTTTGATCGCCTAGACCAGATTGAAACGCGCTATGAAGACCTGGGTCGCCAGCTCGGCGATCCCGCCCTGCTCGCCGACCAGAAGAAATTCCAGGCTGTCGCCAAGCAACACCGTGACCTCGAGCCCACGGTAGACGCCCTGCGGACCTACCGGAAGACTGAGACTGCTGTTGCGGAAGCGCGCGCCATGCTCAGCGAAGGCGACACCGATCTGAAAGCCATGGCGGAAGAAGAGCTCGCCGTCCTGGAGCCGAAGCTTGCGGAGCAGGAAGAAGCGCTCAAAGTGCTGCTTCTCCCCAAGGATCCCAATGACGACAAGAACATCGTCATCGAAGTCCGCGCCGGCACCGGAGGCGACGAGGCCTCGCTTTTCGCCGCCGAGGTCTTCCGGATGTATCTCCGCTTTGCCGAGCAGCACCGCTGGAAGGTGGAAGTGCTCAGCGAGTCGCCGTCCGATGTCGGCGGCCTGAAGGAAGTCACAGCGATCTTCGAAGGCGACAAGGTCTACTCGCAGATGAAGTATGAGTCCGGCGTGCACCGCGTGCAGCGCGTGCCCGCCACCGAGACCCAGGGCCGCGTCCACACGTCCGCCATCACGGTCGCGGTTCTGCCTGAGGCCGAGGAAGTCGATGTCAAGATCGAGAACAAGGACCTCCGCGTCGATACCTTCTGCTCTTCCGGGCCCGGCGGGCAGTCGGTCAACACCACCTATTCGGCAATCCGCATTACGCACCTGCCCACCAATACCGTGGTGAGCTGCCAAGACGAGAAATCGCAGATCAAGAATCGCGAAAAGGCGATGCGCGTTCTGCGCTCGCGTCTGTACGAGGTGGAGCAGGAACGTATCCACCAGCTTCAGGCAGCCGCGCGTAAATCGCAGGTGGGCACGGGCGACCGCAGCGAGAAGATCCGCACCTATAACTTTCCGCAGAACCGCCTGACCGACCACCGCATCGGCCTGACCAACCATCAGCTCGCGATGGTAATGGAAGGCTTGCTGCAGCCCACGGTAGACGCCCTGATCGCGCACGATACCGCGGAAAGACTCAAGGCAGAGACGGCAGCTGCCTGAAAGGTGTAGCCCGTCCGGCAATGGGCGCACAACGTCTGCTTCCGGTATGGTGTCCTACCATCTAGCCGGTCGACAACCCGCCTGGCTGACCGTGAGGAACCATGACAGTCGCAGCACGCTTGAGCACGCACATCGCAACATCTTTTCTGGCCCTAGCGTTGACAGCCGCCCCGGCGGCATCATTAGCTCAGCAGTATGGACCGCAGGGGCCACCACAGGGACCACCTCCCGGCCAGGGCTACGGTGGCCAAGGTGGTTACGGACAGGGCGGTTATGGCCAAGGTGGCTACGGCGGTGATTGGGATGCCCCGCCGAACGGGTTCTCAGACGTGGGTCGCCGCGCCTTTCACGACGGCATCGAAGCGGCGCGGTCCGATTTCAGTCAGCGTCGGCCGCTCGCCTTTCAGCGCAATCCACAGTTTCGTCACCCGCCGGCCCCGCGCCCGCTTCGCGACGAGTACCGCAATGGATTCCAGCGGGGCTACGAGCGCGCCTCGAATCGCATGATGCAACGGAACGGACCACCACCGCCACCGCCGGGCTCCGGCTATCCCCGATAAGTCAGCACATAGCGCCTTTCCTGCGCAAGGCCGTCGTCCCGATTGAGTCTTAGAGGGCGTAATCCTTGAGCGAGTGAGGATCTCCGTAGTTCGCCCGTCATGCTGCGAAGCTTGGAAGTTCATAGATAGGTCGGCAAGCCAGAGGGGCCGATCGCGCCGTTCCTCTTGCTTGTTGCGCACTACCTACGAAGGCCAAGCGCCCGCACGACATCCTCATCCACTTTCGTCTGGCCATTCGCCTTGGTGACCAGACCGAAGGTGCCTTGGTAATCCCACATCGTCCAGCCGATCCCGTCGGCCTCGAAAGCACGCCGCGCATCGGCTATCCACTGCGCCCGTGCGCTGGGCGGCGCGAAATCGCGGTACGCGCCGAACTCTCCGCACCACAGCGGCACGTGCCGCGATCGAGCCCACTCCAGTACCAGCCCAATCTCACCGGCGAGACGTTTGCCGTCCCAGCGCTCCAACCCATAGCGTTGCAGTCCCAGGCGCGCCTGCTCGTCCGGCTCTCCCGCCAGGAGCGGCGCTACCGCTTCCGGGGAGGAAGGGTACGGCACGCTGTGGAGGTAGATCGATCCCGGCGGCATCCAGCTCGCTCCCTGATGCGTAAACTCGAACGGCTCGTACATGTGGAACGTATAGATCACGTTGTCATCGCGCACAGGCTCCGTCGCCACCAGGCCATCGATCTTGCCCCACTCCGCTCCCGTGGCGATGATCGTGTGCTGAGGCGCCTGCGTGCGGATCACCTGTATGGCGCGCGCCTGAACGCCCGCCCACTTGTACCAGTCCACCCCGAACGGCTCGTTCAGCACTTCAAAGAAGACCAGGCCCGGGTCGGAGGGCGCATAGTGGTGAGCAAAGTTTCGCCAGAAGTTGAACAGGCGCGTCGTGCCGTCTTCGCTGGCGGTCACATCCCTCACCCAAGCCTGGCCCGGATGGATGTCGAGCACAACGGCCAGCCCCAACCCGTTCAGATCGCGAACTGTGCCGTCCAGCCGTTCCATGGCTTCGGTCCGCAGGGAGCCGCTTTGACGCTCTGCGATCAGCGGTTCCGGATCGATGGACAGCCGCACATGGTCGAATCCGAGGCTGTGTACGAGCTGAAAGTCCTGCATGGTGGTGAAGCTCGCCAGCCGTGCGGCGGAGTAGTCATTCGCCTGGGCATACCACATGCTCAGGTTGATCCCTCGCCGCAGGTGCTGGACGCGTTGGAATGCCAGTCCGCTCTGGCCGGATGGGCCCTGCGCGTCCGCCAGGACGGCGCTCATAGCCCCAAGCAGGCTCCCCACCAGCAGTGCGCGGGCCCAGCCGCGGCCCAGCCAGTGGTTTATCCAAGTCATGTTCTAAGACTATTCCGGCTCAGCGCTTCCTGCGGCGGATTGCAGGAAGCGCCTCCGCAACTTCGCAGTCTCTTCCAATGCATCGAACTTTGCAGAATGCCTTCTGTAGCCGCCCGCCCTGTCCAGACCCTGCGAGAACACGCCACGGTGCTTGAAGCCGCGTTATCGGTATGCCTGGCTGAGCCAGACAAGCGCGCGGTTCACAAACTGCGCACCGAAACTCGCCGCATCGAAGCGCAGATTGCTCTGCTGAAGCTCATGACCGGCCTGCCGCCCTTTCGAGCCGCCGCCGCCAGATTGCTTAAGCAAAGCAAGAAACTGCGGCGCGCCGCAGGCAGCGTACGCGACCTCGATGTGCAGCACAAGCTCATCAAGGAAGAAGCGGAGAGCGCCACGCGCGAAACCGACGACCGCGCCACCCTGCAGAAGCATTTTGACGAGCTGCTCGCGGCGCGCGAGGCGGTTCGAGCGGAACGGGCGCAACGGCTCCTCGAGGTTCTCGGGGAGCGTCAAGCCAAGGTAACCGGCGCATTGGAAGCCCTTCTTGATGCCCTCAAGCCCGCAGAGACGCGTACGCTCGGCGCCACGGAGATGCTGAGCCTGGTCGACCGCGCCTTTCGCGCCACACGCGAGCTGCGAATCAAGGCGCCTTCGGAAGACCAGCTCCACACCATTCGCAAAGCGGCCAAACAGGCCCGCTATCAACTGGAGACGGCACCGGGGCCTCTGGCCACCCGCCGTGGCGCGAAGGCTTATGAGGCTCTGCAGGACGCCGGCGGTTCTTGGCACGACTGGCACGAGCTCGCCGACATAGCCGCGAAGGAGTTCGGAGAGCACGACCGCATCACCATCGTGTTTGCGGCGGAGTGCAGCCGCCATCTGCGTTCCTACGAGCGGCTCCTCGAAGAAAATCGGGCGGCTGTGGCCGCTGCGCGACCTGCAACGAAGCCGCCTGCTCCAGCAAGACAGGTCAAATCCGCCCGCCCCGCCAGGCGCAGCGCTGCAAACAAGCGGCCCTGATAGGCTGCGTAGCATGCGAATCGGGCTGTTCGGGGGTACATTCGATCCGCCGCATCGTGGGCACTTCGCCGTTGCGCAAGCCGCTCTTTCGAGTTTCCGGCTGGATCAGGTGCTCCTCGCGCCCACGGCGCGCCAGCCGCTCAAGTCTGGTCCTCCCACCGCTTCCTTCGCGGATCGCCTGGCCATGATCGTCCTTGCTTGTGATGCGGATGGGGAGGGACATCTCCGGGCTTCGGACATCGACGCCCCCCGGGCAGACGGGTCGCCGAACTACACCGTGGATACGCTCCGGCGCCTCCGGCAAACGCTCGCCGCGAGGGACACGATTTACGTCATCACCGGCGCCGATGCCTTTCTCGACCTGCGCCGCTGGAAGTCTCCGGAACAACTGCTCACGCTGGCCCAGTGGATCGTTGTTAGCCGCCCCGGCAGCAAACCGGAGCAGTTGGATGATCTGGGCTTGAGCCTCGGCCAACACGCCCGGGTTCACTGGCTTGGCGGCGTGGCTGACCCTGTGAGCGCCACGGAGGTGCGCGCCCGGCTCCAGGCGGGTCTCGACTGTCACGGCCTTGTGCCCGCCCCGGTGCTTGCATACATCCGGGAACATCGCCTCTACGCCGGGGCGTGAAGGGCAGCGCGGCTGGCCACTGGAGGACTGCGCTAGGATAGGAGCGTTCTGGAAGTTCCCGGGAGGGGCATGGCAACCGCTGAAGTGAACCGCATGCTGGCCGCCGCTGCGGCCGCCTGCGAAGACAAGAAGGCTGAGGATATCCGTATTCTCGCGCTCGACCCCGCCGAAAGTGGACTATCCGACTACTTCCTCATCTGCAACGGCACCAACGACCGCCAGAACGTCGCCATTACAGATGAGATCGAGTTGCGTCTCAAACGCGAGTTCAACACGTATCCAAACTCCGTAGAAGGTCGCCGCCAGGGGGAATGGATCCTGATGGACTATGTGGACTTTATCGTCCATGTCTTCTCCCCGGAGAAGCGCGCCTATTACGGCCTGGAACGCCTGCGCAAGACCGCGACCACGCTGAGCGTCGAGGACTTGGACAATGAGATCAAGGCGCAGATCGTGGAAACCCGCCGCGCACCGGCAAAGAAGGTCACAGCCAAAAAGAGCGCGGCCAAAAAGACACCTGCAGGAAAGTCTGCCGCGAAGAAGAGCACGATCAGGAAAGCTGCGGATAAACGCGCAAAGACTGCAACGAAGCGGCCCGCAAAGCTCGGCTAGCTCGGCTAGCTCAACCGTTCGCACCCAGTGGAGAGGACGACAGGTTCTGCGGGCTTGGCGGCGCTACCCTGAGCATGTAGTGCAGGCCATGCAGATTCCTCCGCCTCGCTGCGGAATGAGAACAAAGCGCATTCTAGCTTCCCCACTTGCGCGAGAACGGCTCCTAGTGGCGATGCCGAACCTCGGCCGCCATTAGTCCGAGCCGTTGCAAACACTTCCGGGTAAGACCGGTGAGTGGAAGTTCGCTCAACCTGCGGATCGGCACCCACAGAAGAGTCTCCGGCGCAGCAGGAATCTCCGGCAGCAGCGGAGTCAACCGCACCAGCGGAGCCTCCGCTGTCTCGGCGTCCATGGCAGCAAAGCCAGTCCCAGCTGTATCCCCGAGTTGACCGGGACGCGCCTTGCGGAATGGAAGCAGGTCCTGCTGCAAGGGTGGAAGATCGAAGGAGTCTTCTTCCTCATCCTCCAGGGAGGCGATGTGCTGCGCGCCCTCGGAGTAGACCCTTACAAGATAGTTCGTGTTGGTAATTCCATGCCGAAGGCGCAACACGGGCTCGCGCTCTTCTACCGCTGAGAGCGGTAAAGGAGGGAGCTCGAGCATCCCAGGCATCAGCGAGGCTTCTGCCGCACGGCGCTCCAGCAACACCTCGGTGACCAACCCGCGCTTCCGCACCGCCAGCAGATAGGCCGCCTGCCGGCTCTGCGGCTCGCTGCGCGGCTTTGTAGAGTGCTCCCCGCGTGTACGGCACAGCGATACCACCGGGCAATGCAGGCAGAGCGGCGCTCGCGGCAGGCAGATCGTAGCGCCAAGCTCCATCATGGCCTGGTTGTGGTCGCCGGGTGGATTGCTGGCCGCGCCGTCGCTCCCGTCCCTGCCCTTCCGTTGCGCATCCGTTGCAGGCACGAGCGATTGCGCCGTTGCATGGATACGCGCCCGGCCGGCAGCGGACCTGTCCTCCGCCCGGCCCAGGACGCGCAGCAAAACACGTTCTACATTGCCATCCACAACGGCGATGCGTTCGCCGAAGGCGATGCTGCCGATCGCCGCGGCAGTATACTCACCGATCCCGGGAAGAGTACGCAATTCAGCGGCTGTGCTGGGCAGATGCCCGTCCAGTTCACGCACAACGAACTGTGCGCCGCGATGCAGCATGCGTGCTCGTCTGTAGTACCCCAGTCCGCTCCAGAGTGCGAGCACATCATCTTCCTGAGCCGCGGCGAGATCACCTAACGTGGGAAACCGGCGCAGGAACTCACCGTAGCGATCGATCACTGTGGCGACTCGTGTCTGCTGCAGCATGATTTCGGACAGCCAGGTCGCGTAGGGATCGTGAACGCCGCGCCAGGGAAGCTCACGGGCATGCTCCCGGTACCACGTCATCAGCATCTCGCGAAAGCGTTTGGCTGGAACGACCGCAGGTGCACGGGCAAGACTGGCGAGACTCGCTTCCTCGTGAAGGCGAGACTTTGCTCCTGTGGCTCTGGCAGGAAGCTGAACGATCGACCCTGATGAAGCTCCCTTCGGCATCCTCTGCAGTGTAGTCCCGGAGCTTCCGGCGCTCGCTGGACCGCTCTCCCGATGTTGGCAACATCGCGGATGTCAACAGGTCTGGTACTTCCAATTGCGGTCCTTGCCTTCGGCGATCATTTCCATCGCCTGTGCGAGCCGCCGTTCGCGTGTCTCCTCACGCTTGGCGGAGGAGATCCAGTCGCAATACTCACGCCGGCAGCTCGGGCTCATGGCGTCGAACTGCCTGGCGGCCGCCTTGTTCTTTTTGAGCGCTGCGGCAAGCGGCTCCGGGACTTCCACCGGCGGCTTGGCGACGCGCTCCCGGGGCGGGAGAGATCGCGTGCGCGAGCCTTCATCGATCTTCTGCGCGGCCGATCGAATATAGCTGACCATCTTCGCGCGCGGAGGAAGATCGTCCATGCTGGTGATGCGACCGAAGGAGCCCATCGAGCCTCCCGTGGCGACACCCTCCCGGCGCAGCTCCGCGGTCGTCTCCGTTCCCCACAATCCGAGGCTGCAATGCTCCTTGAAACCTGCCATGTTCGCAAGGATGATCCCGCGGTAGACGAAAAACGGGTGAGACCACTTAATGGTCTCCTCCACCCCCGGCGCCCCCTCATGCAGAAGCTTGCGCAGAGAATGGAGGATCGGTTGGGCAAAGGGTCTGCACTTCGCAATGTAGGTGTCCACAGCACTTTCGTTTCCGGTTGGGACAGCAGACATGAAGGACTCCTCCTGCGACAAGGAATGCGAGTTAGTATAGCCATTTCTGATCGAGCTCCCCCCTTTGAAAGCGTTGAACTGCTGGTCCTCCGGGCAACGCGCAGGTGTAGCACTGCACTCCCATAATGGGTACGGGGGTGAGGGATGCAATCTCTACATACAGGGCAGTGCGGTTTGTGCGGGCATTTCGGAGAGCACTCCAAGGCGGAGGTGCTCGTGACCATTCTTTCCAGTCGTAAGGCTGATGAAGCTCTGCTCGATGAATGTGGCCATCCCAGACACGCTTCGTTGCACCTGAAAGTAACCCCGATCTCCGGGTGCGATGGCTTCGTACCTGCGGCCGAAGCCTAGCAGAGTCGAAACCCGACGGAACTCGAAAAAATCCGGAGCGGACGGCCTTTGGCCGTCCGCTTTGCCTTTGGTACGAGATTCAGGCACTGTGCCTTCTCTCTTTAGAGGGAATGCGCTGAGACTGTAAAATCTGCTTCGGAAAGAGTGGACCAGGAGGACGAAAAGCATGGCAGTGGCGATGACGAGCATAGTGGCGCTGAAGGGGGTGTACGAGGGGATCAAGAGCCGGATGGACAAGGCCGTGGAGGATTTCCGGGCCAACCTGTTGAGCGTCCGGACGGGGCGCGCGTCCGTGCATATGCTCGACTTCATTCGCGTGGATTACTACGGGAGCGAGGTGCCGCTTAGCCAGGTGGCGCAACTGACCACGCCGGAAGGCCAGCTGATCGTGGTGCAGCCGTACGAGCAGAACCTCGTCGGTGCGGTGGAGAAGGCGATCCGCACATCCGGGCAGGGCTTCAACCCCATGCATGACGGCAAGATCATCCGCGTGCCCATTCCGCCCATGACCGAAGAGCGCCGCAAGGACGCGGTCAAGCAGCTCGCCGGCGCGCTGGAGGACCACAAGACCTCGGTGCGCAACATTCGCCGCGACGGCAACGAGCTGGTGAAGAAGGCGATGAAGGACAAGACCATCTCCGCTGACGAGGAGAAGCGATCCAACGCGGATATCCAGGAGCTAACGGACGCAGGCATCAAGCGGCTCGAAGAGCTCTTCAAGGCGAAAGAGAAGGAAGTGCTCACGGTCTGACGCGAGCACCCTCTCCCTCCCCTGTTTTCTCGCAAAATCTTCATTCAGATGGCTTGAGGCCGGACCTCCGGCACCGTTCGTGCGTGTGGCATCCCAGCTGCCAGCGCGAGAGGCCCCGCTGGAAGCACGGTTTTGTCAAGCGGCGCAGGATGATGACCGGCTCCACCGTCCGGGAGGGCTTACGCCTTGGCCGGAGTGCCCGGGACACCCGCCGCAGCCAGCCAGGCGTTCATCTGCTCATGCCCCACAGCCCCGGCCTGCTGCCTGACGACCTTCCCGCCGGAGAAGACGAGGAAGTTGGGGATGCCGCGCACGTTGTAGCGGGCGGAAAGCTGCGGGTGCTGCTCGGTATCGACCTTGAGGACAACGGCTCCGCCAGCCATGTCGGCGGCGGTGCGGGCGACCTCGGGGGCGGCCATGCGGCAGGGCCCGCACCAGCCGGCCCAGAAGTCGACGAGTACCGGCACCTCGGCGTCGCGGACGACCTCATCGAACAGGGCCGGGTCGGCGGCCAGGGGCTCGGCGATGGGCGGAAGCGGCTGCTTGCAGGCGCCGCAGCGACCGGTCGAGGCCAGGCGGCGGGCCGGGATGCGGTTCTTCGTCTGGCAGTGCGGGCAGGCGCGGATGAGGGGCATAGGAGTCTCCAACAGAACGTCTGCCTGCTTCGATGCCGCTGAAGCTCCGGTTATTCTGCGATTGAGATAGACCGTTGCGACAGAACGCTTGTGTAATATGTCGAGTCAGTCTTCCGGGAGACCGATATGACGACTCGAAAACTTCGCCTGCTCGCGACCCTGTTCTCAGCTCTGCTAACAGCCGTTTGCATTGGGTGTAACACGGAACCGCGCTCCGGGCCACCACAGGACCAACAGCCGACGGCGACGACTCCTGGGACGATGGCCCCACAGCCGGCTCAAGGCACGCGTACGGCCCCAACTCCGGCCCAGCCGATACCTGTCAGCCCTCCGAACGTGAAGATTCTCTCGGCTGGATTTCAGAGGGTAGGAGACGCCGTACAGCTTGCGCCGCTCGTGCAAAACTTTGGGCCCGGGATGGCGAAAGTGGATGGCGGGTGCCAGTGGAAATGCCCTGCGGTCATCCGGCAGATTTCGGGAAGCCTGAGTCTGAATACGGCCCAGTACCTCAATGCCGGAGATCGGCGCATCCTTTCAACAAACATGACCGGAGTTTGCGACGACAACCCTGTCCCGATCCAACTCGGTTGCACCTTTACGGTGCAGGGTATCGACTCTGCGGGAAAGAGCCAAGGAGCTGAACAGACAATCCCGTGGTCCGGAACAGCGATCGTCCCGCCCAAGTAAACTTCAAATGGGCCGGAGTCTCACGTAGGCCACCCTATCGAACAGGGCGGGATCGGCGGCGAGGGGCGGAAGCGGCTGCTTGCAGGCGCCACAGCGGCCGGTATCGGCTAGGCGGCGGGCCGGGATGCGGTTCTTCGTCTGGCAGTGCTGGCGGCGCGGATCAGCGGCAAAGGAGAACTCCTCCAAGAAGAGCCCACATCTTTTCGATGCCGCTTGGAACCCTGCTTCTGCTCGTGCGGAACCGCAGCTAGGGGAGAACGGCTTCCTCATCGGCGCGCCTCAAACAGCTTGAGCCGGGGCGTCTCGCTCAGCGGACGAAAATCATGGAGGCCCAGGGCTTCAGCTCCAGTCTGGTCGAGGCATCGAGGTCCACCACGTTTCCCGACAGATATTCCGCGTAGTGGCCGTCCTGCAAGCGGTCACGGAAGGAGACGGTCTGCGGCTGGCCAGACAGGTTGATCACCGCGAACACCTTGTTTTTCTCGTTCTGCCGCACAAAGCTCAACACCTGATTCGGCGCGCTGTTCACGACCGGGATCATGCGTGCGCCCCAGTGGGCGTTCCACAGCGCGCTGTTGGCGGTCTTCAGGGCAAGCAGCGTCTTATACAGGTCGCCTTCGGCGGATGGCTTCCAGACGATCGGGTCTTTCTCGAAGAACTTGAGCCGGTGGTTGTACCCGGCCTCTTGCCCGTTGTAGATGAGCGGCATGCCCTCGCCCACCACCGACAGGACGATCGCGGGATCGAGCCCTGCACCGAACTGCTCGAACTCCGTGCCCTCCCACGCATTCTTGTCGTGGTTCGAAACGAAGATCATCGCGATGCCGTCGCGCGGGTAGAACTTCTCGTTCCACGAATAGTAGGTGAAAATTTCGCCGAGGTCGGTCTTCTTGCCCATGGTTACGCCGCGCACGGCGTCGTACCAGCTCCATCCGTACAGCATGTCGAAGGAGCGCGCTTCCATGTCGCGGGACTGCCACTCTGCCAGCCAGAACGTCGGCTTCACCGCATCGGTTTGGCGTCGCGCCTCATTCCAGAAGTCCAGCGGCACGAAGCCCGCGGCATCGCAGCGATAGCCATCGATGTCCGCCGTCTTCACCCAATAGAGCATCGCCCTGGTCATGTACTCGCGCAACGCGGGTTTGCTGTAGTCCAGGTCGATGATGTCATCCCAATCCCACCACGGCGTGGGCATGAAGTCGCCCTTCCAGTTACGCGCGTACCAGTCCGGATGCTGCGTCACCAGGACGTTGTCCCAGGCGGTGTGATTGCCGACCCAGTCCAGGATGACGTGCAGACCCAGCCCGTGAGCCGCCGCCACGAAGTGCTTCAAGTCGTCCAGCGTGCCGAACTCCGGGTTCACGCTGTAGTAGTCCTGCACCGCATATGGACTACCCAGGGTGCCCTTGCGGTGCGATGCGCCAATCTTGTGGATCGGCATCAGCCACACGATGCCGATGCCCAGCTGCTTCAGCCGCGGCAGCTCCCGTTCCGCCGCACGAAAGGTGCCTTCCTGCGTGAACTGCCGCAGGTTCATCTGGTAGATCGCCGCGCTTTTCGCCCACTCCGGATGGTGCAGCTGCACATACGGCTTGGGCTGATATGCCGTCTCTGTGCGAGGCGCCCCGGCCGATTGAGCGCCCAGGGGGAGCGAAGCTAGAAATGCAAAGAGAGGGACGACGAAGCGTACGCGCATAAGAGTCCTCGAAGCCGCCGCCCGCAGGAGCGTTTACCGGTCGCCGCATTCTATCCGAAGGACGGGCCGCGAAACTCGCCGGCTTTGCTGAAGTGGGAACTCCGCCAGGGACCACAAGTTCAGGATTAGAGGTCGCGTGGGTTCAAAGTGGTCAGCCACGCTCGGCGATGATGATTTCGGAGGCCGTTTCCCCTCCGCGAATGGGTACAGGCTGCAGTCTTCCGTACTGCGGGTGCGGTGCGGCATCAGCAGACTCCTCTGCAAACGGCCAGCATCCCTCGCCAATCAGAGTCTTCTTCAGATCGCGGAAAAGCGTCGCATGGAAGCGGACAGATGCTGGGTTGTCCGTGACCCAGGTCCGAGAAGGCCCGGAGATATGGACCTGGATCCAATCTCCGTGCTTCTCGGCCCATACTCCTATTTGGGCGTAGACAGAGCATTGTCCGTTTGCTGCCTTACGAACGTCTCCGACTGCCACAGTGCACTCCGCACACAGTCTATGCCTTCCCGGCCAGCTGGCGGAGGACGTATTGCAGGATGCCTCCGTGCTGGTAGTAGAGGATTTCCTGGGGAGTGTCGATGCGGAGGGTTACGGGGAAGTGGACCGTTTGGCCGTCCGGGGTGGTGGCCGTGACGGTGAGGTTCTTGCCGGCGGCGAAGCCGCTGTCGAGCATGGCGCGCAACTCGCCCGGCTCGCCCAGGGTGAAGAGCTCTTCGCCGGTGAGGGCGTAGCTTTCCGCGCCTTCGCCGGGCTGGAACTGCAGAGGCAGGATGCCCATGCCGACCAGATTGGAGCGGTGAATGCGCTCGTAGCTTTCCGCTATGACGAAGCGGATGCCGAGCAGCTTGGGACCCTTGGCGGCCCAGTCGCGCGAGCTGCCGGAGCCGTACTCCTTGCCCGCCAGGATGCACAAGGGAACGCCGCCTTCCGCATAGCGCACGGAGGCGTCGTAGATGCTCATCGGTTCTGCCTGTCCCCCGTTTGGAGGGAGGAAGCGGGTGACGCCGCCTTCGGTGCCGGGAGCGAGTTTGTTGCGGAGGCGGACGTTGGCGAAGGTGCCGCGCACCATGACCTCATGGTTGCCGCGGCGTGAGCCATAGCTGTTGAACTCAAACGGCTTGACGCCATGCTCGGTGAGGTAGCGGCCGGCGGGGCCATTGAGCTTGATGGAGCCGGCGGGCGAGATGTGGTCGGTGGTGACGGAGTCGCCCAGCCAGGCCAGGCAGCGGGCGTTGGCAATGTCTTCCACCGGCGCGGGCGTGGCGGTCATGCCCTCGAAGTAGGGCGCCTGGCGGATGTAGGTGGAGTCCGGCTCCCAGCCGTAGGTTTCGCCGGAGGGGAACCGGAGGTGCTGCCAGTTGGCGTCGCCGTCGGACACGGTGGCGTACTGCTGGCGGAACATGGTCGAGTCGATGCAGCGGTGGACGGTGTCGGAGACCTCGGCCTGGGTGGGCCAGATGTCGCGCAGGAAGATGGGCTGGCTGTCTTTACCGCGGCCCTTTGAGTACCCCAGCGGCTCGGTGTCGAAATTGTGCTCGATATGGCCTGCGAGCGCGTAGGCGACCACCAACGGCGGGCTCATGAGGTAATTGGCGCGAACCTCCGGGCTGATGCGGCCTTCAAAGTTGCGATTGCCGCTGAGCACGGAGACGGCCACCAGGCCGTGGTCTTCAATGGATTTGGAGACGTCGGTAGGCAGCGGGCCGGAGTTGCCGATGCAGGTGGTGCAGCCGTAGCCGACGACCTGAAAGCGCAGCGCGTCGAGGTAGGGGAGCAGGCCGCTGCGCATGTAGTAGTCGGTGACCACGCGCGACCCGGGCGCGAGCGAGGTCTTGACCCACGGCGGCGTCTGCAGCCCGGCTTCGACGGCCTTCTTGGCGAGCAGCCCGGCAGCCATCATGACATAGGGGTTGGAGGTGTTGGTGCAGCTGGTGATGGCGGCGATGACGATGGAGCCGTCGCGCAGATAGCGGTCGGGGTCGACGCCGAAGCGGGCTTGTACTGTGTGGACAGGCTCGGCGATGGCGGCGACCGGACCGCCATAGGGTGCGGTGCCGGGCTGCTGGATGGCGTGTTGCGCCTGCGCGGGGGCGACGACGGGCGTGATGAGGTGGGCGGCGTTGAGGCCCATGGACCCGGAGCCGGGAGCCTCGGTGCCGCTCCTTCCCTCTTTGCCGGTGGCGACGTCACGCTTGTCTTTCTCGGCCAGGATCTCCTCGGTGGAAAGCTGGATGGTGGGCAGCACGACGACCTGGTCGGGCACCGCGGGAAACGCCTGGCCGGGGCCGCTGGTCACATCGCCGGATTCCGACGCATGGCCGCCCTCGCCTTCCCAGCGGACCATCTGGCGCTCGGCGGTGCGGTTGGCTCCCGCAGCGATCAGGGTCGGAAGCACCTTCGCGAAGCTGGCGGGGGTTTCCTTCAGCAGCACGCGGTCCTGCGGACGCTTGGGACCGGCGACCGAAGGCTGCACGGTGCCGAGGTCGAGCTCCAGCAGGGCGGAGTATTCGGCTTCCGGGGTGTCAGACGTGTGGAAGAGGCCCTGGGCGCGGTAGTACGTTTCACAGAGCGCAATCTGCTCTTCGCTGCGGCCGGTGAGGCGCAGGTAGGCGAGGGTTTCCTTGTCGACGGGGAAGATGCCGCAGGTGGCGCCGTACTCGGGGGCCATGTTGGCGATGGTGGCGCGGTCGGCGAGCGGAAGCTCCGAGATGCCGGGACCGTAGAACTCGACGAACTTGCCGACCACGCCGAGCTTGCGCAGCATCTCGGTCACGGTGAGAACGAGGTCGGTGGCGGTGGTGCCTTCCCGCAGCGAGCCGGTGAGCTTGAAGCCGACCACCTGGGGGACGAGCATGCTGACGGGCTGGCCGAGCATGGCGGCCTCGGCCTCAATGCCGCCCACGCCCCAGCCGAGCACGCCGAGGCCGTTGACCATGGTGGTGTGTGAATCGGTGCCGACCAGAGTGTCGGGGTAGGCGGTGATGCTGCCGTCGGCTGCGGGCGAGGTCGTGAAGGTGACGCGGGCCAGGTATTCGAGATTGACCTGGTGGCAGATGCCCATACCGGGAGGCACGGCGCTGAAGTTGCGGAAGGCGGTCTGACCCCACTTGAGGAAAGCGTAGCGCTCGCGGTTGCGCTGGAACTCGAGCGCGGCATTGAGGTCATAGGCGCTGGCGGTGCCGTACTCGTCAACCTGCACGGAGTGGTCGATGACCAGCTCGGCGGGAACCAGCGGGTTGATCTTGGCGATGTCGCTGGCGGAGCCGCCCAGAGCCTTCATGGCGTCGCGCATGGCGGCGAGGTCCACGATGGCGGGGACGCCGGTGAAATCCTGCATGAGCACACGGGCGGGCATGTAGGCGATCTCGCGGGAAGGCTCGGCCCTGGGATCCCAGGCGGCCAGGAAGCGGATGTCTTCGGGCGTAACGGTCACGCCATCCTCCCGGCGAAGCAGATTTTCGAGCAGGATGCGCAGCGAGTAGGGGAGGCGCGTGAGCTTGACGGTTCCGTCAGCCTCTTCGAGTGCGCCGAGGCGGAAGTAGTGCACGGTGCGGGCGGAATCCGCTCCTGCGAGGATTGCCGCGGACTTGAAGGAGTCGGGGTGAACGGAGGATGTCTTGCGGGTGTCGGGCGTGAGATCGGACATAGAGCTTTCTCCTCAGGAAGAAGCTTCGCGAAGAGCCGGCAAGCGGACCGACGTTGCGAGCTTTCGAGTGATGGCGCGGGGAATGCAGCGTCTCGCAAGGAAGTGAGACGCCGCTGGGGCGCGCGGTGGACAACTATTTGGGGGAAAGAAGAGATGCGAGGAAAGGGCCGCTAGCAGGAGCGGCCACGGTCGTGGCGGCCACGACGAAAGCGCTTGAGGAAGGCGCATCGCATCGGCACCATTGTAACGCCAGGAGTGGGGCCTGGAAGGCAAAAGGTACACCCGTGCCGCGACAGCCAGATGGAGGCTGCGCGACACGGGTGCTGTCCTGCGAGTGGTTACAGGACGAAACGCTGGTCTTCGGCGTGGTGGGCTCCAGGGCGGAGCACGGCAATGAGAGGACTGACGACGAAAAGGACGAAAGCGGCGGCAATCGCGGTGTGGAACATGGCGGGGGAAGGCTCCAGGCGGGGGAAGGTGACGACTGCATCAGCATGGCAGTGAAGAGCGCGTGGAACCATGGCTCGTTTGGTGCCGGAGCCCGCACGGAGGCAGTAGCGAGGGGTTACGGTCGGACCATGACCCCGATCGTGACGGGATGAAAGCGGGATTAGAACGGTGGGAAGACGCTGCGTTCGGTACACTGCGCGCATGTTTCCCTTGCGCTCCGCCCGTGGCGTTGCCCTGCTCCTGCTCCTGGGAGGAGCAGGGCGATGGATTGCCGCGCAATCGGTTTCAGCACAGCAACCTGCACCTGCCTCGTCAGCGGCAGGTGCAGTGCCGGCCGCCTACCCCACGGGGGAGGGCACCCCCCTCGGCAACCGCATCGCCGCGCTGCTGGCAGACCCGGCGGTGAGCCGGGCGCACTGGGGTATCGCGGTGACGAGCATGGACGGAACACCACTGTATGGGCTGGACGAAGGCAAGCTCTTCCGGCCGGCCTCGACGGCGAAGCTGTTTACGACCGCAGCGGCGATGGCGATGCTCGGGCCCGACCGGCGCTTCACCACGCAGGTGGTTGCCGAAGGCCACCTGAACGATGGTGTGCTGCATGGAAACTTGCTGCTGGTGGGCGGCGGAGATGCAAACTTTGCGTCTCCGTATCTCTTGCCTTACACGTATCCGCCGCAGCGCGATCCCGATCCGCTACGGGTGGTGCGGACGCTTGCCCATGATGCCGCCGCGAAGGGCCTGCGCAAAGTCGAAGGGCCGGTCATCGGGGACGACACCCATTTCTTCGGCGAACCCTACCCGGAGGGCTGGGCCGAGGAGGACATTCTGTGGGGATACGGCGCGCCCGTGAGTGCGCTGGCGTTCCACGACAATGAAGTGGACGTGACGGTGACGGCTTCGCCCAAGGAGGGAGAGCGCGCCTCCATAGCGATGTTCCCCGCGGTGCCGTATTACACCGCCAACCAGAAGCCGTTGAACGGGCGTGGGCCGTTCGCGGTCTACACCATCGACTGGGGCCGGAACACGGTCGAGATAGAACGCGCGCCGAACTCGCATGATTTAAGCATCGACGGGAATGTAGCCGCGAAGTATGGACCGGATCACGAGGAGATCGCGATGGACGATCCCGCAGTGTATGGAGCGATCGCCCTGCGTGAGGCACTCCGAAGCAATGGAGTGATCGTCCCTGGCAGCGCCAGCGCACGGCATTCCGGACCGGCACATTTTGCAGACTCCCTGAAGAGGTCGCAAGATCCGGTGAACTTTGCTTTCCATCCCGAGACGTTCTTCCAGCCTCAGGAGCGTATGGAGTGCCAGGCGCAGGTGGCCGCAGGCCCTGCGGCGCCGCTTCGGCAGGTGCTGGCGGAGCATGTGTCACCACCGCTCTTGGAGGATGTCATTCTCACTCTGAAGACCAGCGATAACCTCCACGCAGAGATCATGCTGCGCAACATCGAAGCGGAACGCGGCTGCGGCAGGGCGATCTTCAGCGGTGCGCAGCTGGTGCATAGCTTTCTGCTCTATGCAGGCATCGCTTCAGATGATTTCGTTCTGTACGACGGCTCAGGGCTGAGCATGAAAGACGTGGTAACATCCCGCGCCGAGGCCGCGCTGCTCGCCTACGCCGCAAAGCAGCCGTGGTTCCCGCAATGGAAGGCGGGGCTTCCCATCGGCGGCGTGGACGGCACGCTGGCCAACCGGTTCAAGGAGGCGAAAGGGGTGGACGCGGATGTGGCCAGGCTAAAAGGCCATGTGTTTGCGAAGACGGGCACGCTAGGCGAGTCACGCGCGCTGGCTGGGTATGTGGAGTGCGCCAGTGGAAGAACGATGATCTTCAGCGTGCTGGTGGACAACCACCTGCCCGGAACGTCCGCGGACCGTGAAGCGATGGACAGAATCGTGGCGGCTATCGCAGACACGCAGTAACCGGAGGAGTCTACTTGAGCGTGTTGTTCTTGATGTAGCTGCGCAGCTCGGCGTTCGTGTTCAGTGCCTTTTGAACACCGGAGTCGAGCATGCGGAGCCACTCATCGGCGGGCGGCTTGAGCTCCGCCATGGCAAGCAGGTAGCTGGTCTGCACGATGACCTCCAGCGCATTGGAGAGTTCATGCGCGAGGTGGCGGATCTCCAGGGCAAGCTCTTCAGGAATGTGCTGGGCGGCGCCCGCAGTTTCGGAACCGGAATCTTGCGGCAACTGAGCTGCTCCTTTGGGATAGCTTCGGTGACTGCTTTCTGCAACTCTCATTCGATGCAGGTCGAGAATCCGGTGAAGTTTCCGGAAGCGTAGCGCACTGGTGGTCTCGTTGACAGGACAGACGCGGTGCGGGACACTAGAGTTTCACTGGAGACCGCGCGCTCGCGCAAGGTTCTGTGAGCCGAAGTGGCGGAATTGGCAGACGCGCATGGTTCAGGTCCATGTACTCGCAAGGGTGTGAAGGTTCGAGTCCTTTCTTCGGCACCAACTCGTTGATCCCACGCGCAAGCCGCGTCAGGGTTCGAGCGTTTCCAGGTACCAGGGTCGGACGGGCTGCTGACTCGTTCAGGTAGAGCGGCCCGGCAAGGCGCATTTACCGTCAGATACCCCTTCGAGGCAGCGGCGTACGGTGTGAAGCCCACCACTTCCGCCTGTGTGGTCCTTCCTGAGCCCTCCGGCTGGGGCGACCCAGCACCGCCTGTTCAGCGTGGGAAGAGTTCCTTTTGCGGCGTTTGTGAAGTCTTGAGCGTAGCGCCGGGAAGGTCAACCTTTTTTCTCTCTATCACTTCATACGACCTGACCGCGGCTGCGGAAAGATGTGCCAAAGCACGGAACTGCCGCTAAGCTCAAGGCGTGGCCGGGCGCACGCACTTCTTGTGGAAGCTTCGCTCGCGAACGCTGGAGCTGGGCCAGCGGACGCTGCTGATGGCCGTCGTGAATCTTACGCCGGACAGCTTTTCCGGGGACGGGGCGATGCGGTCCAAGGCTACGCTGGAGGCGCTGCATGTGGCCGGGGTCGCGGCAGCTTTTCGGGCACTGAAAGACGGTGCGGACATCGTGGATCTGGGAGCGGAATCGACCCGGCCCAGTGCCCAGCCGCTCAGCGCGGAGGAAGAGCAGCAGCGGCTGCTCCCTGTCATCGAAGCCGTGGTGCGGGCCCGGCCGGATGCGATCGTTTCGGTGGATACCTACCACGCCGAGACCGCGCGGGCCGCCGCCGAGCGGGGCGCGGAGATCATCAACGATGTGTCGGGGCTGCTGTGGGATGCGGACATGGCCGCAGCCGTGGCCCAGACCGGGTGCGGCCTGGTGCTGATGCACACACGGGGAAAGCCGGGTGAGTGGGCGGCGCTGCCGGCGCTGGCACGCGGACAGGCTCCCGGTCTGGTGCGCGAGGGACTGCAACGTCAGATGGTGAAGGCGCGCGAGGCAGGCATCGCGGAGGACGCGATCGTTCTGGACCCGGGGTTTGGGTTCGGCAAGCGTGGACGCGAAAACTTCGATCTGCTGGCGGGCCTGGCGTCACTGGCGGAGCGGGGGCGTCCGCTGCTGGCGGGGCTTTCGCGCAAGGGTTTTCTGGGCGAAGCTGTTGCCGGACTCCATCTGGAGGAGGCACCTGCGGCCGAGGCTCGGCGGACGGCGACTGTGGCGGCGAATGTGGCGGCCGTGCTCCGTGGAGCTCACCTTGTGCGGGTGCACGATGTGGCGCTCACCCGTGAAGCCGTGGCGATAGCCGATGCAGTGCTCGCCGCGCAGGCTGCCGAGTGAAGTTGACTGCGGGGTGCCGTAGCATAGCTGTGTGACTGTCGCTGCCCCCGAGCGCGCGATGTACCTGCCGGAGATCCTCGACCACGTGCGCGGCGTGGTGGCCGAGCGGCGGAGCACGGCGGACTTACAGGCTTTGGAGAGGACGGCGGCGGAGCACACGCCGCGCGGGTTTGCCCGTGCCCTGCAGGTCCGGGCCGCTCAGGGAAAGCGAGCCGTCATTGCGGAGTTGAAGAAGGCGTCGCCTTCCAAGGGGCTGATCCGCGAGCGATTCGATGTGAGCGAGCTCGCGCCGCAACTGGAAGCAGCGGGGGCGGCGGCGTTGAGCGTGCTGACTGAGGAGCGGTTCTTCCAAGGATCGCTCGAGAACCTGCGGCGTGCATCGCGAGCTGTTTCGATTCCCTGCCTGCGCAAAGACTTCACCGTGGACAGCTTTCAGGTGCTGGAAGCCCGCGCGAACTGCGCGGACGCGATCCTGCTGATTGTGGCGGCGTTGACGGATGCCGAGCTGCGCAGCTTGCGAGCCGAAGCGCGCCGGTGCGAGCTGGACGTGCTCTGCGAAGTGCATGACCGCGAGGAGCTGGAGCGCGCGTTGCCGCTCCAGTGCGAGTGCATCGGCGTGAACAGCCGCGACCTGCGCACGTTCGAGGTGTCGCTGGAGCGCGCGGCGGAGCTTGGGATCGCGATGCAGACCCTTTTGCCAGCTGGGACTGTGCGCGTGGCGGAGAGCGGCCTGCACACGGGGGGCGATCTCGCGCGCATGCAGGCGGCTGGATACGGCGCGTTCCTGATCGGCGAGTCGGTCATGCGGCAGGCGCACCCGGGCGAGGCACTGCGCGCGCTGCTGGCGGAGTGAAACGCCATGCCGCTGTGGACGAAGATCTGCGCCAACACCAACCTCCCCGACGCCCAGCTCGCCGCGGAACTGGGCGCGGATGCCGTCGGGTTCGTCTTCGCGGCGAGCCGGCGGCGGGTGACGGCGGAGCAGGCGCGCGCGATCACCCTCGCACTTCCAGAATCGGTGGAGACGATCGGGGTGTTCGACACGCTGGATGCGGCGGAGATCGTAGACGCCGTGAAGATAGGGAGGCTGACCGGGGTTCAGCTGCACACGGTGTACCGGCCTGAAAGGGTGCGTGCGTTGAACGAGGCGTTCGAGGCGCGGGTGAAACTGATCCAGGTGGTGAAGGTGCCGGTGGATGTTTCGGTGGAAGCGGCTATGGTGGAGCTCGCCGCCGCATTGTGCGATCCGGGACTGTTCGCAGTGTTGCTGGATGCGGCGAAGGACGGGGTTTCGGGCGGACTGGGCATGGCGTTCTCGTGGGAGTCAGCCGCACAGGGCGTTCGCGCCGCACGTGAATGGTCCGAAAGCCGAACGCAAGCCAGCACGGTGCCGAAGCTGCTTGTAGCGGGCGGCCTGAACGCTGCGAATGTGGCGCGGGCGATCACAAGTTTGCAGCCCGACGGCGTGGATGTGGCCAGCGGGGTGGAAGCGGACGCAGGAAGGAAGTCGCCTGAGGCGCTGCGGGCCTTCCTCCGCGCAACCCGAGGAGTGAGCAAAGACGGTGCACAGGAGCACCGTCTCTGAAGGCTCTCAGGACTATTGCGGGTAGCGACCGTCCTGTTCGCGTTTGCGTACGTCCTTCTTTTCGCGCTCGTGGTTGGCCACCAGGCCGCCACCGGCACCGGCGCCCGCACCAATCGCAGCGCCCTTGCCGCCTCCAAGCAGGCCGCCTACAGCCGCGCCGCCTGCGGCGGAACCGCCTACAACCTTCGCTTTGGTGTGGTGACGCGCGTCGCTGCGGTGCTGCGCGTACTTGGCGCGCTGATGCACGGACTGCGCTGCGAGTAGAGCAGGCACACCCAAGGTGCTTACAAGCAGAGCCGATACGGCGGTTTTCTTCAAAAGGCGAAGTGTCATCATTGTTTTCCTCGTCACCGGATTGAAACTACGGTAGACAGGTTGAATGGATGCGCCGCTTTTCGCGAGCAGATGCCAGAAAGAAAGTTTTTTTGCGGTAACAAGCTTGCGAAGTAACGTAAGTCGGCATACACTCAACCGATGCGCGTCGTGAAGCCATTCAGTTCGTTCTCGTTTCCGTACCGCTACTGGCGCGCAGTAGCGGCTACGGCGGTCTGACCCTCGCTGACGAACCAGCAGAGTTTCAAATCTCCCGAGCCGCGACCCTCTGAGTCGCGGCTTTTGTCGTCTGCACGAACGCAAGGGGTCTGTATGAACCCGAGAAGGAGCAGCATGAGCCTCACCTCCACCGCGCCCCTGTCTGGCGCACCGCTGATCAGCCCCGCGCCTCTCGCCGGCGCGTCCGTGCCGGGAAGGTTCGGTGTGTACGGCGGACGCTATGTGCCGGAGACGCTGATGGCGGCGCTGCTGGAGCTCGACCAGGCCTATGCGGAGGCGCAGGGGGACCAAGCCTTCCAGTCGGAGCTGGCGGCGTTGCTGAAGGACTACGTGGGCCGGCCCACCCCGCTGTACTTTGCCAAGCGCATGACCGAGATGCTGGGCGGCGCGAAGATCTACCTGAAGCGCGAAGACCTGCTGCATACCGGCGCGCACAAGATCAACAACGCGCTCGGCCAGGCTTTGCTGGCCCGGCGCATGGGCAAGCAGCGCATCATCGCCGAGACCGGCGCGGGCCAGCACGGCGTGGCGACGGCGACGGTGTGCGCGCTGTTCGGCCTGGAGTGCGTGGTCTACATGGGCGAGGAAGACATGCGCCGGCAGGAGCTGAACGTCTTCCGCATGCGGCTGCTGGGAGCCGAGGTGCGCGGCGTGCACTCGGGTTCGGCGACGCTCAAGGACGCGATCAACGAGGCCATGCGCGACTGGGTGACCAACGTGCGGTCGACGTTCTACATCCTGGGCTCGGCGCTGGGCTCGCACCCGTACCCGACCATGGTGCGCGACTTCCACCGTGTGATCTCGAAGGAGAGCAAGCGGCAGATTCTGGAGCACGAAGGGCGCCTGCCCGACGCGATCGTGGCCTGCGTGGGCGGCGGGTCGAACGCCATCGGCGCGTTCTATGAGTACCTTTCCGAGCGGAACGTGGAGCTGATCGGCGTGGAAGCCGGCGGCCGCGGCACCGCGCTGGGCGAGCACGCGGCGCGGTTCCAGAAGGTCGGTGGCGGGCTGCCGGGCGTGCTGCAGGGGACCTACAGCTACGTGCTGCAGAACGACGCGGGGCAGGTGGCGAGCACGCATTCGGTGAGCGCGGGACTGGATTATGCCAGCGTGGGACCGGAGCACGCCATGCTGCATGACTCCGGCCGCGCGCGGTATACCAGCGCCACAGATGCGGAAGCACTGGAGGCCACGAAGATGCTGAGCCGCACGGAAGGCATCATCCCGGCGCTGGAGAGCGCGCATGCCGTGGCTGAGGCGATGAAGCTGGCGCCGAAGATGGGCAAGGACCGAATCCTGATGGTGAATGTGAGCGGGCGCGGCGACAAGGACATGGGCATCCTGACGCGGGAGATGGACCTGGGCGGCGGGGCGGCGGTGAGCGCATGAGAGCAGCGCTGGGGTTTTGTGCGTGGTGCGTTCTCGGGATGGGCGTTTCGACCGTGCGCGCCCAGCAGGTGCAGTACAGGGCTCCTGCGAGCGACCTGAAGGTATTGCGCGTCATCGACTTTTCCGGGACGGAGTCTGTCGCTCCGGAGATGACACAGCTCTACGCTGCCTGCGATAGAAGCACGCAACGCGGCGGATGCGCGAGCGATCCGGCACGCAACACGGTGCTGCTGAAGTTTCCGGACAGCCTCGCAAGCGATGGAACGCCGCTGGCGCGCGGGCCGGTGTTCTTTGACGCGAAGATGGCCATTGACGCGGATGGCTCGACGTTGTCAAAGCTGGCGGAGCGGCCCAATCAGCCGGAAACGGCGCTGCGCTATCCCACCACAGGCACGAGCCTGGATTCGGAGTTTGTGCCCTACATCGTGATGCCGCTGGGCAACTTCCGGCAGGCTACCGGCGTGGCGCTGGGCGACCTGGCAGCGGTGGTGAAGGATGGGCAGGTTCACTTCGCCATCGTGGGCGACCTGGGGCCGCGCACCCACCTGGGGGAGGGCTCCATGGCGCTGCATGCGCTGTTCGGGCACCTGCGCTGCGATGCTCACGATGCCGGCGGGCACTGCATGCGGTTTGCCGATGTGAGCCTCGACCCGCCGGTGCTGTATTTTGTGTTTCCGGACTCGCGCCAACTGCTGATCGAAGGACTGGGACCGGAGAACATCAACGCGCGTATCGACGCGCTGGGCGCACAGCTCTGGAGTGCGTTCCTGATCGAGCAGGGATCGGTTGCGGGCGGGCCAGTGGGTATCTCTGCAAAAGGAAAGAACTAAAGCCATGCCGATCGCGTTTCTCAACAAGCCCGGGCTGGTGATCTACCTGACGGCGGGCGACCCCGATCTGGCCACGACGCGCGAGATGGCCATCGCGGCGATTGACGCGGGCGCCAGCGTGATCGAGCTGGGCGTGCCCTTCAGCGATCCGCTGGCGGATGGGCCGGTGATCCAGCGGGCCAGCGAGCGGGCGGTGGCAAGGGGAACGCGGCTGAGTGATGTGTTGGAGGTCTGCAGGCAGATTCGCCAAGCGAGACCGCAAGCGGGCATCCTCCTGTTCAGCTATCTCAATCCCGTGGTGCGCATGGGGCTCCTGGAGTTTGCGCAGGCTGCTAAAGATGCCGGGGCGGATGGGTGCCTGCTGACCGACATGATCGTGGAAGAGGCCGGGGAGTACCTTGCAGCGATGCGCGAACACGACCTTGCTCCGGTGTTCCTGGCGGCGCCCACGTCGCCGGATGAGCGGCTGAAGGCGATTGCGGAGAACTCGCGCGGGTTTGTGTATGCCATCTCGCGGGTGGGCATCACGGGTACGCAGACGGAGTTGGCCGAGGATGCGGCACGGCTTGTCGAGCGCCTGCGCAAGTTTACCGACCTGCCGATCGCGCTTGGGTTCGGTGTGTCGACTCCGGAGCATGTCAAAGCTGTGGCCAGCTTCGCGGACGCTGCCGTGGTGGGAAGTGCGCTCGTGGCGCTCATCGAGAAGACACCCGCGGCGGAGGCTCCACAAGCTGTTGGTGAGTTCGTGCGGCAATTGCGCGGCGCGGGCGCACGCAGCGAAGCTCGGGGAACCGAGATCGCCAGGGCCGGCGAACCAGGCATGGCCGTCCCCGAGGAGGTGACCCGATGAGGTTTGTTGCAGATCGCAGAGGGTCGAAAACGTATCATGAAGGTGGGTTGCGGCGCGAGCACGTTGTGCGCCAACACCCCGCACGGACTGCCTGCGAGGGAGTCCGCTGGAGAGACACGGCCATGGACACTTCGGAGATTTCCGACTGGCGGCTGCGCATCGACGCACTCGATGAGCAGATTGTGAAGCTGCTGTGCGAGCGCGCCGCGTGCGCCATTGCGATCGGCGAAATCAAGCAGGGCAAGGCCGCTCCCATTTACGAGCCGCGGCGCGAGCAGCAGGTGTATGACCATGTGCGCGCCGCGAATCCCGGCCCGCTCAAGGGCGTGCAGGTGCAGGACATCTATGAACGCATCATGGACGTGATGCGTTCGCTGCAGAGGCCGGGGGCGAGCGCCGGCGAGCGATGGCGTCCGCCGGCGAAACAGGAGCCAACGAGCCGTCAACGAGATGCAGAGTCCTCCGCTGCGCTGCGAAGTGACAACCAACAGGCGCAGCCGTTGCAGCGGGAAACGTCACCAGACCCGAACGAAAGATGAGATTGGAAGGACAACGTGATGATCGTAGCCATGCAGGACCGCGCCACCGACGAGCAGATACAAAACGTCATCGAGCGGATGGTTGACCTCGGCTTCAACGTGCACCGGACCACGGGCGAGACGCAGACGATCCTTGCCGGCGTAGGCACGCCCTCGCACTTCGAGATCACCGAGTTCCAGGTGCTCAGCGGCGTACAGCAGGCCTACCGCATCAGCTCGCCATACAAGCTCGCCGGCCGCGGTTTCCGGCCGGAAGGCACGCATGTACGCTTTCCCAACGGCGTGGTGGTAGGCGGCGACGAGATCGTCGTGATGGCGGGACCATGCTCGGTGGAAAGCCGCGATCAGATCCGGCTGAGCGCGAAGCAGGTGGCGGAGGCGGGAGCGCAGTTTCTGCGCGGCGGCGCCTTCAAGCCGCGGTCTTCGCCGTACAGCTTCCAGGGCATGGGCGTGGAGGGCCTGAAGATCCTGCAGGAGGCGGCGGAGGAGCAGGGCCTGCTGGTGATCACCGAGGTGATGGAGATCTCGCAGATCGAGCCCATGCTGCCCTACATCGATTGCTTCCAGGTGGGCGCGCGCAACATGCAAAACTTCAACCTGCTGCGCGAGCTCGGACATGTGCGCAAGCCGGTGCTGCTGAAGCGCGGCATCTCCGCCACGATTGAAGAAGTGCTGCTCAGTGCGGAGTACATTCTTTCCGGAGGCAACTACGACCTGATGCTTTGCGAGCGCGGCATTCGGACGTATGAGACCTCGACGCGGAACACCATGGACATCTCCGCGATCCCGGTGCTCAAGAAGCTGACGCATCTTCCCGTGCTCGGCGATCCCTCTCACGGCGTGGGCATTCGCGACCTGGTGCCGCCGATGGCGCTCGCTTCCGTGGCGGCGGGCGCAGATGGCCTGCTGATGGAGATGCACCCGAATCCGGACAAAGCGATGAGCGATGGCGCACAATCCTTGTATCCTGACCAGCTCTCGTCGCTCATTGCAAAACTGCGGCAACTCGCACCAGTGGTGGACCGCATCGTGGCGGCACCGGCACGCATCCCGGTCGGCGCATGACAATGCGGAAGCTTAGATGCGAATGAGCCTTCTCCTTTCCGAACAGCGGCCCGCGCTTCGCCGCATCGTGGTGAAGCTGGGCACGAACGTAATCATGCGCGAGGACGGCAGGCTCGCGCTGGGGCTGCTCTGCGGGCTTGTGGAGAGCGTCGCCGCGCTGCGCGCCCGGGGCGTGGAAGTTTTGCTGGTCAGTTCCGGCGCAGTGGGTCTCGGCGTGGAAAGGCTTGGATTGCAGGAGCGGCCTTCCGCGGTCGCGGAGGTGCAGGCCTGTGCAGCCGTTGGGCAATCACGGTTGATGGCGCTGTATGACGATGCTTTCGATCGACTCGGCTGCCGCATAGCGCAAGTGCTGCTGACTGAGGATGATTTTCGCGAGCCGGTGCGGCATGCGAACCTTCGCGCTACTCTCGATTCATTGCTGCGGCTTGGGGTGATCCCGATCGTGAATGAGAACGACACGGTCTCAACGATGGAGCTGGACCGGCCGGCGGAGTCAGTGCCGCGAGAGCGCCTGTTCGGGGACAATGACAAGCTTTCTGCATTGCTGATGAAGCACATCGATGCCGATCTTCTTGTTCTGTTGTCCGACGTGGACGGCCTGTACGACCGCGATCCGCATGCTCCTGAGGCGAGGCTCATGCGCGAGGTGCCGTGGGTGGACTCCGGGATTCTGGCGCTCGCGTGTGGCGGCAATGGACGTGGGCGCGGCGGTATGCTCTCGAAGCTGGAAAGCGTGCGCATCGTGCTGGAAGCCGGCAAACAGGCCGTGATTGCGAATGGAAGAACTTCGCAGGTGCTGGAACGCATTCTCGATGGCGAGGATATGGGAACACGCTTTGCAGCCGCGCCTGCTTGCCGGCTTGTGGAGTCCGGTGCTGCCTGAAACGACGGAAAGCGCAACGCTCCTCGCGGCGAGGGCCGCGAGGAGTGCCTCGCGAGTTCTGGCCTCGCTCGGCCATCGAGAGCGCAACGAGGCGCTACTGGCAATGGCCGATGCGGTCGCGGTAGCACGCGTTGAATTGATTGCGGCGAATGCAGTCGATATGCAGACTGCGGTCAAGGATGCGCTGAGCCCCGCAACGCTTTCCCGTTTGCAGCTGACGGAACAGAAGATCGACGAGATGGTCGAGGGCATCCGGTCGGTCGCCGCCCTGCCCAATCCCCTTGATCGTGTTCTTGTCGCAACGGAGTTGGATAATGCGAATGTGGACCCGCATTCGCATTTTTCAGGAAGCCAAGGGCTGCACTTGCAAAAGGTCAGCGTACCTCTGGGTGTTCTGTTAGCGATTTTCGAAGCGCGTCCGGATGCGGTGACGCAGATCGCCTCGCTTGCGATCAAAAGCGGGAATGCGATCATCCTGAAGGCCGGACATGAGGTGGAGAGTACGGCCAAGGTGCTGGTGGGCGTTCTGCGCAACGCGCTAGTTGCAAGCGGTTTGCCGGAAGATGCAGTGACGCCGGTGGTGGGAAGAGAGGCGGTGAAGGATTTGCTGGCCCTGCACCATCTCATCGATCTCGTGATCCCACGCGGAAGCCGGAAGCTCGTGGAGTACGTTCAGGGCCATACGCGGATTCCTGTGCTTGGACATGCTGAGGGTGTTTGCCACATCTATGTGGATCGCAGCGCGGATCCGGAGCTCTCCGTACGCGTGATCGCCGATGCGAAGACCGACTATCCTGCGGCCTGCAATGCGGTGGAGACAGTGCTTGTGCATCGTGCGATCGCTGCGAAGCTTCTTCCACGGCTGGCGGAGGACCTGCACGCCCGTGGCGTTCGGCTCTACGGCGATGACATTGTACGTGCGGTCCTCCCATCTGCAGCTGCTGTGCAGGACTGGCATGTGGAGTATGGCGATCTTCAGCTGTCAATGGGTGTAGTGGATTCCCTCGACGCTGCCATTCGCCACATTCACGCGCATGGTTCCATGCACACGGAAAGCATTCTTGCGGAGGACACCGCTACGGCGGAGCGCTTCCTGCGTGAGGTGGATGCGGCCGGTGTTTTTCATAATTGTTCTACGCGCTTTGCTGATGGCTTCCGCTATGGCTTCGGTGCGGAAGTGGGTGTTTCGACAAGCAAGGTGCACGCGCGCGGGCCAGTGGGGTTGGAAGGGTTGACGACGTACAAGTACATCCTGCGCGGGCAGGGGCACGTCGCCGGTGATTACCGCGGTCCGAATGCCCGGAAGTTCGCGCATCGTGCGGAGGAGCTTCCGCCGGGGCCGGAGCAGTGACGCGGGTTGCGGTGATCGGGACAGGGCTGATCGGTGCCTCGCTGGGGCTGGCTCTGAAGGGCCTGGGGGGCGCCCTGACGGTGCTGGGGTGGGACGCGCAACCCGCGGAGCTGGCCACAGCGCTGGAGAGGGGCGCGATCGATCAGGCGATCAAAAGCCGGGATGCGTTGCTGGCGCCTGGCATGGCGGATGTGTATGTGCTGGCGGTTCCGGTGATGGCGGTCCTGGACTGGATGGAGCGTCTCTCACCTGTTTGTGGGGAGCAGCAGCTGGTAACGGATGTGGGCAGCACCAAACTGCAGATTTGTATGCGGGCGGCAGAGCTGTTCAATGGCCGGGGGCAGGGGAGATTTCTGCCGGGGCATCCGATGGCCGGCAAGGAGACGGGTGGGGCGGCGCAGGCGGATGGAGAGCTGTTTCGCGGGGCAGCGTGGCTGTTCACGCCGCTGGCACCGGCGGGGCCGCTCGAGAACGCGTGGCGTGGGATGGTCGATTGGATAGGCGCGCTGACGCGGGACATTGCGCCGGCAGAGCACGACGAGGTCCTGGCGTGGGTAAGCCACCTGCCGCAGATGGTGTCCACGGCACTGGCGGCGGAGCTGGAGGAACGGTTCGGCCGTGATCTGGACGGAATGGCCGAGGTGAGGGCGATAGGCGGGCGGGCGCTGCGTGAGATGACGCGGCTGGGTGCGTCCCCGCACAGTATGTGGCGCGATGTGGCACTAACCAACACCGAGCCCCTGGCGGCGGCGCTTCAGGCCTTGGAGCAGCGGCTGCAGCATATCCGCGAGAACCTGCGAACGCCGGGCCTGCGCGAGGAGTTTGGGACGGCGAACCGGTTCAGAGCGAAGTAGGCGCAGACCTCCTACCCACGAACCCTAACGCAAAATCTTCATGGTAAGGGATTTAGGTTGGGACCAGACCCACCACTTTCCCGGGAAGCAGGCTGCTGTTTGGAGTAACGAGCGCAGACGCAGCTTTACCACCCTCTTCGGGAGAAGGACAAAAGAAACGGCCCCGGGAGAGGATATCTCCCGGGACCGGCTGATGTGGTTGGATGCGACCGGCTCCGCTCCAAGTTAGAAGCTGGCGCGGAGGCCCATCTGGATCTGCCGGGCAGCGTTGTTCTGCGAGGTGATCACGCCAAAGGTGGCGGGAGTAGCCAGGCTGAGACTGCCGTTGCCGAAGTCAAGGTGATTGAAGACGTTTGTGATGATGCCGGAGAATTCAAGGTTCACGCGTTCAAAGACCTTAAGGTTTTTGCGGACGCTGACGTCCAGGTTCCAGTACGGAAGACCGCTGATCGGGCCTTCACCACCGGCGCGAGTGTCGAGACCGAGGATCGGAGGCCGCACAGAGTCAAACACCGCCTGTGGGCTCAGAAAGCGATTGACAGCTGCGGCGCCGCCGCCCGCAGTGGTGGTGCCCACGTTGATGCCATAGCCATCCGCACCGCCCCCGATGCCACGATGCGCCTGGTTGCCGGCCACATGAGGATTGGTGAAGATGCAGGATTCCTGATCACTGAAGCCGTTCGCATCGTCACCGCCGAAGGATTGGCTGCCGAAAGTACCGCAGCCGACGGGCTGACCGGTGCCTGCGGCGAAGATAGGAGCAATGGTGTAGCCGCCCAGGAGGCGACCCGTGATGCCGCGCTGGTCTTTGAACCAAGGGGTCTGGTAGACGATGAAGGTGTTGGTGATGAACTTCTGGTTGTAGTACTGCACGCCGTAGTTCTTCTGCAGATCAAAGCCGTCGTTCACGGTGTAGGAACTGCTGGCCTGCGGCTCGGCATTGATCCCCAGAGCCTTGCTGTAGGTGAGATTACTCTGTGCGGTCAGCCCATGGTAGTTGTTCACCTTGAAACTAATGAAACCGCCGTTGTAGTTGCCGTACCCGTTCGCGATGGACGCTGCGACACCGCTGGTGAACTGCCCCTGGGCTCCATTGGCAACACCTGCGATGGGTGTATTGCCCATGGTGTGGGGGAAGTTGAAGCCGCCGTTATCGAGCGCTGACCAAAGCGTCCAGACGTTCTGGTTGCCGAAATAGCTGGGGTACTTCTGTACGACAGCCGTGGTGCAGTTGGCATAACCCGCGCAGAAGCCTGTACCGGCCAGGGCGGTCTCAAAGAAGGGCTGAGCCGCAACCGTGGGATAGATCTTCGTTGTGACTCCGTTGGTAGTTTTGCCCGATGTAGCATAGCTCGCGTTCTGGCTGCACATGCCGGCGCTGATGGTGCATCCGAAAGCCTGTTCTACTGCCGCATAGGCGGAAGCGAACGTCTGGCCTCCCTGGCTCATCATGTATGGAACCGTGTTAAGCAGCATGGAGCTGTTTTCGTGGAAGATGAGGCGGCCAATATAGCCGACCTCCACGAGCATCTTGTTGTTGATCTGCCGCTGAATGGAGAGATTGAAGTTGTCCGTTTCATTGGGACGGAAACTTGGGTCGAGCACCTGCGGAGCCGCTGCCGCTGACGAGTTGATGCCAGGGTAGTTAGGCTGCGGCAGGTTTGCAGTGGCCGAAGGAAGGGGAGCTACCGTGCCGTCGACACCGATGCGGAAAGCCGTAGAGTCGGTCGGCGTGGTGGAGCCGCAGGTGCCGTTGGAGATGGCGGTGCGGCATTGCACGGCTTGGATGAGCCCAGGGCCAAGCAGCGGCGTGAGAACCTGCGCCACGCCGTTGAGGCGGCCGAACTGACGGCCGAAACCGGCCCGAAGCACAGTGGCACCGTCGCCTGTGATCTTGCCCAGCCAGTTGTCACGACCGAAGTGTGGGTTGTAAGCGAAGGAAACACGAGGGCTGATGCCGCCGTAGAAGGGATTGTATGGATACTTGGGTTTGCCGTTGACGTTGCCAAGCAGTGCGAAGCCGATCTGGGGGTTGTAGACCTGACCAGCGGTGGCTGCTCCCGCGCGCGCCTTGAAGTAGTTCAGCGTGTAGATGGGATTCGCGTTGCTGTCCACCATGATGACCTGCTTGCCGGTCGCTTCAGTGGGCGGCATCTCGATGGCGTAACCAAGGCCGACGTTCATCGTCAGGTCTTTCCGCATGTGCCAGTTATCGCTGATGTACATGTTGTAGTAAGGAATGGTGGTCGAGTCCGACGCACGCGTATGCGCCGGGTTGAGAGCCAGATTGCTGCCGGAACGGGTATATGCCACCTGCGAATCCGTGACGATGCCTAGTACGGCACTCAGCAGGCGAACGTTGGTAGTTCCCGTGGCAGGCATGCAAGGCGCTTTGGCGGCCGCGAGGGTCGCGTTGCTTGTGCAGGCGTTGGCCAGACCCGTCAAGGTGGCCGACGTATTTCCGGCGTTGTCTCCCAGTTGGTAGGTGGTGGTGTAGTTGATACCGCCGCCGTTGTCAGTACGGTTGTGATAGGCGAAGTTGTGCTGGTACTGACCGCCGAACTGGATCAGGTGATTGCCCTTGAGCAGAGTGAGATCGTCCGCCAAGAAGTGATCGTGACCATCCCACACACGCTCGCGGATCTGCTGGGTGCTTACGTTATAAGGTGAAAGGACCTGGACAGACTGCTCGCCGAGCGGCTCCAGCGCACCGCCCAGTCCGGCAAGCTGCGGAGGCGCTTCCGCGCTGTTCCAGTACCAAATGTTGCGCAGGTAGCTGTAATGGAAATCATTAGTAAGGTTTGCCGTGATGTTAGTGGTCAGGCCGGCGACCTGATACCAGGGGGTCTGCGGGCGGGGAGCAAAGGCCGTCGGTACACCGAGCTTGCCGCCCAGGACGCCGCCGATATCGACCTGATTGCTGGTGAGATTGGTGAAGGCATACTGCCGGAAGCTGGTGTTGAAGTGCCACTTGGAGCCGAAATCGTGATCCAGGCGAACCACACCGAAGTCGCTCTTCTGCGGGAGCGCCACGTTGCCCTTGAAGCCGATGGTGTTTACTCCATCGCAACGCGCGCCAACAATGCCGGTGCAACCGGGATCATTTCCCGCGGGTTCCTGCGTGTTCCACATCTGTGCAACCAGGGGAGAGATACCGATGCCGCGCGGGTCGTACGCTTTCAGGTCATAGCGCACCAGCGTGCTGACACCGTTGATGGTGGTATTCAAGCTGACGAAGCCGTTCCTCAGATCGGCAGAAGGCACCGGCCGCTCGTAGGTTGCGGAAGCGGGATAGCGAAAGCCTTCATAGTTGCCGAAGAGGTAGGTTTTGCCGCCCAGAAAGGAAGGCAGGACCGGCCCACCCAGCGATCCGCCGAAGCGGTTGTAGTGGAAGCTTGGCTTCACCTGTCCGCCCGGGAGAGCTGCTGTCGGAATGCGGTTCTGCCAGGTATTGGCGCCGATGTTGGAGTCGAGATAGTACTCGTACGCAGTGCCATGCGGCGTGTTACGGCCGCGCTTGGTAACAATCTGCGCCTGCAGACCTGTGGAGTTGTTGAAGTCGGCAGTCTGACCGGAAGTGGCGACGCGGAACTCTTCGATACTGTCCTGCGGGGTGGGCATGACGCCGGAGGAGCTGCCGCCGAGCGAGGCCATGCCAGTTGGGTTGCCGGCAAAAGATCCGGTGTAATTCTGCATGGAACCATCCATGTCGCTGGAATTGTTACCGCCATCCAGCGTGAACACAGCCTGATCGGTCACGGTACCGGCGTCGCTGCCGCCCGGGGTAACGCCAGGCTGAAGACTGGCGAAGGTGCTGACATCGCGCGCGACGGAAGGCAGCGATTCGATGGAAAGCGGAGAGACCGTGACGCCAACGGTGGCGTTCAGGGTCTGGAGGTCGGCGGCGGAGGCCTGCACCTCGATGGTGGTGTTCTCGGCACCGACCATCATCTTGAAGTTGGCGGTGGTCTGCGAGCCGACGCTGATGGTCTGGCCGGCGATCTCGTCGGTGGCGAAGCCGGTTTTGGAAGCAGAGATGTTGTAGTTCGCGGGAGGAACATCCACCATGACGAACTGACCGGACCTGTTGGAAAGGGTGGTGCGCTTGCTGTTCGTGGCTGGATCGGTCAGAGTGATGGTCGCACCGGGGATCACGGCGCCAGTGGCATCGGTGACGGTGCCGGTGAGCGTGCCGGTGCTGGTGCCCTGGGCATAGGCGGCGTTGCCGCCAGGGAGGCCCACGGACAGGCCGCCAAAGAGCAGGATGGCAGCGACAGGGAGTTGCAGGAAGGAACGTTTCATCAAGACTCCTACGATGTGAATAAGAACAGCGGTACCGATAGTCGGTGTGGCGTCGATGTCATGGCAAAAAGCGACACGTCCCCTTGACTGCTCCGTGGAGGGACACGGCCGCGAGCAAAGCTCTCCCCTACCCTGCCCAGAGCAGCAAGCGAGGCCGTCGAGAACTCAAGTTGTGAATCAGTACTTCGAAGGTGGGACCGCTCTCGCACAGCGACCCAGCGTTGGGTGGCTGCGCACGAACATCCGGGTTGCTGCGAGAACACGTGCGATGAAGACAATAGAGATGTGGCTACGACCCTGCTTGCAAGCCGTCAGGCGAGGCAATCATGGCCGGTGTAGCGGAGCGGGGACGGCGAATCTGGTTGGTTCGCGTCTCAGCCTAAGTTCATCTGCAAGGTTAGACTAGAAAATAACACAGACTGCGCCAGATGCAAACACGTTCCTGCATCCGGTATCACTGGCCACAGCGTTTCCATAAGATTTGCACACGCGGAAGCGGCATTTGTGTGGATTCGGAGGCCTGCCTCCGTGGCGGTGTCCATTGCCGCGGGGCGGCTTGTTCAGAAAAGCGGAGGCGAGGGGTTCCGGCTTTGCCGTGAAATGCCATAGCATCCTAGGACAGGAAAGTGCCTGGGCAGGAAGTGCGCGGGCGAGGAGGATGGGATGGATGTTTCGGGCGAGAAGCAGTCGTGGCTGGACCGCTGGTGGCCGCTGCTGGTGATTCTGTTTGGAGTGATCTGCGTGCTGGCGCTGGACTTCTGGCACCCCGTTTCGTCGGTGTAGGCTAGGCAAGAACCGGCGAGTCCGCCGCTACGCCTTAGCGGGAGCGGGAGCGGGTAGTGCGGCTTGATCCTGGGAGCGTCCGGCGGGCGCTCGGCGGGTGGATGGAGCTTGCGGTGGATCGCAACCTGGTCGGCGATGGCGTACTTGAGCTTGTCGAGGCCTTCGCCGGTCACCGCGGAAATGGCGAAGAAGGGCAGCTTGCGGCGCGAGGCCGCGGCGCGGAGCTTCTTGAGCTTGTCGGGATTCGCGGCATCGATTTTGGCAGCGACGAGCAACGTGGGACGGGCCGGCAGGCTGGGGTCGAAGGCCTTGAGCTCGGCGGTGATGACTTTGTAGTCCTGCACGGGGTCGGGGCGGCCGGAGGCGTCGGAGACGTCCACCAGGTGGACTAAGACTCCGGTCCGCTCGATGTGGCGCAGGAATTGGGCACCCAGGCCGGCACCGAGGTGCGCGCCTTCGATGAGGCCGGGGATATCGGCAAGGGTGAAGCTCTCAGTGTGCGGGAAATCGCCGATCTTGACCACGCCGAGGTTGGGCTCGAGGGTGGTGAACTCGTAATCGGCGATCTTGGGCCGGGCAGCGGAAAGCACGGAGATCAACGTAGATTTTCCGACGTTGGGGTAGCCGACCAGACCGGCGTCGGCGAGAAGCCGGAGCTCGAGGCGGAAGTGGCGCTCTTCGCCCGTGCGGCCGAGCTCATGCTCCCGCGGGGCCTGGTGGGTGGAGGTGGCGAAGTGCTGGTTGCCGCGGCCGCCGCGGCCGCCTTTGGCAATGACGATCTCATCGTCGGGATACTGGAAGTCATGGAGGAGTTCGCCGGTGTCCTGGTCGTAAAGCAGGGTGCCGACGGGGACCTGGAGCACGGCGTGCTCGCCGGAGTGGCCGCTCATGTTGGAGCCGAGGCCGTGGGAGCCGCGCTCGGCCTTGTGCTCGGGGTTGAAACGGAAGTGGACCAGGGTGTTGTGGCTGAGGTCGGAGCGCATGCGGATGTCGCCGCCGTGGCCGCCGTCGCCACCGGAAGGGCCGCCGCGGGGCACGAACTTTTCACGGCGGAAGGCCATGCAGCCGTTGCCGCCGTCGCCGGCTTTGACACGGATTCGGGCTTCGTCTACAAACATTTGCCGCGGAGACCCTTTCTCGCTTCAAGTGTAACGAACCGGGATATCCCGAACCGGAAGTCGAACATATCGCGGACCGACAGTTCTGAGGCTGGGGTTGGTATTTTTACTGAGCCTTCGCGGAGTTGGCAAGGCCCCGGCTGCTACACTGGCCCTACAAACAAAACCCTGCCGCCTCGCCCCAGGGTCGAGGTGTACCTCCGGATCGACGAGAGTGCAGGCAACAAGAACGACAAGCACCGTTGCCGGTGTGTTCGCGAGCCAGAAAGATTCCGCGAGCCGGGCCAACGGATTTTGAGGAGACCTGAATGACAGGCAGGAACTTTTTTCGCACGCTCGCGCTCGCGGGCGCGGCAGCAATGCTATCCAACGGATCCGCCAGGGCGCAGACGACGACCGAAGGCGCCATCACCGGCACTGTGTTCGACGCCAGCAATGCGGCCGTGCCGGGCGCGAAGGTGCTGATTCACAACAACGGCACCAATGCCGACCTGACCCTGACCACCGATTCGGCGGGCTTCTACAAGGCCCCCCAGCTGGCTCCGGGCACATATACCGTGACGTTCACGGGTGCAGGCTTCAGCGAGCTGCGCAACAGCAACGTGACGGTGGAAGTGTCGCAGGTGACGGAGCTGAACCCGCACCTGGCGCTGGGCGCGAGCGAGACGGTGGTGAACGTGGCCGCGGATATCCCGGTAATCAAGTTCGACTCGCCCGCCTACGGCGACGAGCTGACGAACGCGGAGATCGAGAATATTCCGATCAACAACCGGCGCTGGTCCTCGCTGACGCTGCTGACGCCGGGCACGACAAACGATTCGCAGGGCTTTGGGCTGATCTCGTTCCGTGCGATCCAGCCGCAGCTGAACAACGTGCAGATCGATGGCACGGACGACAACCAGGTGTTCTACGGCGAGGAACGGGGGCGCACGCGGGCGGGCTACTCGACCTCGCAGATCGCCATCCGCGAGTTCCAGGTGAACACCGGGGTGTATTCAGCGGAGTTCGGGCGCGCGGTGGGCGGCGTGATCAACTCGGTGACCAAGAGCGGCACCAACGAGCTGCACGGCGAGCTGTACTTCTACCACCGCGACCAGCAGTGGAGCGCCTCCAACCAGTTCACCAACACGATTGCGTACAACGCGGCGACGGGAACGGCGACCAAAGTTCCCTTCAAGCCCAAGGACAAGCGCAACCAGTTCGGTTTCGGTCTGGGCGGGCCGCTGATCAAGGACAAGCTGTTTTTCTTCTATGCTTTCGATGAGTTCCGGCGCGTGTTCCCGGGAACCGGCTCGGCGGCGGCGGTCACGTTTTTCGCTCCGCTCAGCACCAGCTACACGACCGGCGGCGTGACGACCACCAACGATCCGCGCAGCGATGCGGGCACATTGGCTACCGCGATCTACAACTCAACCGGAAACGCCACCTACAACCCCGGCACGGTCGCGGTTCCCAACCCGGCGGGCCTGGCGGCGGCGCAATCGGCCTACAACAACCTGATCGCGGCGGCCAATACGGACCTGGGTACGGTGCCGCGCATCGGCTACCAGATCATCAACACCCCGAAGCTCGACTATCAGCTCAATCGTAAGAACAACGTGACGTTCCTGTACCACCGCCTGCGGTGGGATTCGCCAGGCGGGGTGCAGACCCAGGCCAACGTGTTCTATGGCAAGGAAGGCTTCGCGCAGGATTTTGTGAAGCTGGACTACGGCGTGGCGAAGCTGAACACGGCGGTTTCCGCGCGGATGACCAACGAGCTGCGCTACCAGTACAGCCGCGAGCTGAACGACGAGAGCGCGCTGCCGAACGGGGCCTTTGCCAACCAGTACCTGACCGCCAACGGCAACACGCCGCAGGTGAACATCGCGAACGGAGTGAACGGCTTTATCGCCGGCCAGCCGTACTACGCGTTCCGCCCGGCGCTGCCGGATGAGCGCAAGTGGCAGGTGGGCGATACGGCCATCCTGCAGCTGGGACGCCACGGCGTGAAGTACGGCGTGGACATTGTGAACAACTACGACCTGCAGAACACCCTGGGCTACAGCGGCTATTCGCCAAACGGCACCTTCAACTACACGTCGGTGCTGAACTTCGCCAAGGATGCCCTGAGCACCAAGGGCGGCGGCTGCGGCAGCGGCAACGGCGCCACCTACGTTCCGGTGGGCTGCTACAGCTACTTCCACCAGACGGTGGGAGGGAGCACGTTCGACATCAACACCATCGACTACGGCGCGTTCCTGCAGGACGACTGGAAGGTGTTCCCGAATCTGACCCTGAACGTGGGCGTGCGCTACGACTTCGAGGCGATTCCGGACCAGCAGCAGAAGCTGATCGTGGGTTCCTTCGCGCCCAGCAACACCACGGTGGTCGATCCCTACAACGTGGCGCCGCGCGTAGGTTTCGCGTGGGATCCGTACCGGCAGGGCAAGACGGTGGTTCGCGGCGGGTTCGGCATGTATTACGGCCGCATTCCGAACGTCAACCTGCTGGGCGCCCGCTTCCAGTCGGGTTCGCCCAACGGCCAGCTGAGCTACAACATTCCCTCGGCCACGGCAGGCGGCGCACCGTTGTTCCCGCTGCTGCCCACGAGCTTCGTGGGGCAGACGCCGGATGTGCAGTATCTTTCGGCCAACCTGCAGAACCCGTACACCGAAGAGTTCGACCTGGCCATCCAGCAGAACCTGGGCAGCAACACGGTGCTTTCGGTCAGCTACATCGGCGCGCTGGGACGTGAGCTGCCCAACAGCCTGAACCTGAACATCAACCCCGCGAATGGCTATACGGTGAACTACACGGTGGCGCAGCCTGCCGGCGGCGGCGGATGCGGTCCGCTGGCCTGCGGCACGGTGCTGCCGGTACGGGTCTACGGCCAGAAGCGGCAGATCGGCAACTCCGTCAGCCAGACCCAGAACGCCAACCTGAATGCCAATTACGGCGCGGCGTATGCGGGCCTGAGCAACGTGAACTCGAACTACCATGGACTGACCACGGGCGTGACCAAGCGCGCGGGCAAGTTCCTGAGCTTCGACGTGAACTACACCTGGTCGCACGCGATGGATTACAACCAGACCTCGGTCACCGGCTTCAGCAGCACGAACTTCTTCGATCCGTTCGGCAATGCGCGGGCGAACTATGGCAACTCTTACCTGAATGTCCGCCACCGTGTGGTGGGCTGGGCCATCCTGAACCTGCCGGGCACGTCGGCCTATCACCTGTCGGGCCTGACCAAGGGCTGGTCGGTGAAGCCGGCGCTGCAGCTGCAATCGGGGCTACCGTACAGCGCGCAGGTCAATACGACCAACGCACCGTACCAGTGCTCCACCATTACCTGCCTGCAGCCGGTGAACGGCGGCCTGTCGGGTCTGGGCGTGTACTACATCCCGCAGATCGGCCGCAACACCTACACCTATCCGCGCGACCTGGTGGTGGACCTGCGGCTCCAGAAGGACTTCAAGCTGACGGAACGCTATAACCTGCAGATCGTCGGCGAAGCCTTCAACGTGGCGAACTTCCAGAACGTGACCAGCCTGGTGACGACGGCCTACTCGCTGACGGCCAACAACGCCAACGGCACGGGCACGCTGACCTACTCGCCGAAGACGTTCGACGCGAACGGCTTCGCAAACGGCGGGTTTGGGTATGTCAACTCCGTGAACAGCAATTTCGCGTACAGCCCACGCAACATCCAGGCGGGCGCGCGGTTGTTCTTCTAACCGGACCGAGGACGCAGGGCGGACGGCGGTGGCTTCGGCCGCCGCCGTTTTGTTTTCAGGTAAAGGCAAAAGCTTCCGGGGCGGCTCCAGACTCCGCCTGCGGCGCGAGCCGGCTTTGCAAACGGCGCCGCGTGCTTATAGGCTGCGGTCAATCCCTTTTGGCGCCCATGCGACCCACGCTCTGCGTGTGGGCAAGCGGCCCTGCTTCGGGATGGAGGTTGGCTTTGCGGCGTTGGTTTCGGGCCTCCTGCTGGCAGCTTGGCGGCTGTGCTGTTCTGTGTTTCTGGATGACCGCCGGGGCGGGGCACGGGCAGACGCGAGCGACCGCAACGGACGACGGCGTGCTGGCCGGACAAGTTGCCGCCGTGAACGGAAAGCCCGTCGCGGGAGTGACGGTCACCGCAGCGCGGCAACCCGACGGGAGTGAGGAGGACCCGGCAGCCCCCGGGGTCACGAAGTCCATGGGGACAGCGCAGGCCAAGACAGATGCGCGAGGACGTTTCATCTTCCTTCGGCTCGCTCCGGGACGGTACCGGGTGACGGTGGTCTCCGACGGGAGCGCGGCGGCGACCGTGGACGTGGAGGGCAGCGCACCGAATTACGCGCTGCTGCGGGCCGGCGCGGCCGGTACTCGCAGCGCGGCCCTCCGTGGTCTTGCCGGGAGTTTCGGGGAAAGCCTTGCAGGGCTGGGGTGGGACCTGGATGCGGTGCCCGGGTCCGGGGACGGGGGGGATCGGCAGGGAGAGACCGGGTCGAGCGAAGGCGCGGTGGTGGTGGAGAGCTCTCCGGGAGAGCAGGCCGACACGCCGGGAGAAACGGAAGAACATGCAAGCCGTGCCGGCGGAGGAGAGAGCGGGAGCTTCGGTGAGACGGCCCCGCGGCCAGAGCGCACCACGCTGGATGGGTTGTCGCTGGAGCAGGGCTTTCGTCCCGGCCCGCGCGGTGGAGCCCTGGGCGGACCGGTCAGCGGCGCGCTCTTTGCGCGGAGTGCGGTGCGGAACCTGCGCGGTGGGCCCGCGACCTTTTCCGCGCAGGGCGGTGCAGACCGGTCACGGCTGGGGTTCGCCTCACGCAACGGCGGGACGGGAGTCCATGGCGGCGGTTTCGCGACGCTGCGCACCAGCGGCCTGGACGCGGCCAATCCGTATGCAGTGGTGACGCACTACCGGGATGGAGCGATCACGGGCGGTGTGGCGAAGCCGCAGGACACCGATGTGCAGGCAGGAGTGCACGTGGGCTTTGCGCCTTTGCAGAGGTGGACCGGCGCCGGCGCTTGGCGCGAGCGGGTCTTCGGGTTCGTGTCGCTGGACAGGCGGGTGCGGAATGCTCCGGTGGAATCGACGCCGGCGGTGGCGACCTTCTATGCGCTGACCCCGACGCAGCGGGCGCTGCTGGGCACGCGCGGCGTAACCTCCGCGCAGGTGAACTCGTCGCTGGATTACCTGGACGGGCTTTCGGGCGAGATCCCGCGCCGCGACACGCGGCTGCTGAGCTTCGGACGCGCGGATGTGCGGGTGGGCGGGAGG
>CAXTPR010000009.1:0-130371 GCA_964246235.1 uncultured Acidobacteriaceae bacterium
GTCCGGCGGGGCTGAGCCTCAGCACGGGAGCGCTGCCGGCGGGGACCGTCGGCACACCATATAGCTCGACCATCGGTGTGACCGGCGGTACCTCGCCGTACTCGTGCACCATCACCGCCGGAACCCTGCAGGCGGGCCTCACGCTGGGAACGAACTGTCTGGTCAGTGGCACGCCAATGGCAGCGGGCACCGTGAACCTCACGGTGAAGGCTACCGACGGAGCCAACCCGCCACAGACGGCCACGGGTCAGGTGGCTCTGACCATCAGCCCCGCGCCTCTTTCCCTTTCCACGGGAACGCTTCCAAGTGGAATGGTCGGCGCACCGTATAGCTCGACCATCGGTGTGACCGGCGGTACCGCACCGTACTCGTGCACGATCACCGCCGGAACCCTGCAGGCCGGTCTCACGCTGGGAGCGAACTGCCTGGTCAGCGGAACGCCCACCGCCTCTGGGACTGTAAACCTGACGGTGCAGGCTACCGATAGCTCCAGCCCTGCGTTGACGGCCAGTGGTCCTGTCAGCCTCACCATCAACCCCGCTCCGGTGCTTACCCTTACGGCGCCCGCGTCCGGGACGGTGGGAACAGCGTACAACGGCATGGTCGGTGTCAGCGGCGGCACGTCGCCCTACACCTGCACGCTCCAGTCCGGCACGCTGCAGACCGGCCTGAGCCTGAACACCAATTGCACAATCACCGGAACGCCTACAACGAGCGGAACCAGCACGATCAACGTCGCGGCCACCGACTCCCACTCCCCGGCGACCACCACGACGGGCAGCGTTGCGGTCACCATCAACCCCGCGGCTCCGATGCTTACCTTCGGTACTCCACCGATTGGCACGGCCGGAACGCCTTACACCGGCACGGTCCCCGTGAGCGGCGGCACAGCACCGTACACCTGCAGCGTGGGGGCGGGGAGCAGCCTGCCCACCGGCCTGAGCTTCAGCACCGGATGCACGCTGACAGGTACACCCACCACGCCGGGCACGACTACGGTCCAGATCACCGCGACCGACTCCGCCAACCCACCCGCAACCAGGACCGGCCCGGTGACCTTCACCGTGCAGCCGCCAGCAGTTCTTACCTTCACCGGAACGCTGCCCAACGCGATCCTCAACCAGCTCTATAGTCAGACACTGGCGGCCAGCGGCGGCGTGGGCCCGTATACCTACGCGGTCACCTCCGGCACTCTGCCTCCTGGTCTCAGCCTTGCTCCCACTACCGGTGTGATCAGCGGCACGCCGACGGTGCCGGGCGCCAGCACGTTTACCGTGACGGCTACCGATAGCGAGAGCACGCCGCAAACTGCGGCGCTGCCCCTCACCTTGCTGGTGGCCTACGCACCCACACCGACCGATGCCCTGCTGCAAGGCCCTTACGCCTTCCTGTTCCAGGGCTATGACAGTGCCGTTGCCGGAGTACTCGCCTACCAGACAGCCACCGTCGGCAGCTTCACCGCGGACGGAACGGGAGGCATCACCGCGGGAGAGCTCGACAGCAACCATCAGGTCTCTAATCCCACCGGCGCCACGGTCCCAACCAACAAGCTGCTCGGCACCTACACGATCGGCACAGATGATCGTGGAACGCTGGTCCTCTCCCGCTTCAACGCCGATGGTACGGTTGCGGGTTCCACGACCTATGCCATCGCCGTCAAGCCGCCGGCCTCCCCAGCGACCACCACGGCACGTGGCTCCCTGGTCGAGGCGGACAACAACCTCGTCGCGGGCCAGCGCGGCTCCGGCACCTTCCTGCAGCAGACCGCAACGGCCTTCAGCAGCGGTCTGACTGGCAGCTATGCCTTCGGCTTGCAGGGTGATACTCCCTGCCTGCCGGCCTGCACAGCCAACCTGCAGGCTGGACCGGTCGCAACGGTAGGTGAGATGGCCACGGCAAGTGGCGCGATCACCGGCGAGGCCGACACCAACCTCGCTCAGAACAACTATCCCGCCGCACCCTTGAGCGGAACCTACAGTGCGGCAGATGCCAACGGCCGCGTGCAGCTTTCGCTCACCAACCCCAACATCCCCTCTGCTGCCTATCCCTCGGACTTCGCCCTGTACATGGTCAACGCCACGCAGGCCTTCGTGATGTCCACTGACAAGCACTCGGCGTACATCCTGCTGGCCGGTTCGGCTACATCGCAGACGGTTACAACCTTCAGCAACGCATCGCTCAGCGGCCAGTATGTCGGCTATGAAAACGCTCCCACCAACCCCGGTCTGGCGGGTGTCGCGCTGCAGAGCGTGGCCAACCTCCCCACAGCCACGGTCTTCCAGGGCTCGGCAAACAGTACCGGAACCTGCACCACGAACTACGTCGATCAGGGCGGCACCACGGCCCTGGTCAACGGCCTGACCGGCCAGGGCAGCGGCTCTAACGTGCTCAATGCCCTGCTCGGCACCTATGCGTCCACCGGTAACAGCAACTGCACGGTCGGCACCAATGGCCGCTCGGTGCTGAGCTATCCCGTTCCCAGCAACGTCCTCACCGGCGTGCTGACACTGCTGGGTCTTCCGGCCACGCCACCCGCACCGCGCGTGGCATACCTCACGAACACGGACGCTGGCTATTTCCTCGAGACCGGCTATGCGGGTCTCGGCAACCTGGAACAGCAGACCGGCGGGCCGTTCTCGCTGGCGACGCTGAACGGCACCTACACCTACGGCACCACGCCAGCGGCTGCGGCGGCTACGCTCGACGCTTCCGGCAGGTTCACGGCCGATGGCATGGGCCACGGGAGCTATGTTCTGGACGAGAACGTTCTCGCCGGCAATCAGAACGCAGTCACCCTCGGCGTCACGGGCAGCGGAACGTATGTGCTGACCGACGCGGGGAACGGACGCTTCACGTTCGGCACGGACGTGATCTTCGCCATCAACCCGAACCGCTTTGTGCTCGTCGACAAATCGGCCACCACCACCTCGCCCTCCGTCGCGCTGATCTATTAGCGCGGCGGCGAGCGCGCCTCGCCGTTCATTACGTCACACGCCAACACGCAAAGGAGAGAACCAACATGCGTCGGCCCGTCGTCAGCTACGCTTTTACAACACTCGTCCTCCTGGGAGCCTCTTGCGCCTCGCAAGCGCAGGAGACCTCCTCCGACCCCGTGCAGTTCGTGCCTCGGGTGAACCTCTCCCTCGGCTACCAGTTCCTACACGCCAACGCGCCTCCGGGAAACCCGCAGAAGTTCAACCTCAACGGCGGCTATGCCTCTCTTGGGATCAAATACAAATACTGGCTCAGCTTTGCGGGTGAGTTCACAGGCACCCATGCCAACAACATCAGCGCGCTCGGCCAGAACCTGTTCCTCACCACCTACACTGCTGGACCGCGCATTACCTTCCGCCGCCGCTATACGGTTCCGTTCGCGCAGGCAACCTTCGGCGCCGCGCATGGCAGCGATTCGTATTTTCCAACCGCGACTTCCTACACTACCTCGGCCAACACCTTCGCGCTCACCGCAGGTGGCGGCCTCGACCTGGAGTTCACCCACGGTCTCGCCATCCGCGCCATCCAGGCGCAATATCTGCATACCGGCTTCAACAACGGCGTGAACACGTCGCAAAACCAGCTCATGCTTGGTGCCGGCGTCGTATTCAAGTTCCATGGCCGCTATGCGATGCCACATGCGCCGCGCGCTATGCCGGCACCTCCTCCTCCATCGGTGGGGTCCCTCGAGTGCTCTGCCAATGTGCTGAACGTGGAAGCCGGTCAGCTGCTGGAGGTTTCCGCAGCCGCCCATCCGCAGCCCGCGGGCACGGACCTCATGTATTCATGGACCGCAACCGGCGGCAGCGTGACACCACAAAACAATCGGGCTTCCATCGACACCGGCGGGCTTTCGCCCGGCATGTACACCGTGAACGGCCACGCCGCGGTCGCGTCGGGACCAACCGCCGCATCGCAGTGCGAGGTCCACTTCCGGGTGCTCGAGCCGCGCAGGATGACGCCGCCCATCATACTTGGCGTAGCGACAGCACCCCCGGTACTGCCGCCCTCAATGAAGCAGCAGGACAGCGAGTTCCACGAGCACGTGAAGGATGCGTACTTCGACTACGAAAAGGCGGAGATCCGTTCTGACACGTTGCAGGCTATTCGGGAGGCTGCGGCGTACCTTCAGGCTCACTCGGACCTGCGTGTGCTGGTGGGCGGCTACTCCGATGAGCGCGGCACGCCGGAGTACAACCTGGCGCTGGGAGAAAAACGAGCCGATGCCGCGCGGGACGCGCTCATGCAGGCGGGAGTGGATGCGAGCCGCATCACGGTCGTGAGCTATGGCAAAGGCGTGCAGGTTTGTACCCGACCTGCGGAGCCCTGCTATCAGCAGAACCGGCGTGCAGCCTTTATGCTGCAGCCGTAAGGGTGGGTGCAGAGCAAGGCGGCCTCGCTCCAGGAGCGAGGCCGCTCCCCTTTGCAGAGGCGCGAAAATCGGTACACGCAGCCAGCCGGATATATTCAGGTCGGGACGAATATGGCAGCGTGGAGCAGCGAAGCGAAGATTCGCATAGCGGGCGGACTGGTGCTGCTTGCCGTGTGCGCGGCCTACGCGAACTCCTTCGGCAACGCATTTCATTTCGACGACTTTCACACGATCACTGAGAACCCAGCCGTACGGCGCCTGACCAATGTGCCGCGCTTTTTCACCGACACAACCACCTTCAGCGTTCTGCCTGCCAACCGCACGTACCGCCCCGTCGTGTCGGCATCGCTGGCGCTCGATTACGCGCTGGGCAAAGGCTACAAGCCATTCGCGTTCCATCTCAGCACCTTCTGCTGGTTCCTGTTGCTGCTTTGGCTGTTGTTCCGTCTGTATCGCACCCTCTTCGAACGCTCAGGAGCCGGTGATGCCGGCGCCTGGCTGGCGCTGTTCGCGACAGCATGGTTCGGCTTGCACCCCGCCGTCGCGGAAACGATCAACTATGTAATCCAGCGTGGCGACCTGTACTGCACGCTAGGCTGCGTGGCCGCGCTTGCGGTCTATGCGCGCTATCCGCAGCGGCGCAGGACCGGCCTGTACCTTGTGCCGCTGGTGCTGGCTCTGCTCTCCAAGCCACCTGCCTCCGTCTTCCCCGCGCTTCTTTTTCTCTGGGTGTACTTCTTCGAGCGTCAGAAAGGCCTGCATTCCGCCAGGCGTTGGCGGACCTGCCTGATGGCTGCTCTTCCCTCCCTTCTTGTCGTGGTCGCGCTCCTCGCACTGCAAGGATCGATGACACCGAAGACGTTTACGCCGACCATCCTCTCCACGGTCCAGTATCGGCTCACACAGCCCTACGTCTGGATCCGCTATGGAGCGGAGTTGCTTCTGCCGCTGCACCTGAACGTGGACACGGACCTTGCGCCCTTCCACGCTCTGAATGGCCGCGCGCTCCTAGGATTTTTCTTTGTTGCGGCCCTGCTGCTTGCCATAGAGCGCACGGCGCGACGGCGCGAGCTCTATCCAATCGGGTTCGGGCTTCTCTGGTTTGTCGTGACGCAGTTGCCCACGTCGTTGTATCCCTTGTCCGAAGTGGAAAATGATCACCGCATGTTCTTCTCCTTCGCCGGGTTGATCCCCGCCGTGGTGTGGGCGCTATGGCTTGTGCTGCAACGAGCCTTCGCTCCGCAAACTCAGAGGCACATACGCCCGCTTCTGATCGCTGTAGCCGCCCTGCTGCTGGCCGGCTACGGCTGGGGCGTGCACGCGAGGAACGAGGTGTGGCGCACGGAAGAATCGTTATGGCGTGACGATGTCGAAAAGTCGCCGCGGAATGGGCGCGGGCTGATGATTTATGGACTCACGCAGATGAATAAAGGGTCGTACGCCGCAGCGCTCGTTCTCTACAACCGAGCTCTGCAATACACGCCCAACTACGCCACGCTGGAGATCAACCTGGCCGTGGCGCACGGGGCCCTGGGAGATCAGGCAGCCGCGGAACGCCATTTCCAGCGCGCGGTGGCGCTCGCACCGGAAGACGATCAGCCACGTGCCTACTACGGGAGGTGGCTGCTCGCGGAGGGCCGCGCGGAAGACGCCGTTGCGCAGCTGCGAACAGCCATCGCGCTCAATCCCACCCGCATGTTGCAGCGTCAGTTACTGCTCGCTGCGCTCCAGGAGAGCGGCGATCCTGAAGGGGAACAGCAAGCTGCCCGGGAAGCCCGGGCTGCGTTTCCGGCCGATCCTGCGGCGTCCGTGCGGGCCCAGGTACAGAAGGACACGGCGTACTGGGTCAACCGCTCGCTGGCACTGAACCTGCAAGCCCGATACCGCGAAAGCATTGCAGCGGCACAGGAAGCCCTGCGGCTGAACGCTTCCTCTGCCGAGGCCTGGAACAACATCGCGGCGGATGAGGGGTCGTTGCACGCGTGGGACGAAGCCGTCGACGCCGCGCGCCGGGCCATCGCTCTCAAGCCCGACTTCCAACTGGCAAAGAACAATCTTGCCTGGAGCGAACACCAGAAGAAGCTGTCTCCTTGATGGCGACAGGACTCGTGCGTTCTGCTTCAGCGGTCAGTAAGCCGAAGTGGCGAAGCAATCCGCCTGACACTGTTCCCGTGAGGGCAAACTCCTAAGGCTGTCTAAGCCGAAGTACGGCCGGAGAACGCATCAGGGCAACGCAGACTCGCACTGAATCCGTGACGGGGCGGAAGTGCGAAGATCGATTACGATCCAGGTACAGCGTTCCAACAGGTACCTCCAGCGGCGTTGCGTTGCTCCGGCAGAGATGCGCCAGCATGGCCATCTCATAGTCATAACGCTCTCCCGGTAAGGTCATGAGTTCCGGCAGCAGCGGAATGGGCAGGCCCCGAAGGCCGGATTGCGTGTCCTGCAGGCGGGTGCCGGTTAGCGCTCGGAAGAAAGTACGCATCAGGACATTGCCCAGACGGCTGCGCAGCGGAACCGGTCCACTGAGAGCACGCGAGCCGAGCACGGGACGATCCGTGACCGTAGCCAACGCGCGAGCGACGCAGACGATGTCCTCTGCCGTGTGCTGCCCGTCGGCATCTGCGGTGACAATCCCATCAATATCGGGGAAATCGAGGAGCAAAGCGTTGAAGCCGGTCTTGAGAGCCCGGCCCTTGCCGAGGTTCACAGCATGCCGGATCACTGGAATGCCCTGCCGGCAAAGCATCTCGAAGACGGACTGAACCCGCGGGTCACTGCCATCGTCCACAACCAGCAAAGCCGCGAACGGAAAGCGACGCAGAGCCCAGACAAGTTCCAGCAGGCGAGAGTCTGGCTGCCACGCCGGGATCAGCACGGCGATCCGCTCCAGTCCATGCCCTGCGTCTCCGGAAGTTATCTGCGTACCGCTCATCCGGCCACCCGTTCCACGGTGTTACTCCTCATTCTGCTCCGGCAAGCTGCTCTTCCCAGTAACGGATTGCGTCCGTGGCTTCTGCGGGAAAGCTGAGGTGTCCGACCTTGCGTCCAGGCCGCGGCTCCTTGCCATAGTCATGACGAAAGGCTTCCGGAAAGCGAGCCGTCTGGTCTTCCGGCGGCATGCTCCCGATGCAGTTCAGCATCACGGTCGGCCAGCTCACTGTCCGCCCGAGAGGCAAGCCGACCAGCGCGCGCAGGTGATTGGCAAACTGCGAGGTCTCCGCGCCTTCGATGGTCCAGTGACCCGAGTTGTGCACCCGCGGCGCCATCTCGTTCGCGATCAGGTCGCCGTCACGAACGAAGAACTCGACGGCCAGCACCCCCACGTACTGGAGTGCAGCCATGGTGCTGCGGAGGTGCTGCTCCGCCATCTTCTGTAAAGCAGGATTATCGAAAGGCGCTGTCGAACGGCGCAGAATACCCTCGCGATGCACATTGCAGGTGAGCGGGTAGAGCGCCATCTCGCCCGCCGCCGAGCGCGCCGCGAAGAGCGACACCTCCGCCTCGAAGGGAACCATGCCTTCCACGATGGAGGGCACCCGGCCCACCGCGTCCCACGCCGCGGAGGGCTGCGCTGTGTCCATGAGCCGCACTTGCCCGCGGCCGTCATACCCCATGCGCCGTGTCTTCAGGATCGCGGGTGTGCCGATGACCGCCAGACCAAACTCCAAATCCTCCAGCGAGTCGACGATCGCAAAGGGAGCGGTCTGCACCCCGTGGCGATTGAAGAAAGTCTTCTCCAGCAGCCGATCCTGCGCAATGCGCACTGCGAACGTGTTGGGAGCGACCGGCAGGTCTCGAAGCACGCGCGCGTCGATGTTCTCACTTTCGATCGTGAGCAGATCGACCTCACCGGTGAATCGCGCCACAGCCGCTGCGTCGGCAAGGTCGACCGCTACAACCTGCGCCGCCTGCTCAGCACAATCGCCCGGCTGACCTGCGCAAATCACATCGATGCCGAGGGCGGGTGCAGCCTGCGCGAGCATCAGCGCAAGCTGGCCAGCACCGAGAATGCCGATGCGCGGTCTGCTGGAAAGAGCAGAGGAGCTCATGCGCGCGGATCCGGTTTGTTCAGCACATCCTGCGTCTGCGCCTCTCGGTAGCGGAGGAGGCGACCTGCAAGATCGGTATCCTGCAGCGCGAGGATAGAAGCGGCAAACAGGCCGGCATTCTTCGCGCCAGACTCACCGATGGAAAACGTAGCGGTCGGCACACCGCCCGGCATCTGCACGATGGACAGCAGCGAATCCAGACCGCGGAGCGCCTTGCTCTGCACCGGCACACCGAGCACAGGCAAGGTCGTCAACGCGGCGATCATGCCAGGCAAATGCGCCGCTCCTCCGGCTCCCGCAAGGATGACCTGCAGGCCCTGCTCGCGGGCCGACCGCGCGAACTGGAACATCCGCTCCGGCGTGCGGTGCGCCGAGATGACCTCAGCGGAATACGCGACACCCAGCGCATCGAGAAGATCGGCCGCATGCTGCATGGTTGGCCAATCCGAGTGGCCGCCCATCACAATCGCGACGCGCGGCCGAGGTGCTGCAGCACTCATTCCAGACTCCTCCACGCACTCAAGGGTAACGTTATCGCTTCCAGTCTCGCAGCACGTCCACGAAGGCGAGATTCTCGAGGCCCTGCACGCGCTCCCGCAACGAATCCACCGTATCACCGGGCAACACAGGGCAGCGTTTCTGCAGCACGATCGGACCGGCGTCCACATCCTCGGTCACCTGGTGAACCGTACAGCCGGTCTCTGACACACCCGCCGCGAGAACGGCCTCATGCACGGCGCGATCCATCAGGCCGCCAAAGGCAGGCAGCAGCGAAGGATGCACATTAAGCAGGCGGCCCCGCCATCTTTGCACAAACGCTGCGGACACGATACGCATGTATCCGATCATCAGAACGATATCGACGCCAGCCTGTTCGAGCGCAAAACTCACCTCGGCATCAAACTCCTCGCGGGTAAGCCCGCGTGGGCTGAGGAACAGGGCCGGTGCGCCGAAGCTACCGGCGCGCGCAAGGATCTGCGCATCGGCTTTGTTTGCAATGACCAGCGCGATCTCGGCGTGCAGCGCGTGAGACTCGACGGCTTCGAACACCGCCTGCGAAGCCGTGCCGCGTGTAGACCCCAGGATGCCGACTTGAAGCCTCGATCCGGTGGTGCCCGTCATCGCACCATTTCCGTACGCCGCACCGCTTGCATGTGAGCGATGCGGCGGGCGATTGCGGCTCCAGTACCGACATCTCGACGATGAAAGAAAGGCCCCTCCACCTGCCCAACGCCCGCCTCGCAAAGTGCCTCCGCTTCGGCAAGGGTAGACCCCGTCGCAACCACGGCCAGTGTGCGCGAGCCGGTCGCAACGATCTTCCCGTCACGCTCATCCACAGCGCCGAGGTAGAAGCCGACATCGGACGTTGTCAAAGCCGGCGCCTCAACGCGGTCCCCTTTGCGCGATGCCTCCGGATAGCCTTGCGGAACGAGGTATTTGCAGACGCTGGCCAACGGAGCAAAGTTTTCCGCCGGGCTCAGCGGCAAGCGATGCAGGCTGCGTTCGGTGATCGCTTGGCAAAGCACAAGAAAGTCGCTCCGCAGTAGCGTCAACAGATTGAGGCATTCAGGGTCGCCGAAGCGCGCGTTGTACTCGATCAGGCGGACGCCGCTGGCGGTCGCCATGAATCCGCCGTACAAAACGCCCTGATACGGCCGGCCGCACTCCCGCTCCAGGGCTTTGGCTGTACGCTCGTTGATGGCCTGTGCGGCCTCAATGTCCGCCGGCGCAAGAAAGGGCAGACTCCAGTCGGCATCGGAGTAGGACCCCATGCCGCCGGTGTTGGGTCCTGTGTCGCCTTCAAACGCACGCTTGTGGTCCTGCACGGCCGGCATGTGCAGCAGCGTGCTGCCGTCGCACAGGCTGATGAGCGAAAACTCCTCGCCTTCCAGTTTTTCTTCGAGTACGAACGGGTGTCCCGCAGCGGCAAGTTCCTCGCAGAACGCTAGGCTGTCCTTCAACGTATGCAGGTGATCGCCGAACACCTTCACACCCTTGCCACCGGCTAACCCGTCATCCTTGATGACATGCTGGTGAGGAAACATAGCCAGGGCGTCCGCAACGCCGTCCATTGAAGTGAAGCGCTGGAACCATGGGTTGCCCTCGATCCCGTAACGTGCCAGCAGGTCGCGCGCGAAGCCCTTGCTCGACTCGATGCGCGCGAGCGACTTTGTGGGGCCGACAGTGGGAATGCCCGCCGCCCACAGAGCGTCGGACACACCAGCGGCCAGTGGAGCCTCCGGGCCGATGACGGCCAGGGTCGCTCGCTGCGCTTCCGCAAAGCTCGTCACAGCGTCCGGATCAGTGAGGCTGCCGACCCCGTAGCTGTCTGCGAGCGCCTCGATCCCCGGGTTCCGCACGTTGCTGAAGCACAGCAGCTCGGGCCGCTGCGGCGATCGCGCCAGCGCCGCGGCGATGACGTGCTCCCGCGCTCCCGAACCCACGATCAGAACGCGCCCCTTCACCGCACCATCTCCGCCTGCACAGCTTCGGCGACTGGCCGCAGGTCGGGCGTGAACTCCTGTCCCGTAATGCGCTCGAACAGCTGTATGTAACGGGAAGCAAGCTCGGCGATGAGCTCGTCCGGCGGTATCGGCAGCACGGCATCTGCGTAGGGGTCGCAGCGCTCTCGAAACCACAACCGGAAAAACTCCTTGTCGATCATTTCGGGTTCCTGGCCCGAGGCCAGCCGCTCCTGATAGCTGTCGGCAAGCCAGTAGCGGCTGGAATCCGGCGTATGTACCTCGTCAATCAGCAGGATCTGATCCTCTTCGTCCACGCCAAACTCGTACTTGGTATCGACGAGGATGAGACCGCGCTCCGCAGCGCGCTCCCGGCCAAACGCAAATAGCTCTTGCACGGCTTCAGATGTAAACTTCCATTCACGTTCTGTCAGCCAGCCTTCCCGGACAATTTCCTCCGCGGTAATGGGACGGTCGTGGGCCTGCTCCTTGGTCGTCGGAGTGAGCAAGGAACCCGGCAGAGGATCGTTCTTGCGCATGCCGTCCGGCAGCGTCGAGCCGGCGAAGTGCCGCTCGCCGCGCGTGTAGTGCGTCCAGATGGCGGTATCGGTCGAACCGGTTAGATAGCCGCGCATCACGAACTCGATCGGCAGTACGCGGCATTTGCGCGCGACCAGCACGTTGGCATGCGGCGAATGCAGCACGTGGTTGGGGACGATGTGCTTTGTTTCTTCGAACCAGTGCAGTGACGTCCGGTTCAGGACCTGGCCCTTGTAAGGAATTGCTCCGAGCATGCGATCGAAGCCGCTTTGCCGATCCGTCGTCACGATCAGCAGGCGGCCGTCGCCGGGATCGTAGGTGTCGCGGACCTTGCCTGTGTACTTCATGCCGTACGGCAGATCCGTGCGCGTCAGCGTCGTCCGGATGGCCGCGAGCAGAGCTTCGCGCGGTACGCTCACATTCGCCTCTCGAAGCGCATGCCGGGTGTGTCTTCCACGCGTCCGAACTCCCACACATGCAAATGGGGAAACGGCGCGAGAGCCGCAGCAAGTTGTGACTGCAAACCGGGTGCGGCCGCCAGCACCAGGCCCACGCCCATGTTGAAGGTTCGCAGCATTTCGAGATCATCGAGACGGCCCAGGCGTTTCAGCAGAATAAAGACCGGCTGCGGCGTCCAGGTGGAAAGATCGATCGACGCCCCAAGTCCATTCGGGAGCATGCGCGGCGGGTTTTCCACCAGGCCGCCGCCCGTGATGTGAGCCATGCCTTTGATTGTGAATGCGGGTTCGCATTCGAGCAGCGCACGAATCGGCATCACGTAGTTGGTGTGCGGTGCGAGCAGGACATCCGTCAGTGTTGCCCCGCCCAGTTCCTCAGGAGTGTCCTGAACGCCGTAGCCGCCACGCTCGAAGAGCAGCTTGCGCGCCAGTGTCCACCCGTTGGTATGCAGGCCCGAGGAGTTGATCGCATACAGCGCGTCGCCGGCTACGATCTCAGCGCCCGTGATCAGCTTCTCCCGCTCCACCACACCCGTGATAAACCCCACGACGTCAAGATCTCCGGGTGCGTACACATCGGGCATCTCAGCCGTTTCACCACCCACCAGCGCAATGCCCGCCTCGGCACAGGCCGCGCTCATGCCACGAACCAACTCTTCCACGATGGCGGGATCCATCCTGTGCAGGCCGAGGTAATCAAGAAACGTGAGCGGACGTGCTCCCATCACCGCGATATCGCCGGCAACAGCAGCCACAAGGTCTCTGCCCAAATCCTCATAGCGTCCCGCCATGGCGGCGACCAGCGTCTTGGTGCCGACTCCATCGGTGCTCTGCACCATCACCGGATGGTGCATGCCCACGATCGCCTCGCGGAGGCTGAACAGCGAGCCGAACGCACCCAACCCGGTGAGCACAGCCGGGGTGTGCGTCTTCCTTGCATGGGAAGCGATGCGGCGGACGGCTTCATTACCGGCTTCAATGTCCACGCCGGCAGCCTTGTAGTCGAGCTTGGGATCTTCGGTCACGTGTTCGTCTAGCCTATCCACTTCCGGGCGTTGCGGAACATGCGTTCCCATGGACTGTGCGCGAGCGCGCGTGTCCAGGTATGTTGGACACCGAGAAAGATGCGCTCCGGGTGCGGCATGGTGATCAGGGCGCGGCCATCGTCGGAGGTCAGACCGGCCACCCCGCCCGGCGAGCCGCTGGGGTTCAACGGGTAGCGTTCCGTCGGGCGACCATAGGTGTCAATGTAGCGCATGGCGATACTTGCCGCAGGAACTGAAGCGCTGGCGTGGCCTTCGCCATGAGCCACCACGATCGGCATCGCGGAACCCGCCATGCCGGCAAAGAAGACCGAAGGTGTCTCTGGAAGATCCACCATGCACAGGCGAGCTTCAAAGCGCGCGGAAACATTTCTTTCAAACAGGGGCCATGCCTGTGCGCCGGGTATAAGGCCCCGCAACTGCGCCATCATCTGGCAGCCGTTGCAAACCCCGAGCGAAAGCGTGTCCGGCCGGGTGAAAAAGGCCGAGAACGCATCTTCCAGGCGCTCATTGAAGAGAATGGTCTTGGCCCAGCCGGATCCCGCACCGAGCACGTCACCGTAGCTGAAGCCTCCGCAGGCGGCCAGCACCTGAAAGCCGTCTATCGCGATACGTCCGGCGAGCAGATCGCTCATGTGGACATCCACGGCTTCAAAGCCGGCGCGGTGGAATGCCGCGGCCATCTCCGTTTGCCCGTTGCAGCCTTGTTCGCGCAGCACCGCAACCCGCGGCCGATGCAGGTTGACGAAGGGTGCCGCAAGATCCTCGTGCATGTCGAAAGACGTGTGCACGAAGAGCCCGGGCCGATCCTCTTCGTCCACCAGCGCGAACTCCTCGGCCGCGCAGGCCGGGTTGTCGCGCAGGCTCTGGATGTGGAAGCTGGTTTCGGCCCACAGCTTGTGCAGCGCGGTGCGGGTAGCGCGGTAGACCGGCTGGTGCTCCTGCAGCGGGTTGTCCGTATGGCTTATCAAGATTTCATTGCCGGCAACGCAATCGGCCACGTGGAGCAAGTTCAAGCCCGCTGCCGTGAAGATCTCGCGGACATAGCCAAGATCCTGCTTACGGATCTGAATGACCGCGCCAAGCTCTTCATTGAAAAGCGCAGACAGCACATCCTCTTTCTTCGGCACAGCGATGTGCAATCCGCACCGGCTGGCGAACGCCATCTCCAGCAATGTGACGAAGAGACCGCCGTCGGAACGATCGTGGTACGCAAGCAGCCTGCCTTCTCCGTTAAGCTGCTGCACCGCCGCAAAGAACCGGCGCAGTAGCGCGGGCTCCGGCGCATCGGGGCACTCGTCACCCAGCTGGTTATAAACCTGTGCAAGCGCCGACCCACCGAGGCGGTGGCGTCCCTCACCAAGGTCTACCAGCAGGAGCGCACTCGGTCCATCCTGGAGCTGCGGGGTGAGCGTACGGCGAACGTCGACAACGGGTGCGAAACCTGAAGCGATCAGAGACAGCGGCGAGGTGACCTGCTGCCTCGTCCCATTCGCATCGGTCCATGCCGTCTTCATCGACATGGAATCCTTGCCCACGGGAATCGTGAGGCCCAACGCCGGACAGAACTCCATGCCCACGGCGTACACGGCGTCGAACAGCGCCTGATCCTGCGTCACCCCGAGGCCCGGCGCGCCGGCTGCGGCCATCCAGTTGGCGGAAAGCTTGATGTCTGAAAGTTGCGCGATGCGCGCACCGGCAAGGTTCGTGATCACCTCGCCCACCGCCATGCGCGCAGAGGCAGCCGCATTCAGCAGCGCGAGGGGCGTGCGCTCGCCAATCGCCATCGCTTCCCCGGGAGCCTGCGCGAGTTCGGAGCAGGCAAAGCTGCGCAGCGTCACCGCGCAGTCCGCCACCGGAACCTGCCACGGCCCAACCATCTGGTCCTGCACCACGAGACCGCCGACGCTGCGGTCCCCGATGGTAATGAGAAAAGACTTCGACGCGACCGCGGGAAGGCGCAGGATGCGCTCCACGGCATCGGCTAGATCGATCTTGTCCAGCGCAAGCGACGAGGTTTGCGGAGCGGAACGCAGGAAGCTGCGCTGCATCCTGGGCGGCTTGCCGAAGAGCACGCTTGAGGGCATGTCGATGGGCTTCTGCTCTCCATCGGTAACGGTGAGGTGTTGCTGCTCTTCGGCGCGGCCCACCACGGCGAAGGGGCAGCGTTCGCGCTCGCAGACCGCCGCAAACAGCGGCAGGTCCTCCGCGGCGAGCACGAGCACATAGCGCTCCTGCGCTTCATTGCACCACGTCTCCAGCGCGCTCAAGCCTTCTTGGCCGCACGGAATGGAGCGAAGATCGAACGTCCCGCCCCGGCCGCCATCCTTGACCAACTCTGGAAAGGCGTTGGAGAGGCCGCCCGCGCCCACATCGTGAATGGACAGGATGGGGTTTCCCGCACCACGCTGCCAGCAGCGGTCGATGACCTCCTGCGCGCGGCGCTCCATCTCAGCGTTGTCGCGCTGCACGCTGGCGAAGTCCAGCTCGGTATTACCCGACCCGGCGGCGCTCGAGGCCGCACCACCGCCCAGGCCGATGAGCATCGCGGGCCCGCCCAGCACCACCAGCAGATTTCCCGGGGAGACGCTTCCCTTCTCCACGTGGCCGGAGCGGATGTTGCCGAGCCCGCCGGCCAGCATGATGGGCTTGTGATAGCCAAAAGTTGCGGTGCCGCTCGCCTGTGAAATCGTCTGCTCGAAGGTACGGAAGTAGCCACAAAGATTGGGACGGCCAAACTCGTTGTTGTAGGCCGCCGCGCCCAGCGGACCCTCCATCATGATCTCCAGCGGAGAGGCGATGTGCGCTGGCCTCGATTCCAGCTCCTCCCAGGGCTGTGGCGCCTGCGGCAGGCGCAGGTTGGACACAGCGAAGCCGCTCAGACCCGCCTTCGGCTTCGCTCCCCTGCCCGTGGCCCCTTCATCGCGGATCTCTCCGCCGGACCCGGTTGCGGCGCCCGGCCAGGGCGAGATCGCGGTCGGGTGGTTGTGTGTCTCTACCTTGAGCAGGATGTGGATGTCTTCCTCATGGGGCCGGTACACACCGTCCGCCGGATCCGGAAAGAAGCGTTTTCCCGTGCCTCCACGGATCACGGCGGCGTTGTCCCGGTACGCGGAAAGCACGCCGTCGCTCGCCTGGTCATAGGTGTTGCGAATCATGCCAAAAAGCGAACGCGGCTGCGGTTGGCCATCGATGGTCCAGTCTGCGTTGAAGATTTTGTGACGGCAATGTTCACTGTTGGCCTGGGCGAACATGTAGAGCTCGACATCGGTTGGGTTGCGTCCCAGCTGGGTGAACTCCGCTACGAGGTAGCCGATCTCATCAGGGGAAAGCGACAGGCCGAGTGCGCGGTCGGCTTGATGAAGGGCCGATGCGCCGCGCGCGAGCACATCGATGGAACGCGTCGGTTGCGCGCTCCGCGCGGAGAAGAGAGCAGTCAGCGCGTCTTCGCCGCTCGGATAGACAAATTCGGTCATGCGATCGTGGAGGACAGGCAGAGCAACGTCCAGGACGCGGGTACCGGAAACCCGCACTACGCGTGCGCGCTCTATGTGCTCCACGCCCGCGAATCCGGTGTTGTGGAGAATTTCTGTCGCTTTGCTCGACCAGGGCGACTGCGTACCGGCGCGCGGCGCAATCCACAAACCGGAATGGAAAGGCTCGTTCGCGAGCTCGACGTGTGTGCCATCACTGAAACGCTGTTCCTCTTCGTGCGGACGCCGTGAAAGCCCAAGCAGCTCGCGCAATCTTGCATATCGCAGATCCCTGTCTCTGATCCGCAGCAGGTAGGCGTGGTGCACTTCCACGCTCCCTGCCGCGGGATCCACGGCGCGCAGCCGCGAACGCAGGCGCTCCAATTCGAACGCCGTAAGAGCCGGCGGCCCGGGCAGCAGCATCGCGTGCGTGCCGCTAGAGGTGGGCGGCGAGATTTCTCGTGATGTGGCTGGCGACATCGTCGGTATGTTTGGCAGCGTCGTTGCGAATCTTTTCCAATGTTTGCAGGTACTCGTCGGTGACATCGCCCGTGATGTAGCGGCCGTCGAAAACAGAGGTATCGAAACTGGTAATGCTGGGGCAAGCCTCGGTGATGGCCTGCTTCAGGTCCTCAAGGTCCTGGAAGATGACGCCGTCGGCGCCGATCTCCCTCGCAAGCTCGTCGATGGTCTTGCCGGAGGCGATGAGCTCGGAGCGCGCAGGCATATCGATACCGTAAACATTGGGAAAGATCACCGGCGGCGCGGCTGAGCACACATACACATGCTTCGCGCCGAGTTCGCGGCACATCGCGATAATCTCCTTGATCGTCGTGCCGCGCACGATCGAGTCGTCCACCAGCAGCACGTTCTTGCCGGCGAACTCCTGCGGAATGGGGTTGAGCTTGCGCCGGATGGACTGCTTGCGCTGGGCCTGCCCGGGCATGATGAACGTGCGGCCCACATAGCGGTTGCGCACAAAGCCCTCACGGTAAGGGATGTTCAGGCGCTGCGCAATCTCCAGCGCGGCGGTGCGGCTGGTCGACGGAATGGGAATTACCACATCCACCGGCGTGCCGGCCCACTCCCGCTCCATCTTGCGCGCCAGGCGCACGCCCATGTTGATGCGCGCTTGATACACCGAAGCTCCATCCAGCGTGGAGTCCGGCCTTGCCAGGTAGACAAACTCAAACAGGCACGGCGACGCCTGCTCGGCAAGCGGGCTCACATGGGTGTGCTGCTTGCCATGGATGTCGACAAACACGGTCTCCCCCGGTCTTACGTCGCGATCCAGATGGAAGCCGCCCACGGACAGCGCCACGCTCTCGCTGGCGATCATGCTTTCCTTCTGCTTGCCCTCACCGCGGCTGCCGAATACCAGCGGACGGATGCCGTGAGGATCGCGGAAGCCGACCAGGCCCACGCCGGCGATGAGCGCGATTACGCTGTAGCCACCCTTGCAGCGGCGATGCACTTCCTCCACGGCCTCGAAGATGTCCGCGGGCTTGGGCAGCGGCGTGTGCCGCTCCACCAGTGCATGCGCGAAGACGTTCAACATGACTTCGCTGTCGGACTGCGTATTCAGGTGCCGCAGGTCTCCGCGAAAGACGTCTTCGACGATGTCGTTCACGTTGGTCAGATTGCCGTTGTGCGCAAACACGATCCCATAGGGCGAATTCACGTAAAACGGCTGCGCTTCCGCCACCGAACCGCAGCCCGCGGTGGGATAGCGCACGTGCCCGATACCCATGTTGCCCAGCAGCTTGGCCATCGAGCCTGCATCGAAAACATCGCTGGTGAGGCCGTTGTCCTTGTGAAGGCAGAAGCGGTTCTCGAAGCAGGTGGCGATGCCTGCGGCGTCCTGTCCGCGATGCTGCAGCATGGAGAGCGCGTCGTACAGCAGGGCGCTCACAGGGCTCCGGCCGAACACGCCGACGATACCGCACATACATTCACCCTTGCCGCGGACCTGGTCTTGGGCCTGTGCCGTGGCGCACTCGCTGCTGATGGCCGTAAGCGTCTAGTTTCTCACGGGCTGCGTGGAAATCACGCTCTTCTCAGTAGACGTCCTCTGCGGCAGTTCGGTCGCAGTGGGCGCCTCGCATCGCTGGACCTGAATTACTGCGGCGGTAGCTGCGTGCGATCCCAACCGCCACCCAGGGCCCTGATCAGCTGTACGCTGGCGGTCATGCGGCGGCGCAGGATGTCGATATCGTTGCGCTCATTGTTGAGCGCGGTGGTTTGTGCGGTGATGACCTGAAGGTACGTGTCCACGCCGCCCACATACCGGTTGTTGAAGATGCGCTCGCTCTCCCGCGCCGCGGCTGTCGCCGCACGCTGCTGGGCGGCTTCGTCCGCCAGCACACGCAGCGCCACAAGATTGTCTTCCACTTGCTGAAATGCCGTCAGGACCACCTGCTTGTAGTCCGCGGAGTTTCGGTCAAACTGGGCGAGCGCCTCCTGCCTGACACCACTGCGCCGCCCCCCGTCGAAGAAGGTGTACGCAATTCCCGGTCCCAACGAATAGATGACGCTCGCGGGCGTGAAGAGTGATTGCACGGTCGAGGAGCTGCCGTACCCGATAGACCCACCCAGCACAATGTTTGGATAAAACGCGGACTGCGCGATTCCGACCGCTTCATTCCCTTCCTTGGCGCGGCGCTCTGCGGCCGCGATATCCGGGCGGCGCTCCAGCAGCTGCGAGGGCAAGCCGGTGGGAACAACGGGCGGCTGCGCATCCACAGGCAGCGGATCGAAAGCAATGGTCAGGCCCGCCGGCGCCTTACCTATAAGAATGGCGATGGCATGCTCCAGCTGCGCGCGCTGAACGGCCACGTCGGATGCCTGTACCCTTGCCTGCTGCAGCTGCGTCTCCGCCTGAGTCACATCCGACTTCACCGCAACCCCGCCGTTGTACCGGTTGGTGGTGATGCGCAGGGCATTTTGGTATTGCGCGACCGTGTCGTTGAGCAGGCGCTGCAGTGCATCGTCGCTGCGCAGCTGCAGGTAATCCGACGCGAGCTCGGTCTGCAGCGACAGTAGAATGTTCACGCGGTCGGCGAAGGTGGCCTGCGCCTCTTCCCTGCCAGCCGCGATGTTCCTTCGCACCTGGCCCCACAGATCGACTTCGTAGGTCGCCTCGAACGGGTACTGCAAGCTTCCGTTGGTGCTATAGGGCAGCGATGGATTGAAATAGGGCTGATTGCGGTTGTAGCGGCCACTGGCGCTGGTGGAATCCACCCCAAACGTCGGCAAGCGGTCTGCGTTGCGAATGCGAATCTCCGCGCGCGCCGCCCGCAGGTTGGCATCTGCCTCGCGGATGGTCTGATTGGCCGTTTCCACCTGGGGCTCCAGCGCATTGAGCTGCGGATCGCCGTAAATCGTCCACCACGCGCCCCGCGGCAGGGCATCTTCGGGACGCGCATGCTGCCACTCGGCGGTCTCCTTGAAGGCATCCGGCCCCAGCTCTTTGTACGCCGGCGGCACCGGCGCTGTGGGCACGACGTATTTCGGGCCGACCCTGCAGCCCACCATTGCAAACAGCAGGAGGCTCCCTGCTGAGAGCGCCGCGAATTGGAAGACTTTTCGATGGCCTTTGGTGCAGTGACTCACTGGGCTCCCACGCCTCCGTGCCCTTTTTCGTCCTGCGCCACGCGGACGGGTTGCCCCTCAGAGAGAGAATCAGAGGGGTCCAGTACGAGTTGATCTCCCTGCGTCAGGCCTGTCGCAATCTCCAGCGTGCTGCCGTTGTCCTTGCCGATGGTCACCGGCTGCAGGTGCACGCGGCCCTCTCGCACCACACCGACCCGCAGGCCTTCGGCGCGAAAGAGCACCGTGTTGGCTGGGATCGAAAGCATCCGCACCTGCTGCGGGATGTTGAAGTGCACGAACACGTAGGCGCCTGGAAGCAGCTTGCCTCCACCATTGCCGATGTCCACTTCCACATTAAGCGTTCGCGACGCGGCATCGATGGCATTGCTGTTTCGCGTGACCGTGCCGATGAACTGCTGGCCTGGATACTCATCCAGCGTGAGCGCGGCGCTGTCGCCGTTGTGAATGGCCGGCGCATAGGTTTCCGGCACGGCCACAAAGATGCGCAGCTGGCTGGTCGATGCGATGCGGAACAGGTTCTTGGGCTGCCCGCTGGAACCGGCGTTGATGAGGTCGCCGATGTCTGTATTCCGCGTCGTGACCACCCCACTGAAGGGAGCATAGATGTGCTCAAACGATTGCAGCTGCTGGAGCCGCCGCACGTTGGCTTCCGCGGCTTCCACGGAGGCCTTCCTGGCCGCCGCGCCGCTCACCGCAACATCGGTTTCCTGCTTGGACACCGAATCCTGCTTGAGCAGATTCTGGTAGCGCTCCGAGGTGGTGTTTGCCAGCGCCAGGTCGGCACGCGAGCTCTTCAGGTCCGCCTGCGCCACCTGCAGCTGCTCGTCCACCTCCGGCGTTTCGATGACCGCCATGAGCTGGCCCTTCTTCACTCGCTGCCCGATATCCACGTAATACGCCTTGAGATAGCCGTTGGTGCGCGCATAGATCGGCGTGTCTTCAAATGCCGTCGTGTTTCCCGGCAACGACAATTGCGATGTCGACGAACTGACGGTAGGCCTGGTTACATTCACGGTCAGGGTCGAGCTCTCGCGCGTGGCGGCGGCCAGTCGATGCTCCTGCTCATCGCGCCGCATCACTCCAAATACAATCGCAGCGGCAAGCGCCAGAACCAGCACTGTTACCAGCAACCACAAGCCTGCGGGCAAGCCGCGGCGGGACGGCTGCGAGGCATGGGCTGGAAGCGCATGCGCTCGATCCGGATGCCCCGCGGCAGAATCTGCCGGGAGCGATCCGAAGGACGCAACATCCCGGCGGTGTTCTTCGAGCGTGGTTGTGTGTTGGTTATAGCTATCAGCCATCGTGAACCGGTCTCTCCAGTAAACCACTCAAAGCGCGGGGAGTCTCTTTTCCTAAGCTGTTGCGGTCTCCGCTTCCGCAGGCGCAGCATGGAGCGCCCTGGTCTCACTCCAGCTGTGAAGCAGCGCAAAGACGGCGGGAACGAAGATCAGCGTGGCCACCGTCGCCAGGCAGAGGCCGCCGATGACCGCTCGTCCCAGAGGCGCATTCTGCTCGCCGCCCTCGCCTGCGCCGAGTGCCATCGGAATCATGCCGATGATCATCGCCAGCGCTGTCATGGCCACGGGACGGAAGCGCGTCGCGCCGGCTTCAATCGCCGCTTCCACCGCATTCCCCAGCACCGCCAGCCGGTCTTTGGCGAAGGAGACCACCAGGATGGAGTTCGCCGTTGCCACGCCCATGCACATGATGGCGCCCATGAGCGCCGGCACCGAGAGCGTCGTCCCAGTAAGAAACAGGAACAACACGATACCGGCGATCGCGGCCGGTAGCGCTGTGATGATGATGAACGGATCCAGCCACGACTGGAAGTTCACCACGATGAGCAGGTACACCAGAACGATGGAGAACAGAAGACCGAAGATCAAGCCTTCGTAGGAGCTCTTCATCGTGGTGACCTGCCCCCGCACCTGAATGAAGTTGCCCTTGGTGAGCGAACCGCGATTCTTATCTACGATGTTCTGCACGTCGCGAGCCACCGCACCCAAGTCGCGGCCCTGCACATTGCCATAGACATCCAGCACCCGGCGAATGTTGTAGTGCGACACGATCGGCAGTTCGGCCGAGCGCGAAAGGCTCGCCACATCGGCGAGGATCTCCGGCCTGCCGTTGGTCGCGGCCAGCGGGATGTTCTGCAGGTCCTGCAATGACTGCACATCGTATTGCGGGCTTTCCGCTACCACGTTGTAGCTCACGCCTGTCTTGTAGTTGAGAAAGAAGATCGGCGTGAGCTGCGACGAGCCGGAAAGCATGTTCAGCACGGAGGTGCCGACGTCTCGCTCCGTATAGCCGGCCTGCTGCGCCTTGATGCGGTCCACGTCCAGGTTGATCACGGGATAGTCGTTGGGCTGCTGCAACCGCAGATCCACCATGCCCGGAACGGAACGGAGCTGTCGCAGAATGGTGTCGGCCACCTTACGGTTTCCTGCCGCGTCGTTGCCATCGATCTGTACGTCGATGGGCGAGGGCAAACCGAAGTTGAGAATCTGCGTGACGATATCGGAAGGCAGGAAGTAGAAGGTCACGCCCGGATACTCGCGCGGCAGACGCTCCCGCAGTTGCGCAACATATCGTGCGGTCGGGGCGTGGTTTTCACGAAGCGAGACCAGAATATCGGCATCAGCGGCACCAAACAGGCCGCTCGTCGCATGCTGCGTGTTCAGCACCGAGTAGGGCAGGCCGATGTTGTCGAGGATGTTGTCCATTTGGCCCTGCGGCACGGTGTTGCGAATGGTGTGCTCCACCTCGTCGCAGAGCCTGGCCGTCTCCTCGATGCGAGTCCCCGTCTTGGCGCGCACATGGAGAATGAAGGAGCCGTTATCCGTGGCTGGAAAGAAGTTCTGTCCGAGGAATGGAATCAGCAGCAGCGTAAGGGCGCACCCACCCAGGAAAATGGGCAGAAAGACCTTTCGAGCGCCCACCAGCCGGGTGAGCAAAGCAACGTAAAAGCCGCGTACGCGCTCGAAGCCGCGCTCGAACGCACGCTGAAAGCGAGCCAGAGGGTTCCGCGAGGGCACCCCGTGTGCGCCGTGCGCTTTGAGCAGGTACATGGCCAGGGTGGGCACCAGCGTGCGTGATAGCACATACGACGCCAGCATCGCGAACACCACCGCCTCCGCCAGCGGCACGAACAGGTAACGCGACACGCCGGAAAGGAAGAACATTGGCAGAAACACGATGCAGATGCAGAGCGTGGACACCAGTGCCGGGACGGAGATTTGCGCCGCGCCCTCCAGGATCGCGTCGTGCAGGCCGTGGCCTTCTTCCAGGTAGCGTTCGATGTTCTCGATCGTCACCGTAGCGTCGTCCACCAGAATGCCGACTGCCAGCGCCAGGCCGCCCAGCGTCATGATGTTGATCGTCTGGCCGAGCAGGCCCAGCACCGTCAGCGACGTGAGGATCGAGAGTGGAATCGAGACCGCGATAATGAGCGTGGAGCGCCACGAACCCAGAAAAAGGAGAATCATCAAACCGGTGAGCGCTGCCGCGATGATGGCTTCGCGCACCACCCCATTCACCGAGCCCCGAACGAAGGTCGCCTGGTTGCCGATGGGCTTGATCTGCAGCGAAGAAGGCAGGCTGGACTTCACCCGGGGCAGCCGGTCGAGCACACCCTGTACCACGCTCAACGTCGAAGCATCGCCGGACTTCAACAACGTGAGCAGCACGCTGCGATGACCATCCTGTCGAACGATGTTGGTCTGCGGAATGCTGCCGTCGATCACGTCCGCCACATCGTGTACGTAGACCGTGGCGCCGTTAACTTGTTTGATCGGCAGGTCGCCCAAGCCTGGAATCGTCAGTGCCGAACTGTTCAACCGAACGTCGTACTCGGTCGTGCCGATCTTGGCCGTGCCGCCCGGCTCCACGACATTCTGCGCGGCCAACGCATTGAGCACATCGATCGGTGCGAGGCCTTTTGCCTGCAGCCGTTTGGGGTTGAGCAGCACCATGACCGAGCGCTGCTTGCCGCCGTATGCATTAGGGATCACCGCGCCGGCGACGGTGGAGAGCTGCGGGCGGATGAAGTTAAGCCCGAAGTCGTTGAGCTGCTGCTCACTGAGCCCCTGGCCTCCCAGGCCAAGCTGCAGGATCGGCACGCTGGACGCGGAGAAGTTGATGATCTGCGGCGGCAGGATCCCTGGCGGCAACTGCTTGAGCTGGTATTCCGACACGGCCGAGACCTGGGCGTTGGCGCGGTCCACCGAGGCGCCCTGCTGCAGGTAGAGCTTGATGATCGCCTGGCCGTTGAGGGTGGTCGATTCGACATGCTCGACATTATCGACAAGTGTCGTTGCCGCTTTCTCGAACGGCGTCGTCACACGGCCTTCGAGTTCTTCAGGGTTGAGACCTGTGTACTGCCACGCAACCGAGACAACCGGAATGTCGATATTTGGAAAGATGTCCGTGGGCGTGCGCAGGATCACCACCGGCGCGGCGATCAGGATCAGGATCGCCAGCACGATAAAGGTGTAGGGCCGGGTTAATGCGATGCGAACGATCCACATATCTGCGGCAGCTCTCCTTCCCGGGCTTCCCTGTTGGACTGATCAAAGCGCCGATAAGTCGCATACCGACACAGCCCGTACGATAATCGACCCCATCTGTTGCAACGACGCAAACCCTTCAGGCGAGCAGGTGTTCCAAAAGTGCCATTCGCATGTAGAGCCCGTTGCGTGCCTGGCGAAAGTAAGCGGCGCGCGGGTCTGAATCCACCTCCGGCGCGATCTCCGTCAGGCGCGGGAGCGCATGCAGAATGATAGCGCCTTCCTTCAGCGTTTCCAGCAGCTGCGCGCCCAGCACGTAGGTTTCAGCGACGGCGGCGTAGTCCTCTTCGCTGGGAAAGCGCTCCCGCTGCACGCGGGTGATGTACACCACATCAGCGTCGCCCAGTGCGCCGTCAAGCTCCTGCTGCTCGGCAAACGGCACGCTGTAGTCGGCGAGCAATCGCCGATACCGCTCCGGAAGCCGAAGCTGCGGTGGCGAGATAAGCTGCACGCGCAAACCGCGGTACGGCGCGAGCATGGCCAGTAGCGAGTGAATGGTCCGGCCGAAGAGCAGGTCGCCCACCACGGCGATGCGCAGGTTTTCCAGCCGCCCCAGCTCCTTGTGAATCGTGAACAGGTCACCCACCGCCTGCGTCGGATGCTCCCCCGCGCCATCGCCGGCGTTGATCACCGGCACCGGCGACGCTTCCGCCGCCGCGCGCGCCGTGCCTTCCTCGAAGTGCCGCAGCACAATGGCATCGGCATAGCCGCCCACGACCCGCACTGTGTCCGCGATGCTTTCGCCTTTGGCCGAGGAGGAGCTGTAGCGCGCGTTCTCCGCGGTCAGCACGCCGCCGCCCAGCTTCTGCATGGCCGCTTCGAAGCTGAACCGGGTACGGGTGCTGGGTTCGTAGAACAGCGTGGCCAGGATCAGGCCGCGCAGCGGCGTGGGCAGCCTGCGCATGCGATCTTCCCCTTCCAGGCGGCTCCCGGCCCGGAACAGCGCCGCCAGCAGCTCGCGGTCGGCGAACTGGTCGGCACGGATAACATGCTGCAGGCGGGTCACGCGGTGGCCCTCTCCTTGGTGTGAAGTTCCCCTTCAGGGTACACAGCACCCGCCGCGGCGCTGTAGGAAACGCGGCCCGCCACGACCGTGGCCCGCACGCTCCCGGGAAACGTGACGCCTTCAAACGGCGACCACGCGCACCTGGTCCGCATCTCTTCGCGGCGCACGCGATAGGGCTGGTTCATGTCGAGGATCGTCAAGGAGCCCATGTACCCCTCTTCAAGTCGGCCAAAGCCTTTGCCGCAACGCGCCGGCAGAAACTCCCGCACGAACGCTCCCGGGTTGATCGCGCACACGCGCACGATGTCCTGCGGGGTAAAGCCATGCTCTGCCATCAGGGAGGTGGTAAAGGCGCCGTAGGTATCCAGGTGCGGCACACCGCTTACACCCCGGGCCTTCTCCTCCAGTGTGTGGGGCGCGTGATCGGTGGCGAGGTAATCGATCTCCCCGCCCTTCAGCGCGGCGATCATCGCCATCCGGTCTTCGCGGCTGCGCAACGGCGGATTCATCTGCAGCGCGAGCCGATTGGCCGTGTCAAGCATGCTGTCATCGAAGAACAGGTGATGCGGCGTCACCTCGCACGTCACGCGCACGCCTCGCGCCCGTGCCATCCGGATTTTTTCCAGCCCGTCCCGGGTCGAGAAGTGGCACAGCTTGCCCGCAAGCTCGTAGCGCTCGATCAGCTGCAGCGCAAATTCCGTCGCCGACACCTCTGCGGCTGCCGGCCTGCGCCGCTCGTGCAGAGCCTCGCCCTTATGCCGCTCCAGCAGCAGCGGATCTTCACAGTGAAAGCTGACGTTCCGCCCGCGGTACTTCGCAATGGCGGCTTCCAGCTGCTCCGGCGAGCGAAAGAACAGCTCCCCCACCGAGGGCCCCATGAACGCTTTGTACGGCACGGGCCGCGAGAGCGGAGCCGTGTCCGGTCCGATGCCCGCGTACAGCGTGACATGCACGGCCGACCGCGCCGTGAGCGCCTCTTTGGCGGCATAGCTTGCATCGTCCACGGGCGGGATGCGGTTGTTCGGCATGTCGGCAACATGCGTCACGCCGCCGTGAACCGCCGCCGCGCTCATGGTCACGAAGTCTTCCTTGTGCATCTCTTCGCCGCTGGTGTCTTCGCGCGCGTGGATATGCACATCGCCGAAGCCGGGAAAGATGAGACATCCGCTCGCATCCACATCGCTGCGGCCTGTCGGCGGACCCACGCGCGTGATCAGGCCGGAGGCAGTGTCGATCTCGACCGCGCCGCCGGCCGTGCGGTCCGCATACACCAAATGCCCCTCAACGCGCAGCAAGAGTCTTCTCCCTCGCCTCGGCGATCTCATCGCGAAGCGTCCGCGCGGCCCGCGCCGGATCCGCGCTGAAGAGGATGGCACGCGATGAATTGATCATGAGCCCGGCCCCCTCGCTGCCCAGCCCGGCACGCACCACAGCCGCCGCTTCTCCACCCTGCGCCCCCACGCCCGGCACCAGCAGCGGCATGTCCGGCGCGAAGCTGCGAACCTCCTGCATCGCCCCCGTGTGCGCCGCGCCCACCACCAGCATGCAGTTGCCGTTCGCGTTCCAGCGTGTGCATACATGGTGCGCCACCGCACGCCACAGTGGCTGACCCTCCACCGCAAGCCCCTGCAACTCTTCGCCCCCGTCGTTTGACGTTCGGCATAACACGATGCTTGCCTTATCGGTACGCCCGAGAAAAGGCTGCAGCGCAGCCTGCCCCAGGTACGGGTGCAACGTGATCGCGTCGAATCCGAGATGATCGAAAACGCTCTGCACGTACCCGCGGTTCGTGTTGCCGATGTCGGCGCGCTTGGCATCGCAGATCAGCAGTGCCTCGGGAACATGGCTGCGGAGGAACTCCGCCGTCTCCTCCAGCTCGGCCCAGCCCCTCGCTCCGAATGCCTCGTAGAACGCAGTGTTGCACTTGAAAGCCGCCGCATACGGCGCGGTCTGCTCGATGATGTAACGGTTGAAGCGGAACAGCCCTGGCCGATCGCCGGCGCGAAACTGCGGTGGGATACGCTCCGCCTCCGGATCGAGCCCTACACAGACAAGCGAGCCGGTCTGGGCAACTCGCGCGTTGTACTTGGCGACAACCGGGGACACGAGGCTCATGCGGCGCCTGGGCGGTTCGCCCACCCGTGCGGATCGTCCAGCCAGCCGTGCAGCGTCCGCACTTCGCTGGCGTCCAGCATCCCCGTCGCTGCAGCACAATCGAGCAGCTCTTCGAAAGTTGTCAGCGTGTGCAGGCGGACGCCGGCCTCGCGGAAGCTCCCGGTCGCATCGGCAAAGTCATAACGCAGGATCGCGAGGCAGTCCTCTACGATAGCGCCCTCTTCGCGCAGTGCGGTCACGCCGCTCAGGCTGCTGTTGCCCGTGGTGACCACATCCTCCACCAACAGCACACGCTGCCCGGTCACGTCACCGCCTTCCACGCGCCGCTTCAAGCCGTGCTCCTTCGCCGCCTTGCGGATAAAGATCGAGGGCCGTGTCATCGCGTAAGCCAGCGCCGCACTGTGCGGTATACCCGCGGTTTCGATTCCGCCCAGCACGTCGAATGCAATGCCCCGCTCGGCGATCAAACTCTCGAACCCGGTGAGAACCGCGCGCCACGCCGTGGGCGCGAACGGCAGCTTCCTTCCGTCGCAATACACTGGGGATACGATCCCCGACTTGAACGTGACCGGCGCGTCGGGAATGAAGCTGACCGCGCCGATTTTCAGCATGGCTTCCGCGACCTCACGGCTCATCGCGCAGCGCCTTCCATGACCGCGCTCTCTTCCTCTGCCGGGCTCTGCATGGCCACCGAACTCTTGATCTGCTGCGCCAGGCGCGGATTCCACATCACCGAGGTCGCCGCCATCACCGCATCCGCACCCGCCGCGCGATAGGCGAGGTAATCGCCCGCACTGCACACCCCCCCTACACCCACGATCGCAAAGCGCTGGCGGAGATCGTCGCGCAGCTGCGCCAGCCGCTGCGTCATCTCCAAACCCGCCCAGCGAATGCCGCGGCCGCACACCCCGCTACGCAAGCGGCCTTCACCCGGCAGCGCCTGCCGGCCTTCCCCATCGACCACGTCGGCGGCAATCGTGTTGATCGCGCTGATCCCATCCACCACGCTACCAATCGCCACCAGCAGTGCGCGCAGCCGTGCATCGTCGGCAAAGTACGAAATCTTCGCGAGCAGTCGTACGTCGCCAAGCTCCTGCCGCACCGCCTCCATCACCACACCAGAGGTATGCGCGTCGAAGCACAACAGGTTCGAGGTACCCTCATTCGGGCAGCTCAAATTCACTTCCACGGCCTGCACGCCGGTCTCCCGCAGCAGCCGCGCGCCCAGCGCGAAGTCCGCGATGTACTCGTCATACCCGCCATGCTCAGGCCTGGTCCCCTGGAAGCTCGCCATGGGCAGCTGACCGGGATGCGCATACGCCACACAGGCGGCGATATCCGCCTGCCAGAACTCCGGCTCGAAGGACGGCACGCCGAACGAGTTCGTGATCGACAACTCCCCGCCATACTCGGCGCGAGTCGTCAGCGTGCGTCCGTCGGCGGGTAGATCCCCCTCGTGTGCGACCGCCAGCACGTTCGGCCAGGCATGGGCTGCAAACCGCCGCGTGCGCACCGTCTTGTACACCGGCAGATCGAACCCTGCGTCCAGCGCTGCATTCAGAAACCTGCTGTTCAGCAGCGGACCGGCCGGGATGCCGAAGGGCAGGTGCAACGGGAAACCAAGAAAGCTTTCTTTGACAGTCTCACGCTGCGGGAAAACTTCACCCTGCGCGAACAGGCCAAAGGGGCCCTTCTCGAAGTTCTCCTCGTAGGTCTTCGCCGGATCGTAAATCGGCTCAACCGGTGGGTCTGCTTCCGCCATTTTGCCGGGCTCGGCCATCACGTCGAAATCCCCTGAAAGCGCGCTTCCTTGAAGCGTATCACTGGCCTTCTGATGGACGATCCGCGTGTGTGGAACAAACTCCTTCAGCGCGTAAAGCTGTAACGAAAACCCGCCTGTACCAGGCGTGGCGCGGCTAGCGTCAACACCGGCGTGCGCCCCGCATCGATAGCCCGGTCGAGCAGGTTCTGTACGCTCGCAAACACGCTCAGCCCGCGCGTCAGACTGCGGTCCATTGCCACATCAAAGCGCGCAAACGGATGCAGCACATATTGGTTCTGCGCATCGTCGAACTGCTCGCCTGTATACGTGGCGAACGCATGCAGCGCGGCAAGGCGCGGCGTGTAGTTCAGGGCCGCCGTCACCGATTCGCGCGGCACCTGCGGAATCCACTTGCCGGTGAGGTTGCTCTGCGCCGCTGAGTTGGACCGGAACGCCGTCACGGTGGCAAAAGCGAGCTGGTAGCTGAGCGCCAGGTCCAGCTCATGCGCATGCGTGGTGCGCGCCTCCAACGTCAGGCCGCGCGAACGAATCTGCCCCAGATTTTCGCGCTGCAATGTCTGCGCACCGCTGGCCATCTGGCTTAGCAGCACCGCGGAGATAGGCCGGTTCACCTCGGTCCAGAAGTACTCCGCGCGTACGGACACCTGGTGCGCGGCTTCGGCGGTTCCGCCCACCGCATACCCCGTGGCGCGCTCGCTGAGCAGGCTGTTGTTCGCCAGCGTAGTCTGCTGCCCCACCTGGCCGGTGCGATAAAGCTCGTTCATTGTGGGTCCGCGAAACGCGCGAAAGGCGTTCGCGCTCAGCGAGAGCCCATGTCCGAGCTCGCGGGTGACGCCAAAGTGGGGGCTGGCCACCAGCTCGTTGATCTCCGGCAGCGGCGTAATCACAGTGCTGCCGCTCAATGTCTGCCTGGCGTCGAAGGTGCGGAAGCTGTCCACGCGCAGCGACCCGGCCACCGTCCAGCGCAGAGGCTGCCACTCCGCATCCAGGTAGCCGCCGACTTCCCGCTGGCGCGCACTGATGCCGGTCGTGCTCGTCACTGCGGAGTTCCGGACAGCACCTTCCCCGTCGGTCGCTCGAATGTCGCGCGCGTCCACGCCCGCCGCTCCCGTAACGGCATGCGCGAACGCATGCTCTCCCTGCAGTACGAAGCCGAGTTCGTCGGTGGGCACGCGTTGCAGCCGGGTGAGTGTTTCGGAGTTGCGATCCGCTGCGATCGAGCTGAAGCTCTGCCGGTACGCCTCGCGCGATCCGAACAGGCGCACCGCCGCTGTACTCACTCCGCGCACCCAATCCGCGCCGCTCTGGTACCTCCACAGCCGCGTCCCGTTGGTCTGAAAGGGCGTACCGTTCGAGCGCGCCTCGTTGAGCACAGAACCGCGTAAAAACAAGGAATCCCAATGGTGGTCGGCCGCCGGGCGGAGTTCGATCCGCCCACTCTCGCTGCTCACGTTCGAAGGCACATCGACAGCCCCGCGCGCCGCCGGCGCCGTCGGCACATAGCCGCCGGTCGAAAGCACGCTGAGCGCCGCCAGCGCGCTTCCATGACGGGTCGCGGCTGCGAGCAGGCCGTCGCCCATCGCCGTACTCTCCGTCGCTCCCGAAGCATCGGCGCTCACCCGAAAAACTCTCTGCGCTTCACTCACAGCGTAGGGAACCACATCGATCACGCCGCCGATGGCGGAAGAACCGTAAAGGTCCGCCGCACCCCCGCGTAGCAGTCCCACCGACGTAATGGCCAGCGCCGGGAGTTCATTCCAGTGCACCCAGCCGCCGAACGGATCGTTGAGCGGCACCTGATCGCTCACCACTAGCGTGCGGCTCGCCGCGGTCGAGCCCAGGCCGCGCAGGCTCACGCCCTGCGAGGTTGGGTTGGCCGTCCAGGAGCTTGTGCGCCGGAAGAGCTCGAACCCAGCAGCCTGATGCAGCCGGTCATCCAGCGTCAGGCCCGGTGCGTTCCGCAGCTCCACATCCAAGAGCCCCAGCACACCGGGACTCTCCGTGTTCGCGCCGGGAAGACCGCGCAACGCTGTCACGGTCACACTCTGCTGCACAGCTGCGGCGTGAAGCGTCAGACGCGCTGTGGTTCCCGCCGCAGGGTAGAGGGCCGACGTGCTGGCAAAGCCCGCGCTCTCCGCCACCAGAGTTTCCGCGGCCTGACTTTGCGCGTTGCGAAGTACGAGTGCCAGACACCCATCCGTGCCGGTGGTGCCGAGATCGGTTCCCGAACCCCGCAGCCCTGCTGCCGCCCCGGAGGACTGCAAAAACAGGTGGATCCCCGGGAGGGAACGTCCACCGGAATCAGCAACGCAGGCACGAGCGCTCGCAGGCAGTTGGGCGTTGGCTGGGATCGTGAGAAGGAGTGCGCCGAGCAGGAAGAACGGAATGCGCCAGCACCACCGCATTCCTTCAGGCTCCCAGGCAAAGCGCGCACCGCAGCGCGTTTGCTCCAGGGGAAATCGAATCAAGTGAGACGAACGGCAGGTCACGGCTTCCAGCCGCGATAAGAACTCGCGCCGAATCAACCCGGCTTACGCCGCTGGGGCTTCGCTCGTTGGGCCCAATCCGAGGTTCCCTAGTGCGCATACGCCGGCTCCGGCGCAAGCTCCGCGACGCGAGCGGCAGGCCACTGCGCTGGGTAGCGGGTGCCATTCTTCAGCAGGTCCTGGATGGCGGCCAGCGAGTCGATACGGCCGCGGGCCCCCGGGGCCGTGCAGTTGATCGCGGCCGCGGCACACGCGAAATCGAGCTGCTGCTCCAGCGGCCATCCCTGCCGCAGCGCGTAGATGAACCCGGCGTGAAAGATATCGCCGGCGCCGGTCGTATCGACCACCGGAACCAGGAACGCGGGACGGTGCACCAGGCGCTGGCCATCGAAGGCCAGCACTCCCTCCGAGCCGAGGGTCGCCGCGGACAACGTTGGCTTGAAACGCCGATGCATGCTCTGCAAAGCCGCCTCCAAGTCGGACATGCCGGTGAGGCGCGCGGGAAAATCGCGGCTGACGATCGGGTAGTCCACCAGCGCAAGCAGTTCTTCGATCCTGGGGTAGAGTTCGTCCAGGTCGGCCACCACCGGAACGTCCGCCTCGCGAGCCCATTGGGCCGCCGCAATCGCGGCGTCGATGTCGTGACCGTCCAGATGAAGCAGCCGCGCACCTATGATTGATTCGCGCTGGAACTCAGAAGGCTGCAGAACGATGCGCTCGTCGCGGCGGTTCAGCACCGTCCGCTCGCCGAAGCTGTCTACCAGGATCAGGGAGCGGGCGCTCGCTGTACCGGGCACGTGGATGACGTGGGCGTCCACCCCGGCGCGGGCGAACTCGCGCACGTGGAGCGCCGCGGCGGCGTCATCGCCAAGCTTGCCAATGTACCGCGTCGAAAGCCCCCAGAGCTGGCACGCCATTACCGTCGAGGCGACCTGGCCACCCGGCTGCACCGATTCCGAGTGATATTCGGTTTTGGAACCCCGCTCGGGGAATCGCGACAGATTGATCAGCGTATCGGTGGCATTCAGACCAACCCCGACGAGATCCACCTGCTCCTGCTCACCCATCCCGTCATTGTAGCTGCGTAGCTGCCGCCGTTGCTTTGCGGTGTCTGCGGGGTGTCTAAGTCTGTGTGGCGGCGGCTTCGATCGCCGCGCCGACCCGGAGCATGGTGACTTCGCCGAAGTGCGGCCCCAGCACCTGCACCCCGATCGGCAAACCAGCCGCGGTTGTGCCGCCCGGCACACTCATGCCACAGATGCCTGCCAGCGACGCCGCGACCGAGTAGATATCCTCCAGGTACATCTGCACCGGGTCGTCGGTCTTCTCGCCGAGTTTGAACGCGGGCGTCGGAGTCACCGGGCACACGATCGCGTCCACGTTTCCAAATGCCTCGAGGAAGTCGCGCGCCAGCAGCGTGCGCACCTGCTGCGCCTTACGGTAATAGGCATCGTAGTAGCCCGCCGAGAGTACATACGTGCCTAACAGAATGCGGCGCTTGACCTCCGCTCCGAACCCCCGGTCGCGGCTGTCACGAAACATCGCAGCCAGCGTATTCGGCTCCCCGGCCGCAGGGGCCGCACGAAGACCGTAGCGCACTCCATCGAAGCGCGAAAGATTGGAGCTCGCCTCAGCCGTGGCGATCACGTAATACGTCGGCACGGCATAGCGCGTGTGCGGGAGGCTGATGCTCTCCACCGTGCACCCGGCTCCGCGCAGGGTATGGAGCGCCCGCTCCACCGCGGCGCGGATCTCCGGATCGAGCCCTTCGCCGAGGTACTCTGCGGGCACGCCGATCCGCAGTCCCTCCACGCCCTGTCTCAGCCCCGCAGCATAGGCAGGCACGGGCTCCGCGGACGCTGTCGCATCCATCGGGTCCGGTCCGGCCAGCACTTCCAGCACCGTGGCGGCATCCTCCACCGAGCGCGCGAACGGCCCCACACGATCCAGCGACGACGCAAACGCGATCAGCCCATAGCGCGACACCCGGCCGTAAGTCGGCAGCACGCCGACGACACCGCAAAATGCCGCCGGCTGACGGATCGAGCCACCCGTGTCCGTTCCTAGAGAAGCAACGCACAGCCCAGCCGCCACAGCCGCTGCCGAGCCGCCCGACGATCCCCCTGGCACACGGCCCGGAGCGCGCGGGTTCTGCACCGGTCCGTAGGCCGAGTTCTCGTTCGACGAGCCCATCGCGAACTCATCGCAGTTCAGTTTACCCAGCAGCACCGCGCCTGCCGCCTCGAGCTTGGCCACCGCGGTCGCGTCATAGGGCGGATGGTAGCCCTCCAGGATGCGCGAGCCGGCCGTGGCCGGCGCTCCCCGCATGGCGAGCACGTCCTTGACCGCGATCGGCACACCCGCCAGCGGTCCCAGGGCAGCGCCTGCCCTGACCGCCGCATCGACGCGCTCCGCCTGCGCCAGCGCGCGCTCGCGGCTCAGCACCAGGTAGCTGTGAATCGCCGGATCGGCCGCAGCGATCCGTTCGATGTACCCCTCGGCTAACGCTGCGGCGGACACACGGCCTTCCGCAATCGCGGAGCGCGCCTCGGCGAGAGAAAGAGTTTCCAAATTCAGTTCAGTGGACGTAGGCATTGTTACTGCGTTGGTTCCTTTGCTTGAATCTGCGACCCATCCCTGAGCCTGCAACCTAATAGCTGACTGCCTCAGCGCTCAATGACCTTGGGTACCTTGAAGAAGCGGCCATCGGTCTCTGGCGCTTCGGCCATCACCAGCCCGCGGTCCACCGAGGGCCGCACGGCATCCGCACGCAGGGATTGACCGCCCGGCGCTGTCCGTTGTCCGAGGACATCGCTCACCTGCGCCATCGGCGGCACGTCCGCCGTGTTGAGTTCGTTGAGCTGCGCGATATAGACCAGAATTGCGTTCAAATCCTCGGCAAAGCGCGGCAGTTCGTCCGCAGTCAATTCCAGGTTGGCGAGGTCGGCTACATGCCGGACCTCTTCCACGGAGACAGTTGCATCCGCCGTCGCTTCCAACGCCTCACTCATCCGCTTCTTCCTTTTGCGCCTTCCCCGTTCGACAGGCCGTAAGGGCGGCCTCGCACTGCGCGGCTATCGCTCTCGAAGTGTATCTCGCGCACCGTCACTCCGGCGATGCGTGTCAGGTCGTTCGCAAGCGCCGACCGCATGGAGCGGAACGTCTCCAGCCACGCCGTCTGCTGCACCGCAATGTGCAGAACACCCTCCGCGTCCAGCTCGCCCAGTTCACCGTGCGCCGCCAGCGCCGACCCGCAGGCCACCCGCCAAGCCGTCAGCAGCCGGTCAGCCGGGCTCAGTTCACGCAGGCTGCGGCGCAGCGACGAGCGAAGTACATCCCGCATCCCCTGCATGATCTAGCTCCCCTCGCTCCGTCCGCTTACGTCTGCGCCTTTTATCTGCTGCGGTGCCAGCAACGCCGTAGCCGCAGCCACACTGCTCGCCTGCGGAGCCGCGTCAGGCGCGTGTTGCAGAACGAAAGCACGATACCGCTCCAGAAACACCGGAGTTGCGAAGGTCTGGGCCCAGGCACGAGCCGCCTCCGGATCGAATTGCGCCTCCATGGAAAGCTCCCAGCGGAGGATGGCCTCAGCGGCAGCTTCGGCGGTCTGCTCGGCGAAGTACTCCCCCGTGCGCGAAGCCTCGTCGCCCGTGCCACGTACCGTCTCCAGCGATCCGCCCACGCCAAAGGCGATCACCGGGCGGCCGCAGGCCTGCACTTCCAGCGGCACCATGCCGAAGTCTTCATCCGCCGCAAACAGCAGCGCCCGGCAGTGCGCAAACTCCTGCCACAGCCGATCGGTAGACACCTCGCCAAGGAACTCAATCAGCGGATCGCCGGCGGCCTCTCTCCGCAGCTTCGCTTCCTCCGGCCCGCCGCCCGCGATGCGCAGCCCGCGGCCCAGCCTGCGGCAGGCGGCTACCAGGATCTCGGTCCGCTTGTAGCTCACCAGCCTTCCCGCGCAGAGATAGTGGTCACCGGCCGGCTCACCGGCAACCAGGGCCGCACGCGCCATCTCGATCGGCGGGTGAATGACGGTCGATGGTTTGCGGTAGCAACGCTGGATCCTTGCGGCCACGTACTTTGAGTTGGCGATGAAGTAGTCCACGCGCTGAGCAGCCTCGGCATCCCACCGCCGCACCCTCGGGGCTGTTGCCGTAAACGCCGCGCGCGTCAGGCCGGACATGGCTCCGCGATAGCTCTCGTAGCCGTCCCACAGATACCGCATCGGCGAATGGCAGTAGCAGATATGCACCGCCTTGGGGTCGATCCGCACGCCCTTCACCGGTCCGCTGTCGGAGGAAAGCACCAAGTCGAAGCCGCGCAGGTCCAACCTCTCTGTCGCCGCGGGATACAAGGGCAGAAAATGCCGATGATGCGTCGTTCCCAGGGGCAGGTGCTGCAGAAAGGACGTGTGCACCGTCCGTCCCTTCAGAGTTTCCGGCAAGCCCGCCGGGCCGGAGACCAGTGTGAAGAGTTCCGCCTGGGGAAACAACGCGGCAATACACTCCGCCACGCGCTCGCCTCCGCCGCGAGTCACAAACCAGTGGTGCACGACGGCGATGCGCATGAATCAAGCTTACAGAGGCAGGGTTGTAGGGAAGAATCGAGGGTCTGGCTACCAGGCGCCATCCTGGTTTACCACGGACGTGAACGTCCGAAACAGGATGTGGAGGTCGCCAGACAGCGTCCACTCCCGCGCGTACTTCCGGTCCAACTGAACCCGCTCCGGGTACGTGACCTGGCTGCGGCCCGATACCTGCCAAAGCCCGGTGAGGCCGGGTTTTACGCTGCAGTAATCGGCAAAGAACTCCCCATATTTCTCCACTTCAGCGGCCACGATGGGCCGCGGCCCCACCAGGCTCATGCTGCCGGTCAGCACATTCCAGATCTGCGGCAGCTCGTCGAGGCTGGTGCGGCGCAGAAAGGCTCCCACCCAGGTCACCCGCGGATCGTTCTGCAGCTTATGGGTGCGCCGCCACTCCGCACGTGCGTCCGGATGGGCCGCCAGGTAGTTCTCAAGGACCTCGGCGGAGTTAACGCACATCGTACGGAATTTCCACATGGAGAAAAAGACTCCATGGCCGCGAATGCGGCGGTGCGAGAAAAATATCGGCCCTGGAGAACTCAGGCGCACCGCCGTCGCGATAAGCGCCATCACGAGCAGAAGCAGAGGAGAGATGAGCAGCACGACTAAAACATCCAGCATGCGCTTCACGATGCGATAGCGGATCAGCCGCTGCGGGCTCTGGTCTGACAGGTTGCGCGGAGTTGCGCCACCTGCCTGGCCGTCTACGGGCAGGAAAATACTCTCTGCGGCCCCTGCAGTATCAAGGTCCTGCGAATACAAGTGCTCTCCCATGAAGCGCTTCATCTCCCGGTCCGAGCGCGGTCTCCAGACCCGCGGTTCGATGCCGTGTTCTTAGCGTCGGCTGCAAACGCCCTCAAGGGTCTGTTCACTGCCTCGTCTCGTTTTGGGCCTTTGGTTCTCTACCGGAACCTTGATGCCCGAGGTCTGCTACTGCACTCAGAACCCTACGCAAAACTGAGAGGACGAACTTTTCCAGTTTACATCGTCAACACAGGCTTGCGCAAAACCCTGCACGCTCCGGAAGCTTCAACTCTGTGCCTCTCGTGCAACTTTTGGGGTAGCATGCAAGCGGGCTTCCCGTGCTAGCGCAAGACAAAGTCGCAGGGCCAGGGCCGGGGGTTTGCAGGGACCGGCTCCCGTGTGCAGCGCAGCTACCACACGCGTTCCCCGCGCTGCAGCATCCCTGTAGCCTCCCTTGCGCGTTCGCGTAGCGCGTGACGCTCTTCTGCACTCTTCTTCGCCATGGTGCGGAGGGGCATCTGCATGCGCTGGTTCTGCGATAGCCTGTCGGCGTGGCGCTCCAGGAAGCTCCAGTACAGCGCGGTGAACGGACAGGACCCGGGCCCGGTGCTCTTTTTCGGATCCAGCGGACACTTCCCGCAGAAATCGCTCATCCTGTTGATGTACGCTGCTCCACTCACATACGGCTTCGTTGCGGTCAGGCCGCCGTCCCCAAACGTAGACATGCCCAGCACGTTGGTCTCGACGACCCAGTCGTACGCATCCACGTACCCGAACCAGAACCAGTCGCAAAGTTCGCGCGGCTCGACGCCGCAGAGCATCGCCAGATTGCTCAGCACCATCAGCCGGGTGATGTGGTGCGACCAGCCGTTGCGGATCACGCCGGCAACCACTGTATCCATGCAGCGCATGCCGGACGGAGCCCCCCAGTACACCGGCGGCAAGGGCAGGTGTGCATCCAGAAACGACGGCATGGCGGGAGCATTCGGATCACTGCCTGCGGGCGTCAGCTTGCGATATCCGTCGGTGACCTCATGGATGTGCCGCATGAACTCGCGCCACCCCAGAATCTGACGCAGAAATCCTTCCGTGCTTTGCAGCGGGACTGCACCTGCCTCGAAGGCGGCCAGCGTCTGCTCCACCACATCCCTGGGCCGCAGCAGCGTCAGGTTCAGCGTGGCCGAAGTCATCGAGTGGAACAGGTCCGGATGCGCCGTATGCATCGCGTCTTCCCACGGACCGAAGAACGGCAGGAGCCGCTCCAGTGCAAATCTCCAGGCCAGCTCAGCGTCTCGCCGCGTGACCGGCATATCGAAGCCTTCCAGCGTTCCGAAGTGGTTCGGATGGCGCTCCTCGATCAGCGCCATCACCTCACGCGTGATCTCGTCGGGCGCAAAGCGGGGCCGCTCCGGCACCGGTATCTGGCCTCTGTAAGGCAGCCGGTTCTCCGCGTCCCAGTTCCATGTCCCGCCTACCGGTTTGCCGCCGCGCATCAGGTATCCGGTCTTGAGCCGCATGAACCGGTAAAAGCGGTCCATCAGGTACTGCCGCTGCGGGCTTCCAAGGCGTTCAGGCTCCAGCTGGCCAAACACTTTCTCGAAGTCTTCAGGCGTCGAGAGCCATGCCGTATCGCGAACCTCGCGGACACGCAGCCCCGCCTGCTTCGCAGGCTGCAGATCGTCGCGCAGCTCCCGCTCTGCAGGCCGGTTGACCAGCAGTTCTTTCCAGTTCCACTTCGCTTGAAGCTCCAGCAGCCCCTCGCCAAAGCTTTCGGCCGAAGCTCCATACACCACGCGGCAGCCGCGCTCTGCCTGCTCCAGGGCAAAATGCCGCATTGCGCTCAGCACCAGCGTCAGCTTCTTCTTGTGGTAGGGCCGCCGCGTTCCCTTGGCACGCGACTCCATGAGCACCACCACGGCATCGTCCGGCCCGGTCTCCGCGAGCGGCCCCACACCGTCGTGCAGCCGGTCATAGGGCACATAGATCCAGCGCCGGGTTTGCGCCTCCTGTGGCGAAGGAGCGAACGGTCCAACGCGGTCGAAAAAAGCAGCCATGGCTCATCGTAGGCGGCGCACCCGCGGCCCATTTGATCGCACCAAAACGCATCCCACGCAGTGTCTGGCGGGACACTGCCGCTCCGCGGAACAAGCTGGTTCTGCGCCCTGGGGCAAAATGAAACCTGAGTTTTCCGAACCCGTTGAACCGCCCGCGAATCCAATTGCCGAGTTCCGCATAGGTGGGCCTTGGAAGAGCAGCCGATTTCGGGATGCTCGCCGCATTTCCGCAGGAGTCTTTTCCACGTGACTGAACGCCCTTATCACTCCTATCTGCTGTTGGGTGCTGGTTGTATCGCCCTGCTGCTCCCGCTTGGCTGCAAGCAGGCGCCGCCGCCCACAGCAGCTGCCCCGCCGCAGGCTATGCCCGTAAAGGTCTCGCCCGTGGTTGATGTGTCCGTTCCCTCTACGGATACCTATGTGGCCACCATCAAGAGCCGCCGCTCCGCGACCATGCAGCCGCAGGTGGACGGCAATCTTACCCGTATCCTCGTGCACTCTGGCCAGGCAGTAAAAGCCGGGCAGTTGCTGATGACGATCGACCCTTTGCGGCAACAGGCCACCGTGGAACAGCAGCAAGGCACGCAATCGCAGAAGAAGGCCGTGTTCGATTACAGCAAGGTGGAGGAAGACCGCCAGCGACAGCTCTTTGAAGCCGGTGTGATCTCGCGGGATGCGTACGACCAGGCCATTCAGTCGCTGCATAACTCGCAGGGCGATTATGCGTCGGCCGTGGCCCAGACCCGCACCCAGCAGCAACAGCTCGCCTATTACCAGATTCGCGCGCCCTTTTCCGGCGTGGTGGGCGATATTCCCGTGCATCAGGGCGACTACGTTTCCTCCAGCACCCTTTTGACAACCGTGGACGAGAATGCGCAGCTGGAGGCCTACATCTACATTCCCACCGAACGCGCGGACCAGGTCCGGCTTGGCTTACCGGTCGACCTGACCGACACCAACGGCGATGTGCTCACGCGCTCCAGCATCGCATTCCTTTCTCCCCAGGTGGACAACGGCACGCAAACGATTCTGGCCAAAGCCGAGGTCTCAGGGTCCGCGGAGCTGCTGCGCAACCAACAGCTCGTCAAGGCGCGCGTCACCTGGGCAAGCCGCTCCGCGCCGGTCGTTCCCGTGCTCGCCGTAACGCGCGTTGCGGGCCAGGCCTTCGTCTTTGTAGCCGCGCCCTCCTCGCGCGGAGGTTACACAGCTCACCAGGTCGCAGTCACGCTGGGCGACACCACCGGAAACAGCTACCCCGTACTCAGCGGCCTGCGCCCGGGTGACAAGGTCATCCTCTCCGGCCTGCAGCTCTTGCAGGAAGGCGTGCCCGTCCAGCCGCTGGGCTGATCGAAGGCCGTGGATTCGTGACGAGTAGCGGCGCCGGTAGTCGCAGTCCGATCCTCTAACCACTCAAGAACCAGAAACCGAACGGACCGCACGCCACTTCATGGTCGACTTCTTCATTCGCCGCCCTGTTTTCGCCACCGTCTGCGCGTTGCTCATCGTGCTCGCCGGGGCCGTCGTCATTCCCGGGCTGCCGGTTTCGCTCTACCCCAATCTGGCCCCGCCGCAGGTCACGGTGACTGCCGCCTATATCGGCGCCAACGCTGCCACCGTGGAGCACGATGTCACCATCCCGCTCGAAGAAGCCATCAACGGCGTCGAGGGGATGCGCTACATCACGTCTTCCAGCGGCAACAACGGTGTCAGCACCATCACCGTCACCTTCCAGACCGGCTACGACCTCAACATCGCAGCCGTCGACGTCCAGAACCGCGCCGCCTCCGCCCAGGGCGTGCTTCCACAAACGGTCAAGAACACCGGCGTCACCATCACCAAGGCCAATCCGAACTTCGTCTTCGCAGCCGGTTTTTATGCGGACAACAACCGCTACTCGCAGGAGTTCATCTCCAACTACGTCGACCTCTACGTCAAGGACCCGCTCAAGCGCATTTCCGGCGTGGGCGACGTGCAGGTGTTCGGCGCCCGCAAATACGCCATGCGCCTCTGGCTCGATCCGACGAAGCTGGCGGCGCGCCAGCTCACCGCTACGGATGTTGTCAGCGCGCTCCAGGAGCAGAACGTGGAGATCGCCGCCGGTTCGGTCGGCGCGCCGCCCATGAGCCCGCCGCAGGACTTCCAGTTCGCGGTTCGCGCCGTCGGCCGCCTCACCACTCCGGAAGAGTTCAACAGCATCATCCTCAAAGCCGGACCTACCGGCATTATTCAGCTTAGGGACGTTGGTCGCGCCGAGGTGGGCGCCGAAGACTACTCGACGAACCTGAAGTTCTCCGGCGCGCCCGCCATCGGCGTCGGCGTGCAGCAGCTCACCGACGCCAACGCCCTTGACGTCGACAAGAAAGCCAAGGCCGCACTGATCGAGCTTGCGAAGAGCTTTCCTCCCGGCCTCCACTACATCGTTGCGTTCGACACAACCACCGTGGTGGGCGACTCCATCCACGAAGTACTGATCACGCTGATCGAAGCCATTGCCATCGTCATCATCGTCATTTTCCTCTTCCTGCTCGACTGGCGCGCCACCGTCATTCCCGCCATCACCATTCCGGTCTCGCTGATCGGCACCTTCGCTTTCATCAAGCTGTTCGGTTTCAGCATCAACTCGCTCACCTTGTTCGGCATCACCCTCGCCACCGGCCTCGTCGTCGACGACGCCATTGTGGTGATCGAAAATGTGCAGCGCCACCTCTCCGAAGCCGACCCTGACAACCCCGAGCACGACCCCCACAAGGCCACCTCCGTCGCCATGGCCGAGGTCACCAGCGCCGTCATCGCCACCTCGCTTGTGCTCATCAGCGTCTTCGTGCCGGTCAGCTTCTTTCCCGGCACCACCGGCATTCTCTACAAGCAGTTCTCGCTTACCATCGCTTTCTCCATCGCGATCTCCGCCTTCAACGCCCTCACGCTGTCCCCCGCGCTCGCCGCCATCCTGCTGCGCGGTGAAGAAGCCAAGTACCATCTGCTGGACTGGACCCGGAGCCGCCCTTTGGCCAACGGCTACAGCCGCTTCGCGCATTTCATCGACAACACCATCGCTCGCGTCTCCGCCGCGTACGGACGGGTGATTCACCGTACCCTGCGTCTGCGCTACCTTATGCTCCTGCTCTTTGCCGGGGTCCTGGTCGCCACGTACTTCACCTACACGCATGTCCCCACCGCGTTCGTTCCGGCAGAGGACCAGAACTACCTCATCCTGCAGGTGCTGGCCCCGCAGGGTGCTTCGCTCAGCTACACCAACGCCCTTGCGGACCGCGCGCAACTCATTCTCAAGGACGATCCAGACATCTTCGGCACCTTCGCCATCATGGGCTTCGGCTTTGCCGGCGCCGCTCCGAACCAAGGCCTGATCTTCGTTCCGCTCAAGCCCCAGGACCAGCGCCTCAAAGCCGGTCACGCCGACACCGATGTGCTCCAGCGCATCACCCCCAAGCTGTTCGGCGTGCCCGGGGGGCTCATCGTCGCGTTTCCGCCTCCTCCGATCCAGGGCATCGGCAGCTTCGGCGGCTTTCAGTTCGAGCTGCAGGACGAAGGCCGTAACACGTTGGCCGATCTGGACCGCGTGGCACACCAGATGGTCGGCGCCGCGCGCGACCCGCACGCGGGGGTGACCGGCCTCTACACCCAGTTCACGGCCAACGATCCGCAGCTGCTCGTCAGCATCGACCGCTCCAAAGCCAAGGCCATCGGTGTCCCCTTCAACCAGATCAACGACGCGCTCGGCGTCTACATGGGTTCGGCCTATGTGAACGACTTTGAATTCAACAACCGCTCTTACCGCGTCTACGTCCAGGCCGACGCGCCTTTCCGCCGCACCGCCAAAGACATGCGCCAGTTCTACGTGCGCACCAACGCCGGCAACATGGTTCCGCTCGACGATCTCGTCACCATCGAGCAGGGCTCCGCGCCGCAAACCATCAGTCACTACAACCTGTTCCGTTCCGCGGAAATTCTGGGCTCCGCGGCCCCTGGCAAGAGCTCCTCGGAAGGGTTGATTGCCATGCAGCAGCTTGCAGATAAGAACAAGCTGCAGGGCATGCGCTACGAGTGGTCCGGCCTCGCCCTGGAAGAAATCGAATCCGCCGGCAAGTCCATCATCATCTTCGGCCTGGGTCTGCTGGTGGTGTACCTCGCGCTCGCCGCGCAATACGAGAGCTTTGCCCTGCCCTTCATTATTCTGCTCGCCGTCCCCACCGCCCTGCTCGGGGCGCTGGGCTTTATCGCTGCGCGCGGCCTTACGGATGATGTTTACGTACAGATCGGCCTGGTCATGCTCATCGGCCTCTCCGCCAAAAACTCGATCCTGATCGTTGAGTTCGCCGAGCAGATCCGCGCCAAGGGCGTGTCCATAGCGGAAGCCGCCGCGCAGGCCGGCGAGCTGCGCCTTCGGCCCATCCTGATGACCAGCTTCGCCTTCATTCTCGGTGTGCTCCCGCTGGTGTTTGCCACGGGTGCGGGTAAGCTTGGCCGCCACTCCGTCGGCACCGCTATCGTCGGCGGCATGACCGTGTCTACGCTGCTGAACCTGTTCTTCATTCCGGTCCTCTACGTGTTGTTCAAGACTGTGCTGGAGCGCTTCGGAAAGAAGACACCTCGCGAACCAAACGATCCCACGGCTCACCCCGGACTGAACACCCCGGTGGACGTGAGGCTTTCCTGAGAGCAGCTCCGGTAAGGTGTGGCGGCTTGCTTACCGTTGTCATCCTGAGCAGAGACATCCGGAGCGGAGCGAAGGACCCGCATGTCGTTCCTGGCGCCTTCAACCTTCAGGAGGAGCACTTCAGGATGACCGCTTCAGCCAACCGCTTCAACCGACCAGCGCGCGCTCCACGGTCCAAGCGTGCCGTCATCGCGCACCCATCCCGTGGTCCACAGCTCCCGCCCGCGCAGGCCGCTGAATCCGCCCGTCTGCTGCCCGCACAGATTCGCTTGCAAATGCAGCGTGCCTCCGCGCTCAAACGCCCAGTCCACCTCCATGCCGCCTGGCCGCAGCACGCGATAGCTGCCGCAGGCCTTCGTCAATCCTGCGAGTAGCGGAACAACCGAACTCTGCCGCACCTGCAGAAGCGATGTATACAGCTGCACCCACTCGGCATGGACGCCCTCCGCGCGCTCACCCCACTGCAGCCTGGCAGATAGAAATGTCTCCTGCGACTGGGGATCGGGGGCCTTCCTCAAGTCCTCTTCACTCGGCTTCGGATTGAGCTTGGACAAGCTGTCATAGCGCCCTTTGCGAATGGCGTTCGCCAGCGCCCCGTGATAATCGGAAAAGAACGGAAACGGCGCGGACGCTCCCCATTCCTCGCCCATGAACAGCATCGGAATCTGCGGCAGCAGCAAGTAGATCGCTGTGATGGCTCGTAAAGCGTCCTGGGGAACTAAAGCAACCAGGCGCTCTCCGAACACCCGGTTGCCCACCAGGTCGTGCGTCTGGATGAAGGCAACGAAGGAGGTCGGTGGAACGCAAGGCTCCTCGGCCTGGCCGCTCTCCTGCGCCGCGATCACGAAGCCCTCCGCGATCGCCTTGGCCAGCTTCTCCGTTTCGCCGCCGTCGTCGCTGTTTTGCTCGCACGCAGGCGCAAACGCAGCAGCCAGCAGGTGTGTGGCATCGTGGTTCCACTGCGCTGTGAAACCGCGTTGGTCGCCCTTGCCGGTGCGCAGCAATCGTTCCGCAATGTTGGTCTCGTTCTCAAGGATCAGATGAATATGCCGCTTCTCTTCCACGGCCTTCGCCCGCACCCGCTCGCTCATCTCATCCAGGATGTGCCTGGGGCTCGTATCCACCATCGCGTGTGAAGCGTCCAGCCGCAGACCGTCCGCGTGATACTCCTCCAGCCAGAACATCGCGTTCTCCAGCACGAAGCTCCGCACCTGCTCGGAGAACTCCCCATCGAAATTCAGCGCTTCGCCCCAGGGCGTGCAGTGCCGGTCGGTCAGCACCTGCGGGAACAGCTTCGGCAGCACATTACCTTCCGGTCCGAAGTGGTTGTACACCACGTCGAAGATCACCATCAGCCCGCGCGCGTGCGCCGCGTCCACAAACGCCTTCAGGTCTTCAGGGCGTCCGTACGCTGAGTCAGGCGCGAAAAGCATTACGCCGTCATAGCCCCAGTTGAACAAGCCCGCGAAATCCGCAACGCACATCAACTCGATGGCCGTCACGCCTACTTCGCGCAGCGTATCCAGCTTCTCGATCGCCGCCTGAAATGTCCCATGCTCTGTGAACGTGCCGACATGCATCTCGTACAGCACCGTCTCTTCCCAGGGCCTGCCACGCCAGCTCGCATCCTGCCATTCATAGGCCAGAGGGTTTATAACCTCGCTCGGCCCTCCAACATCTTCCGGCTGAAAGCGGGAAGCCGGATCGGCGAGCGCGGAATTGTCCGGCAGCACGAACTGATAGCGTGCTCCCGCTGACACATCCTGCACTGTCAATTCGAACCAGCCATCGCCGGACCGCTGCATGTCCAGCAGACCGGTCCTTTCGTCCACCTTGAGACGGAGAAAGTCTGCCGCAGGAGCGAACGTGCGGAACCGCACCCCCCTGTGCGCCAGTTCGGCTCCAAAAGGCAGCATGTACCCGCGCCGCACAGACGTGCCCTGACGCGGCTCTAGTTCCTTTGAGACAGCCATAAGCGCTTAAGAGGCGGTCAACAGGAGTTCAGTTGTGCCGATGCGCCTTGGATCGACTCACTGCGCAGCCCCACCGTATCGCTTTCCTCGCTGCGGCTGAGCTGCCTGACTCCATAGCCGATCCGAAAGGCATGCTCCGAGTACCATATCGGTAGCGCCGGAATCCGGCGCGCCGCACCTGTTTGGCCGAGATCAGCTCGCTGCGTGCCCAGAGCGGAGTCAAGAGCGGAGTGTTTCAGTGAATTGCATTCGTGTTCTGCTGTCCTGCTGGTTTGCGTTCGCTCTGTCCGCCGTTCCTTCGACTGCGCAAAAGCTCTCTCCGAATCAGAACGTGACCCGTGCGACCCTGGACAACGGCATGCGTGTCGTTCTTGTGCGGAACACCCTTGCGCCAGTCGTGACGGTGGAGGCCAACTTCCTGGTCGGAGGCGATGAGACCCCGGCAGGCTTTCCCGGGTTGGCCCACGCCGAAGAGCACATGGCCTTCCGCGGCTGCACCGGGATGACCGCCGACCAGACCGCAGCCATTTACGCCCAGCTCGGCGGTCAAAACAACGCCGACACACAGCAGAACATTACTCAGTACTTTGCGACAGTCCCTTCGGCGGACCTTGATGTCGCCTTGCAGGCGCAAGCTGCCTGCCTTCGAGGCGTCGATGACTCGCAAGCCGAGTGGGCGCAGGAACGCGGCGCCATCGAGCAGGAAGTCGCTCGCGACCTTTCGAATCCTACCTACAAGTTTGTAAGCCGGCTCAACGAAGATCTGTTTGCCGGAACGCCCTACGCCCACGATCCCCTGGGCACCAAGGAGTCCTTCGACGCCACCACCGGCGCCATGCTGAAGGACTTCTACACGAAGTGGTACACGCCTTCCAACTCTATCCTCGTCATCGTTGGGGATTTCGATCCGGCGAAGACATTGGCTAGGATCAAGGATCTCTACCAGGGCATTCCAAGCCATCCATTGCCCGCTCATCCCGCAGTGGAGCTCAGGCCGGTCAAATCGGAAAGCTTCACGCTCACCAGCAACCTGCCGTATGTCCTTGCCTTTGTGGCGTACAGGCTGCCTGGAACCGACTCTCCTGACTACGCGGCGGTGCAGATTCTTGCCGATGTGCTCGCCAGCCAGCGCGCCGATCTGTATGGCATGGTGCCTGCCGGTAAGGCGCTCGCTGCAGAGTTCGGCATGGCGGAATCGTATCCCAAGGCAAGCGCCGGGTATGGCGTGGTGGTTGTGCCGGCAGGCGCCGATCCGCAACCGGCCATGGCGGAGATGCGCTCCATTCTTGCTCGCTATGCGGAGCATGGAGTGCCTGACGATCTGGTGGCGGCGGCCAAGCGGAGCGAGGTGGCGCAGGCGGAGTTCCAGCGCAACTCCATACCGGGTCTTGCAAATCTCTGGTCGAATGCCTTGGCAGCCGAGGGACGCAACAGCCCGGAAGAAGACTTGGACGCTCTCCGCAAGGTCACGCTCGCAGACGTGAACCGCGTGGCGAAACAGTACCTCTTCAACGCGAGCTCTATCTCCGCGGTGCTGAAGCCGTCGCCCAACGGCCAGGCCGTGGCCGGCAAAGGTTTCGGTGGAGGCGAGCAGGTGACCTCCGCGCCCACCAAGCCCGTGCAGCTCCCGCCCTGGGCGGCAGCCTCGCTGGAAGCGCTCCAGCTGCCGGCCAGTTCGCCCACTGCTTCTGATACTGTTCTGCCCAATGGCATACGCCTGATCGTGCGCACGGATAAGACGAGCCCCACGATTACTCTGCTGGGAGCGGTCAAGCACAACGCCGATCTCCAGACACCACCCGGCCAGGAGGGTGTGGAAGACGTGCTGGACGGTCTCTACTCCTACGGAACCACAACGCTTGATCGGCTGGGCTTTCAGAAGGCATTGGACGATATCGCCGCGAATGAATCCGCAGGCTCACGCTTCTCGCTCACCGTGCTGAAAGACAACTTCTCGCGTGGCATGCAGCTGCTGGCCGACAACGAGCTGCACCCGGCCTTTCCCCCCTCAGCCTTTGAGGTGGTGAAGCAGCAGACGACTGAGCTTGTGGCTGGAAACCTTCAGAGCCCCGGCTACCGCACGTCGCGCGCGCTGGATGTCGCTTTGCTGCCGGCCGGCGACCCGTCGCTGCGGGAGACAACGCCCGCGTCCGTTTCCAAGCTCACGCTCGATCAGGCAAAGGCATACCACGCCGCCACCATTCGACCGGACCTCACGACGATCGTCCTTATCGGCGATGTAAGCGCAGCGGATGCTCGCGATACGGTGGAGAAGTGGTTTGGCGGCTGGACAGCCGCGGGCGCAAAGCCGGAAACCACTCTTCCGGCCGTTCCCGTCAACAAGGCGTCCGCCCAGAACGTTCCCGATAGCGAGCAGGTTCAGGACTCCGTCACTCTCTCTGAAGAGTTGGCATTGAACAGGTTCGATCCGGACTACTATGCCCTCCAGTTGGGCACCCATGTCCTTGGGGGCGGCTTTTATGCCACCCGCCTGTACCATGATCTCCGCCAGGTAGCCGGATATGTGTACAACGTGGATGTCGGTCTGAGCGCATCGAAAACCCGCGCCACCTACACCGTTACCTACGGCTGCAATCCGGAGAACGTTTCGAAGGCGCGCGGACTGATTGAGCGCGACCTCAACCAGATGCGGACCGAACCGGTCTCCGCAGGGGAGCTGCACCAGGCCAAGGCGCTGCTGCTGCGCGAGCTTCCTCTGGGAGAATCGAGCGAAGAAGCCGTGGCGGCAGGCATGCTGGCGCGGGCAGAGATCGGGCTGCCTCTCGACGAGCCTGCACGAGCCGCGGCAAAGTATGTAGGCCTGACTGCGGACGATGTGATGAAGGCCTTCGCGCGCAAGATCGGAACGGCGAGTCTCGCACAGGTGGTCCGCGGTCCAGCACCCCAGTAGCTGGAATACATGGCTTTGAGCAAGGTATGGACGCCTGGCCAGTGGAGACATGGAGATCGCTCCATGTGCGCAGCACTCAGGCACGGCTGCTGCCGCTTGCGGATCCTTCAGCACCCTTGCTCATAATGCGGGTGTAGTACCATTTAGCCAATGGCGTTAGCCCCGATGCTGCTCCTGGTTGTGCCGGTTTTCTCCACGCTTGCCGGGGGATTGTTGGCGCTCCGATTTCGTCGCGCCATGATCGTTCTGATCGCTTTAGGAGCTGGTCTCCTGCTGGGGGCGGCCTTTCTGGATCTATTACCGGAGGCGATTGCTCTTGGCGCGACCAGCGGAATCAGCCCGGCGAATGTTCTCGGACTTACCCTGCTCTCGTTCCTGGTGTTCGTCGCTTTTCAGACCGGCCTGGATCGCCTCGCCGCCGACTTGCACGGCCACGCTACCCCCCACAAGGCATTCGGAAGGATTGGCGGGGCCATGCTGATCTTTCATAGCCTGCGCGACGGAATGGCAATCGGCCTTTCGTTCGCGGCATCACATCCCGCCGGTTACGCCGTCGCGGTCGGCATTGCAGCGCACGACGTCGGCGATGGAATGAACACGGTGATTCTTACAACGGGTGGTCGCCGGGCCAAGCGTCTGGACTACGCGCTTCTGGCTGCCGATTGCATCGCACCTTTTGTGGGCGGCCTGATGACGATGTACTGGACCTTCCCGGCCCGGAGCTCCGTTTTCCTGTTAGCCGTTGCGGCAGGCTTCTTCCTTCACATGGCCATGAGCGACTTCCTTCCCGAGATCAGGCAGCATGCGGGCCCCGGAAAGTATTTGCCTCTGGCGGTCCTCTTGGGTGTAGCCGCTATCTATTGCGCGAACTTGCTCCTCCTCCGGCTTCACTAAAGGGCGAGAGATTCGCTCGCGTTTGTCGCGACAATCCGCTTGCATGCGGCGCAACGGCCATACAGGAAGATTTCGTGTCCCGTCACACTGAAGCCGCGGGGAACCTTCGGTTTCTTATCGATACTGCACCCGGGCAGGTCGAACATCTTTCCACAGTCATTGCACTTGAAGTGGTGGTGATGGCCTTTGCCGGCGACCTCGTAGCGGGTCGATTCTCCCGGAATTTCGACTGGCGCAAGCCACTTTTCTCCAACCAGAGCATTCAGGTTTCTGTAAACAGTGGCGATGCTGATCCCTTTGACCTCCTGCTGAGCAAAAGCCAGGAGTTCTTCTGGAGACAGCGGACGGTCGGCGTTGAGCAGTGCCGATCGTATGGCCTCTTTTTGCCGGGTGTTGCGTACCTGAACCAATGAATCTCTCCGTTCTGACAGCATAACGCGCGCATAAATGGGCAAGGCTGCTGGACTCTCAGCCGAACGAGCCCGCCCAGAACCCGTTCGAACCTGGCTTGTCACGCGAAAGAAGTTGCGTGACAAGAGGAACGTGCGCGCATGCTGCGGCAGGCTTTATGTCCCGTCTTTGACGCACAGGATGGGTTGGCGTCCCCGACAGGATTCGAACCTATGTTTCCGCCTCGAGAAAGGCAGCGTCCTGGGCCGCTGGACGACGGGGACACGGCTGCAGGCACCCGCATCACGGGGGAGAACCGCTCTCCTTCCAAGTATAGGAGGTGCTCTCACGGACTCTGCGGGCCTCATCAACGCTCCAGGCTTCACAAGCATCTACAAAATGTAGGAGAGCAGACATATGGCAACAGAAAAGCATCCCATTCGCGGCATCCTCGCCGGGGTGGCCGGTGGGCTGGTCGCCGCTTGGGCCATGAACGTCTTCAGCGAAGGTCCAGGCAAACAGCTAAGCAGCGCCGTGGCGGGTCAGAGTCCGTCATCCTCCAGTGCGGAAGACTCCACACCCAAACAGGACGCAACCATGAAGGCAGCGGACTCGATCGTGGAGCATGTAACCGGAGGCCGCCACCTTACCTGGGAAGAGCAACAAAGAGACGGTCCGATCGTCCACTACGCCTTCGGGGCTCTCATGGGCGGCATCTATGGCGGTCTCGCCGAGTACTCGCCCCTGGTCCGCTCCGGATTCGGTGCCACGTTCGGAAGCGTTCTTTTTGGAGGAGCGGATTTGATTGCTGTTCCGGCGCTCAATTTGTCCGGATCGGCTGGCGACGCACCCCTCTCCAGCCTCTTGAGCCCTTATGCGGCTCACCTGGTGTACGGCGTTACCACCGAGATCGTCCGGCGAAGCATTCGGCGCATTCTGTAAGGTGATGAACAACTGGGGCTGCACCCGCCCCGGCCCTTCAATCTTCTTCCTTGTCGGACTTACCGTGGTCGTGATGACCGGAGGAGCCCGCTACAAGCTCTTGCAACGCGTGGACCACCGCATCGTGAACCTCCTCGCGGAAGGCTTCACGAACCGTCTGCGCCATCTCCTTCGGTTCGAAGGCTCCCTCATGATCGTCGTCCACCGCTCGGTCGATGATCTGCTCGATCAGCGGTTTCATGCTGATCTGCCGTGCGACGGATCTGGCCACCTTCTTTGCCTGAAGGTCGAACGCCGTGGCCATCGCGTCCGCATGAACCGCCGGCGCTGCGCTACGCCAATCCTTGTCGAAGACCTCGATCATCTGCTTCACGATTTTGGCGTCATGTACGATCACACCGATCTCCCGGCGTGCCTCCATCTCCAGCTTGCGCAGGCTCTGGCTTCCCAGAAACGCCTCTTTGCCGTCGCGGAGAATGGCACGCGTGTGCAACCGGATGGGCAGCTTGCGAGCGGGCAGATCGTTCCTGCCCTCCGCGCGGCCAATCACACGCACATCTACACCTTGTGAAATCTTCTCATTCAGCAAACGAATGAAATCAGCATCGCTGATCTTCATCTCATAGAGCAGCAACTGCTTCTTTGCGCCTGTGATGAACTCCGTTAGACGTCCCCGTGCATTCACCGGACTTACCACCAGGTCGTCACACTTGTTTTCGTATGGCAGCCGGCGGGAGTCGCAGTCAAACAGTCGCAACGCTTCCTCGACCAGATCTTTCTGCGTAAGCGCCAGGGCGAAGGAGCGGCTCAACGTGATGTCCAGGTGCGTGTAGTTGAACGAGAGGAGGTAAAGCTCCTTTTCATCGATGATGAACATCTTTCCGTGGTAACGGACCAGATCATCCGCCGTGCGTGTCACGGTCACTCCACGCTCCAACAGACGCATCTCGAAGCGCCGAAGGTTCTTGTCGCCGCCGCGATTGGTGTAGGCGATGAGCGCATGCACCGAAACACCACGTCCTACGGCATCGACCAGCGCCTTTTCTATCTCCACCCGGTCCAGGCGGAAGACCAGAATGTGGATGCTCTTTTTTGCGCTTTGCAGCGCGGTCAGCAGGGGCGCTATGCCGTCGTCAGGCTGCGTAATAAGTCTCACGGCGTGATTCCTTGTTCGGGGCCTGTTGGCATGTACACAGGAGGATGCCTGTTTGGTAGCTTTGGGATGTTTTCCGGCTTTCTCCGGTGTCGTGGGCGCGGTTTTCCGCTTCTAATGCAGCAACATCGAGGAAGCAGCTTCCGGCCGTATCGGCCGGATCCTATGAATTCTCTCGACGAGTATGGAGTCTTATGTTTGTGACACAACGCATCACCCTCATCGTTGCCGTTCTTCTCGCTTCTCACGCGGTCACCGGCTCCGCACCTTCCCAAGCACAAACTCGATACGTACCCCGGAGCGCCTCCATCGCCAAGGCAGCCGCTGTGCCGCAGAAGAGCGAGACGCCCGCCACGGGCAAGGATGACAAGGACCACGATGAGATTCTTCCGAAATCCGCCATCCGCAAGCCGGTGCTCTGGCAAAAGCCGGAGAACATTCCCGGTCTGGACTTGTACAACGGACGCGGGGGTGCCCGGCACGATCCCAAACCTCCGTTCACCTTTCTGAGCGAAGACATGAACGGCACCAACCCCAAGTTTGACGCTCGCGACGCAGACGACACCAAATGGCGGGTCAAAGTGGGAGAAGAGCCTCGGCCCGAGGTTGTGGCATCGCGTTTCCTGTGGGCGGTCGGCTACTTCGTCAACGAAGATTACGTGCTCCCGCAGGCCACCGTCTCCGGCCTGCGGATGAAGCGTGGCAGCCCTGCCATCCAGGGGGAGCAGGTCACCGACGCACGGTTCGCGCGTAAGCCTGGCGGTGAAAAGAAGATCGGCATCTGGCGATGGAAGGACAACCCCTTCAACGACACGCGCGAGTTCAACGGCCTCCGCGTCATGATGGCGGTTCTGAACAATTGGGATTTGAAAGATGTCAATAACGCCGTCTACTCCGACTCAAAGACTGGGCAGCAGGTCTTCCTTGTCAGCGACGTCGGGGCGACGTTTGCCAGCAACCAGATCTCGACTCGCGCCAAGGACAAAGGCAACGTCGAAAGCTATAAGAAATCCAAGTTCATCACCAAAGTCGACAGAAACAGAGTCAGCTTCGGTACCCCAAAACCGCCGGCTGGATTGTTCCCTGTAATCGCCGACATCTCGACCGGTGACTACATGCGGCGCATGGGATTCGACTGGATCGGCCGCGACATCCCCATCGCGGACGCCCAGTGGGTAGGTTCCCTGCTAGCTCAATTGAGTCATCAACAGATCGTTGACGCCTTCCGCGCCGGCCACTTCTCCCCCGAAGAGATCACGGAGTATGTGGCGATCGTGGAGAGCCGGATCGCAGAGCTCCAGAGTCTGCGGCCAAGAAACTGATCGAAGGTTCAAGCGGCGACGACTTCCTCAGCCTGGCTCGCGAACTGGATGTCGTGAAGCTGGTGGTACACGCCATCAGGGCGGGCCATCAATTCGTCGTGAGTGCCGCTCTCCGCGACTTTCCCCTCTTTGATGACATAAATGCATTGCGCGCGACGGATCGTGGAGAGCCGGTGCGCAATGACGATCGACGTCTTGCCCTCCATCAGCCGGTCCAGCGCATCGAACACCAGCTGCTCTGATTCCGCATCAAGCCCGGAGCTCGGCTCATCCAGGATCAGCACCGGGCTGTTGCGGATGATCGCCCGCGCGATCGCCACCCTCTGGCGTTGCCCACCGGAGAGCATGATGCCGCGCTCTCCAACTTTGGTGTTGAACTTCTCCGGCAGCTTGTCGATAAATTCCATCGCGTTCGCCGCTTTGGCCGCATTCACGATGTCGGTGGAGTCAGCCTCCGGCTTGCCGTAAGCGATGTTGTCCCAGATCGTGCCGCTGAACAGCACCGTATCCTGCAGCACGAAGCTGATCTGGTCGCGCAGAGACTTCTGCTGCAGCGAACGCACATCCATGCCGTCCACCAGCACGCGACCGGAAGTCGCATCGTAGAAGCGCGGAATCAGGTTCACCAGCGTACTCTTGCCGGATCCCGTCGGCCCCACCAGCGCTACCGTTTGCCCCGCCTCCACATGCAGGTTGATGTCGTCCAGAATGCATTGCTTTTCGCGGTAGCCGAAGTTCACGTGTTCCAGGCGGATGTCCCCATGCAGCGGCGGCGCTTCGCGGGCGTTCGGAGCGTCGCGCATCTCGCCGTCAGACTCGATCACTTCCTTGATCCGCTCGTAGCCCACATCGGCCTTCGAATATGAATCCATGATCTTGCTGATGTCCTGCATCGGTTTGTACATGTTCTTGATGTAAGTCAGGAACACGTAAATGGAGCCCGCCGTCATGCCGGAAAGAAGCGCACTCTTGCCGCCAAAGTAGAGCACCAGCCCGGTGCCTAAGGCTGTAACTATAGACACGATCGGCACCAGCTTGGCTTTCAGCTTGCGCGCCTTGAGCGCGGCTTCCACCGTCTCCAGGCTTTCGCCTTCCAGCCGCTCGATCTCGAAATTTTCCCGCGCAAAAGCCTTCACCACGCGGATGGAACCCAGCACCTCCTGCACTACGGAGAGCATCTTGCCTTCGCGCTTGCGCACATCCCGCGAAAACTTCTTCACTTTGCGGGTGTAGGTGTACACGATGCTGAACAATACCGGAACCACAGCCATCGTGAGCAGGGTGAGCCGCCAGTTCAGGTGAAACATCACCACGATGAACACCACGATCGTGGCGATATCCACGACGATGCTCAATAAGCCGGAGACAATAAACGATTGAATGGAATCGATATCGTCGGTCACCCGGCTCAGCAGGTCGCCGGTCTGCGACTGATCGTGGAAAGCCAGCGAGAGCCGCTGCATCTGCGCGTACATCATGCGCCGCAGGTCGTGCGTCACCCACTGACCGACCGTGGTCGTCACCCATTTTTCGCCATAGGTGCAGACCGCATCCAGCAGCGCCACCACCATCACCAGCGCCACCGCAAACCAGAGGATACGCATTGGGTCGAATCCGACTGTCCGATGGATCAGGTGGTTGAGCCAGCCCTGCGTATGCTTCGGGAAGTCCTTGTGCCCGATCACGTTGTCGAGCACGATTTTCAACGGCCAGGGCTGCAGTGCATCGGCGACAGCCTCGCCGGTAATCGCGACCAGCCCCCAGCCAAGCTGTGCACGATGGGGCTTCAGCAGTTCCATGATGGAAAGCCTTCGCCTTGGCTGCGCCCCATTTCCGTTCAGCTCTTCCAGCGGGGAAGCCGCTGCTCCTTCACCGTGCTCTTCAGGCATAGGTGTTGGATGCGCAAATCGCTTGGTTGTCACACGGGATGGGAGGGATGTACAGGAGCATGCTTTCTAATCAAAAATGAAGGCTGCTCCTTGCCTGAGTTCTGCTTACAATCCCATACTTCTCCGCAAGGAAGGCCGCCACCACGGGCGGCAACACGCCCGCCAGTTCCTGCCATGTGCAGAGCTGCATGCGGCTGCGCAGTTCCGCGCTGCGAACGGCGCGAAGCACCCGCAGCCACATCTCGATCAGATCGGCACGGCGCTCATCGCACAGCAGCGCGAACCGGCCCTCGGCGGCCCGTGCCGCCAGCACACCGCGAATGACCTGGTATCCGGCAACTCCGCGGCAGGTCCACGGCAGTTCTTCCAGATGGAAGACCTCCGGAACGCCCGTGTAGCGCAGCAGGCGTTCTCGCGAGGCTATCCCGAAACCACCCTCCGTGAGCTTTGCTTCCGCCAACAGGTTTCCCAGCCGCAGGTCGATCTCGGTCCGGTCCACTTCGCCGCCCCACATGGGCAGCAGCGCACGCACCCCAAACTCGGCCTTCATGCCCGGCGCAACGCCCAGCAGTGCGCACAACCCCGGCCTGCGCAGCACGCCTGGGTAACAGAAGACATTCATCAGGAGCGCATCGGAGCTTGTCGCGCACTCCAGTTCCGACCGGCGGCGGTCCCCCGCGCGTGCAACCAGAGCGCTCGCGGTGTAAGCCTTGGTAAGCCGCCGCGCCCAGTCCCCATTGGACCGTATGCGCCGGTAAGCAGCCGCAAGGAAGTTGCCATGCCCGCCGGTCCGCGAGGGCGCGTAGATCACGTGCGCCGTGCGTCCATAGGTGGTCTCGAAATCACATCCGGTGGCGCGCTGCAAGTTGCGGGCGCTGATTTCTTTGCGTAAACCTCCGGGACCCGCCGCTGGTGGATTCATCTGCTGAATTATAAGCGAAGATAAAGCGAATAATGTCTTCTCGTGCGATAACTGCAGCTAACGTGCGTCTCGCCTCGCTTCAGCCCTCGGTCACCCTCACCCTGCACGCGTTGGGCCAGCTTGACCACCTGTGCGCCCACACGCGCTACTGCGTCGACGTCCTTCCCGAGCTCGCGGCTCGGGGCTTGCCCGTGCTGCAGGACTCCTGGACAGCCGATACCGCGCAGATTGTTGCCGCGCAACCGTCCGTGGTCGTCGCTTCCGTTCCTTACCGGATGGAGTCCCTGGCTGCGATTCTCAAAAGTTCGTTGCCCGTGCTCGCGCTGGCCCCCCGCACGCTTGCCGACGTGTTCAACGACATTCGCCTGCTGGCGAGCCTCACCAACGCCGGCGGCGCAGGCGAGACTTTGATCGCTGGCATGGAACACATCCTGTCTGCCGCGCGGCAGCGCACCGCCAGCCGCGCCAGGCCACGCGTCTACTGTGAAGAATGGGGCAAGCCCCTGATCCACTCCCAGGACTGGGTCGCAGAGTTGGTGGAAGCCGCCGGAGGCGAATTCCTGGGAGTTCCCGGTGCCCATACCAACGCCGAAGCGATCTCTGCCGCTAATCCGGATGTACTTGTCTTCGCCTGGTGCGGCGCAGGCGATCGTGTCCCTCTGGCACGTGTCGTTCAACAGCGCGGCTGGAGCGGCCTCCGTGCAGTTCAGGAACGCCGCGTTTTCTGCATTCCGGATGAATGGCTGAACACTCCCGCACACACCCTAATGCACGGCCTTGCCTGCCTCGCCGCAGCCCTCCACCCTGAGGAGTTTCCCCGGCCGGAGCGGCTGGTTCAGCTGGCGGGATAGATTCGGCCTTGGCTCAGACGGCCCATCCGCAGGAAGGATCGCTTAGAGCCCGACGGCCGCAAGCAAGCCCTTCTGCACTGCCGGCCATGCTTTGCTCTGCGGATCCACCACGTCGAAGTGGTCAGCCCCGGGCAGGATTTGCACATCGACCCGGTCCCACTGTTGCCTCGCCTTTTCCGCCCAGCGCAGCGGCAACTCCGGAGGAATCTGGTCGTCCTCGCTTCCCTGCAACAGAATTTGCCGGGACCCGAACGGCAGCAGATCGCCCGGGTTGGCGGCGCGATACCGGTCCGGCACCTGGGAGGGAGATCCACCCAGCAGGCTTTCGGCCATGGGCCGCGAGCGCCGGAACCGGAAGAATCCGCCGAGTTCCACACACAACCGCAGGTCGACCGCCCCGGCGAGTCCGACTACAGCCCCGGGATGAACTTTTGGTTGTGGCAGAGACAGTGGGCTTTCCGCGGGAATATGGCCCCGTCCCGCCAGCCAGAATGCCAATTGCCCCCCGGCTGAATGCCCTGCCGCCGCTACACGGTACAAATCGAGCGGGTAGCTCTTCGCCAGTTCCGCCAGATAATCGAAGCCTGCGGAAACATCCGCCATCGTTCCCGGCCATCCGCCTCCGGCATCGCCCACGCGGCGGTACTCCAGCGACCAGGTCGCTACGCCCACCATCCGCAGCGCTTCGCACAGAAATCCCAGGTAGCTCAGGTCGTAGGAATTCTGCCACCAGCCCCCATGGATCAGAACCACCACGGGGGCTCGCAGCCCTCCACGTGGTCCCGGCAGGCGGAGGTCACCGAACTGCAGCGGCAGCGCACCATAGGCCAGTCGGTGATCTGCTTGGGGAGGAGTCCGGTCCAGCACGCTCATCGGATCCCATTCTATGGGGAGCGTTCGCGTGGCCAGCCCGCATCGCTACTCTTGTGCCGGGGAGCTACTCCGGAGGGAGCTGTTGCTTGGAGGCTGGCCTGGAAGGCAAGGTGACAATCACCTCACCGGCGCGGGTGTAATGCAAGTCCTCGCGAGCTTCGTGCTCGATGGCGCCGGGATCGGTTTGCAGATGATCCACCCGCCCGCGGATGCGATCGTTTTCAGCCTGCAGCTGCTCCATCTGGAGTTGCAGGTCGCGCGTTTCCTTACGCTTGTGCGCAAACGCCGTGAGCCCGTTGTGCCCGAAGACGACGCCATAGGCGAGCGCGACAGCCAATGCTCCTGCAGCAATCGTGGCAGCCTTGCGGCGCCAGCCGAATACACGGTCGCTGGCCGCGCTCGCTAAGGCGGCGCCACGTGCCTGCAGGCGCTTGCCGCTCCGTCCGCCCGCCTCGCTGTAGGAGTTCACACCCATGTCGTTCCAGTATCGCGCGGGCACGGCATCCGCAAGACTCCGCGCAAACATCGGGGAACCTCTCTGGGCACCTCTCGTAGCGCCTGGTCGGGACACCTTCTCTGGGCACCTCGCCGGGCAAGTCGCTGGGCACCTGCCCTCGTCCGCTCAGCCTGCGGGGGAGCTCCGGCATGCACCGGCGGCTTTGGTATTCTTGTCAGGTCGGATGCCGGTCCTGTTCGCACTTTCGATCCTGGCGTTCGTGGCCCTTGTCTGGGCGACGATCTCCATTGTGAAGTTTGTGCGGCACGCTCGCCAGCGCCGCCGAAGCCGCGCCAGCGCCGCCCGCAAGGCAGACAGTCTGGATCCTCTAACAACCGGCGCCAATGTAGCGTCAGGGGCCGCGTTCTTCCCGCCGCCGCCGCCGAGTCCTTCCCCTGCTCCACCACCGCGGTTGCGCCACTTTCCCACGCGGCTCGGCAGGCAAAACGTGACTTCGCCCGAATCCGCCCTTGGGCATGCAGCATGGAACCCCTTTGCGAAGCAACTCGACGTTGTGACTGATCCCACTCCGGCACGTCGTCCCGGCGTTGAAACGGGCCAAGCCGGCGGGAGCGGAAACGGGACCGCAGCAGGTAAGCGTCCCACTTGAGGAACACCATGCAAAGTACTTCCACGCAAACCGCGTCTGCTTTCGTTCCACGGGGACTCACCACCACAATCCCCGGTCGGCTCCTTCTGGGCCTTGCTGCCACACTGGTCGTTGCGGTCGCGGCCCATATCAGTTTTACCTTGCCGTTCACGGCCGTACCTCTGACGCTGCAGCCCCTGGCTGTGCTGGGCGTCGGCCTGGCCTTTGGGCCAGTCGGTGGCTTTCTGACAATGCTCGCCTACCTTGTGGAAGGCGCAGCCGGCTTGCCCGTGTTCAGTCCGGCGGGACCGGGCGGGGTCGCCCAGCTTGTCGGCTTCACCGGCGGCTACCTCGTGGCATATCCGTTCGTTGCCGCTCTTGCCGGAGGTGTTCCGCGGCTCCTGCGCGGCCGCTTTCGTCCGTTTGTCGCGGCGGCCCTGGGGTGCGGCGCGGCCGTTGTGCTTCTTTATGTCTCCGGAGCCGGTTGGCTCCTGCTGCTCACCCACGTCTCCCTCCGCGGGGCGTGGCTACAGGGCGTTCTCCCCTTCCTCCCCGGTGAGGTCGTCAAGATACTCGCCGCTTCCGGCGTTTACAGCGCCTTGGCCGGGAGGTCAGCCGTCAAACCGGACCGGGCTTGAACTCCAACACCTGCACGCTGCGGACCCAGCAAACGCATCCAACTGCTGTACTCATGTTTCAGGACCAGATGACTTCCGCAGAAACTGCAATACGCGACATCAGCATTGCCCATAGCCCCGACTCCGACGATGCCTTCATGTTCTACGGCCTCGCTACCAACAAGGTACGCGTTCCGGGCTATCGCTTCCACCACACTCTGACCGATATCGAAACCCTGAACCACCAGGCCATGACGGCCCAGACATACGATGTCACCGCCGTCAGCTTCCATGCTTACCCATACATCCAGGACAACTACGCCATCATGGCGTGCGGCGGCTCCATGGGCGAAAACTACGGGCCCATGATCGTGGCTGCCAAGCCGTACACGGTCGATGAAATGCGACGCTTGCGCATCGCCGTTCCCGGCAAGCTGACCTCCGCCTATCTTGCCCTCAGGCTCTTTGCCCCGGAGATCGAGACCGCGACGGTTCCCTTCGACAAGATCATCCCCGCTATCCAGGCGGGCGAGTTCGAGGCTGGCCTCATCATTCACGAGGGACAGCTCACGTACGCCCGCGACGGCCTGCGCAAGATCATCGACCTGGGCGTGTGGTGGCGCGACCTCACCGGCCTGCCTTTGCCCCTTGGCGGCAATGCGATTCGGCGTTCGCTGGGCGGTGACGCGCAGCTGATCACGACCAACGCTCTCCGCGACAGCATCCAGCATGCACTCGACCACCGCGAAGCCGCACTCGAATACGCCATGCAGTTCGCCCGCGATCTCGACCCTGCCTCGGCGAACCGCTTCGTCGGCATGTACGTCAACGAGCGCACCCTGAACTACGGAGATGACGGACGCGAAGCGATTCGCAAGTTCCTCGCGATGGGCTACGAGCGCGGCATCATCCCCCATAATGCAGAAGTGGACTTCATCGGCTGAGTTCTCAGCAGGCTACGGCTGAACTCTGCAACCCCGTGGGCGTGTCTGCTACACTAATCTTCGTTGCGGCGGCTCCGCCGCAACCTTCGAACGTTTTCAAAATGTTCGCACCTCGCTTGTGAGAACGAGGTTTGCAGCCCGGACGCGTAGCTCAACTGGCAGAGCATTCGACTCTTAATCGACAGGTTGAAGGTTCGATTCCTTCCGCGTCCACCATCCTTTCTCCTGCGCAGGTGACCCCTCTTTTGCTGGAGGCACCCGCGTACTCCCGGCGAAAGTCCAGAGGGTCGCGACGCAGAAGTTCACCAGCGAACAACAAAGAATGGCGGCGCCATTCGCTGCTACCAGCGGCCAGTGGGCCTGACTTACCAGCAGCCGCGTCAGGCCGAGATTCCCGGTCAAGGACACCATCCCGTTGCTCAAGTGGAACCGCGCCAGCTGTTTGAGTCTTGAGTCTCTCCGCTCCCGGTCGCGCCACGTGTACCGCACATGCCAGGCGAAATTGTGCAGCAGGGTCAACTCCAGTGCGATGGCCGACGCCATGAGGTAATGGTGTCCGATGCGTTGCCGCAGGAGTGCCAGGGCGGTCAACTGGAACACCATGCCGAGCGCCCCGACGGCATTGAACTTTACCCAGCGCGCGAGCGCGTTCATGCAAGCCGTTCTTCGCGATACAGCTGGGCCGTGTGCCGCACGGTCAGCAGAATAGCCAGTCCCAGCATGCAACCTGCGGCGATCGTCCCGCCCACGTCGAGCAGCAACAGTCTGTGCCCAAAGATGGTCGCATACGGGCTGCGTAGCAGCGCCAGGGTTCCTGCAATCAGGAGCAGACGGATCTCCGTAGGCCCGAACAGCCCCTGCGACAGTTCAAAGCGCGACAACGTGTACGTCGCCAGATAGCTTTCACTTGAAAGCAGCAGAAAGGCCACTGCCATTGCCGCGGCCACTGGCCAATGCACCAGACCGGAGCAGCCCATCCCTGCCAGCAGCGCCACCGCTCCGAAGACATCGACCATGTGATCCACATAGAAGCCGTACCGCGGCCGCTGCTGTCCGCGGACCCGCGCCAGGGTCCCGTCCAGGCTGTCGCCAAGCCAGTTCAGCACCACGCAGCCAACGACCGGCAGCAACGCTCCACGATGCAAGCGGGCCAGAGCATAACCGATCCCGGCCCCCACCTGCGCAGCCAGTCCCATCAGTGTGAGGTGGTCTGGCGTGACCCAGTGTGGCGCACGCTGAGCCATCCATTGCAGAGCGCGCCGCTCCAGCGCCGCTGTCAGCGATTCATTGACCCGCAGCGCAGGCCGGAAATCTCGTCCGCAGGTGAAGCGATGATGCGTCACCGTTTCGGTTCGGGCAGGTTCTTCCTGTGGGTATGGCATCACGACCTCATCCAGAGCTTCTTGTCTGGAATAGTGTGTGCCGCGCGCGCTCTCAGAACATTGCGCGCAAGTACGCTTTTGCGACTGTCACAACCCCGGCTGCCGGGCCACCAAGGAGGTTAAAAGTTGAAAGCCAGTCCGCCCATCACGGCTCGGGGCACCTGGGCCAGAAAAAGCGTGTGTCCGTCCGGAGCCAGCACCGGCGTGTAGCCCTGTTCCAGCAGATTGGTCGCCTGCACCACGGCGTCCATGCCCGCAGGCAGTATGCGCCCGCAATGCAACCGCTGCCGGATCGTAAAACCCAGGAACGCCTCGTCCGGTGCCGCGTTATAGACATTCACCTGTGTCAACGTACGCGTCGGCTGCCAGCGATACTCTGCCTGCACCGCGGTTCCACTTCGCAGCACTCGTCCGCGCAATGCGACACTGGCGGCCTGCGCCGTCTCTGCGTGTAGTGCTGTCATCGTATCCGCGAGAGGGCTCACGTCCGCAAGCCGGGCGCGCAGTGCCGTTCCAAGGTTGTACTCGCCAGTAAAATCCAGCGACGGCGTAAGCGCCTGCACGAAGGTCGCACTCACCCCCCGGCCTGCGTACCCCCGAGCCGCCACCCGAAAGCTCCCCGTCGTGGGGTCAGCCAGCACCGCGGACCTCTGCAGTTCGGTCTTCGCCAATACGCCGCTGCCCGCAACGGCTGCATTCGACACCACATCGTGGTATGCAGCCAGACTGACAGTACGGCTGCCCAGCTTACGGCTGACCGAAAGCTCATGATGACTGCCCCGGCTGTTGACCGGCCGTCCGGTCAAATCCGTCAGAATGTCCAAAACGGGCTTCAGCCGGTCCAGATCACCGCTGCCCTGCAGCGAAGTTCCCGTGGCGTAGCGGTACTCCACGATCATGCCATCCGCCGGCCGGACAGCGATGCGAGCAAATGGCTCCGCAAAGATGCTCGTGGAAGCCAGCCGCTCTGCCTGCATCAGGGTGCCGGCGTCGATCAGCACAGCGTCTCCCAGCCGTACTTCGTCGCTGCTGGCCAGCTGCAGAACCTGGAAGCCGCTGCCGGTTGCGTAGGCTGCCTCGGGATGAGCCTGGTAGCTCGTGACCAGCCGCGTACTGCCCATGGTGGAGCGCTTCTCATACCCGGCGCTCGCTTCCACGGACGGCCGCACCGGAAATCCGCTCTGCGGATCGCCCACATCCACCCGCAGGATGGCGCTGTCGCCGCTTTCGACCGTGTGGTTGAGCACCAGCACCTGGTGCACGCCGCCCTCCCCGAACGCCCCATCTCCACTCATCACCGAAACCCGGGCCTGGGAGCTGGTTCGTGTGCGCTCCGCCGCGCTGCTGGACACCTGGAGGGAACTGCCACTGTTCGTCGCCGGCGCCTTCGGATCGATGAAGCGAAGTAAAGGCCGGTTGGCGTTGGAACGCAGCGCCCATTTCCAGTCGTCCGTGGGTTCGTCGGCGTGGCGCTTCTGTGCAGGCAGCCAGCTTTCTGCCTCAAACAGCGTACTCATCGTCAGATTGACGACGGCTTGCGTACCGGCCTGCAAACGCACATTGATCCGGTTGACCGGCAGCAGAAACGCGGCTGTCGCGTGCAGGCTGTAACGGCCAGGCACAACTGAGGCGAGCGCGTAGCGTCCATGATCGTCTGTAAATGCGGTCGCGACCACGGAAGCATCGACCGCCATCAGTTCGATCAGCGCTCCCATTTGCGGAGTGCCGTGCGCGTCCCGCACCGTTCCCGCGAGCATCGCGCCGGGCTTGCCACCGGAAGCCCACAGCGGCGTAGAAACACTCAGAAGCGCTGCCAGCAGGTAAAGACGCCAGATCGGCTCCATGGCAAATCGCCGCCGCGCCGTTGATGGCACGCCAGCGTCTTCCTGAGAAACTGAGAAAGCTCGTCTCACCCGTCCTCGCAAATCATCTGCGCATTCGGCGCTCCGGAAAGATCTTCTGCAGAAGGCTGTCACAGCGCCCAAGATCCCGCGTGACTTGCTTCCGTTCGGGTACGCTCCAATCGGTTCCCCGACCGTACCCGTTTCCGCTCTTATTGCTCCACGTTGAACGGCGCTGACTCCGCGATCTGCTGCTTGGAGACGCCGTCGTTCACCCGGATGGTCACCTGGTACCGACCCGGGGTAAGGCTCGCCAGGGGCATCGTTTTTTCCAGCGTCAGTTGGTCGGCGTTCGGATTCAGCTTGGCCGCACTCTCTTGTGACTCGAGGATCCGTTTGTTGGTCGCCAGATCCAGTACCTGGTACTCGATGGTGGCGTCGTTCTTGCGGTTGTCACCGATGCCGAGGTTATAAACCTGCATCCAGAAGTTCAGGTTCTGGGCTCGGTGGAAAGTCACCGGCGTACTCAAAGTGGGGGGGACACGGGGCACAACCTTGGTATTCCCGATCACGAAATTTCCTGTGCCCACATCCTTGGTCGGAACCCGTTCCATCTCGCCCGCCAGAATGAGCGATGAGTGACCCAGACGGTCGTCATCGAACTTCGGCACTTCAAGGCTGCGCAGGAACTTGCCCACGTGGTCCGGATTGTTCACGTCCTTGATGGCAATCTCCAGCTTGTAGTGGCCGGGGGGCAGCGGCAGCGCTTTCCAGTACACGCGGAAACCATTTTTCGCCTGTGCCAACAGCTCGCTCGGTGTCTCCACCTTGACGGTGTCTTCAAACGTCTGCACCACCCGATGGCTCAGCGTACTCACCCGCCCCAGGATGTTCACTACGCCCACAGCTTCGCCGTCCTTGGAACTGTAGGTGATGTCGCCGTTGCGGATCTGCAGCGTCATCGGCACCATCACGGTGTCGTTGGTCAGCTTTACGTAATCCGTGCGCACATCGAAAAGGAACGGCGGTCCGCTCAGCACCTTTCCCTTGGCGAGGAACTCGTCCAGGTCGGCGAACTTGACGGGCGGCGGCGCAAAGAGCTTCGCAAAGCGGTCCAGGCGATCGAACTGCTTGGAATTTTCACTCTCTGACATGGGCCCCTTGCCCAGCTGCTCCAGACCGCCCTGGAAGCGGTCCGACTGCTTGGCCATGCCCATCTGTTCGTACAGCGTCTGGCCGGCGCCGGGCGTGTGCTTCAGGGCGTCCTTCTCCGACCGGTCGATCGTCGCGTGGTAGTCACCGCACATACAGCTGTCTACGAACTCGATGTCGACGTTGTCGCCGACGCCGTTCAGGTAGCGGTAGTGCCATGTCTCGAAGGGAAAAGTCGAGGTGTTGCCGCCGCCTTCTTCCATGGGCCGCTCGTAGTTGCCGCCCGAGGGGTGGGAGTCGATCGAGTCCGGCTTGCCGAACGCAATATAGATATGGCCGCGGTCGGTCATCCAGCCCGGCCGTCCCGCAGCAAAATGCTCGTTGGCATACGCGATGCGCGCGTAGTGCTCATCGCGGAACTCGTTTTCCGGGGACTCCGGATTCGGATTGCGGCGGCGCCAGAACTCCTCGATGAACGCATCACGCTCTTCATCGTTGGCCAGGCTCTTGAAGGTTTTCGCTTCCTCGTCCGTAATGATCCAGGTCACATCCTGGTTCAGCCACGTCTTGTAGGAGCCTTTCAACTCATTCTTGACAGCAGCCTTGCGCGTCTTTTCCTGGCTGTCGCTGAGCCGTCGCTTCAGCGGGTCTGGCCTTTCCTCCACGGGAGCCTTCTTCACCACGGGTGCATTCGTAGGGTCGGGTTCTTGCGCGCAGGCGGCCATGGACAGGCTGCCGAACGCACAAAGGGCGAAACCGGAGAGAAGAAGACGTCGCATGTGGCCGGGGGACACTCCTGTGCTGCTTTGACTTCCTATTCTATGCGGCGTTATCCCGTTTCTCCAACTAAATGTGCGGAGTTCCGCTGCTATCATCGTCGCAGCAGCCGGGACTTTCTGCACTGCCGCCAGCGGGCCGGGAACCATCGGCAACGCAGCGACGTACCAGGCTTCGGGCTCGCGCCGCCTTTTGCGGAGACCTGAAGTTACGCCAGGTGAGAGAACACTCGAGAATGAATTCGAAACGCATCATTGGATTGGTCGCTGGCTGTCTTGTGCTGGCAGGTATCGTCGGCGGAACCATCGTCCATAGCCGCTCCGGCGTGCTCGCGGTCGTCACTGCCAAAGCGCACGACGAAGATCTGGTATCCACCGTCAGCGGCACCGGCCAGATCAAGCCGAAAACCTATGTCAACGTGGGCGCCACCGCCTTTGGGCGAATCACCCACCTCTATGTCAAGGAAGGCGACCACGTCGCCAAGGGCACTGTTCTCGCCACTCTGGAAAATGTCCAGCCCACCGCCACGGTTGCCGCCCAGACAGCTACCATCTCCGCCAGCCGCACCGACCTGAACTCCTATCTCGCGGCCGAAAAAACCGCCGCGGCCAATACCGCCGCCGCCAAAGCCGACCTGGAGCAGAAGCAGCTCGATTTTGGACGCTCGCAGCAGCTGTACAACGAAAAGCTCATCTCCAAGCAGGACTTTGACGCCAAAAAGGCCGCGTACGACATGTCTGTCGCCACCCTGGCGCAGCGCCAGGCTGCCGCTGCCCAGGCCCAGGCTCAGACCGACTCTCAGAAGGGCCACATTGGCCAGGCTGTGGCCAGTCAGCGCGCCAACTTCGACGCTCTCGACAAGACCATCAGCCGCGCTCCCTTCGATGCGCTGGTCACCAACGTCCCCGTGCGCGAGGGCGAAACCATGGTCACCGGCATCCAGAATGCCCAGGGTTCCACGCTCATGACACTCGCCGACATGAGTGTGATCACCGCGGAAGTCAAGGTAGATGAGACCGACATCGTCAACCTCCGGTTGAACCAGAGCGCGGACGTGACCGTGGACGCCCTGCCCGGCCGCATCTTCAAGGGCCACGTTACCGAGGTGGGCGACCAGGCGCTGCTGCGCACCACCGGCGTGGCCACCTCGCAGTCCACCACCGGCACCGAAGAGGCCAAGGACTTCAAGGTCGTGGTCACGCTCGACCAGATGACCGACGAGCTGCGCCCGGGACTTTCCTGCACAGCCAAAGTGACGAGCGCGCAAAAGCCGGATACGCTGACCATTCCGATCCAGGCGCTGGTGCAGCGCAGCCTCACCGATGAGCAGAACCTGTTCGCCAACAAGGGCAAGCCGGTCGCCAACGCCGCGGCGGCCACCGGCGCGCAGCCTGCCCTCACCCAAGGCGTTTACATGCTCGTGAACAACGCCGGCGCTCTGCGCGCGAAGTTCGTGCCGGTCAAGACCGGCATCACCGGCACCACGAATATCGAGGTCGTCAGCGGCCTCAAACCCGGAGACGAGATCGTTACCGGACACTACAAGGTTCTACGAAGCCTCAAGAGCGGCACGTCCGTCAAGCACGACACCTCGCTCGACGGGCCGGACAATGCTTCCTCCAGCTAGAGAACATCGCACGAGCTGTAACGGCTTTCGAGCTGTACTGACCGTAGAGCAGCACCCGCCCTCTGTTGTCATTCCCCGAAGCTGCTTTCGCACCTGCTATTGCTTGTAGATCGTTGAAACCTCTGGAGTCGCGCTCATGGCTGACGCAATCGCAACGCTCGAACCAGGAGTCGAGGAACGCATCGGAGCCAACGCCGACGGCCCTCATCCTGGTGATGTCATCGTCACCAACGACCTTTGGAAGACCTACGAGATGGGCGACCAGCAGGTCCACGCCCTGCGCGGCTTGGACATCCGCATCCGCCACAACGAGTACGTCGCAATCATGGGTCCCTCCGGCTCAGGAAAATCCACGCTGATGAACCTGATCGGCTGTCTTGACAGTCCCACTCGCGGCAAGTACTGGCTCAACGGCCACGACGTCTCCCAGCTCAACGACGACGAGCTCGCCCGCATTCGCAATAAGGAGATCGGCTTCGTCTTCCAGACCTTCAACCTGCTCGCCCGCGCCACGTCCCTGCACAACGTCGAGCTGCCGCTGATCTACAACGGCACCCCGGCGGCGGAGCGCACGGTACGCGCCAAGGAAGTGCTGGAATCGGTCGGCCTGGGCACCCGCATGGGCCACAAGCCCAACGAGCTCTCCGGCGGCCAGCGCCAGCGTGTCGCCATCGCCCGCGCCCTGGTCAACCACCCCAGCATCATCCTGGCCGACGAGCCGACGGGCAATCTCGACTCCAAGACCTCGGTCGAGATCATGGCGCTTTTCGACGATCTCCACGCCAACGGCAATACCATTGTCCTCGTCACCCACGAGCCCGACATCGCCGAGTTCGCCCACCGGGTCATCTCCATCCGCGATGGCTCAGTTGCCGCCGATGGCCCCAGCAAGCGCGCCCAGAGCATCCGCGAAGCCCGCTAGACGGCAATGGACCGCCGAGCTGGTTTGCGTGAAGATCCTGTCCAGCGAAAGATCGCACGAACTCCATCAAGGCGCATGTGCAGGATGATGCCATCCTGGCCGTGCCGTCAGTCTGGTCATGAGCCCGTGGCACGGCTTGGCCTGCTCAGGCCGGTTCCAGTGGAGGGCTCTTACAGAGAAGCTCGGCACCAAGGCGCTGACTCCCACAGGCACAGGCATGTCCGCGAACCGGCACTCTCCGCGACCAGACACCCTCCTAGCCCGTCTACTATGAAAGTGATGGTCAGATGTTCCCGCTGGACGGTTCTTGCACTCCTTCTGCTCTTCGTGCTCCGCGCCCGCGCCGCCGACGCCCGCTTCGACCTCGTCGGCCCGCGTATCGACCTCCGCGTCACTCGCGGCTCCAGCACCCTCCCTATCGCCTCTGTCCCGAACCTCCAGCCCGGCGACAAGCTGTGGATTCACCCCGATCTCCCTCCCACGCAATCGGTCCACTACCTGCTCATCTGCGTCTTCCTGCGCGGCACCACCAACCCTCCGCCTGATGCCTGGTTTACCCGCATCAACACCTGGGATCGCAAGGTGCGCGAAGAAGGAACGTTCCTGACTGTTCCCGACGAGGCACAGCAGGCTGTGCTTTTCATGGCGCCAGAAACCGGCGGTGACTTCACCACGCTCAAGTCCGCCGTCAAGGGGCGCCCTGGGATTTTTGTACGTGCTTCGCAGGACCTGGCCGAAGCCGGCTTCGAGCAGGCCCGCATCGAGAAATACCTTGCCAGCATTCGGCAGGTGCCTCCTTCCAACTCCGCCGACCTCCAGAAGCACTCCGACCTGCTGGCCCGCACGCTCGCCCTCAAGCCCAACGAGGCCTGCTTCAAGCAGCCGGTGGACACCCAGTTCACCTGTCTTACCCAGACCGGCACCCAGGCGCTGCTGGACGACGGCCATGGCCAGACCATCGTTGCGGCACTCTCCACCGGGCAGAACTCTGACTTCATCAATGCCGCCAGCTACACCCGGCTCGCCGGGGCCGGCGAGTACTCCGCCTACGTGGGCGCCATCATCGATCTGGTGCGCATCATGGGCAATTTGCACACCGCTCAATATCAGTACATCCCGGCTATCGCATTCCCGCAGGGCGAATCGCTCAACCTTCGCCTGAATACGCCGCCCTCTTTCCACAACCCTAAGTCGGTTCTGGTCATCGGCCTTCCCGCCATTCAAAAGGCCGCTCCGCCACCCCTGCGCTCCGCCGATGCGGACAACATCGCCTGCCTGCTCAAGCCGTCCGTGGTCCTTCCCATTGAGGGCGCGCCGCTGGTCTTCTCCACCGCCTTCGCCCACGATCTCGTGCTGCATCTGAACACGCCCCCAGGGATTCCAGCGAAGCCCGACATTCCGCTCGCGGCGGATGCCTACCAGGGCGGTCTTGTCCTGCAGCGCACCGCCCCGCAACACGTGCCGCTTCATGACCCTGCCTCAACGCCGAAGCTGCTCAGTTCCACGAATGCCAGAGCCTTTCCGCATCCTGATCTGCGCCCGCCCGGCCCCGCGAAGGCCATCGAAACGCCCTTCGCTCCGGCCCCCGCTCCCGAGCCCGTTCTGCTGACCGGCGTCATCCAGGGTGCCTGGGGCTTCGATCCTTTCACCGGGCCGTCGGTACAGCTGCAGCAACTGCCCGGCGCCGGGTGGCACATTGTTCCTCCCAGCGCCGTTCCGTCAAGCGGCGCTCCTGAGCTCATCGCCGGCCATGCCGCCCAGCTGGTCGTCGCCTCCACCGGCACAGCGTGCGTCCACACCATCACTGCCCAGCCCAGTGACGCACCGCAGCCGCTCTCCGTGACGTTCAAGCCGGAAGCAGGCGGCCCCGCCCCCGCCGCGCTCACGCTTTCGCTCCCGCTGGAGCATGCCGTCAAGCCTGGGGATCTTCATCTCGAGATCCAGCAGTACGGTCAGCCCGAGCCAGACCGGTTGGCGGCCCGCACCTTCGTGGAAGCGGCGCACGTCAGCACGGTCGAGATGCACGCCGGAGACAGGGTCGTCCGGTTGGCTGGAACCGACCTTGCCCAGGTGGCAAGCGTTCGCCTGGGCGATCTGCTCTTTGACAGGCCCGTCCCGGAAAACCCGGGTTCGCCCGATGCAAGAAGCCTTCAACTGGGTCTGCCTGCGGATGCGCCCACGCCGTCCCTGCAGGGTAGAGAACGTCTCTCTGCCATCATCTCGCTTCAGGATGGCCGCACCCTGACCCGTTCCGTGCAGGTCGACGCACCCAGGCCGGCTCTCATGCTGCTTCGCAAATCCAGCGAGCCCCTGCCGGCGCCAACGATTGCGCTCGGCAACGCCGAGGTTGTGCCGCTCTCCCAGCGTCTTACCTTCACCGTAAAATCTGCCGAGCCCTTTCCACGCTCCGGCCAGATCGAAGTAGCCACGCTCGACGGCACGCTTCGCGCCGTGCTCACCCTGGCTCCCTCCGGCGGCCTCGTCCTGCAGGATCCGCGCACGGTCGTCGCCACCCTGGATCCCCTGCGATCGTTCGGGCCCAGCGCCTTTGGCCCTCTCCATCTGCGTGCGGTCTTCCCGGATGCACCGGCCGCGCGCGCGCACCGCGATCCCGCCCCAACACAGCAGCTTCAAGGCGAGTCGAATGAGGAGGATGTAGCAGGCACCGTTACGAACACCCCCGCAGAGCTGCCCATGAGCGACTGGCTGCCGCTGGCAACGCTGGTCCGGCTGCCGACTCTCACCCAGCTAAGCTGCCCACCCGAGCCTGAGCAGGCCTGCACCCTTAGCGGCGCTAACCTCTTCCTCATTCACTCCATCGCTGCCGACGCACAGTTCTCCAGGCCGGACCTGGTTCCGGACGGCTTCACCGGCACTACGCTGCAGGTTCCGCACGCCGCTGCGGGCACCCTCTTCCTCAAGCTCCGCGACGACCCCACTGCAGTTGACACCGCCGTGGTCGCCGGTACCTCACCCTCCCTGCCAGTCACGTCGGGCATGGTGAGTTCGCGCAAGCCGACGAAGCATTGACGGGACTGCCAATGCATACAGTTCAGTCCCAGTCGGGGTGCTGCACTCGTTGTTCTGCTCAGGTCTGCAGTTCCAGAGGCAGTTCGCCTCTTTGAACCCGGCTGTTCTTCCTGCTGTAAACGGCATACACCACAAGCCCGATTACCAGCCAAACGATGAGCCGGATCCAGTTCCACTTCCCAAGCGTGTACATCATGTACAGGTTGAACAGGATTCCCAGTATCGGCACCAGAGGCACCAAAGGCGTTCTGAATGGACGCGCGCGGTTCGGATCGCGACGGCGCAGCACCATGATGGAAACGCAAACGATCACGAAGGCCAGAAGCGTCCCGATATTCACCATGTCGCCGATGATCTCGATCGGTGTTACGGATCCCACGATCGCAGCCAGCACACCTGCCAGGATGGTGGCCTTCCACGGTGTTCGAAATCGCGGATGGATCGAGCCGAAGAACTTGCTTGGAAGCAGGCCGTCGTTAGCCATAGCGTAGAGCACCCGGCTTTGGCCCAGTAACATGACCAGCATCACGCTGGTGAGGCCGGCGAGCGCGCCGACGGTGATGATATCCGCGGCCCAGATGAGGTTGTGATCGAGGAAAGCTCGTGCGATGGGCGCTTCAATATTGATCGATGGCCAGTAAACCATGCCGGTCAGGACTGCGGCCACACCGATATAAAGCAGCGTGCACACCGCTAACGAAGCAATAATGCCGATCGGCATGTCACGTTGCGGATTCCTGGCCTCCTGGGCTGTCGTAGAAACGGCGTCGAAACCGATATAGGAAAAGAAGATCAATCCGGCGGCCTGGCCGATGCCCGACCAGCCGAAGGGCGCAAAGCTGTGCCAGTCGCTTCCCCAGTTTGCCCGGTTCACGTAGTGCGCGCCCAGCGCCAGGACGAACAGAACAACAGCAACCTTCACGATCACAATCGTCGCGTTGAACTTCGCAGATTCCTTGATGCCCACGACCAGCACCGTCGTGATAATGAGAGCGATCAGGAAAGCAGGCAGATTGAAGCCCAGCTCCACGCCAAAGAGCTTGGGCGCATGCAGCACTTGCTGCGCTTGAGCGAGCAGCGCCGCACTCGGGTGTTCCGTCAACGCCTTCAGGGCGTCGCTGAATGGTTTGCCGCCGGGTGCGAGATCGGGAGAAGTGCGAAGGAGGCTCTCTCGAGCGACCATCTTCAGTGCGGTGGACTGCCCGGTCCAGTGGTCATAGGAAAGCCACATGGGAAAGTTGATGTGAAAAATCGCAAGGAACTCTATGAAGTGGTTCGACCACCCTGAACTCACCGTGCTTGCGCCCATGGCGTATTCAAGCGTGAGGTCCCAGCCGATGATCCAGGCGATCAGTTCGCCCAGTGTCGCGTACGCGTAGGTATAGGCAGATCCGGCCAGCGGAATCATCGCCGCAAACTCGGCGTAGCACAGGCCGGCAAAGAGGCAGCCAAGGCCCGAAACAACAAACGCGAGCATGAGAGCTGGTCCGACCTTCTGCGAAGCCAAGCCGGAGAGCACAAAAATTCCCGCGCCGATGACCGCGCCGATGCCCAGCGCCGTAAGGGAAAAGGGCCCAAGCGAACGCTCCAGCGTTTGTGAGCCTTCAGCGTGCGCCTCGGCTAACAGCACGTCCATGCTTTTCTTTGCAAAAAGATTTGGCATTCCCCTGCGTGTCTCCCACGGCGGTTCCTACCGCGTACGGTGATAGCTACAGATCAGGCAGCGCGGCCGCGCCGCTGCCAGATCAGGTAGACCGGCAGGCCCAGAAGAACCAGACCCAGTCCCGGCCATGTGTATTGAGGCTTGTACCGCAACAGTACACCACAAATCCAAGTCGCCATCACAATGTACAGGCCCGGGAGCACCGGGTACCCGAACGCACGATACGGCCTTGGCGCATCCGGCCACTTGCGCCGCAGCACGAATAATCCAAGAATCGTGAGCACATAAAACACCAGCACCGCGAAGATGACGTAATCCAGCAGATCGCCATAGCGCCCACTCAGGCACAGCAGGCACGTCCACGCGCATTGCAGCCACAGCGAGTTCACCGGCACGCCCGACTTCGCGCTCAGCTTGCCCACGCTCTGAAAGAAAAGCCCATCGCGGCTCATCGCGTAGTACACCCGCGCGCCGGAGAGCAGAATGCCGTTCACGCACCCAAACGTCGAGATCAGGATGGCCGCCGCCATGACCTTCGCGCCGACCGCGCCAAGCGCCTCCTGCATCACCGCGGTGGCCACGCGGTCCTGAGCCGCGAACTGAATACCGCGGCCGGCGATCGTCGCAGCGCTCTCCTGCCCCACAAGCGGCAGCACACTCAGGTAGACAAAGTTGCACCCGATATACAACAGCAGCACCACGCCCGTGCCGATCGCCAGACTGAGCGGCAGGTTGCGCCGAGGGTTCTTGATCTCTCCAGCAGTAAACGTCACATTGTTCCACGAGTCCGAGCTGAAGAGCGAACCCACCTGCACCACCGCCAGCACGGTCAGGACACCCACCACCGCTGTGCCGCCGCCCATGCCGAAGAACGCGCCGACCTCAATGGGGTGCGGCACGTGCCACCCGGCGCCGGTCCAGAAGTTGTGCCAGCCCGCGCCGAAGTTCGCCTCACTGCCCGGCGCGTTGTGGTGCAGCACGGCCAGCAGCCCGCCTACCGCGATCACACCCAGGAGCGCCAGCACCTTGGCGGTCGTAAACACGTTCTGCACCGCCGCCCCGAACTTCACGCCCAGCGTGTTAGCGAACGTCAACAGCACCACCACAGCGATCGCAACCAGGTTAGCCGTGTTCAGCCCGATGTTTCCAGACCCGATACGCCAGATCCAATGTGTCTGGCTGACGCTGGGGAAGAAGACGCCGAGAAACTTTCCGAAAGCGACCCCTACCGCTGCCAGCGTGCCGGTCTGGATCACCAGGAACAGCGTCCAGCCGTAGAGAAATCCCCAGATTGGCCCCAGGCTTTCGCGCAGATAAACGTACTGCCCACCCGCCTTCGGCATCATCGCCGCGAGTTCGCCATAGCTCAGCGCGCCGATGATCGTCAACGCCGCCGTCACCAGCCATGCTGCAATCAGCAGTGCCGGCGATCCGAGTGTGCGGCTCATGTCGGCAGGCACGATGAAGATGCCTGACCCAATCATCGAGCCCATCACGATGGCGGTCGCGGAGAACAACCCCAGGCCCTGCACGAAGTGCGGCTGGGCAGAGCCGCCCGCCTCGAGGTCGCTGTCCAGCCGCAGTCGGCCGTCCTCGTCTTCAAAGGAGCCCGCAGGCAATGAGGAGTTCACGTTCCCTCACGCTATCCCAAAATGCGCAGAAAGTCTCGCGCCACCTCGGCCACACTCTCGTCCGCGGCGAACAATCCGCTGATCACCGCCACCGAATCCGCGCCTGCCTCGATTACCGCGCGCGCGTTCCCCCGCGTGATGCCTCCGATGGCTACCAGCGGTTTCCGCGTAAGAGCTCGCGCACGGCGCACACCGTCCAGGCCAACTACCGGCTCCGCATCCATCTTGCTCGCGGTCGCAAACACTGGCCCAATGGCGATATAGTCCGCGCCACTCGCCTCCGCAGCCCGCACCTGCTCATCATTGTGCGTCGAGACACCTACCGTCGCACCCCCCCGGAGCACTTTGCGCGCCGCTTCCACCGGCATGTCATGTTGTCCCACGTGCACGCCGCTCCATCCGGCAAGCGTCGCCAGATCGGCGCGGTCGTTCAGGACCAGCAGCGTGCCGGTTCCTGAGAACGCCTCGGCGATCTCGGCCGCTGCTCGCAGCACCTCCTGCGGACTTCCCTGCTTGTCGCGGTATTGCAGCAGCCGTACGCCAGCCTCGCGCATGTCACGCGCAAATGCCGCTACGGTCATCGCACGAGCTTCCAAGGTCGCGCGATCCGCGATCACATACAGCCGGCTTAAGCGCAACGTCTTTTCCAATCTGCGCTCAACAACTTATGCCCTGCGCTGCGTTCCGGAATCAGCTCTTCGCCTTTTCGCGCTCGAGAAACCGCTCCATAAACTTCGTATCGAAGTCACCCGACCGGAATTGCTCATCGCCGAAAATACGCTGGTGCAGCGGGATCGACGTGTGGATCCCTTCCACAATGAACTGGCTCAGCGCGCGCTGCATCTTGTCCATGGCCTCTTCACGGTCCTTGCCGTGGCAGATCAGTTTGGCGATCAGCGAGTCGTAATACTGCGGCACCACGCCTTCCTGATACTGTGCCGTATCCACGCGAACGCCGTTGCCGCCGGGCAGGTTGTAAACCGTGATTTTACCCGGGCTTGGCGTGAACTTCTCCGGATGCTCCGCATTGATACGGCACTCGATGGCATGGCCCACAATCGGCGGCAGCGACGGCACGATATCTGCCAGCTTTTCGCCCGCCGCGATGCGCAGCTGCGCCTTCACCAGGTCCACGCCCGTCACCATCTCGGTCACGCAGTGCTCCACCTGAATGCGCGTGTTCATCTCGATGAAGTAGATTTCGCCGTCCTCATCCATCAGGAACTCGATGGTGCCCGCGTTCCAGTAGCCGATCTCCTTGAGCGACTTCTCGATCACTCCGCCCAGCCGCTTGCGCATCTCCGGCGTTACCTGCAGGCTGGGTGCTTCCTCGATGAGCTTCTGGTGCCGCCGCTGGATGGAGCACTCCCGCTCGCCCAGGCTCATCACGTTGCCGTGCTCGTCCGCCAGTACCTGGAACTCGATGTGCCGCGGCCGCTCAATGAACTTCTCCATGTACAGGTCGCCATTGGAAAACGCGTTCAGCGCTTCGGTCGAAGCCTGCCCGTACAGCCCTGCCATCTCCTCCGCTGAGCGAACGATGCGCATGCCGCGCCCGCCGCCGCCTGCCACTGCCTTCAGGATCACCGGATACTTGATCTTGCCCGCCACGAAGAGTGCCTCGTCTTCGCTCGCGAGCACGCCGTCCGACCCGGGCAGGATCGGTACTTTGGCATCCTTCATCGTCTGCCGGGCAGTGCTCTTCTCGCCCATCATGCGCGTCACCTCGTGCGGCGGCCCGATGAACTTGATGTTCGACGCGCGGCACACCTCCGCGAAGTGGGCGTTTTCGCTCAGCAGTCCGTAGCCAGGATGAATTGCTTCCGCGCCGGTGATCTCCGCCGCCGCGATGACGCTCGGCACATTCAGGTAGCTGTCCGCCGACTTCGGCGGACCGATACACACGGCCTCATCGGCAAACCGCACGTGAAGGCTGTGGCGGTCCGCTTCGGAGTACACCGCCACCGTGCGAATGCCCATCTCCTTACACGCCGAGATCACACGCAGCGCGATCTCCCCACGGTTTGCAATCAGTATCTTACGAAACATCCTTCATCCCCTGCTTCAAACCTTGCCCTCACCCACCGGGAACCCTTCCCGCAACACTTTTCCCTCGACCGCAAACAATCCCAGCGCTAGTCTTCTCGACCGGAGCGGACCCAGTATCCTCTTATCGCGCGTGCTGGGACATCCTGTCTTTGCGTGAGTACGAAGCCGGTTCCCTAGGTTCGAATTGCAAACAGCGGCTGCCCATACTCCACCGGCTGCCCGCTCTGCACCAATACCTTCAACACCTCGCCACTCGCGTCCGATTCGATCTCGTTCATCAGCTTCATCGCTTCCACGATGCACAGCACCCTGCCGGTCTGCACATGGTCGCCGACCTGCACGAACGGCTCGGCATCCGGCGAGGGCGACGTGTAGAACGTGCCCACGATCGGAGATTTCACGATGTGCGCCCCTGCCAATGGGTCCACGGGCGGGGCTTGGGCCTCAGCGGGGAGCACGGTGGATGCGGGTGTAGCAGACGAGGAATGACTCGCCGCCGCGCCGCTCTGCGGAAACTGCGGCGCGGGCGTACCCGGCGCATTCAGGGCGGCGTGGGCGCCCAGCAACTGCGCCAGCTGCCCGTAGTCAAAGGCAGCCGGATGCGGAGCAGCCGCCGGCATGGCGGCGCCCTCACCTGCGAACTTCAGGTTGACCTTCAGGTCTTCGCGTTCCATGGCGAACTCGGCGATCCCATTCGCCTTCAGGAACTCAATCAGTTCGCGAAGCTCTTTCAACTCGTTTCCGTCCATCTACCTCACTCCAACTCATTCATCAGCCGATCCACGTTTTGGCAGAACGATCGGCAACCCTGGGCTGATCCGCTCAAAGCTGCGATCTCATTGCAAGGTCAGAACCGTTTCACAGCTCCAACAGCCCTTTCGCACTGGCAGCCGTCAACACGTCACTGCCATTTTCCGTCACCAACACCATATCCTCGATGCGCACTCCGAACTTACCCGGCAAGTAAACTCCCGGCTCTACGGTCACGACCATCCCCGGCTCCAGCACCTGCACCTGCTTTGCCGCCAGCCGCGGCCCTTCATGAATCTCCAGCCCCACACCATGCCCGGTGGAGTGCGTAAACCACTTTGCCAGTTTCGCCTTGCGCAGCACGCCGCGCGCCGCTTCGTCCACTGCCACGCAGGTCGCGCCCGGCCGCACAGTCGCAACCGCCGCCTGCTGCGCTGTCAGCACCGCATCATACACGTCGCGCTCGCGCCGGCTCGCCTTGCCCAGATGCACGGTGCGGGTCATGTCGGAGCAGTAGCCGTCCAGCAGAACCCCAAAGTCCAGCGTGACAAAACCGCGCTGCGGCAGCTTCGCGCTCGACGCGCGGCCATGCGGCAGCGCCGATCGCTTCCCGCCGGCCACAATCGTCTCAAAGCTCATGGCCTCGGCCCCTGCCATGCGCGCGGCGAACTCCAACTGCGCAGCCACTTCGCTCTCGCTCACCTCCGCGCTCATGTGCTGCAGCACGTGCTCGAACAACGCGCAACCCAGCTTCGCCGCCCGGCGCATCTGCGCGATCTCTCCGGCATCCTTAACCTCGCGCAACCGCGCCACGAGCCCGTTCGCCGCCACAAAAAAGCTCCGCCGCCCCGCCGCCGGCACTGCCTTGCGCAGCACTTCCAACGCAGCCACTGTCGTGTGGTCTGCGTCGTAGGCGCAGCGCGTCACACCTTGTCCCGCAAGCCATGCAGCGGCGGCCGCGCCCGCGGTCTTCTTTTCGATCCTTACCGGGATTCCCCTGGCTTCCTCGCGCGCCTGCAGGGTGTAGCGGCCATCGGTGAACAGCACAGCACGTGGGCGCGGGCCGGTCAGGAGCGCCACAGCGCCATTGGACCCCGTGAATCCGGTAAGCCACCGGACGTCCGCCGGATGGGTCACGAGCACGGCTTCGGCCTGCGTTGCCGCTGCCGTCTTCCTCATCCTGTCTCTCGCTCGCACTGCTCTCATTCTACGTGCCAACTGTCTGAGGAGGGCCTCAGCAAGGGAACGCAAAAACCCCCGTCAAACCGCCAGCCTTACCCGGTAAGGCCCCAGGGCCGGGCCCGGTATGATGGTGGGATGGCTCAAGCGCTCCTCCACGATGCCGCGAAGCTGGCTCCTGAACCCATCGCCTCTGGAACCTGGGCTCCTGGAAACCGCGAGTCCCGTTCCACTCGCCGCCGCTTCCTGCTGGGCGGCTCCGCGGTGGCGCTGGCACTCTATGCCGGCACACACCCCCGCCATGAGCTCGAGGTGACGCAGCGCACCATCTCGGTCCGCAATCTTCCTCCCGCGTTGGAAGGCTTCCGCCTCGTCCAGCTCTCCGACATTCACTACGACGAGTACACCGAGCCCTGGTTCGTTCGCGAGGTGGTCCGCCGCACCAACGCACTGAATCCGGACCTGCTCGTCATCACCGGCGACTTCATCAGCCGCGGCCCCCTCTCCGAGAGCTTCGCTCGCCGCAAGATCGGCGAGTGCGCCGACATCCTCACCGGCCTCGCCTGCCCGCAGCGCTTCTGCGTTCTCGGCAATCACGATGCCACCGTAGGCCCGGACTACATTGCTGCGGCGCTTCACGAGCGCGGCCTTCCCGTGCTGGACGACTCCTACCTGCCCATCGCCCGCGGCGACGCACGCCTTTGGCTATGCGGGGCGCGCGACCCCGGCGTGCTCGACTCCCGCCCTGAACGAGCCATCCCAGCGGCGCCGGACGGTCCTGTGATCTACCTGGCGCACGAGCCGGACTTCGCCGATGTCCTCATGCGCAGCCCCCGCTTTCCGGTCGTTGATCTCATGCTGTCTGGGCACTCGCACGGCGGCCAGGTCCGCCTGCCCTTCGTGGGACCTATCGTTCTTCCGCCGCTGGGCCAGAAATACATATCCGGCCACTTCCAGCTCGGCCACATGCAGCTTTATGTAAATCGCGGCATCGGCACCGTTGGTCTGCCCTTCCGCCTGAACTGTCCCCCGGAGATCACCGAGTTCACCCTCATCCCAGCGTGAGCCGCGATCCCGCGTTGAGCTGATCTTCAAAAAGCTCATGCAGTTTGTACTGGAAGTAGAAGACGCTGAGCAGGAAAGCCCAGACATAGCTCACCGTTGGCTCATACCCTTCCGTCCGGCGCAGATAGCGTTTCAGTTCGTATGCCAACAGAAGTACACCTGCGAAGCCGCCTAGTTCCAGAACGAATGCTGTGTCATGCACAATCAGCATGGCTGAAAACTGCGGATCGTGAGACTCCAGATACGTAGTCAGCCCTTCTGTGATTTGCCCAGCCCCTCCTGCAACCAAATAGAACACGGCACGGCTTCCCGGTGCGGCGCTTCTGAGCCAACCGGCCTGAACAGACAGCCACAGAGGGAGAAGGATGCCGAATGGCTCATTCGGCCATCTAAAGCTGGCTAGGCCGAAAGCGAGGGACGCGATAAGAAGCCACCACCAGGAAAATCCCAGCCAGCGGGGAATGGCCGTGCGAGTTTCCACGCCCTATCGTGCCCGCGCCACCGGCTTCCTCCGGCCCGCTTCGACCTCTTCCTCTGCCGCTGTGCCCTTCACGCCGCTCTTCTCATCCATCCAGTTGTCCAGCAGGCTCTTGCGGAACCGCCACCGGTTCCCCAGCTTGAATGCCGGAATGAAGCCTTCCGACGCATAGCGATAGAGCGTGTCGCCGCTGATCCCGAGATACTCCGCCGCTTGCCGGATGTCCATCACTTCCCGCATTGAGACCTGTACATGCGCTGCGCCTGCCATGTGAGCTCCGTTTTCGGTTTTCATCCCGCTGTTCTCGGGTGAAGTCCAGTTGTACCGCGTTTTCCACAAGGAAACAAGCGCAGGATTCCCGCTGCACCGAAAGCACTAGTAACGGATTCGTAAAGGTCAGCCCTCGAACTCACGATCGGATCTCGCAATGAATCTTTGACGTGCGGTTTCACCCGCAAACTTTCAGCGCAAAGCACTTACCCATTCACCCTCCACCAATCCGAGACCACGGTCCGCTGCCTTATAACCTCCGTCGGCACACCCGGCCTGGGTGAGAACAGTGGCAGATCCGCTCCTTCGGCCTGGGCCAGGACACGTTCAATCGGCTGCCGCCATCCATGCAGCGCCAGATTGAAGAGCCCCCAGTGAATGGGCATGAGCAGTCCCGCCTTGCCCGCGCCGCCCAGGTCCCGATAGGCTTGCACAGCATCCTCAGGATTCATGTGAATGCTGCGCCACAGGTCGTCGAACGCGCCAATCTGCAGCATGCTCACGTCGAACCGCTCGTAGGGCTGACCGATAGCTGCAAAACCTTCCCAGTAACCTGAGTCTCCGCCGAAAAAGACCCGGTGCTTCGGCCCTTCCAGCACGTACGAGGCCCACAGTGTCGAGAACCGGTCCCCCAGGCCGCGGCCTGAGAAGTGCCGCGCCGGCCACGCGGTGATCTTCAGCTCGCTTCCGAGTTCCGCGCCGGAGACCGTGGTGTCTTGCGTCCAGTCCAGCTCGGTGATGCGCACATCCTGCACACCGAATCCGCGCAGCCGCTTTCCCACACCCAGCGGACACACGTAGCGGGCACGCGCACTCGCTTGCAACGTGGAGAGCCGCCTGATCGTCTCCGCGCCCAGATGGTCGTAGTGGTCGTGCGAGAGCAGCACCATGTCCAGTGGCGGCAAATCTTCCAGCGGGAGGGTCGGCGGAAAAAACCTCTTCGGGCCCGCGAAGGACACCGGGCTTGCGCGCCGCTCCCAGACCGGATCGAGCAGCACCCGCATCCCGTCAATCTCTAGGAGCGAACTGGCGTGGCCAAACCATGTAATGCGCAGCCCGCTGCCTGGCGGCTGCGCATAGGTGGACGCATCTGTCTTGAACGGACCCAGAGCCCGCTTGGGTACAGCTTCCTCTTTGTTGAAAAGAAGACGCGGCAGCGCCTTCCATAAGATGCTGAAGCCTGCCATCTCAGTCGGTACGGGATTCTGGTACTTGCTACCCTGCTTTTCTGCACGATGCAACACATCCATCCAGGTTTGGATGCCGCACCCGTCACCCCGACCCGTCAAAAACGTGCCGCCGCAACAAGCACGCTACGTCGACGAAGGAAGCCGGACCTTCCCAGGTGTGGGATCTAAGCCGAATATTTGTTGTCATTTCGCAGGAAATACGGAGGAATGGGTTTCAGAGTACCCAAGCTTCAGGAAAGCCTGACAAACGTAATATAAGACGGCAGAGCGCCACCGCTCTGCCACTTTCTCGTGCCCAACTCTTACTCGGCGTACAGAGCGTCGATCTGCTCCTTGTACTTCTCGGTAATGACCCGGCGCTTCAGCTTGAGGCTCGGCGTCATCTCGCCGGACTCCACATTCCATTCGTCCGGCACCACAACCACTTTCTTGATGGTCTCGTAGTGCGCCAGCCCGCCATTCACTTTGTTGATCAGATCCTCGTAGACCTTCTGCACCTTGGGATCCTGCACCATCTTGGCATGGTCGCCCGCACTCACGCCATTCGTCTTGGCCCAGCCTTCCAGGGCGTGAAAGTTCGGGGAAATCAGGACACTCACGAACTTCTTGTTGTCTCCAATGAGTGCGGCCTGGCCTACCAGCGAGTCAACCTTCAGCTTGCTTTCCACAGGCTGTGGCGCAATGTACTTCCCGCCGGAAGTCTTCATCAGCTCCTTCTTACGATCCGTGATGGAAAGGAATCCATCCTCGACCTTGCCGATGTCGCCGGTTTTGAACCAGCCATCCTCGGTGAACTCCTTCTTTGTGGCGTCTTCGTTCTGCCAGTATCCGGTGAATACGGAAGCCCCCTTCACTTCCAGCTCGCCGTCCCCGGCCAGTCGAGTTTCCATGTTCGGGATCACCTTGCCGACCGTACCGGCCCGATAGCCATCGAAGGTGTTGCGAGCCACCACGGGAGAGGTCTCCGTCAGGCCATACCCCTCAAAGACCCGGATTCCTACGCTCAGAAACCAATCGGTGGTCTCCTTGCCCAGCGGCGCACCGCCCGAGATGAACACCTTGGCCCGCCCGCCGAACGCCTCGCGAATCTTCGCGAATACCAGCTTGTCGGCTAACCCATATATCGCCCCGGAGGGCTTCTCGCCGCGCGCGACCACATCTTTCTGCTTCTCGCCCTGCTTCAGTGCCCACCCAAAGATCGTCTTCGAAAAGCCGTGTGTCTTTCCCTCGACTGCCTGCCGCACCTTTTCAAATACCCGCGGCACCGCCACAAAGATCGTCGGCTTCACGATCTTCATTGCTTTGGAAAGATCGTCGAACTTGCTCAGGTACGCGATCACCGCGCCGATGGCCGAAAACGCGTAATCCTGGTGGCGCGCCAGCGCATGGCTCAGCGGCAGGTAGGAGATCGACACATCGTTCTTCTCGATCCGCAGCCCCTCGGTAGAGTGCCGCAGATTGCTGGCGAGGTTGTCGTGCGTCAGCATCACCCCCTTGGGATCGCCCGTGGTTCCGGACGTGTAGATGATGGAGGCCAGGTCCTCCGGCTTCACGGCCGCAACCATCGCGTCGAATGCGGCATCGGGCGCTTCCAGCTCCGGCGCGCGTTTCATGATCTCGGCGAAGGTCTCCGCGCCTTCAAACTGTCCCTCATCCCAGACACCCACGTGCTGCAGGTCGGGCAGGTCACCAGCTTTCACCAGCTTCTCGTACTGCTCCTTGCTGGAGACCAGGATCGCCTTGGCCCCGGAGTTCTTAAGGATGTAGCCTTCCTGCTCCGGCGTCAGGGTCTGGTATAGCGGCACATCCACAGCCCCGATCGCCAGGATGGCGTAATCCGTGACCGGCCACTCCCAACGGTTGTCGCCGACCAGCGCCACGCGGTCCCCCTTGCCGATGCCCCAGCGCTGCAGCGTCTCCGCCAGAGCGCGGACGCGGCCATACATCTGTTTCGCCGTGATGGGCGTCCACTCCAAGCCCTTTTGCCCCTGGATCACGGTCTCATCGCCGCGGGAAACAACCATCCGAAACACATCGTTCACGGTCTTTACATCAAGCATCTGCACAATCCTCACGCACCGGCGGAGGCGCCACGCGGCGCCGCAGCCATGCTACAACTTCGATGCAGATTCGCCCTGCCGTGCCCAGCGGGCAAGGGAGCTCTACAGACGCGGGTACGGCCTAAGGCTTAGGCTCGCCGGAGGTGTCCGCCGGCCCCGAGCCTGTCTTCGGGTAGTACCCGGACCTCGTCCGCACCTGCAGCCCGCGGAAGCCCTTCTCTTTCGCTTCCACATGCACCTGGCGGTAGCCGCCCAGCGCGGGCGATTTCGTCGACCGGTACGAGATCGTGTACTGCGACCGGATATCCTCGGCTACCTGCCGTGCGATGCCGTCCACGTCCCGCAGCGAACGCGGAAAGTACGCCACTCCGCCGGTCTGGTCGGCAAGCTCCTGGAGAACATCATGGGCGTGGCGCGCCTCACGCCGGCTCACATCGTCGCCGAACAGCAGGCCCAGGCAATAGATCGCCGGCCCGTCCAGCTCCTGGACCCGCCGGATCGTCTGCTCCAGCGTTGCGCTGGACGCGTTGTCTTCGCCGTCCGTGACGATCAGGATGACCTGCTTGGGCCGCTTGCCGTTCTTGCTCAGATAATCCGCTGAGGCTACCACCGCGTCGTACAGCGCGGTCCCTCCGCTCGGCTTGAAGTACGCCAGAGCCCGCTGCAGTTTCTCTACGCTGTTGGTGAAATCCTGATCGATATACGGTTCCGAGCTGAAATCCACCAGGAACGCTTCGTCGTCAGGATTTGAAAGCCGGACCAGGTTCAGCGCCGCTGTGTTCACCGCGTCCCGCTTGTCGTACATCGACCCCGAGCTGTCGATCAGGATGCCGATCGAAACCGGCGTGTCCTCATGCGCAAACCCGAGGATGGTCTGGGGTACGCCATCCTCGTAGACGTGAAACGCGTCCCGGGCGAGGGTCTCCACGTTTCTCCCGGCCCCGTCGATCACGGACGCGTTCAGCCGCACCTCGAAGGCGTTCGCCGTAAGCGTGTACCGGCCGGCCTCACGGGTCACCTGGCCGCCCTGGGCCGGAGTCCCCGGAGCTGTCACCACACTCGTGGGAGCCTTCTCCGGGTCGGGCGACGGCACCGGGTCGGAATCCTGCGTGAGCGGTCCTGCAGGCCGCTGCTGCGGGGAAACAGTTTGTGAGGGGGCCGCCGGCACGCTGGCAACCTGTCCCCAACCGGAAAGGGCGCAGAAAAGAACGGACCAGCCGAACGCCACCCACGGCGGATAAAAGCTACTGCGTCGGCGCATAGTAGCCCTCGCGATTGTGCACATAGAGCGGCGGCAGCCCTGGCGGAGGCGCCAGTTGCACCCTGAGCTTGCGCCACGCGCCGTTGCGCCGCTTGTCGAGCGGCGTGTAGCCGAGCACGTACTCATTGCGCAGGTCTTCGCTGATCCGCTCCGCGATGTCGCTCAGGTCCTGGAGGTCGAGCACCTTGAACAGCCGGCCGCCGGTCGCTTCCGATACCTCTTTCAGCAGTCCCGGTCCGTTCTGTTCCTCCTCGGTCGGCGCATACGCGTCGAAAATCCCGATCGAGTAGATCTGCACTTCGCTCTCTCGCACGATCCGCTCCAGCTCGCCCTGCGTGTACCGGCTGCGGTTGTCGCCGCCATCCGAGATCACCAGCAGCGCCTTCCGCTGGTTCTTCGCGTCCCGCAGCTTGTTTACTGCCAGGTACATCGCATCGATTAGCGCCGTCCGGTTCTCGGGCCGCAGCATGACCATGCGCGCCTCCACATCATCCACGTCCGACGTGTAATCCACCAGCACCGCGGGCCGGTCGTTGAACCCCACCACAAAAAACTCGTCCTGTGGATTGCACGTGCGCAGGAACTCGCTCAGCGCCTTGCGCGCCCGGATGAACTTCGACTGCATGCTCCCGCTCAGATCGAACACGATGCCGATGGAGATCGGCGCGTCTTCGGTCGAAAAGCTCTTGATCGTCTGCGGCACCCCGTTTTCATAGAGTAGAAAGTTCTCCTTCTCGAGCCCCGTGACCAGGCGGTCCTGCACGTCCGTCACGGTCGCCGGCACCAGCACCAGATTCACGTCCACGTGCAGGGGACCCGCGTGCTGTGCGCCCGGGGTCTGCGGACCGTCTTCGCGGGGCAGCGGTGGCGGCGCTTCTTTAGGTTTAGCCGGTGTGGGTGCCGCCGTCTTCGGGTTGTTTAACGGATTTTCCTGCGCCTGAACCTCTGACCCGCCCCATACCCACAGCAGGGCGATCAGCAACATCGCCCGTGCACTCCATCCGATCTGTCTGCCGCCCTGCATACGGTACCCTGTACCCTCGCAGACGGACAGCCTGGATGCTGGCCGATACAGCAGGGCGTATCGAGTATGACTATCGCACGGAGCAACCATCGCGCGCGACCCGAAAGCCGCCGCCGCATCCCGCTTGCTTCCGCTGTACGAACAGGAAACCCGTGAGCTTCGCGTCTCCCTTCGCTGATCCCTCTGCTTCCCGGAAAGAACGCCCACGGCAGGAAGACCGCCTTATCCGCTTGTTGTGGATTCTGGTTGCGGGTGCCGCCGGGATGGCCGCTCTGCTTGCCTTGCTGCCCGCCGCCGGCCATGACCAGCTCTGGTTCCTGCTCATGGCGCGGCGCTGGCTCGGCGGAGCTGCGCTTTACGGCCCGCAGGCCTTCGATTCCAACCCGCCCGCCATCGTCTGGCTCTCTGCGGTGCCCGTCCGGCTCGGCTCTCTCTGCCATCTCCCGGCCACCGTCGCCGCCAAGCTCCTCGTCGTTTTGCTCCAGGCCGCCTGCGCCCTGCTCAGCTTCGCCGTCCTGCCCCGTGCCTGGCGAGCCGTCCGCAACTGGGAAGCGGTTTTCCTGCTGTTCGCCGCCATTGTTCTCTTCTCCGTTGTCCCCGCCCGCGATTTCGGCCAGCGCGACCACCTCGTCAGCTTCCTGCTCCTGCCCTACATAGTCACCGCCGCCGCCTGCTCGCCACTGCGAGGGATTCGCATTCTAGCGGGCAGTCTCGCCGCACTCGCCATCGCCCTGAAGCCCCACCACGCCCTCGTCCCCCTCACCATCGAGGCAGCCCTGCTCGTCTTTCCCGCTGGATCGGATGCCCCATCTGCGCCGACGGCCCGATCGTCGGCGGGGGTGGGCTCGCACCGCCACAAAGCGGCCGGCACTCGCCTCCATCACCTGCTCCGGCCAGAACCCCTGCTGCTCCTCGTCCTCGGTCTCCTTTACCTCCTGGCCATCCGCCGCTTCGCCCCCCTTTACTTCTCGCAGGCCATTCCGGTCACCCGCGGTGTTTATTGGGCCATCGGCCACCTCACCCTGCCGCAGCTTCTGTGGGAAGCCGTCGAGCTCTGTGTCCTCGCCGTCCTCGCTTTTTGGCTTTTCCTTCGGCAGCGCTCCCAAACCCCCGCGGTCCGTCTTCTCTTGCTGGCGGGCGCCGCCAGCTTCGTCGCCTATCTAGTCCAGGGCACCGGCTGGTACTACCAGCAGCTTCCCGCGATCAGCTTCTTCGGCGTGGCACTCGCACTCAAGCTCCTGGACTTGAGCGACACCGGCACTCCTCCCATCGCCACTTGGCTTCCCGGCGCCGCCGCCGCGCTCGTTCTGCTGGCACTCGCCCTCACCACGCACTTTACCGGGTATCCCTTCACGCAGGACCGCGCCTTCGCTATCGACTCCCCGGATCCAGCCCTCTTGGCCCAGCTAAACCCCGGAACCTCCGTCGCCATTCTCACCACCTCAGTCGACGAAGCCATGATGCCGGTCGAGCGCTTCCATCTCACCTGGGCGCAGCGCACCAACAACCTTTGGCTCCTGCCCGCCCTTCTTCGGGCCGAGCGCCCGGAAGGGCAACTTGCCCGCCATCTCCCGCCCGTGCTCCAGGTGCAGGAGCTTGACCTGCTCCAGCACCGCTGGATGGCGGAAGATCTCATCCGCTGGCAGCCGCAGCTCATCCTCATCGAGCGCTGCCAGGATGAAGCTGTCCGCTGCCAGGTCCTTGAAGACCGTCACGACAACCTGCTCGCCTGGTTCCAGCGCGACCCCGCCTTCGCTGCGGTCTGGGCGCACTATCGTTTCACCCGCACCGACGCCCGCTTCGACGTGTACACCCGCGAACGCTGATGGCGTTCCTCGCGCGCGCCAGGAACAGTCCGCCAGCTCCGCGCACAGCTCGCGCCGCTCTAGGCTCATCAGCTCAAAGCTCGTTCCAAACCGTCTCCACGGAATCCGCAAGAAAATCTGCGCCATCTGCGTTCCGCTCTTGGCCACCTGCAGCACACCGCTCGCCACCTTGCTACCCTAACCAGATGGCACGTTTGTACCCGTTCCGCGCACTCCGCTACGACCCCAACCGCGTTGCCATGGCCGACGTGGTGACCCAGCCCTATGACAAGATCTCCCCGGCCATGCAGGAGCGCTACTACGCGGCCAGCCCTTACAACCTCGTTCGCATTGTTCTAGGCAAGTCAAAGCCACGCGACACCGACCGGGACAACGTCTACACCCGCGCCGCGGCCACTCTCCGGGACTGGCGCGCTGAAGGCATCCTCAAGGAAGAATCCGAGCCCGCCCTCTACGGCTACTCCCAGACCTACACCGTGCCCGGAACAGGGGCTTCGCCTGGCGGAAAGCAGGAAGTTCGCGAACGCCGCGGCTTCATCGCGCTCGGTCACCTCTACGATTACGCCGATAAGGTCGTCTTCCGCCACGAGCAGACCTTTCCCAAGCACAAATCCGATCGCCTCGCGCTCTTCAAAGCTACCCGCGCCTACTGTGAGCAGATTTACATGCTCTACTCCGACCCAACTTTCACCGCCGAGCGCCTGATCTTCGGAGATGCGGAAGGCCCTGAGCGCTCAACCAAGACGGCCGACCTGGAAATCACCGACGAGTACGGAGTCCTGCATCGCGTCTGGAAGCTCGCCGACCCCGCGTTGATTCAACGTGTCCTCGATGCCATGGCCGACAAGCAGCTCATCATCGCCGACGGCCACCACCGCTACGAGACCTCCACCGCCTACATGCACGAGCGCGCCGCCGAACTCGGCGTGGTCAGTACCTCACCTCTGCTGTCATCCCGCGGCGAAGCGGCTGTATCTGCTTCTGACCAAGCGAGTGCCGAAGACAGGAGCAAGTCTCCGCTTCCTGCCCCGCCCTTCCCCGAGGCCGCCATGATGATGACCTTCGTCAACATGGACGCGCCCGGCATCACCATCCTCCCCACCCACCGGGTTGCTTTCGGCCTGCAACACTTCGATGGCCGCGAGTTCGCGCGCAAGGCGGAAGAGTTCTTCACGATTGAAGAGATCCCCAATACTGCCGATGGCCATTTTCGGGGCGCTGCCGGCCTGCTGAACCACCTCCACCGGACCTCTGGGGTGGCGTTCATCGCGGCAACCCGCGATGGCGATTTCCTTCTTACGCCCAGGCCGGAGAGGATCGCATCTCTTCTCTCCGGGCTCTCCACCCGTCAGGCTTCGCTCGATGTGACCCAGCTGCACAAGGTCGTGATTGAAAAGCTGCTTGGCCTGAACGAGGAGACCGTTCGCGCCGGCTCCCATATCCGTTATGTGCGCGAGGCTGCCGACGCTCTTCAACAGGTTGGCAGCGGCAACGCCGACATTGCCTTCCTCATCAAGCCCGTCACCCTGGAGCAGATGAAGGACATCAGCCTGAACCTCGAGGTCATGCCCCAGAAGTCCACCGATTTCTATCCCAAGCTCCTCAGTGGGCTCGCGATGTACACACTGGACTGATTTCTCCACAGCGCAGTACCGAACCGTTACACCGGCCAGAGTTCGCGGGGCGGACGTGTCCTGTTGCCAGGATTCCTGGACTGAGGCGTCCTTCAGTAATAGGACCGTCATTCCGCTGGTGTCATCCTGAGCGGAAGACGACGAATCCCCGTGTTGCGTTCGGAGCGCCACTCACCTAGAGAAAAGAACTCTAGTTCTTTACCCGCACGTCCGGCGTGACAGACATACCCGGCCGCAGCAACTCATCCCTGTTTTCATCCGCAAGGTTCGTGAAATCAATCCGCACCGGAATGCGCTGCACCACCTTCACGTAGTTGCCGGTAGCGTTCTCCGGTGGGAACAGGCTCAGCTTGGAGCCGGTCGCTCCGCCGATCTGCGAGATTTTGCCCGTGAACTTGCGTCCACTCAGCGCATCCACTTTCAGCCCGACTTCCTGGCCGGCGTGCATCTGATTGAGCTGTGTCTCTTTGAAGTTCGCAGTCACCCAGAGGTTGGTCAGCGGCACGATCGTAAGCAGGTCCTGCCCGACGCTCAGGTTCGCACCCACCGCCACATTTTTGCGGCTCACGATTCCGTCGATCGGTGACACGATCTTTGTATAGCTCAGGTTCAGCTTGGCCTGGTCCAGCTGCGCCTGCGCCTGCTGTACGCCCGCATACGCGGCCTCGGCGCGCGCCCGCTGCACATCCACCTGCTTGCCTGCGTTCTGCCGATTCTCCTTGGCAGTCTCCTGCGCCGCGGCCACACGCTGCTGCGCCAGCGTGACCTGGTCCTGCTGCGCCTTCACGCTGCGCTCGGCTTCGTTTACCGCCGCTTGGCTCGCTGTCGCCTGCGCCACCGCCGCGTCGTACTGCTGCTTGGAGATCACGTCCTTGGCCACCAGCGGCGTGTAGCGGTCCACATCCGACTGCGCCTTGATCGCATTCGCACGCGCCTGGTCCACACGCGCCTGCGCACCAGCTACATTCGCCTGCGCCTGCAGCACATTCGCCTGGCTGCCCAGCACGTCCGAGCTCGATGTGGAAATATTCGTCCGCACACTCACGCTTGTAATCGGAACATTCGCGCTCGCCTGCACATACGCCGCCTTCGCGTTGGCGAGGTTCGCTTCAGCCTGCTCCACGGCCACCTGGAAGTCCTTGGGATCGACTTCCGCGATCGGCTGCCCGGCCTTTACCTGCTGATTCTCTTCCACCTCAACATGGGTCACCTGCCCTGCGACACGCGAACTCACCTGGTACAGGTCACCGTCCACCTGCGCATCATCCGTGTCTTCGGTGTACGTGGAGCGCCAGTACAGGAACCCGGCAATCACCGCGAGCAGCACCACGACGACGATCGCGATCAGGCGGCGCGAGGTCTTCTTCGCAGGCGGCTCCGGGGGTGCGTTCGCGGGTTTTTCCGCGCCCTGCGCCGGTACTCCCGAGCCGCCCTGCCCACCGGCTTGGCTGCCGTCCTGGGGCTGGATCTGCACGGTCCCGGTAATCTGCGCGGTCTGTCCGCCGCTAGTCTGCTGTTGCTCGTTCGGATCAGCCACCGTTACTTCCCTCCGTTGTTGCTAGCCAGGTAGTCCTTGTAGTTTGTCGAAGCCACGCCCAGGGCCCGAGCCAGCGAAAGCTTTGCCACGTTGTGCTGGTACAGCGCGCTGATGTACTGATCCTGGGCCTGCTCGTCGGCTGTCAGCGCCTGGCTCACCGGCAGCGAGTCTGCCACGCCGGCCTTGTACCGCTGCTGTGCCTCGCTGAGCGCCTCGGCCGCCAGGTCCACGTTGCTCTTGGTCGCGTCCACCAGCTTGGCCGAGCTTTGGATATCCAGGATCGCGTCGCGCACATCCGCGTTGATCTGCTGCACCTGGTCGGAGAGCTTGGCCGCTGCCTGGTCTCTTGAAGCACCCTGTACTTCTTCGTCGCCGCGCGTTTTGGCGATCTGCAGAATCGGAGCGCTCACCTGCCCGGTCGCCGTATAGGTTCCATGCGAGTGCCCCGGCGTCGTACCCAAATCTCCGAAGTCACCTGAAACGCTCGCCGTCGGCAGCTGCTCATAGCGTGTCGCCTTCACTGCCGACTCCGCCGCTTTCAGCTGCTCGCTGGCTGCGGCAAGGTCTTTGCGTTGCGTCAATGCCCGCTGAAACGCAGCCTCGGCATCCGGTGCATCCAGCATCGCAAAGGGCACGCTATCCGGCAGAGCGAACTTCTGCTCCAGCGGCAGGCCGATGATGCGCGCCAGGGCGATCTTGTCCTTCTCGAACTGGTTCGTCGTCGCAATCAGCTGTTGCTGCTCGTTCTGGTAATCCACCTGCGCGCGCAGCACGTCCAGCCGCGGCGCCGTTCCCGCATCGTGCTCCGCATTGGCCTGGTCGAGCGAGAGCTTGGCCGTGGACAGGTTCGCGTTTACCGCGTCGATCCGCGACTTGTCCGCGATACACATCAGGTACTGGTTGCCTACGGTGAGCACCACCAGCTCGCGCGCATCCTGCGCCGTGAGCTTGGCAGCTTCGAAGTTGTGCTTCGCCGCCAGGTAGTTCTCAAACGCCTGCAGGTTCACCAGGCTCTGCGTCAGGTAGGCGCGGAAGTCGATCACCTGAAACGGCCCGATGATCGGATTCAGCCCGGGAAACTTCAGGCCATACGCCGCCAGATTCACCTGCTCTACGGTAATGGTCGCCGCCCCGGTCACCGTGGGCAGCAACTGCTGCAGCTGTTGGAGACGCTGGCCGTTGGCGCTCTTCTGCTGCGAGCTCTCCAGGATCAATCCCAGGTTGTCGCGCAGCCCACGCCGAATGGCATCGTCCAATGAAAGCTGCATCACCTCCGCCGTCGCCTTATCGCGAACCAGGCTGCCGCGGAAATTCTGATCGTTCGCTCCGCCGGGCTGCGGAGTTACATTCGGTCCCGGCTGCTGCAGCTGTTGCTGCACGCGGTTCACCGCGCCAAGATCGGCCGCGGAACTGGTCCCCGCTGTGGGCGTTCCACCACTGCCACTCGCATTGCTGCTTCCGGTCTGCGAGCTCGCGGATTGAGCGGACGCGACACCCACACAACCGGCCAACAGCAGCGCGCCCCCGTTCAGGAACACGCGCGTTTTGGTTTTACACATATCTCTCATCGTAAATCGTTGAGCCGTCGCCCCGCACTCTTCTGCAGCAGGTTACCCACGCTCGCCAGCGGACAAGATGTTTCTCTGTTTGAGATGCGCTGCTTCTCGCGATGTATGCAAAAGATTGCCCGGCTCGGCTCACTTCCCAGGTATTCCAATCCTTCTCGCCATGCCCTGCTCTGGTGCGAATGCAATGCGGAGCGCGAAAGTTTCCTCCTTCTTTACGCCTCCAGGGCGAGTGCGAACTCCTCGTCGTATCCTCATAGTTCATGAGCGCCATTCGCACCGCCGTTCTCGGGTACGGTCTTGCCGGACGGGTCTTTCACTGCCCCTTCGTCTCGGCGGTCCCCGGTTTTGAGCTTGCCGCGATCGTGACCGAGTCCCATCGCGAGGCCGCCGCGCACGCCTTTCCCAAAGCTCGTATCCTCGCCACACCCGAGGAGGTGTTCGCGGACACCACCCTCGACCTGGTGGTCGTCGGCACCCCCAACGACACCCACTTCCATCTCGCCTCCCGGGCGCTCGCCGCCGGCAAGCATGTCGTGCTGGACAAGCCCTTTACCACCGATGCGCTCTCCTCGCACCACCTTGTGGAGATCGCACGCGCACACGGGCGGATCCTGGCTCCTTTCCACAATCGCCGCTACGACAGTGACTTCCTCACCGTGTCCAGGCTGATCCACGAAGGCACCCTTGGCCGTGTCGTCACGGTCATCAGCACCTACGACCGCTTCCGCCCGCTCCAGCGTCCCAACAGCTGGAAGGAAGTCGGCCGCGCCGGCGGAGGCATCCTCTACGACCTCGGTCCTCACCTCGTGGACCAGCCCCTTGCGCTCTTCGGCGCTCCCCAACGCATCACCGCCTCCGTTCGCCACGATCGCGACCAGACCGACATCAACGACGCCTTCGATATCGTCCTCGAGTACGACAATGTGGCATCCGTTCCAACCAACGCTGCAGCTCCTGAGATCCCTGCTCGCGCTCTCCGATACGAGTGCCACGCCACCATGCTCGCCGCGGACCCCGGTCCGCGCTTCCGCGTCCATGGCACCCACGGCAGCTACACCAAGTTCGGAATGGACCCGCAGGAAGCTGCTCTGCTGGGCGGCGCAAGCCTTCCTCACCTGGACGACACCTCCGCCCCCGCATGGCTGCCGGAGCCCGAGTCGGCCTGGGGACGGCTCACCCTTGCCACGCAGCAGGCCGAGCCGGTCAAAGTCGAGGCCGCGCCCTATCCGTCCGTCACTGGCGACTACCGCCGCTTCTATGTCCAGGTCCGCGATGCCATCCTCGGCCACGCGCCGCTCGCCATTCCTACCGAAGCGGGCTACCGCGCCGTTCGTCTTCTGGACCTCGCCCTGCAAAGCTCCCGGGAACGCCGCGCGCTGGAAGTTTCCTTCGACCTCTAGGCTCCGTCCGTCCCCGTGTCGATTCCGCACCCTGAGCGAAGTCGAAGGACGAGACTCCACCACACCGTGGACGCGATCCCATGTGGGCCGCCCAACGCGCTAAACTATCGCTGTGGTTCAGCAACACAAATCGCCTCTGAAGTTCATCGTTGCCGGCGCGGTTCTCGTCGCTGCGGTCGCGTGGCTGGCCATCTCCGCGGCTGGCGACGCCAAGCAGTACTACGTCACGATCGGCGAGCTCCAGGGCATGGGCAGCAAGGCCTACGCGAAGAACCTCCGTGTGGCCGGGAATGTGCAGCCCGGTTCGATCCAGCGCTCCGGCCCCAACGCGCACTTCACGCTGCTTGAGCTCGGCAAAACCCTCCGCGTCGACTACCAGGGTGCCGAACCCCCGCCCGACACCTTCAAGGATGACGCCCAGGCCCTCGCCATCGGCACCTTTGGCCGCGACGGCGTCTTCCACGCCACCCAGCTCCAGGCCAAGTGCGCCAGCAAGTACGCTCCCGCAAAACCCGGCGCCGAGCCCACCGGCAACACCGCCGCACTCAAGCAGACCGCCTCGCTGAAGCCGTAGCCTTTTCTGCGGGAATCTCGCGACGGGACTCTCGCATCGCCCGCCCTCCCAACACGCCGCTTTTTTGTTGTCATTCCCGAAGAGACTCTGCGTCTCCTCCTGCACGACACGTCAGGCAGAGCACTTTACCCCAGCAGTTCCCGCAGCATTCCGGCTGCCGTCTCACACTCGGCGAGGCTCACATCCGCGTGCGTCACCAGCCGAACCTGCTCCGGACCCACCACGCTGCTCAGCACCCCTCGGCTCTTCAGATCAGCCACCAGCTTTGCCGCCGCTCCTGCGCCCGGCACCGCAAAGATCACGATGTTCGTCTGCACCGCATCCAGGTCGATCGCCGCGCCCGCGCACTCCGCGATCGTCTCCGCCAGCATGCGCGCATTCCGGTGATCCTCTCGGAGCCGCTTCGGGCCCTCATCGAGCGCCAGCAGCCCGGCCGCCGCCAGCACGCCTGCTTGCCGCATCCCGCCGCCCAGGGCCTTGCGCACCGCGCGCGCCCGGTCCATCAGCGCGCGCGAGCCCACCAGCATCGAGCCCACCGGCGCGCCTAGCCCCTTGCTCAGGCAGAACATCACCGTGTCGAAACCGGCCGTCAGCCCTGCCACATGGAGGCCGAGAGCCTCCGCAGCGTTGAACACCCGCGCCCCGTCCAGGTGCACCGGCAGCCCGGCCTCTGCAGCTCCGGCCCATATCTCCTCCAGCACCGCGAGTGGCGTCACCGTACCGCCGGCCATGTTGTGCGAGTTCTCGATCCACACCAGCCCGGTGGGCGCGCGGTAGTAGACCTTCGGCCCAATCCCGCTGCGGATCCGCTCCCACGTCAGCACTCCACGCTCGCCTGCTACCGTCCGCGGCATCACACCGGAAAAGCTGGCCATCGTGGCCATCTCCCATTCCAGAACATGGGCGCGCGCCTCGCAGATTACCTCCTGCCCCGGCTGCGTATGCAGCCGCACGGCAATCTGGTTGCCCATGGAGCCCGTCGGCACAAACAGCGCTGCCTCGCGTCCGAAGACCTCGGCCGCTCGTGTCTCCAGCCGGTTGACCGTCGGGTCTTCGCCATAAACGTCGTCCCCGACCTCGGCCTCGGCCATCGCCTGCCGCATCGCAGGGGAAGGCCGTGTCACTGTATCGCTGCGCAAATCGATCAAACTCTTCTCCAAACGTCTGTGCTTCGCCCGGTCCGCAGAAAGGCTGGTTAGGCCAACTCACGGCTGAACTGTGCCACGCCATCCACGAACTTCGCCAGAACGCGCTTGCTCTTTCCCCAATCATAGAGTTGTCCCTTGATCGAGGTGGCAGCATGGACAGAGGTTCCATCGCTTTCACTCTGGATGGTCACAAGCAGTTGACCCGCAAAGCTGAACATGTCCGAAGGAATCTCACACAGGAGCGTGCAACCGTCTGAAGCCTGGCGCGCCTCCAGCAGTTTGTACCCACCCTTCGCGATCGCACACACGGCACAGGCAATGACCTGGCCGACCGGACGGGGAAGGCGCTCCACCACGGTCTTCCCTGTCTTTATGCCAAGCCGGGAGTAAACGTCCTGCGCGAGCTTCATGACGGGAACGAGCGGTACCGCGGTCGGTACGATTTTTCCAAATGTCTCCACGAAGCCTTCGGCGCTCATGGGGGCTCCGGGAGGAGCAATCTTCGCGAGGACGTCGCGCACTCGTGGCGCCTTCATCACCTCTTCATAGTTCACCGACGCCTGCCAGTTACCAGTCACAGGTTCCTGAGGAGTGCGGGCAGCGTCGATCTCCGTTCCGGCGGAAATGCCCGCAGTGAGAGCAGCTCCGCAGTTCCAGCAGAATTTACCGGTACATTGTTTCCCACACTGCGAACAAAACATCGGTCCAGCTTACTGTAGGCCGCGCTGGCAGCGGCTTACGCCGGCACCCCCGCGAGCAGCTCCCCGAAGACCTCGCTCGAAACCAGTTGACCCCGCAGGGTAAGCCCCCAGACCTCACACTTGCGCCACATCGTCCCGGACCGCACCATAACCTGGGCCGCTTCGGCAAACTCCTTCACCCACTCCGCCGGAAAGCCGCGCAGCCGCTCCGCCGCTAACCCTTCGCAAAGCCGAAGCCCGAGAAACACCGTCTCCTCGAACGCCTCACGCACGCCCACCCGAGTCACATCGCGCGCAGAAGCCGCCCCGGCGTACGCCCCCAGCGTGTCCGGGTTGGCAAATCGCACCGCACCACCGTCGCTGGTCCACAGCATCGAGTGCGCATCGAGCCCGAGTCCAAGGTACGGCTCCCGCTGCCAGTACTTCCGATTGTGCCGCGAGGCGAAGCCCGCCCGCGAAAAGTTCGAGATCTCGTACTGCGCAAATCCTGCCGCCGGCAGCTCCTCACAAGCTGCCTCATACATCACCGCAGTCAACTCCTCGCTGACCACATGCCCGGCATGGAATCGCTGTCCGCCCAGCAGCACCTCGCGGCCCAGCCGGGAGTCCTCATCCACCTCCAGCATGTACACGCTCAGGTGTTGGAGATTTCCGCACGCACTCGCCTCCACAGCCCGTGTCAGCGACACCCGCCAGCTTGCTTCGGTCTGATACGGGAGACCGGCGATCAGGTCCGCTCCCACACTCGCCACCCCGGCTGCCCGCAGTCTTGCAAGTTCCTTCAGACAGCCCCCGCCTGTGTGCGCCCTCCCTACCGCCGCGCACTCCCGGTCCACAAAACTCTGCACACCCAGGCTCACTCGATTTACGCCGAGACGAAGCACCATATCCAGCAGCTCGTCCGCGATCTGACCCGGCGCGGCCTCCAGCGTGATCTCCGCGTCGGCGTCGACCTCGAACTCCCCGCGCATCGCCGCAAACACCCTCCGCAGCTGCTCGCCACTCAGCAGACTCGGCGTGCCCCCACCCAGGTAGACCGAATCCACAATCCTCGGCAGCTCGCCGCCCGCCGCAGCCGCGATCGCACCAGCGGCGGCGATCTCGCCGCACAGCGTCTCAACATAGGCTGTGAGACTCTCGCCCGTCCCCACACCGGAAGCGAAGTTGCAAAAGCTGCACTTGTGCCGGCAGAACGGCACGCTGAGATATAGTCCCAGCCGCTCGCTTCGTGCTTCGCTTTGCGCACTCTCCGCCACAAGGGCATTCTTTCACGCAGCCAAGGCCTGTATTTCATCGGCGCCGAGCCCACTACAATCAGGAGTATGGCGGCATCCACAGCTGAAGAGCGCAAGCCCAGCCCAGACCAGCGTACGGCTCAGCAGAAGGCCCAGCAGAAACTCGCCCAGCCAGAGGCCGCGGCCGCCGAGGGCTCCAGGCAGAGCGACGACGATGTAGTCGGCAAGGCTTACGACGCCCGCCTCATGCGCCGGCTCGTACGCTACCTCAGCCCCTACAAGCTGCAGGTGGCCGTATCCGCCGTCTGCATCGTCATCAAGTCCGCCTCCGACGTCTTCGGCCCCTTCGCCCTCAAGGTCGCTGTCGACACCTACTTCGCGCCCACCGCTGGCCCACATAGCTGGCTCTCGCGTCACCTCAGCGCCAACCCCATGCGCGGCGTCACCGAGCTGGCCAGCCTGTACCTGGCCGCGTTGCTGATTACCTTCGCGCTCGAATTCGTCCAAACCTACCTCATGCAGTGGACCGGCCAGAAGATCATGTTCGACCTGCGCTCGCAGATCTTCCGCCACATTCAGCGCATGCACATCGCCTTCTTCGACCGCACGCCGGTTGGCCGCCTCGTCACCCGCGTCACCTCCGACGTCGACGCCCTCAACGAGATGTTCACCTCCGGCGTCCTCGCCATCTTCGAGGACATCTTTACCCTCGTCTACATCGTCGCCATCATGCTCGGCATGAGCTGGCCGCTCGCCCTGCTCACGCTCTCCGTGATCCCCGGCATCCTCTATGCCACGCACCTGTTCCGCGTGCATGTGCGCGCCAGCTACCGGCGCCAGCGTGCCGCCGTCGCGAAGATCAACGCGTTCACCCAGGAGTACGTCTCCGGCATGAGCGTCGTGCAGCTCTTCAACCGTGAGCGTCGCGCCTTCACGGATTTCAGCAGCGTCAATGCCGAGAACAAGGCCGCCTGGACCGACGCCATTTTTGCCTACGCCCTGTACTACCCCGTGGTCGAGCTGCTCAGCTCCATCGCCATCGCCATGGTCATCTGGTTCGGCGGCCGCGCCGTGCTCCACTCCGAGTTCATCGCCCACGTCGGGGGATGGCTCAGCGCCCATCGCTTCGTAGACAACAGCCACGACTTCCCCACCACCGGCTTCAGCCTCTTCGGTACCGTCTCGCTCGGCGTGCTCATCGCCTTTATCGCTTACGCGCAGCGCTTCTTCCGGCCGATCATGGACCTGTCCGACAAATACAACATCCTGCAGGCCGCCATGGCCGCCGCCGAGCGTGTCTTCCAGCTCCTCGACACCGAACCCGGCCTCTCCAGTCCCGCCCTCCCCTCACCCGGAGACCGCTCCGGCCGCATGGAGTTCCGCAACGTCTGGTTCACCTACCAGCCGCTCACCGAAGCCCAGCAAATCGCACTGGCCGAGCGCTCCACCCGCGTTGACCCGCAGCACTCCCCCTTGTTGTCTTTCCGCAGCGCAGCGGAGGAATCTGCTTCCGCTGCCGCCCGCGCCGACGATCCGATCGCCGCCGACCCCACGCGAGACCCCACCATCGAGTGGATCCTCCGCGGCGTCAGCTTCACCATCGAGCCCGACTCCACCGCCGCCATCGTCGGCCACACCGGCGCGGGCAAGACCACAATCACCGCCCTGCTGATGCGCTTCTACGACGTGCAGGCAGGACAAGTCCTTGTGGATGGAGTTGACGTCCGCGAGCAGGACCTCACCGCTCTGCGCCGCCGCTTCGGTGTGGTGCTGCAGGATTCTTTCCTCTTCACCGGCACCGTTGCCCAGAACATCCGTCTCGGCACGGAAACCATTACCGATGCCGAGGTCGCCAACGCCGCCGATGAAGTCAACGTGGGTGACTTCATCCGCACCCTGCCCGCCACCTTCGACGAGCCCGTGATCGAGCGCGGAGCCAGCCTGTCCACCGGCCAGAAGCAGTTGATCAGCTTCGCCCGCGCCCTCGCTCACAAGCCCGGCATCCTCATCCTCGACGAAGCCACCAGCTCGGTCGACACCGAAACCGAGCTCCGCGTCCGCGCCGCCCTGGAGAAAATGATCACCGGCCGCACCAGCGTCGTCATCGCGCACCGTCTCAGCACCGTGCAGCGCGCCGACACCATTCTCGTCATGCACAAAGGCCAGCTCCGCGAGCAGGGCACCCATCAACAGCTCCTCGCCCTGCACGGCCTGTACTGGCGTCTCTACCGCCTCCAGTACAAGGACCAGGAGCCCGCCGCCGCGGACTGACGCCGTCCCCCCAGGGGCTGGAGCTGGACCTTGTGAACCTTGCGATGGCGTCATCCTGCGCGCAGCGCACAGCATCCCCATAGTTCGCCCGCGGTACACCACGACACCTTCTGAAGAACCTCCAGAATGCACCGTCCCGCAGCTTGCACTCTCTGGCCTTCCCCAGTACTCTCAAACCCATTCACTCCTGCAAGCGGGCCCAATCTTTAGCTTCCTTAAGGAGCCGCATGGCCGCGTCCATCCTTTCCGTCAGCGACCTTGATCAGTCCCCCCTTCCGGCTGGAGCCAACGAAGAGCTCGCCGGTCCGCCGCACCTCGGCCCCGCGCCTTCCCTTGCTACGCGCCCCGTGGCGACAACCGAGCGTGTCGCTGCTGTGGACACCGTGCGCGGCTTCGCTCTCATGGGCATTCTCATCATGAACATCTGCGACTTCGGTATGCCCGGCTGGAACTATATGTTTCCGCTCACCACGGTCAAGCCGGTGTTCAGCGGCCCGCATTGGCGCGTCAATACCATCCTCTGGTTTGCCCGCTGGGTCTTCGCCGAGGGCAAGATGCGTGCGCTGTTTTCCATGCTGTTCGGCGCCGGTGTGCTCCTGCTCACCGGCCGCGCCGAAGCCCGCGGCGCGGGCATTCGTACCGCCGATATCTTTACTCGCCGCAACATGTGGCTGGCACTGTTCGGAGTCCTGCACTGCTATCTGATCTGGAACGGCGACATCCTGTTCTTCTACGGCATCAGCGCGCTGCTGTTCCTGTTCCCCTGCCGTAATCTCAAACCCAAGGCTCTGCTGTGGGCTGGCTCAATCGTTCTTCTGGTGAACACACTCGCGTTCAGCATTTTCTACGATTACACCGGCTACCACGCCCGCCGCGATGCCGCCGCCGCTCACGCCGCAGCCAGTGCGCATCGTCCACTCAGCGACGAGCAGAAAGCCTCCATCGCTGAGTGGGACCACATGCAGGCAGGCTGGCGGCCCAGCGACAAAAAGCTCTACAAAGACATCGCCGACCACCAGAAGGGTTACTTCGCCGCGCAGCGGGCCGATTGGAAAGACTCGTACCACAATGAGACCGGCCTGTATGTCGGCTTCGGGGACGTGCTGGGCATGATGCTGGTCGGCATGGCTCTCTACCGCAATGGGTTCTTCTCCGGCCTGCTGCGCACGCGCACTTATGCTCTGATCGCCGTGGCGACCCTCCCGGCTACGTGGCTCATCATTTTCGCCGGCGCGTGGGCCTCCTGGAGAGGCCACTTCGACTACCTGCAGACCAACGACGCCATGTTCTACACCTACGATCTGGGCCGCATCGGGGGCGCGCTCGGCTACGCCGCCCTGCTCGTCCTCATGGTCAAGACCGGCACCCTTCGCTGGCTGCTGGCCCGCATCGGCAATGTCGGACAGATGGCGCTTTCCAATTACCTGCTCACCAGCAGCAGCCTCAAGCTGTTGTTCGTCTGGAGCCCGCTCCACTGGTACGGCTACATGGACTATTACAAGCTCTACATCGTGGTGGCCATTATGTGGATCGTCAACCTCGTCTGGTCCACAATCTGGCTGCGCTACTTCCTTTACGGTCCGGTCGAGTGGCTCTGGCGCTCGCTCACCTACTGGCAACGCCAGCCGATGCGCCTGCGCGCTTCAGTCCCTCGCACGGAGTCGATCCCCGAAGCCTCGCTAGCCTGAGCTCTCGGGAACTTTACCCAATCGATTACTGTCGACCCCTCCGTTTCGCCCGAAGTAATCCTGACTCCTTCCCATGCCCTCGTCATGGAGAGTCCCTTTGCCGACCGGCGACCTAACGCGCAGGCTTGCGCGCTTGTCTAATCCGGCGAATGGACACCTCGGAGCAAGCGGCGATCCGGAAAGTGCTCGGAGGCGATCCGGACGCGTATCGCATTCTTATGGACCGGCATCTGCCTGCCGTTCTGCGCATGACGTTTCGCGTCACCGGCTCACTGGAGGACGCGGAGGAGGCAGCGCAGGAAGCTTTCCTGCGCGCATACAACAAGCTTCCTGCCTTTCGCGAACACGCTGCTTTCGGCACGTGGGTCTATCGCATCGCCGTGAACTGCTCACTCAACCTCGTCGAACGGCGGAGCCGCGATCTCGCCTGGAACGCCGTGCCTCTGGACGGCATACCGCGCGCGAATAGCGTCGCGGTTTCGGATCGCCCCACACCAGAAGCGGTGCTCCTTGAGATGGAAGGCGTGCGCGAGCGGGAACGGCTCCTGGGTTGCCTCACTCCAAAGGAGCGCAGCGCCTTTGTACTCCGTCATCTCGAAGAGCAATCGGTTCCCGTGATCGCCGAGGCGCTCGGGATCACGGTCAACACGGCTCGTCAGACCATTTTTCGCGCGGTTTCCAAGCTGCGGCGCGAGCTCGCGCCGACGCGGGCCGGCGTCCTCTCTTCATCTCGTCTGCACAGGGAGACCTCATGAATCCTTTTCTCGGGAATATCACTGACGGCGTAACAGAAAGCGACCTGATCGCCTTTCATCTTGACGAGCTTTCTCCTCGCCGGGCCCGAGCGGTTCGTCGCGCTCTGGAGCGAAGCTCCTCACTCGCACTGACGTCCACATCTGTCCTTTCCACCCTCACTGCCCTCAAGGACACACCTCTGCCTGTTGATCGCGCTGTTCTGGACCACAACTGGGAGGTCCTCCGTTCCTCGCTGATCACGCATGGTCGATCCGTTGACTCCGCGTCACGCTGGCGTTGGCCGCTGTTCGCTCTCCTGTTGTTAAGCGGTATCGCGGCTATATCCCTTTTCGTCAACACGCGGGAGGTGCCGCCCCCGCCTGAATACCGCCACGCCGTATCAGGGCCTGTCACTCAAAAGCCCGGGCCCATCCCGATCCCGAACCATGAGCCTGGTCGCAACGGACACCTTTCGAAGCAGCCCTCACACCCGCCCCATCTCCCCGGTTCCACTCTGCGTGCCTTGCTTCCTCAAGCACAGCCGCCCAACCCGGCCTTGGATCGGCTCGCGCTCAACCGCGATCTAGCCGCTCCACCCTCGAGCCCGCCCGTTCTCCCGCCGCGCCGCGAACTCGTGCAGTTGCCGATGCCGCTCTCTGCAACGCCGGTTCGCGTGCAGCCTCTCTCCAACCCGGTTCGATCTTCTGGTCCTGCAAAGCCGCCGGGGCTGCGCACAAGCGACCTGATGTTCGGGATGGGCGGCAGCTACATCGTCTCCCACCATTCGCTTACGGCGGGCACAGAGCCACGCTCCCAGACCACCAGCCCTTCCTTCACTGTTCTAGCTTCCTTTCATCAACAGTTCCATCCCTCCTTGGGCTACCGCATCACAGCCTCTTACACCCGCCCCGATTTCACTTACGCCTACTCCGGCAGCAGCAGCGCGTCCAGCTTTTCCGCCGCCGGGACCATCAACAGCAGCATCTTCGAAGCAGCCAGCACTTACGTAATCAGCGGTCCACATCGCGGTCGGCTCACCACATCGGCAGATGCGGGCGCTGCGCTGCTTGCCTTCGTTCCCCATCGTTCCGATCACACCGTCAGCTATGCTTACCGTGGAGCGGGCGTGCTTGGAGTCAATGCGGACTACGCTATTTCCTCACACTGGGGAGTTCGCGCTTTGTACCGCGCGCAGGTGTTTCGAACACCTGACTTTCGCTATAGCGGCGGCATCATTCCTGTGACCAGAAGCGTCGTCTTCGGCAATGATTCCTCGCTAGGGATCACCTACCAGTTCGGGAGAAAGTGAAGCCGTTCTCACCGCAGGGTACGCCGCTACTTTGCAGCAGACAGATGTCCCGAAGGACAGGCTTCCCTGGCGCGCCCAGAGCTCGCCGCAAAATGCGTAAGAACTCTGGGAGAGTCGTGAGTGCTGCTCACGGCACGTGCCCGCACCTGCATCCGGAAGCGCCGAAGAGGCTCATCTCGAGAGCCGGAATCCAACCATAGCGATGCCGGACCTGCACAGGCGCTACTATAGGCTTGAAACCCCTCTGGAGACTGCCCTTCATGCGGAAGCACCTGCTGCCTGCGCTGTTTGCCTTTCTTGTGGCCTGCCCACTCCTCTGCCCAGCGCAGACCACCACGGCCTCTCAGGCCATGGACCCCGACTATGCGGCCAGCGTCAAGGAGTGGACCACCAAGCCGGAGTTCTCCAGCCCGCTGGTAGACCATCTGCCCCTGGGCGGCGGCCCCTCCGGTAGCGGCGTGCCTTCGCCCAACGATATTCTCGGCCATCACATCGGTGCGCCCAGGCAGCTTACCTATTACGCCGACGTACTGCGCTACTACAACGCCCTGGCAGCCCGCTCCCCGCGCGTGAAGGTGATGCCGATCGGCCTGACCGAGGAAGGCCGCGAGTCGGTCATCGTCTTCGTCGGCTCGGAAGACTCGATCGCGCACCTGGACGACAACCGCAAGAACCTCGCCCGCCTTGCCGACCCGCGCGGCCTCTCCGATTCCGACGCGCACGCCCTCATCGCCAGGACCAAGCCGATCTACACCCTTTCCGGGGGGCTTCATAGCGCTGAATTAGGCCCGCCCGAGATGCTGATGGAGCTTGCTTACCGTCTCGTCACCGAAGACTCGCCGCTGATGGAAAAGATTCGCTCCGAAATCATCGTCGCCATCATGCCCGTCGCCGACCCCGATGGCCGCGACCGCTCCATCGACTGGTATCTGCGCCACAACGTCAACGTCACCGACTACGAAAAGATGTCCGGCGTGCCCTACTGGGGCAAGTACACCAAGCACGATGACAACCGCGACATCAACTATGCAGGTTTGGCCAATCAGAATCTGCTCAAGTGGTATCTCGATTGGCATCCGCCCATCATGCACGACCTGCATGAGTCCGTACCGTTCCTGTACATCTACAGCGGCCAGGCGCCGCAGAACCCCCTTTGGGACCCCATCGTCTACGGCGAGCTCCCCATGTTCGCCAGCTGGGACATGTCCCAGCTCACCAAGTACGGCATGCCAGGCGTCTGGTATCACGGCTATGTCGATGCCTGGTCACCCGGCTACGTAGCCATCATGTCAACCAATCACAACGGCATGATGCGTTTCTACGAGATCTTCGGCAACGCCGGCGCGACCACCATGAAGCGCACGCTCTCGCAGCCGCCCAATCCCGGCGTCTCGGGCGGTGGCGGCGGCGCGGGTGGCGGCGACTTCACCAAACGCTCCTGGTTCCGGCCCAATCCGCCGTACAAGGAAGTCGTCTGGTCGATGCGCAACAACACCAACTACGCGGAGACCGGCGTGCTGAACTCGCTGCAGTTCGCGGCGACTTTTCCTGGAGTCGTACTTGAAAACTTCTACACCAAGAGCGCCCATGCGCTCACCGCCGGAGCCAAAGAGGCTCCCTTCGGCTTCGTGTTGCCCGCCGACCAGGAAGACCCCACCCGTGTCGCCTTCGTCATCCACATTCTCAAGATGCAGGGCATCGAGGTCGGCCGCGCGAAGGCCGCCATCAAGCTTTCTGACGGCGAGTACCCCGCCGGGTCGCTGGTCGTAAAGTCCAACCAGCCCTACGGCCCACTAGCCAAAACGCTGCTCATCAAGCAGGTCGATCCTGACCCCGAGCTCACCACCTACGACGATAGCGCCTGGACCATGAGCCTGATGACCAACACCCTCATCAAGCCCACCAAAGACATCGCCGTGCAGCAGGTTCCCGTCGACCTTGTTCCCGACGACCCCACCGGCAAGTACACGCCCGCCGGAAAGCTCAAAGACGTCGCTGGGGCCGTGGTCTACGCCGTGCCCGACCACGGCTCACCCAACTTCATCACCCTGCGCTATGGCCTTAGGGACACCGCCGTGCAGGTCGCCGAAAAGTCCTTCACCGCCGCCGGCGTAACCTTTCCGGCCGGCACCTTCCTGGTGCCTTCCTCGGCGGCCTCCACGCTCAAGCCGCTGGCTGCCAGCCTCGGCTTGGATCTTGTAGCGCTCGCTAAGAAGCCGGACGTCGCGATCCACGAGGCCGCCACGCCACGCGTCGCCATGTTCAGCACCTGGAGCGGCACCCAGGACGTCGGCTGGGTGCGCTTCACCTTCGACCAGTACAAAATTCCTTACGATCTCATCTTCAAGGAGCGCGTACTCCAGGGGAACCTTGCCAAGGACTACGACCTCATCCTGATTCCCAACCAGGTACGCAGCGCCAAGCAGCTCATCACCGACATACCGAAAGCGAAGGAGCCGCTGCCCTATACCAAGACTGACAAGTTCAAGTTTCTCGGCGATTACGGCTCCTCCGACGACATCACCGGCGGCATGGGCATCGCCGGGGTCGCCGAACTGCAGAAGTTCACTGAAGGAGGCGGCGTGCTGGTCACGCTGGGAACATCGAGCGCCTTTCCTGCGGAGTTCGGCCTGACCCCCACCATCGACAGCGGCAACGCCACCGCCCGTCTCTACGCTCCCGGTCCCGTGGTGGAGGCCGAGATCACCCGCCCCGAGAACCCCATCTTCTATGGCTACTCCAGCACAACCGTGCCGGTGCGCTATGCCAACGGCCCTCTGTTCCGCATGCCCGCCGAGTTGAACCGCAACAATGTCCTCATGCGTTTCCCCGGCGGCGAAAAGTCCGTGCTCAGCGGCCTCTTCAACGGCCCCGACGAGATCAAGGGCCGCGCGGCAGTGGTTGTTGCGCCTGTCGGCAAGGGCGAAGCTGTCATGTTCGCCACCAATCCCGTTTGGCGCTGGCAGAACATGGGCGAGTACCGCATGATGTTCAACACCCTGCTGAACTTCCGCAATCTCGCCCCTGCGCCGCGCACCGCTCCCGCCCAGCCCGCCGAGTCGGCTTCCACGGAAGCTCCCGCGAATCCCGCTACTCCCTGAGGCCTCACCCCCGCGGGATGTTGCATGGCCCATCGGTCCAATATCCGAGTGTTATCGGACCGGTGGTTTAATGTCCTGATGAGTAGTCAGCAGCATGTTTCACGGGGCCGCGTTCCTGTCGCAAAGCCGCAACCGGTCAATCGCTATGTCTGCGTGCACGGCCACTTTTACCAGCCGCCGCGCGAAAACCCTTGGCTCGAAACGGTCGAAGTACAGGATTCTGCCACGCCGTTCCACGACTGGAATGAGCGCATCGCCTACGAGTGCTACGCGCCCAACGGCGCCTCCCGCATCCAGGACAAGCAGGACCGCATCGTCCGCATCCTGAACAACTACTCGCGCATGAGCTTCAACTTCGGGCCCACGCTGCTCAGCTGGCTCAAGGAGTTCGCACCGCGTGCTTACAGCAACATTCTGGATGCCGACCGCGCCAGCGCCCAGCGCTACTCCGGCCATGGCTCCGCTTTGGCCCAGGTTTACAACCACATCATCATGCCGCTCGCGAACGAACGTGACGCCCGCACCCAGATCCGCTGGGGCATCGCCGACTTCGAGCACCGCTTCAATCGCAAGCCTGAAGGCATGTGGCTGGCCGAAACCGCGGTCTCGCGCCACGTGCTCGACCTCATGGCGCAGGAGGGCATCCGCTTCACCGTTCTCGCTCCCCACCAGTGCGCCCGCGTCCGCAGACTTGCGGACTCTTCCCTCGCTGCAGACTCCCTGGAAGCGGCAGCGCAGCCCTCTGAGCCCTGGACCGAAACCCCCAACGCCGAGGCAGACACCACCCACCCCTACCTCGTAAAGCTGGATGCCGGCCGCAGCATTGCTGTCTTTTTCTATGACGGCCCCACATCGCGCGCCATCGCCTTTGAGGGCCTGCTCAACTCCGGCGAAGTCTTCGGCCGCCGCCTCATCGCCAGCCTGCCCGCGTCCCCAGCCGAGCCTCAACTGGCCCACGTCGCCACCGACGGCGAAAGCTACGGCCACCACCATCGTCATGGGGAAATGGCGCTCAGCTATGCGCTGCACTGGATTGAAGAGAATCGCTTGGCCATCCCCACCAACTACGGCGAGTTCCTCGCGCTTTTCCCGCCCACATGGGAAGCTGAAGTAGCCGACGACTCCTCCTGGAGCTGCTCGCACGGCGTCGAGCGTTGGCGCTCCAACTGCGGTTGCAATGGCGGCAAAGCCGGCTGGAACCAGCGCTGGCGCGGTCCCTTGCGCGAGGCGCTGGACCTCCTCCGCGACCGCACCGCACCCTTGGCGGAGCGGCTCGCCGCTCCACTGCTCAGGGATCTCTGGGCCGCGCGCGACGCCTACATCGATGTCGTGCTGGACCGCTCCGCAGCCTCCACCGAAAAGTTCCTCGCTGACCACGCCACGCACGAACTCGATGAGACGGAGCGTGTCGCTGTTCTGGAATTGATGGAGATGGAGCGCCACACGCAGCTCATGTACACCTCCTGCGGCTGGTTCTTCGACGACGTCTCGGGCATCGAGACCGTGCAGATCATTGGATACGCCGGACGCGTTCTGCAGCTCGCCGCCAAACTCTTTGGCGAGCCGGCCCTGGCGCTTGAGCAGGATTTTCTTGTTCTGCTGCAGGAGGCGCAGTCGAATGTCCTGGAGCAGGGTACCGGTGCTGACATCTATCGCCGCTATGTTGTCAGCACGCGTGTCGACCTCGAGCACGTGGGCGCGCACTACGCCATCAGCTCCATGTTCCGCAGCTATCCGGATACCGGCGAGCTCTTCTGCTTTACAGTCGACCGGCACAGCTACGAGCTGCTCACTTCCGGGCATGGGCGCGTGGCGCTCGGACGCGCCAGCCTGCGCTCCCGGGTTACCGAAGAGTGCGAGGAAATCTGCTTCGCCGTTCTGCATCTCGGCGACCAGAACCTTTCTGCGGCGGTCAAGCGTTGCGGACCGGAGGACGATGCGGACTGGGCAGAGTTTCTGGAGGCCGCGCACACGAGCGTTCGCCGCGCCAATTTGCCCGAGCTGGTCCGCGAAATCGACCGCTTCTTCGGCGGCACTCTTTACTCCCTCACCTCACTCTTCGCCGACGAGCAGCGACGGATCGTCAAGAGCATCCTTGACCAGACCCTCAGCGAGGTAGAAAGCTCGCTGGTCCGCATCTACGAGGAGCACGCCACGCTGCTCGACTTCCTCAGCGAATCCAATGTGGCCGCGCCGCCCGCGCTTGCGCTCACAGCCGGCTTCGCCATCAACGCCAGTCTGCGCAAGGCGCTCGAAGCCGAGACCTACGATAACGCCGAGGTCTCCAGGCTGCTGCGCCGCGCCGTTATCGACAACATCACTCTCGATACCGGCCTGCTCAGCTTCACAGCCGATCGCCGCATGCGCCGCGCCATGGTGCGTCTCGAAACCGCGGCCGGCAGTGGCAACATCGCCGTGCTGCATGAAACTGTCGCTACCGCCGAGAGCCTGCGTTCCCTGCCCATGGAGGTCAACCTCTGGCAGGCGCAGAATATCTGGAACGATCTGCACCAGCGCGATAAGAGCCGGCGGCCTTCCCGGGAGTGGCGTGACGGCTTCCGTAAGCTGGGCATTGCCTTGAACATCGCGGTCGATCACCTCGTTGTGGAGGAAGGCGTGCACGCCCTTTGAGGAAGGTTGGATCGAGTCCGGACTAACGGTAGGTCACGGCTTCAGCCGTGACCTACGCCGGCCCGAGTCATGCGGCTTAGCCGCTGGGTACGTTTCTTGGACTTCATCGGAGCTTTCCTAAAGCAAGCTGCCGTGCCCCCCGTAAGGAGCATCCAACCGACTGACCATGAAGTGCACCCAGATCTCTCCGAACGCCTGGCAGCTCACCCGCCTTGGTCTCTTCAACGCCTATTTCGTCCGTGAGTCCGATGGCCTCACCCTGATCGACACCGGTCTGCCCGGGAGCGGCGAGGATCTTCTCCAGCAGGCCCGCCAGGTCGGCTCTCCCGTCAACCGGATACTTCTCACACACGCCCACGGCGACCACGTGGGCGCCGTCGACGAGTTGCAGCATCTGCTCGGCCGTGTGGATCTCGCCATCTCGCAGCGCGATTCGCGCCTCCTGCCGAAGAAGCCCGCGCAGGATCGCTCCCTGGACCCAGGTGAGCCGCAGTGCAAGGTCAAGGGTGGCTTCCCGGGCATTGCCACCGCCCCTACCCACCGGCTCTCCGCAGGCGAACTGTACGGATCGTTGCGCTGCTTCGCCACCCCCGGTCACACGCCCGGCCACTTCAGCTTCCTGGACGAGCGCGATGGCACGCTCTACACCGGCGACGCGCTGGTTACGGTGGGCGGCAAGCCTCACATCGCCGGCTGGGCGCCCTGGTACTTTCCTCTGCCCAACTTCGCCACGTGGCACCGCCCTACCGCCAGGCGCAGCATCGAGTCGCTCCTCGCCGAGGCGTCCGCAGAGACGCCCATCCGCCGCCTCGCACCCGGCCACGGTGGTGTACTCGAAGGCGGACCGGACCTGCTCCAGACCGCGCTTGTGGAAGCCAAGTAGCGCCAAGTCCTGCGGCTCGTCTTTCTACGAAGCTGAACCTGGTCAGCTACTCCTCGTTCTCCTTCAGCTTCGCCACCACGCTGAAGTCCTCCAGCGTGGTCGTGTCGCCCTTTACTTCGCCGGTGGTTGCCAGTTCCCGCAACAGGCGACGCATGATTTTTCCGGAGCGTGTCTTGGGCAGCATCTGCGTGAAGCGCAGGTCGTCCGGCCGCGCCAGCGAGCCGATTTCTTTCGCGACCCACTGCCGCAGCACCTGCTTCAACTCTTCCGTCGGCTCATGGCCCTCTTCCAGCGAGACGAACGCCGCGATGGCTTGGCCCTTCATCTCGTCCGGCCGGCCCACCACGGCGGCTTCCGCGACCTTGGGATGCGCCACCAGCGCCGACTCGATCTCCATTGTGCCCAGCCGATGCCCGCTCACGTTGATCACGTCATCCACGCGGCCCATGAGCCAGAAGTAGCCATCCTGATCGCGCCGCGCGCCGTCCCCGGTGAAGTACTTCCCTGGTATATCCGAGAAGTAGGTCTGCACGAAGCGCTCGTGATCGCCCCAGATCGTCCGCGCCATGGACGGCCATGGTTTGCTGATGACCAGCAGCCCGCCGTGCCCGGCGGGTACCGGGTCGCCGTTCTTGCTCACGATCTCCGGCACGATCCCGAAGAACGGCCGCGTCGCCGAGCCCGGCTTCGTCGGCACGGCGCCCGGCACCGGCGCGATCATGTGCGCGCCCGTCTCCGTCTGCCACCAGGTGTCCACGATGGGGCAGCGTTCCTTGCCGATCTCGCGGTGATACCACATCCACGCCTCCGGGTTGATCGGCTCCCCCACCGTGCCCAGCAGCCGCAGCGAACGGAGTGAGTGTTTCGCCACCCATTCCTGGCCCCACTTGATGAACGCGCGAATGGCGGTGGGCGCGGTGTAGAACACCGTCGCTTTGTGCCGGTCGACGATCTGCCAGAAGCGGTCCGGCTGCGGACAGTTCGGCGCGCCTTCATACAGCAGCACGGTGGCCGCGTTCGCCAGCGGGCCATACACCACGTAGCTATGGCCGGTGATCCACCCGATGTCCGCGGTGCAGAAGTACACGTCGTCCCCGCGCAGATCGAAATTGATCTTGCTCGTCAGGTACGCCTGCACCCCGTAGCCCCCGGTCGTGTGCACCAGCCCCTTGGGCTTGCCGGTGGTTCCGCTGGTGTACAGGATGAAGAGCGGATCCTCCGCATCCATCGGCTCGCACGGGCACTCCGCGGCCGCCTTCGCCATTTCCTCATGCCACCACAGATCGCGACCCGCTGTCATCGGCGTCTCTATCTTCGAGTCGCGCTGGAAGACGATCGTGTGCCGCACCCCCGGACACTTGGCCAGAGCCTCATCCACGAGGCCCTTCAGCTTGATCGCGCTGCCGCGCCGGTAGCTCGCATCCTGGGTCACCACGATCTGGCAGTCCGAGTCGTTCACCCGGTCGCTGATCGCATGCGCTGCAAACCCGCCGAAGATCACCGAATGCACCGCGCCGATGCGCGCGCACGCCAGCAGCGTGATCGCCAGCTCCGGCGTCATCCCCATGTACACGGCCACGCGATCGCCCTTGCGCACTCCCGCCGCCTTCAACACGTTGGCGAATCTCTGCACCTCGTCATGGAGCTGCGCGTAGCTGAGCCTGCGAATCTCCGTGGGTTCTCCATCCACGCTGGGTTCGCCTTCCCACAGCAGCGCCACCTTGTCGCGACACGCGCCGCCCCGCGCGTGCCGGTCCACGCAGTTGTGGCACAGGTTCAGCTTGCCGCCCGAAAACCATCTGACCTCCGCCCCGGATCCCTCCTGAACGGTCTTCCAGGGCGAAAACCAGTCCAGCTCCCTCGCAGCTTCAGCCCAGAACTCCTCCGTCTGTTCGACGCTGCGCCGGTACATCGCCTCGTACTGCTCCAGGCTGCCCACATGCGCCTTTGGGGCAAACTCTGCGGGCGGGGGAAACACACGGTTCTCCCGCATGAGCGAGGAGAAGGTCGCGCTACCTTCGGTCTGTGGAGCCTGCTTGAGGTCGGAAACAGGCGGCGCTGCAACGTCGGGCATGTAGGTTTGGACTCTCTACGAAGATAAGCCGCGTTCGGCTGATGATGCCCGCCCGCACGGAGGAAAATGTACGCGATGGCACGACCGCAGGCAAACGCGGCCGCCTTGCTGTTTCCCTGCCGGCTGATGCCCCATGAAAAAATGAGGGAGTGACCTTTTCCTGGACCGCCGCTATCGGGTTCTTCCTCGGCTTTGCGTTCGGTGTGGGTTGCGCGCTTGCGGTCCTGTACTCGATCTTCCAGGGAGGCTACCGCGCCGCATTGCGAGACCTCACTCTCGAAACGCCACCGCCCCGCCTGCTGAAAGCCCGCGCTCGCAGCGCCGGTTCCCACGGGACCTAGTCTGCGGGGCCGCCCCGCCCAAGCTGCGCCCGCAGGGACCCCACCTCGGCTGTCAGGCGATTCACCGCCTCCAGCAGGGCCGTCTGCTGCTTGTCCTCCGGCGACGGGCTCTTGCCGCGCACATAGAACGTCCCGCTGGGCTCCAGCACGCAGAGCGCGATCTCATCCGGCTCGTTGAAGTTGTTGCGGTTCAGAACGGTGATGAGCTCTTCACGGGTTAGCCGTTCCCGCCTGCACGCCGCGCCATCCACCTTGCCATCCCGAATCAGCGTGGTTGGCGAACCCTCCATCGCCTTGTTCAGCTTTGGTGCCCGGTACAGCACCCACATCAGCAGCCAGTTGATCGCCAACAGCGAAAACGCGCCGACGATTCCTCCGGTCACGGAGTTATCGTCGCCGATGATGGCGTTCTGCACCGTGTTGCTCAAGCTGAGCAGGACCACCAGGTCGAACGGGTTGAGCTGCGCGAGCTCGCGTTTCCCGAACAGACGCAGGAAGGCGACCAGCACCAGGTACATGGTCACCGGGCGCACCACTTTCTCGAGGACCGGCAGCGGCAGGTGAAACATGCTCTGACTGATTCCGTGGATCAAGAAACCTCCTGACGGGCGGTACAGGCCGTCGCCGCCGACCCGGCACCGGTACTGTCTCGTCACACTCGCTCATCGTACTGCCCCCCTTCTCCCTTGAGCGTGGCGGCAGGTGTCGCGGTGAAACTTTCGGTCCGCAACCCGCAACAGAGAGGAAGCCAGGTCACGGTACGGTCGGCACATTACTTGTGCCCTGAACGAGCCTTTCGGCCGCGTTACGTGTTGTAGAAGGAAGCGGGGCCTCCCTGCCACAAATGTTGCACTTTGCTGGAGTTTTCGGGTATTTCGCCGCGTCGGCGGCGCCTCTAGGCTGTTTCCTTAGAGCGAAGTCTGTTATCTTCCTACTAACTATCGGCGGCTGGTAATAGTTACTGGCGCCGAAAAAGGATGGCACGATTCATGGCCAAGCCCCTCCGCAGCGAAGACCCCCGGCCCGTCGATGTGAGCTTCCGGGATTTTGGCGTTCTGGACACCGGCGGGCGCAGCAAGAGCGCCACCGCTACCTCCATTACGGTCAATTGCATCATCGCTGCCCTCGTTCTTATTCTCGGCGCGGTCGTAAAACACACCAAGCTGGACGATCCCAACAAGCTGAAGGCCATCTCCCTCAACGAGCCGCCGCCTCCACCGCCGCCGCCCGTCAAGCTTCCTCCACCGCCCAAGCTGCCGCCGGTGCCGCCGGTTGAAACACCCAAGATCGAGCCGCCCAAAATCATCACGCCGCCCAAGCCGGTGCCTCTCCCGCCTGACATCAAGCCCGTCGTGGTGCCGACGCCCAAGGTGAACCTGGCCCCTCCCGCTCCCAAGAAGGTCGACCCGCCGCCCGCTCCCAAGGTGGTGAGCCTGGGCACGCCGACCGCCGCCCACATTGCTAACAACGATCCGCACCCTTCGGCAGTCCGCATGGGCAATCCTGAAATCCGCGCCCTCAACGGTCCTGCCGTGGCGCAGCCTGTCAACCTGGGCGGCGGTATCCATGGCATGCCTGCCAGCAACACCGGCAGCGGTCCCCATGCCACCAACGTCAGTCTCGGCAACGGTGCGCCCTCCGGCACCAACCTCGCCGGCACCAGCCATAGCCCCGTCAAGATTGCCGGACTCAGCAATGGCGTTCCCGGCGGCACGGGCACCGGGACTCACGGTCCTGTCACCGTCCAGATGGGCCAGGCACCGGCCCCCGCCGCCTTCACCCATCCGCCCGCCGTTGCAGCCGTCGTCACCAGCACGCCGCCCAAGGTGCTTTCCAAGCCCGTTCCCGCGTATACCGAGGAGGCCCGTTCCATGCACGTGGAGGGCAATGTAACCTTGCGCATTCGGGTGACCGCGGCGGGTGCCGTGCAGGTGCTCGGCGTCATCCACGGTCTCGGCCACGGCCTGGACGCCTCTGCCGAGCAGGCCGCTTCCGCCATGCACTTCATGCCTGCCAAGGATTCCACCGGGCACCCCATCGACTGGGAAGGCCCCGTGACTGTCATGTTCCAGCTGAGCTGAGGCTTCCGGTATCTGGAAGACCGTTGATCTTGTCCTTCTGATCTTGTCATTCTGCGGCGGTGTTCGTTCACGTCACGCCGCAACGTTTCCTGAAAGCCCGCCCGGCAACCTCTTCCCCAGCCGGGTACCAAGGAGTTCCCCACCGTGATGAACCTGCGGACCAAGTGCACCACCCTTACGACAGCCGCCCTGCTCGCGGCCATCACCTTTCCTGCCGGGGCACAGTTTCTCGGCATCGGCAAGAAGAAGGCCGACCCGAATTCCAATCTGCGCAAGCCCACGGCGGCCCAGAATGCGCTGCTGGACAAGGCGATCGTCCGCGAAGCGGCGGTCATCAAGACGGTAAAGGAGCGTTCGCCACTCGTGGAGACGTACATCCAGAACATGAGGCCCGATCCGGTCATGTTCGAAACGCCCGAGTCCGACACCCATTTCCTCGCCCGCGTAGACTTCGGCAAGGTCATCGGCCAGGAAGGGTACGCCGTCGACAAGCGCAAGGACGAGAGCGGCGGAAAGCTGGGCTTCTTCAAGCATTCGCTCAGCTACATCACCGGGCTCTCCAAGAGCCTCCATCTTTCCTATAACGACGGCGGCTTCGTCCGCATGATCCTCATCGACACCAGCGGGCCGAACGGCGATGGCTTCAACCGCCAGAACTACACTTTCAGCTACGTTCGCAACGACTTTCTCGGCACCATCCCAACCGTCGTCTTCGACGTGCAGCCGGTCAAGCACACCGCGGGCCGCTTCTTCGGCCGTATATGGGTGGAGCGCAACGGCGGCAACATCGTCCGCTATAACGGCGACCTGGCCGGCGAGCAGGTGGACATCTCCGAGTACTTCCACTTCGATTCCTGGCGCACCAATGTGCAGGAAGGTCTCTGGCTTCCCACCTCCTCCTACATTGAGGAAACCGACCCCAAGAACCCCCAGCACGTGCTGAAGATGAAGGCCGTCAACCACATCTGGGGCTACCAGTTGAAGGTTCCTCCCAAGGAAGCCGAGGAGACCGACATCCAGGTAGGCGGCGGCGTCATCGATCAGAGCGCCCAGGCCAATGACGTCGGTCCGCTCCAGGCCCAGCGTGAGTGGATCCAGCAGGCCGAAGACAATGTCATCGACCGCCTCGCTATGGCCGGTCTGATCGACACCCCGAGCGACTTCGACAAGACCCTGGCCGATCTCGCCAATAACATTCTGGCCTACAACCAGGTTCCTGTGACCCGGCCCATCCGCGTGCGCACCCTGCTCACGGAACCGCTGGAATCTCTCTCTGTCGGCAACACCATTCTGCTTTCCAAGAGCCTCATCGACACCACGGCGGTGCAGTCCGAGACCGGCGCCCAGCAGATGGGCAACCTGAACGCGCTGCTTGCCTTCCAGGTCGCGCACATCATTCTCGGCCATCGCATCGATACCAAGTACGCCTTTTCCGACCGCCTCCTTTTCCCCAACGAAGCCGCCTTCCAGCGCCTTCCCATGGGTCACACCGATGCAGACAACATGGCCGCCGCCAAGAAGGCCATGGAGCTCCTCGATAAGAAGGAGCTCGCCGACGGAGCCCAGTACTTCGGCCTGTACCTGCAGCAGCTCAAGGCCCGCGCCAACGGCCTGAAGGCGCTCAACACGCCGCAGATCGGCGACAGCCTGGCCAAGGGCGACGGCACCTTCTGGATGCAGGCGATCGTTTCCAAATCGCCTAAGCTCAACGACAAGGATCTCAAGCAGCAGGCCGCCATGCCGCTGGCCGGCTTCCTCCGTTTCGATCCCTGGACCGATCAGGTCGTGCAGATGCACACCACCTTCGAGCCGCTCCTGAGTGAGCGCGACAAGATGCCCTTTGAAGTGACGCCCGTCTACCTCAAGCTGGCCTACTGGACCGCTCCCGCGGTTCCAGTCGTGGTTCCTGCACCCACCGGAGCCACCCCGGGGGATGCAGCCGCACCTGCGGGAACACCTTCCGCAGCGCCGGGCACCACGCCAGGCACCGCACCGGGCGCAGCTCCCGGTGCGGACACGAATCCTCCTGCCTCGTCCGCCGGTCCAGTCGCGCCCACCGCGCCCGGGCCGGTAGTCAACCCCCCGCAGCCCTGAGACAGATTCGCCGCCTTGCGGAGTTCTCCGTCAGACCGCATGCATACAGGCTCACTCGACGGGGTAAAGTTATACGCTGAACGGTAAACGGCGGCTCCGGCTTACCGTCCTATCGGGTGGAGTTCGCTTTGAAAAAGCTCATTGCTTCGTTTCTTCTTACGTCTGCCGCCCTTGCTTCGCACGGTCAGGCGAAGTCCACTGCCAGCCGGGCCGGCGACCTGCAGATCGGTCTCAGCTACTCGGGCGCGGACTCGGACTACCTTGTCAATCACATTCGCGGCATCGGGTTCTACGCGGACTTCGATCTCCGCGACCACTTCGGCGTTGAATTCAACTTTCATCAGTTGAAGGATCCCCAGTCCATCGTCTACGAGCGCACCTACGAGTTGGGGCCTCGCTATGTCTTGCATCCGCAGCGCCATTTCAGCCGCACTGCCCCGTACATCAAGGTGTTGTACGGGCGCGGCGTTTTCAACTTCCCGCCGCCCTACCCGCCGCCTTATCCGCAGGATCAGCCCGCGGCCAATCTCGCCTACAACCTGGCTGCGGCGGGGGGTGGGGTCGACATAGCCGTCCACCCTCGCATCAACGTGCGGGCCGACTACGAATATCAGCGCTGGTTCAGCTTTCCACCCAGCGGTCTGACGCCGCAGATCGTCACCTTCGGCGTTGCGTATCACTTCCCGGCGGGCAAGCCCCACTAGCATTGCGGTTTTGGAGCAAAGAAGGGCCCGTCCATCGGACGGGCCCTTCTTCCGTGTGGGAGAAGACGTTAGAAGTGGTACGCGATACCGATAGCCGGCATGGAAAGCACTTCGTAGCGGTTCGTTTTGTATCCATTCGCCGACTGCCCGAAGTCTGGTGTTTTCAGCAGAAACCCGCGATACTCCGCTCGGATATCGAAGCTGGGACTGATTTCGTAGGCCAGACCGCCGCCGAAGAGCGCACCCACATTGGTGTTCTGCCGGGCATCCAGCTGTGACGTCCCGTAATCCTTGATCGGCGAAAAAATCATCCCGCCGACGCCCACTTCCACAAACGGGTTGAAGTTCTTGTAGTTGCGCGAGTACACATACGCTCCACTGATTTCTTGGGCGCGCGTGTGAACGTACACAAAGTCGCCCTGTGGGTGTCCTGCCTGGACGAACTTGAGCGAAGTCTGCAGGTAGGAGTAGTTCAGCTCCAATCCGCTGCGCGGCGTCACGGAGTACCGGTAGCTGCCCAGAAAGCCCAGCGCGCTCACCGTGTTCTCCTGCGCACCTTGGCCGTGTACCTCCGGGCCGAAAATCCCATACGCACTCGCGCTGACGTCCTGACGACTCTCCTGGGCACGCGCCCATCCCGAGGCACACACCAGCAGTGCGCCAAGCAACACAATCTTCTTCATGCTTCGAGCAGTTCCCTTCAAGAGCGCACGCCCACTCTCCTGCAACATGCGCCGTGCAGCGTCGCTTCTCATTGTACCCGTTAGACGCGAAGCAGGGCCGTTCGCTGCGGAGAAAGCAAGCCGGGCCGAGACGAAACGCACAAAAGAGCGGCAGGGCGCTGATTGGGCCGCCCTGCCGCTCTGGTCGTCCAGCCTTACAGTTGTGGGGGTGGGGGCGGAGGCGGAGGTGCGCCGCCCGGTCCACCTGGACCACGCCGCTGCCGCTGCATCATCTCGTCGAACTTGGTCTGCTGGTCCGCTGTGAGCAGCGCGCGAATGCGCGAGTTCTGGTCCTTGTTGATCTCCATCATCTTGGCGCGCGCATCGTCCTGCGAGAGGCTGGTATCCGCGCGGACGCCTTCCATCTTCCCGCGATCCTCATCCATGATGGCCTTGATCTGCTTGGTCTGGTCGTCGCTCAGTCCCAGCTGTTCCTTCATCATTTGCAGGCGCCGTTCGGGGTTCATGCCGCCGCGGCCGCCCGGGCCGCCTGGAGGCGGTCCCTGAGTCTGCCCAGCCGGTGGGGGAGCCGGCGGCGTGTCCTGCGCCAGCAGCGGTAGTGCCGTGAGGGCAGCGCCTGCGGTCAGCAGCGCGAGAGCCCGGGTAAGTCGTCCAGCTATCCTGTTCATCTAAAATCTCCTTCGCCCGAAGGCGTCTTCTGCTGCGGTTCACCGCCCGAGAGTCTGGCGGTGTAGTGGTTAACGCGACGAACCCGCCAGAGGTTTCCGGCGCACGTCATTTTGCTCTGTCGCGCGCCCGCAGGCAAGCTCTCGCCTTGAAGCAGATCGCCACTCAACCCGCTCCCGGCCCGGTCCGTTCCGGCGTAAAGCAGAACGGATCGCCCTGGGTGGAGGCGTGCTCTTCCACCACTCGCAAAAAGGCCTTCGCCGCATGGCTGAGTGCTGCTTTCCGCCGCTGCACGAGGCGCAGCTTGCGCTCCATCTGCAGCTGCGGCACCGCCACGCCGACCAGCGTTCCCGCCGCTAATTCGCTCTGCACGGTGAGCCGCGGCACCAGCGCCACACCGTTTCCCCGCTGCACAAACCGCTTGATCGCCTCCAGCGACGGCAGCTCCACATCCATCTGCAGCGGCGTGCGGTGCCGGCGAAACGCATCGATCACCTTTTGCCGCACCGGCGAGGGAACGTTGTGCGCCACGAATGTTTCCCGTCCCAGCCGCTGGATCGTCGCTTGCGCCTCCCCCGCCAGCCGGTGCTCCGGGCCCACGATGCACACCAGTTGATCGCGGTACACCACCATGGAGCGTACCTGCGGGTCGTCCGGGCGAAAACTCACCACCCCCAGCTCCACCGTGTGTTGCAGCACCTCGTCCGGCACCCGGCTGGCCAGCGAGCGCTGCACCGCTACCTTGATGCGCGGATGCCTGCGCCGAAAAGCATGGAGCAGCGGCAGCAGGTACAGGCAGGTGTATTCGTTTGCCGCCAGCCGCAGGCGACCGGTATGCAGCGCCCGCAACTCCACCAGCGCAGCGCCCGCCTCCGTGCGCAGGTTCAGCATCTTGCGTGCGTAATCGCGCAGCACCACTCCAGCATCTGTCAGCGTTCCGTCGCGAAAGCTCCGCTCCAGCAGCGCCTCGCCCAACTCCGCCTCCAGCTTGGCGACGGCCTGGCTCACCGCCGGCTGTGTTCGGTGCAGCCGCGCAGCCGCCCGGGAGAAGCTGCGCTCCTCCGCCACCGCCAGAAACGTCTCCAACTGCACTAGATCCATAGCACGCCCGGCCTTCCTGACGAGGTCTCTCTCCCCGATGCATGCATTAGAAACACGTATACATCTTCGCGCAAGCATAAGGTGAAGTTATGCTGTTGTGTATCCTGCGATCACAGTGTTCGTTCGCTGGGAGAACTGATGGTTCTTCCGTGCTGCGATCAGCTGGGATGCTTTACAGTGAACTGCGCAGCACGAGGTCACCCGCATGAAACTTCAGATCGCAGTTCTCGCCGGCGACGGGATCGGCCCCGAAGTCACCCGCGAAGCCCAGGCCATCCTCCGCAAGATTGCGGAGTTCGGCGAACATGACTTCCGCTTCACCGAAGCACCCATCGGTGGCGTGGCCATCGCCGCCACCGGCTCCCCGCTCCCGCAGGCCACCGTTGACGTCTGCCTCGAAGCCGACGCCGTTCTGCTCGGCGCGGTCGGCGATAACAGGTTCAACCACCTCACGCCGGACAAGCGCCCCGAGGCCGGCCTGCTGCAGATCCGCCAGGTGCTCGGCGGCTTCGCGAATCTGCGTCCTGCGTACGCTTACCCCGCTCTCGCCGAGAACTCTCCCCTGCGTCCCGAAGTGACCCGAGGCGTCGACATCCTCTTTGTCCGCGAGCTTCTCGGCGGCCTCTACTTTGGTGCGCCGCGCTCCTGGCATAAGGAGACCGGCGAGGCCGTCAACACCATGCGCTACACGCGCCTGGAAGTTGAGCGAGTCGCTCGCGTCGCCTTCGACCTCGCCCGGAAGCGCCGCAAGAGGCTCACCCAGGTGGACAAAGCCAATGTGCTCGAGTGTTCGCAGCTCTGGCGCGCCACCGTCGATGAGATCAAGGCTGACTACCCCGATGTCACGGTCGAGCACCAGTTGGTCGATTCCATGGCGATGCACCTGATGAACGTGCCGCGCAACTTCGACGTGGTGCTCACCGAGAACCTCTTCGGCGACATCCTCTCCGACGAGAGCGGCGTGATCACCGGCTCGCTCGGCATGCTGCCCTCGGCAACGGTAGGCGGCAAGGTCAATCTGTATGAACCCGTGCACGGCTCCGCACCCGACATCGCCGGCCAGGGCAAGGCCAATCCGCTGGGCGCGATCCTCACCGCCGCCATGGTCCTGCGCCACTCCGCCGGTCTGGAGGCCGAAGCTGCCGCTATCGAAACTGCCGTCGCCAGGGTCCTCGGAGAGGGTCATCGCACCGCCGACATCGCCCGCGGCAACGCCGCCGCCAACGTTTCCACGCAGCGGATGGGCAAGCTCGTCTGCGACGCCTTGAGCGAAGCCCTCGACCGCCAACAATCCCTCCACGCCGTGTAGCCTGTGCTTTCTTGCGTTCTAGTTTGTCTTCGTAACCATGCGCCACTCTTTCCAAATCGCCGCCGTCCTTCTGCTGACCGTCGTGGCCATGCAGGCTCACGCACAGATCACCGATCCCAGCGCGCTCACCGCCCCGCCGCCTCATCGCCGTGACCTTCCCAGGCACCCGGTGGCCTTCAGCAACCCGCAATGGCTTTGGGAGTACACAAAGCCGCTGCCCACCGGCCGCGCCGACCAGCTCCGCTTCGACGATCGCTTCGCCACTCTGCTGGAGGACAACTTCAAGCAGGCGCAGGCTCTCTGGGAGTCGAAGCCCGGCGCGGGCGTTCCCCTGGCCGACATCATTCCGCGCTTCGTCGCGCGCTACAGCACCGTCACCGCCGAGCGGAACCGCTACATCACCCTCGATGGCTGCGTGCCCAGCTTCTGCGCCGCGCACGGCCTGCTCTGGTTCGATCTCGGCCTGATCAAGCCGCTCATGGTCTTTGCCGCCGTCAACTGGTCCACCGAGGGCCACACCACCGACGAGCCCAGCGCCGACTACTACCTTTGGCTTTTCCCCAACCGCAACATTCCCGCCGACGCCCTGCCCTTCGCCCTTACCCAGAGCATCCCCCACTGGGACGCCCGCCTCTCCGCCGCCCACCGCCTCGTCCCGCATGTTACCCACGCCGTCCTCATCGAGCCCGATGGAACGCCTGTCCCCCTTCAACCCGCCCTCGCCGGCGCCAACACCATCGCCCCACAGCCGGACACCGTAACGCCCAGGGGCCCGGCAAACTGATTCTACGGAAAGCAATGGACCTGACAGCTCACTGCCTTTGAGCTCCCTCTCATTCACTCATAGCTCCATCTCCTTGCACCACGTCGCTGAACCGAATCTGGATCTTCCATGACCACACCCGACATTGCCGCCACCGATAAGCCTCAGGTCCTCAAGCCCCGTACCCTGTTCGAGAAAGTCTGGGACCAGCACATCGTTGCCGAGCCTCCCGGCGAGCCCACCCTGCTCTACATCGACCTCCAACTCGTGCACGAGGTCACCAGCCCGCAGGCGTTCGACGGCCTGCGTCTGGCCGGCCGCAAGCTTCGCCGCCCCGACCGGCACATCGCAACGGTCGACCACAATGTGCCCACCACCAGCGTCGCCGACCGCCTTGTCATCGCCGACCAGGTCTCGGCGGCGCAGGTCAACGCGCTGCGCCGCAACTGCGCCGAGTTCGGCATCGAGTTCTTCGACGTGCAGGACGCCTCGCAAGGCATCGTGCATATGATCGGCCCCGAGTTGGGCGCGACCAAGCCGGGCATGACCATCGTCTGCGGCGACTCGCACACCTCGACCCACGGCGCCTTCGGGGCTTTAGCTTTTGGGATGGGCACCAGCGAGGTCGAGCACGTCATGGCCACGCAGACTCTTCCGCAGGGCCGCCCCAGGACCTTTCGCATCAACGTCGAAGGCGATCTGCCTTACGGCGTCACGGCGAAAGACATCATCCTCGAGATCATTGGGCAGATCGGCACCGACGGTGCCACCGGCTACGTCGTCGAGTACGCCGGCTCCGCCATTCGCGCGCTCTCCATGGAAGGCCGCATGACGATCTGCAACATGAGCATCGAGGCTGGTGCCCGCGCCGGCATGATCGCTCCCGACGAGACCACCTTCGCCTACCTCAAGGGCCGCCGCTTCTCTCCCGGTACGCCGCGAGGCATGACGGTCAGCGGCCACGAAGACGCTTCCAGCAAGGAGCCCGGTCAAGGCGTCAACCCCGCGCAGGCGCAGCGCCAGTGGCGCGGTCCCGCCCAAACCGGCAGCCAAGCCGGCGGCATCGACGAAGCCGCCTGGGACCTCGCCGTCAACCAGTGGCGCGCCCTCGTCACCGATCAGGGCGCTATCTTCGACCGCGAGCTCCACATCGACGCCACCAAGCTCGCCCCGCGCGTCACGTGGGGCACCTCGCCCGGCATGGTCACTTCCATTGAGGGCAAGGTCCCCACCGTCGACGACGCCCTCAGCGACGCCGACCGCAAGAGCTTCGAGCGCGCCTTCGAGTACATGGGGCTACAACCGGGAACAAAGATTGAAGACATTCAGGTCGACGCCGTCTTTCTCGGCTCCTGCACCAACGGCCGCATCGAGGATCTACGAGCGGCAGCGAGAGTCGTCCGCGGCCATCACATCGCCACCACGGTGCGCGCGATGGTCGTCCCCGGCTCGCAGGTCGTCAAGCGCCAGGCCGAAGCCGAGGGCCTCGACGAAGTCTTCAAGTCCGCCGGCTTCGAGTGGCGCGAGCCCGGCTGCAGCATGTGCCTCGGCATGAACCCCGACATCCTCCAGCCTGGCGAGCGCTGTGCTTCGACAAGCAACCGCAACTTCGAAGGCCGCCAGGGCCGCGGCGGCCGCACCCACCTGCTCTCGCCGGAAATGGCCGCCGCCGCCGCCATCACCGGTCACCTCACCGACGTCCGCAAGTGGCAGTTCGACACACCCGACAGCCCTGAGCGCCAGGCCTCCACCTCCGACTTTCACTTCGACCTTGCAACCGGAGGTTCCGCTTAGTCTTAGTGTCCTCTTCCGAGAGCCCTCAGCAGTTGAATCCGGCACCGTTCCAAGCGCTGAAAGCGCGACAACATACCAGCCTAGGGCTAAGCGCAGTGCAGCCCTAGGTAGCCAAGGCAACAAACCCGAGCGCTGAAAGCGCGACCTATAGAAGCCACGAGCCAGAAGCCACGAGCCAAGACAATGACCCCCATCAACATCCTCACCAGCACCGCCGTCCCGCTGCCGCTGCCCAACATCGACACCGACCAGATCATTCCCAAGCAGTTCCTCAAGCGCATCGAGCGCACCGGCTACGGCGACTTCCTCTTCTACGACTGGCGTTACGACCTCGACACGCCCGACCACGTCAGCCCCAGGCCGGACTTCGTGCTCAACAAGCCCGCTTACAAAGGTGCGGAAATCCTGATAGCCGAAAAGAACTTTGGCTGCGGCAGCTCACGGGAACACGCCGCCTGGGCCATCAACCAGTACGGTTTCCGCGCTGTAATCGCCCCCAGCTTTGCAGACATCTTTTTCAGCAACGCGGGAAAGAACGGCATCATCCTGGTCCGCCTTTCTGAAGCGGATGTTGAGACCTTGATGCAGCGCAGCACCGCAAACCCCCAGCATCGGATCACCATCAACCTCTCCCAGCAGATCGTCACGGATGACCAGGGCTTTTACGCCACCTTCGAGATCGATGCGTTCCGAAAAGAGTGCCTGCTGAACGGCTGGGACGACATCGGCCTCACTCTCCGTCACGAAGCCGACCTCACCCGCTTCGAAGCCAAACACAACACGGAGTTCTGGCTCGCGCCCAAGCCAGCAAACGCGAACGCCTGAGGTGGCTATGTCAAACCGGCCGGGAGGGGCTTATCAACCCATGCCGCTCAACCTGCAGAGCTATCAACGCGGTTGGGACGCGCGAATGAGTAACGAGCGTTGGTGGACCTTCAACTGGCTGGAAGCGAGTTGGCGGTCCGGCTGGGCAGACGCCGGAAGGCAGTTGAAAGCTGACCCAGAGTTGTCCGAGAGAGTGGCGGCGCGCATAGGTCGTCGAAAGAAGAGGAAGAAGTGAGCAACATCCCGCAAGGCAAGACCAACAGCATCGCCCTCACCGAAGGCCCGTCCCGCGCGGCCGCCCGCAGCTACTTCCGCGGCGTCGGCTTCAGCAAGGAAGACCTGCACAAGCCCATCATCGGCATCGCCAACACCTGGACCGAAATCGGCCCCTGCAACTTCCATCTCCGCCAGGTCGCCGAAGCTGTCAAGCAGGGCATCCGCGAAGCCGGCGGCACGCCCATGGAGTTCAACACCGTCACCATCCACGACGGCATCACCATGGGCACCGAAGGCATGAAGGCTTCGCTGGTCTCGCGTGAAGTGATTGCGGACTCTATCGAACTGGTTACCCGCGGCAACAGCTTCGACGGCCTCGTCTGCATCGCCGGCTGCGACAAGAACATGCCCGCCGCCATCATGGCACTGGCCCGGCTCAACATCCCCGGCCTCATGCTCTACGGCGGCAGCATCGCTCCCGGCAAGCTTGCGCAGCCTGACGGCACCACCCAGGAAATCACCATCCTGAACGTCTTCGAAGCCATCGGAGCCCATGCCGCAGGGCGCATGGACGACGACCAGCTCGAAGCCGTCGAAGCCGCGGCCTGCCCCGGCCCCGGCGCCTGCGGCGGCCAGTTCACCGCCAACACCATGGCCATGGCCGGCGAGTTCCTCGGCATCTCGCCCATCCAGATTTCCGGCGTGCCTGCCATGAGCGCCGAAAAGAACGCCGCCAGCCGCGAAGCCGGCCGCATGCTCATGGAGCTGGTGCGCAAGGGCATCAAGCCGCGCGACATCCTCACCCGCCAAGCCCTCGAAAACGCCATCACCGCCGTCGCAGCCTCCGGCGGCTCCACCAACGCCGTGCTCCACCTAATCGCCATTGCACACGAGCTCGACATCCCGCTCAACATGGAAGACTTCGACCGCATCTCCGAGGCCACCCCCTTCATCTGCGACCTTTCGCCCGGCGGCAAGTACGCGGCCAAGGACTACCAGGAAGCCGGCGGCTCGCGTGTGCTCGCCAAGCGCCTGCTCGACCGTGGCCAACTCCACGACATCCCCACGGTGACAGGGAAGTCCCTGCACGCGGAAGCGCGCGCCGCCGAAGAAACGCCGGGGCAGCCCGTCATCCACACCTGGGAGGAGCCGCTCAAGCCCACCGGCGGCCTCGTCATCCTGCGCGGCAACCTCGCTCCCGAAGGCTGCGTCGTCAAGGTCGCCGGCCACGAGCGCATTCACCACACCGGCACCGCGCGCGTCTTCGATTCCGAAGATGCCTGCTTCCACGCCGTCGAGGCCGGCCAGATCAACCCGGGCGATGTATGCGTGATCCGTTACGAAGGCCCGCGCGGCGGCCCCGGCATGCGCGAGATGCTGGCCGTCACTGCCGCCATCAAAGGCATCCCGGAACTAAGCGAAACTGTGGCCCTGCTTACCGACGGCCGCTTCTCGGGCGCGACCCGCGGCCTCATGGCCGGCCATGTCGCTCCCGAAGCCCAGCTCGGCGGCCCCATCGCCGCCGTCCGCGAAGGCGACACCATCACCTTCGACATCCCGAACCGCAAGCTAACCCTCAACGTCCCCGACGAAGAAATCGCCGCCCGCCTAAAGAACTTCCAGGCCCCGGAACCACGCTACAAACGCGGCGTCTTCGCCAAGTACGCCAACTCCGTGAGCAGCGCCAGCCACGGAGCCGTAACCACATAGCGAGTCATGAACACGCAAGCCATCTACGACGAGATCTCAAAGAACGCCTCAACACTTCGGGAGTTACACGTCGACATGCATAGAAAGCACAAGCTCCGGTCGGAAGGACCTGCCGCCATCTTGGCGTGGCAAATGGCCGCGGAGGAGTTTCGTAATCGGTTTGATGCACTGGCGTTTCCAGGAGGATATGAGGGAGCTTTAGAACGACTACTCGCGGGCGATCCTTTGGCGATGGAAGCAAGCATCTGCTTCCTTGAACTTCGTCCGTTTTTCTACCATTCGGGATACATGTTCAAAGACTTGCTGCGGAAGTCGCGCAAGGCACCATTGACCGACTTTCAGCGGAAGAGGCTTCAAATCGTTGAAGCCGCGGTCGTGCAGTGGCGGAACCGCGAGAAGCACCCGCAACAGAGCGCCACAACCCAAGTTGTGTAAAGAGCGAATTGAGGACTCCCCATGCCCGACACCTACCCGCAACTCACCGGCGCCGAGATCCTCTGGGCCACCCTCGCCGGCGAAGGCACCACCACCGTCTTCGGATATCCCGGAGGCGCGATCCTGCCCATCTACGATGCCCTGCGCAAGTTCCCCACCATCCACCACGTGCTCGTCCGCCACGAGCAGGGCGCCTCGCACATGGCCGATGGCTATGCCCGCGCCTCGGGCCGCGTCGGCGTGTGCATGGCGACCTCCGGCCCGGGCGCGACCAACCTCGTCACCGGCCTCGCCACGGCGATGCTCGACTCAATCCCGGTCATTGCCATCACCGGCCAGGTCAGCAGCAAGGTCCTCGGCTCCGACGCCTTCCAGGAAGTCGACATCACCGGCATCACCCTGCCCATCACCAAGCACAACTTCCTCGTCACTCGCGCCGAGGAGATTGCGCCCACCGTCCGCCTCGCCTTCCAGATCGCCACCTCAGACCGCCCCGGCCCCGTCCTCGTCGACATCACCAAGGACGCCCAGCAGGGCACCTGCGCCTACAGCTTCGACGCCGCCGAGCCCGCGCCGCATCGCCAGCATCCGATGCTCGCCGCCGCCCTTTCCGCGACAAGCCCCAGCATCCGCGAAGCCCTCAAGCTCATCCACACCGCCGAGCGCCCCGTGATCCTGGCCGGCCACGGCATTGTCGAGTCCGGTGCCGAAGCCGAGGTGATCGCCTTCGCCGAAGCCCGCGGCATCCCCATCGCCAGCACCCTGCTCGGCCTTGGCGCCATTCCGGCGGCCCACCCGCTGCAACTCGGCATGATGGGCATGCACGGCGAGAGTTGGGTCAACAACGCTATCCAGGAGGCCGACCTCCTGCTGGCCTTCGGCATGCGCTTTGACGACCGCGTGACCGGCAATCTCGCTCACTACGCGCCGAACGCCAAAAAGATCCACGTCGACATCGATCCCAGCGAGATCAACAAGAACGTCCGCGCCGATGTCGCCCTCATCGGCGACCTCAAAGCCGTCCTGCAAACGCTCTTGCCCTTGTTGTCAACCTTTGCCGAAGGGGGAGGATCTGCGTCTCGCCTCCAGCCGCAACCAAGCGCCTGGCTGCAGCACATCCATCGCAGCAAAGGCACTGCCGCCGTCCGCGACATCATCAACCTCCCCGACAACGGTCACCTCTATGCTGCCCACGTCATCCATGACATCTGGCGCGAGGCGCAGGCCACAGGCCGCCTCGAGCAGACGATCATCGTCACGGATGTCGGCCAGCACCAGATGTGGGAAGCCCAGTACTTCAAGCACGAGTCGCCGCGATCGCTGGTCACCAGCGGCGGGCTCGGCACCATGGGCTTCGCGCTCCCCGCGGCCATCGGCGCCAAGTTCGCCTGCCCGGAGAAGGACGTCTGGGTGATCGCCGGCGATGGCGGCTTTCAGATGACCGCTGCTGAGCTCTCCACCATCCAGCAGGAGGGCCTCGCCATCAACATCGCCGTCATCAACAACGGTTTCCTGGGCATGGTCCGCCAGTGGCAGGAGACCTTCTACGAGAAGAACTACTCTGCCTCGCCCATTCTCTCGCCAGACTTCGTCCTGCTCGCCGCCGCCCACGGCATCGCCGGCGCCCACGTCTCGCGGCGCTCTGAGGTCATCCCTACTGTCCAGCAAGCCCGCACGAGCGGCAAGCCTTTCCTGATCAACTTCCAGGTCGAAAAGGAAGACGGCGTTTACCCCATGATCGCTCCCGGCGCCGCCCTCCACGAAATGGTCCGCCGCCCCACCAACGACCCACTCCTAGAAACCGCGGAGGATGCATGAAGAAACAACGCGCCACCATCTTGCTCCTCACGTCGTTCTTTACGTCCGCATCGGCGTGCGGTGCACAAACATCTGCCCCAACCTTCTCTGTCGCTTCAGCTAAAGCCGATGCTGGACGGCTGAGTGGTCAACTGATTTCCGTAACAGGTCACCTTTGGATAGGTAAAGAAGGATCAATGATCTATGACAGCGGCTACCAGGCAACACTCAGCGCGGCTCCGTCAGAATCGTTTTCCGCAAAGAACGGCAATTGGTTTACGTACCTTTCAAGACACCCGCAAAAGGCGCACTCAGACAAGGTCACAGCAATCGGTCATCTCGCGCATGGGTCTAAAGGCAATCTTCTCTTTTCTGTTGATGACATTACCTTAAACGAAGCACGGTGAACGATGCCAACGACGTTCCAACCAGTCACGACAACTCTCTTCCTGCGCTTTGCGCTTATCGCGGGTTTGTCCCTTGTTCTTTCGGGATGCCATTCGACTACTGCTCCCGCTGCATCTCCTGAACTTGCAACAAACCGGACCGCTCTCTACCCGCCCCGGCCCACCACACCGCCACCGACTGTCAAGCTCTTCCACAAGACCGCCGACTCCCTCACCCTCGTCACGGACCCCAACGCCACCGACGAACAAATAGAAGCCATCGTCTGGCAGCTCCGCGACGCCGCCCACACCCACACGCTCGCAAAGCTCGGGCCCACCTTCGCGCAAACCCAGGCCTTCGTCGACAGCAACAAGAGCACCTGGTTCCACATCTACCGTGGCACGAAGTGCGCCGCCGAGAAGTATGCTGCCGGCAATCCACCCTGCGGCGGCAGCTACCATGCCACCGCCGACTACACCTTCGGCACCCCCGGCAACCCCAACTGGGATCAGGGCACGCTTCTCCACGACGAGAAGGAAACTCTCCTCTGGGACCCGGACACGCCATACACTCCTACAAAGCCCTGAGTCGCCATCACCTTTCCAGGAACCGCTCTCTCGCCTCGCTCATCTCTGATCTCTCGTATCTCATTCCCCGCTTCTCGTATCTCGCTTCTCGCCTCTCGTACCTCCCTATGCTCCACACCTTCGTAGCCCTCGTGCAAGACAAGCCCGGCGTGCTCACGCGCGTCGCTTCCCTCTTCCGCCGCCTCAACATCAACATCGTCTCGCTCACCGTCGGTGAATCCGAGCGCGCCGACACCTCGCGCATGACCATCGTCTGCGAAGCGCACGAGAACGCCGCGCACCGCATCCGCGCCTCGCTCTACAAGCTTGAAACCACCGTCGATGTGGACGAAGTGAACCGCGCCGAAGCCGTGGTCCGCGAGCTCTGCTTGATCAAGGTCGCCGCCGGGCCCAGCTCGCCTCATGGCGTGCATTCGCGCTCGCA
>CAXTPR010000010.1:0-125320 GCA_964246235.1 uncultured Acidobacteriaceae bacterium
TCGACCGTTTCGAACTGCTGGGTCTTGATGTTGAACTTCTGCACGTCCTTGAGCTCTTTGGCCAGTTCGTTGCGATGCACGGGCGCACCCACGTCATAGACCGCGGCCAGGTACTCGGGATTGAAATCTTCGCGCAGTTTGTTGAGCATGTTCACGAACACGTACGTGGCCGCCGTGGGGATGCCGGTGCGCGTGCTCATGGGGCGCGAGCGCTGCATCGCGTGGTAGGCGCGGAAGATGAAGGCCATGGTGTCGAGCAGGTAAACGGGCGGTTTGGAGGAGTTCGGCATGGGGTGTCTTCCAGTGTCTCGCAGTTTTGAGGGGTCAGGAGGTCACACCACCTTGGGCAGTGCGCTACAGTGCAGACATGTTGACGCGTTTCCCAATGACGGAGCAAACCAGCGCTTGCCTGTGCCTGCTGCTTATGGCGGGCGCGCCGTGTGTTCAGGCAAAAGCCGGCTCGGTGCCGCCGCCGCTAGCGCAGGCAGCAGCCGGTCCCGGCCAGAGCGGGCGCCCGGACAGCTGCACGCTGCACAAGGGTGTCTATGCCTGCGACTGGGACGCGTTTCGGACACGCTTTACGCAGGTCCACACGGTCGCAGTCCAGGTGCAGCCGCTGGACCGCCCCTCCGAAGCTCGCCTGCGACATCTGGTCGAAGCCCTTGGCAAGAGCGTGGCGCCGCTGGAGCAGACCGCAGACCTAATATTCCGAGTGGCGCCGGCGCAACCAGGCGGCGTGGCGATCGGGCCTGCCGACCAGGCGCTCGCTACTCTGCTGGTGTCGGCCCCTGGCGCTGACGGCGGCCGGGAGACGCTGCTGTGGGCCGAAACGTTTGCCGGACAGGCAGACCGTCCGTGGCCGACCGTGGTGAACGCTCTTGCAAGCCAGTTCGAGGCGCGGTTTAAGCACGGCAAGTAGCTCGCAGATGGATCACAGATGGATCACAGCAGCAGCATGCAATCGCCGTAGCTGAAGAAGCGGTATCGCTCCGCGACCGCGTAGGCGTAGGCGGCCAGCACACGCTCGCGGTCTGCGAACGCCGAGACCAGCATGAGCAGCGTGCTCTGCGGCAAATGGAAATTGGTGAGCAGGCCGCGCACCAGCTTGAAGTCGGCGTCGCCGTCAGGCGCGGGCGACAGAAAAAGCGAGGTGCTGCCCGAGTGCGCTGTGAGAGCGAGCGGGTTTGCGGGGCTTAGAGCACTGTGGGCGCCTTCAAAGGTACGCGCCAGATGCTCCAGCGTGCGCGTCGTCGTGGTGCCGACCGCGACGATGCGTCGGCCTTCCCGCCAGGCGCGATTGAGCGCCGCGGCGGCTGCGGCGGAGAGCGTATAGGGCTCGGCGTGGAGGCGAATGTCCCGGGTATCCTGCACGCGCACCGGCTGAAAGGTGCCGAGGCCCACATGGAGCGTGATACGGACGATCTCGACGCCGCGCTGCTCGAGTGCGGCCAGGATGTCCGGTGTGAAGTGCAGGCCGGCGGTGGGCGCAGCGGCCGAGCCTCCGAGGGTTTGAAACGTAGTTTGCTCCGCTCCGCTGCGGAAGGGTAACGAAGAAGGACGTTGAGTAATAGCAGTGGAGTAGACCGTCTGGTAGCGTTCGCGATCCTCCTGCGTGTTCGGCCGGTCTCTTTCACGGTGTATGTAGGGCGGCAGCGGGAGGTGGCCCATGCGCTCCAGGATGCCGTAGAAGTCCCGCGTGGGTGCAAAGCGGAGCGTTCGCTCGCCGTAGCAGCCGGTGGCCAGCACCTGCGCAGTGAGTACGGCCGTCTTCTTTCCGAGCTCCTGGAAGAGCAGGGTCTCGCCGAACTGCACCTTCCTGGCGGGACGCACCAGAGTTCGCCAGTCGTTGTGACCTTCTGGGCTGGCGAGTTGCTCGGTCAGGAGCACTTCAATGAGGCCGCTTGGGGTGGGGGAGTTCGCCTGCGTGGTCAGCCCCGCGCGAGTCGCGAAGAGGCGCGACGGCAAGACACGCGAGTCGTTCAATACCAGCAGGTCGCCGGGCTGAAGGAGCTGCGGCAAATCACGGAACAGGCAATCGTCCCATGCGCCGGATTGCCTGTTCACAGCGAGCATGCGGCTGGAGCCGCGCTCCGCCGGCGGGTGCTGCGCGATCAGATCGTCGGGAAGGCGGTAGTCGAAGCAAGAAACAAGCATGGGTTAGCGAGTGGGCGAAGGAGCATCATGAGTTGACTCTTGCGACATGCTCACGGCGGTGTCGAGAGCTTGCTGGACGGCCTCAAGCTGCGGAGCAACGTGCGCGGGCCATGTAAAGGTGACAGTGGAGAACGGTCTGGGGACGAGGAAGCGGTCCCAGGACTTCAGCTCCCAGGCACGGTCGGGCACGGCATAAAACATACCGATCCATGTTGCCTGAACCAGCGCGGCAAGCTGAACCGGGCCGGCCTTGGCCACCATGTTCGGACCGCTCGGACCGTCGGCGGTGAAGGCGCAACGGTGGCCGGCGTTATAGGCTTCAGCCATGCCGCGCAGCCCGGTTGCGCCGCCGCGAGAAGACGATCCCCGCACCGGCAGGAAACCCAGCCGCTCCACCGTGCGCGCGATGAGCTCGCCATCGAAACTGGGCGAGATGAGGATGGCGATACCCTTGTTGCGGAAGCGGTAGGCGCAGGTGAGCAGGCAGCGATGCCAGAAGGCGAACACCACCGGCCCGGGCAGGGTGATGCCCACCGGCACGCCCGGCGCGTTGATGTCACGGTAGCGCAGCGTGATCCCCAGGACGCGGATGGACAGGGCGGCCAGTGGGGGAAGGACCGCCAGGAAATAGCGCTGCTTGCGGGTGAAGGCAGGCACATCATCAGGGTACAGGGGCCGGGGATTGCAGCAGAGACCCTTGTAGCCGTTGACCTGGCCGAGCGGCCGACGTATGCTGTGCCGCATGGCGACTGCCAGGAAGGGTGCACCGGGAAAGAAGCTTGCGAAGCTCGTCCTGAAGGACGACGTCGCGATCTTCCACCAGCTGCGTGAGGTGTTCGCGGAAATGCTGCCCAAGCTGCGGGCGCGAACGGACACTGAAACGGAGTACACGCTGCACACGCGCGTCGCTTCGCCTTTCAAACAGCACAAGGGTGCGCCCGTGTTCTTCAGTAGCGTGCGCCGAGGCAAGGCGTACGTGAGCTTCCACCTGTTTCCGCTGTACATGAACCCGGAGCTCACGGGCACAATCTCGCCCGAGTTGAAGAAGCGCATGCAGGGAAAGACATGCTTCAACTTCAAAGCCGAACCGGAGCCGGCAACATTCGTCGAGCTGAAGAAGCTGGCCGATGCAGGGCTGAAGATCTTCGAAACGAAGGGCTGGGCGTAGAAGCCGCTGGGCCGCTCAGCTGTACTTCAGCCAGCGCAGGATCTCGGGCAGGTTCGGCTTTTTGCCGTACATCAGGATGCCGACACGGTAGATGCGGCTGGCGACCCAGACCACCAGGGCAATTGTGAGCACCATCCCCAGCAGTGCGCCGATAACCTCGGCTGGATTGGGCTTGCCGACGATCAGGCGGGTGTACATGATCAGCGGCGCGGTGAAGGGAAAGTACGAGAAACCCTTGGAGAGCGGACTGTCGGGGTCCGTTACGACCTTCATAATGACGACGGAGCAGGCGATAAGCGGCAGCATCAGGAAAATGTTCATCTGCTGCAGCTCCTGCTCGGAGTTGGTCATGGCGCCGAGAGCAGCCGCGATGCTGGAGTACAGGAGGTAGCCGAGCAGGAAGAAGACTACAAACATCACCGCCTGGGGACCCGTGGGCAGCACGGTGACATCCTGACCGATGAGCTGGTACTTGATGGCGGCGACCGCGACCACGATCCAGATGCCGACCTGGGTAAGCCCCACGGCGCCGACTCCGATCACCTTGCCGGCCAGCATCTCGCTGGGCCGGATGGTGGACAGCAGCACCTCGAAAACGCGCGAAGTCTTCTCCTCGATGATGGAGCGCGCCACGTTCATCCCGTAGAACAGGATGACGAAGTACATCAGCAGGAACATGCCGTAGGCGCTCCCGAACGCGGCCTTGGAGTTGCTGGTCTTGAGGTCGACGGGTGCAAGCAACGCGCTGACGTCGCCGCTGGCCATGCCGGAGTGAGCCAGCCGCTCGCGGGTGAGGGAACCGCGGATGGCATCGGCGATGCGGTCCTTGGTGACCACGTCGGCACGCGATTTCGGCACCCACTCATACTGGCCGCGGGAAGTGGACTGCGCGCCCGGCCTGGCGATCAGGTAGCCGTCGAGAGAGCTTTGTCTCGTCTTGAGTTCGGCGTTAAGCGTGTCTCGAACGTTGGGCTCGGAAGGAGAATGAACGTCGATCTGCGGTGGCGTGTCGCCTTTGTGACGAAGCTCTTCGCGGAGATTGGCGGCCAGGGCCGGGTCGTCGGTGATCACGGCAATGTGCTTCGAGGAGCCGAGGTCGCGATTAATGTATGCTGCGCCGAAGAGCAGGCCGCCCATCAGCACGGGGATGAGCACCGTCATGATGGCGAAGCTCTTTGCCCTCACCCGCTCCAGGTACTCACGGCGCGCCACCAGCAGGATGTTCTTGAGTGCGTCAGGCATCGACACGGCCTCCGGCCTCGGCATATTCAGGCGTGCCCTTGACGATGGATATAAAAATCTCTTCCAGCGTGGGCTCCACGACCTCAAAGCGGCTGATCTGCGTGCCGCGGGCGATGGCTTCCGCAAGCAGCGACTGCGCTGCCTCCGGGGAGGTCAGCGTGATTTCCGCAATGCCGGCGTAGTCCTTGGCCTCGGCGACGGCGGGGTGCTGAAGAAAACCGCTGTCACCGGAAAAAACCATCTGCACGCGGTTACGCGGGTAGCGCGATTTCACCTCGCGCATGCTGCCGTCCAGCACCAGACGGCCGCGATAGATGATGGCGATCTCGTCGCACAGCTTCTCCACCTGATCCATGCGGTGGGTGCTGAACAGCACAGCCTTGCCTTGCTTGCGCAGATCGACCAGCGTGTCCATCAGCAGCGTGGCGTTCACCGGGTCGAGACCGCTGAAGGGCTCGTCCATGATGATGAGGTCAGGCTCATGGAGCAGCGCGGCAATGAACTGGATCTTCTGCTGCATACCCTTGGAAAGCTCTTCCGTCTTCTTCTCGACGGCCTCGGTGATCTCCATGCGCTCGCACCACTGCAGCGAGCGCCGGCGGGCAGTCGCCTCATCCAACCCATGCAACTGACCGAGAAAAATCAACTGCTCGATGACCTTCATCTTCTTGTAAAGGCCGCGCTCTTCCGGCAGGTAACCGACGCGGCTGAGCGCTTCGCGCGTGAACGGCTTGCCGAACAGCCGGACCGTGCCGGAGTCGGGCACCGTCATGCCGATCATCATGCGGATGGAGCTGGTCTTACCCGAGCCATTCGGCCCCAACAGACCAAACATGGTGCCGGGCTCGATGTTGAGCGTTAGGCCTTCTACAGCAACCTTGTTCTCATAGACCTTGCGGATGTTCTGGAGTTCAGCGACGGGCATTGCGGGGTACAGCTAGTGTAGCGCAGGGCGTCAGGGCTTGGCCTGCAGTAGCAGGTCCAAAGCTACAACCTGCGTCACGACAGACAGTATGCAGCAGCCCATGTGACCGTACCCTCCCCAGTATGGCTTGCTCTTAGCGTCCAAGTACACTTGCCTGGCAAAGATCACGCCACATAGAGCGGCCTGCACGGTGTCGCTCTGCCTCTGCGGCTGAGTGCGGAGGATGAAGGCGAGCGTTGAAACCGTTCAAAAGGGCGATCATTGACTAGCGGTACTTCAATGCCGTCCATTTGAGAGTCTCTGGGGTTGGCTTTGGACTGAAACCGCAACAGCACATTGTGTCGGTCGACTGCGTGCCACCGGATTCCATCCAAACACCAGGATTGTTGTTGTCGGTCCAAGTGCACTTGCTGTCCTCAACCATGGAATCTTCGAACCCATGTGATGCAGTGGCGCTGAACTCGACAACCCTGTGCTGGAAGCTCTCCGGGTGAGCTTTGACGGCACTTCACGCCGGAAGTATAGGGCAAGCAAAAGGCGCACCCTGAGGCGCGCCTTCTCTTTTGGAAAGAATCGATGACTACGGTTCGACCGACGGATCGGGCTGGTCGCCGGGGCCGCGCTCTTCGAGCTGCTTCTGCAGCTCTTCGCGGCGCTTGTGACGGGCTTCTTCGCGCTTCTGCGCCTTTTCGTTCAGCTCGGCTTCGGCGCCGAGCAGCTCGATGTAGGCCATCTCGCCGGCATCGCCCTTGCGGGGGCCGGTGCGTGTGATGCGCGAATAGCCGCCGTTGCGCTCGGCATAGCGCGGGGCCACGGTCTTGAAGAGACGGTCAACGGACTCAGGCGTCATGAGGTACGCCAGCGCCTGGCGGCGGGCATGCACCGAGCCGTTCTTGCCGAGCGTGATCATCTTCTCCACCAGAGGTCGCGAGGCCTTGGCCTTGGTGATGGTGGTGTGGACGCGGTCGTTGACGATGATGGACGTAACCAGGTTACGAAGCAGCGCCCTTCGGTGAGAGGTGTTACGGCCTAACTTGAATCCGCCCTTACGATGGCGCATAGCTTCGTCTCCTTCGGTCCAGCTTCGCTGTCGAACGGTGTGGTTCGGTTGGTACGGTTTTGAGAGTTGTAGCGCAGCGGAGGAAAGCAGATTCCTCCACTGCGCTACGGAATGACTACCAAAGAGCTACGGAAACAATCAGAGTCAAGCGTCTGACAGCCAAGGCTGCTAGAAGCTCTCCGTCTCGTTGTCGAGATCGAGATCGTCGTCTTCGTCGTCCTCTTCCTCGTCATCGAAGCTGCCGTAGCTCGCCGCCAGCGTCGCCGCAGGCAGGACCGAGGTCGGGCCCGGGACCGGCTGACCGGTTTCGTCGATACGCATGCCCAGCGAGAGGCCCATCTGCGCGAGGATTTCCTTGATCTCGTTCAGGGATTTGCGGCCGAAGTTCTTGGTCTTCAGCATCTCGGCTTCGGTCTTCTGGATGAGCTCGCCGATCGTCGCGATGTTGGCATTCTTCAGGCAGTTGTAGCTGCGCACGGAAAGCTCAAGCTCTTCGACCGAGCGGTTCAGGTTCTCATTGCGGATCGCCGGACCGTCGAGCCCATCGTGACCACCCGCCTCCATCTCCTCTTCGAAGTTGATGAAGATGGTCATGTGGTCTTTGAGCAGCTTGGCCGAAAGCCCCAGGGCGTCAGCAGGGAGCACTGTCCCGTTGGTCCAGATCTCCATGGTGAGCTTGTCGTAATCGGTGATCTGACCGAGACGGGCTGCCTCGACGAGGTAGTTGACCTTGCGCACCGGCGAGTGAACCGAGTCGACCGGGATGAAGCCCAGGCCGAGGTCGGTGTCGAAGTTCTTGTCCGCCGAGACATAGCCACGGCCGCGCTTGAGGCGCATTTCCATGTCGATGCGGCCACCCTCCGAGACCGTGCAGATGTACACGTTCGGATCGAGGATCTCGACGTCGCCGTCGGCCTCGATCATGCCCGAGGTCACCTGGCCGGCGGCATCGGCGCGCAGGTAGAGCGCCTTGGGGCCGTCGCCGTTGAGCTTGAACGGGATCTGCTTGAGGTTGAGGATGATGTCGGTCGCATCTTCGACAACGCCCGAGATCGACTGAAACTCATGGAGCACGCCTTCAATGCGGACGGCCGTCACGGCAGCGCCTTCAATCGACGAAAGCAGTGTACGGCGCAGGGCGTTGCCAATCGTGGTGCCAAAGCCGCGCTCAAAGGGCTGCGCGGAGAACTTGCCGAAGTTCGGGGTAAGGGATTCGTTGTCGACGGCGAGACGCTTGGGCTTCTGGAAACCTCTCCAAAGCATGGGTGTATTCCTTTCTTCCTGCCGCGCGAAGCATTCTGCGCGGGTCAGGGGTGAGACGGATGGAGCTACGCGGATGGCTCCGTGTGGTTTGACAACAAAGTGATGCCGCGCAGCCTGCCTGTTACTTGCTGTACAGTTCGACGATCTGCTGCTCGTTGACCGGGAGCTGGATGTCTTCGCGGCGGGGCAGCGAGATGATCTTGCCGCTGAGAAGATCAGGTTGCGCGCTGATCCAGCTCACGCGGTTCATGCCGTTGGCGAAATCCTTCGCTACCGCGAGCAGAACCATCTCCTTTGCGCCCTCACGGATCGAGACCTCATCGCCGACCTTGCACTGGAAGCTCGGGATGTTGACCTTGCGGCCGTTGACCTGCACGTGGCCGTGACGAACGATCTGGCGGGCCTGGCGGCGCGCAATCGCAAAGCCGAGCCGGTAGCAGACGTTGTCGAGGCGCGTTTCCAGCTGCTGCAGCAGCAGGTCGCCGGTGACACCGGTCTTGTTGGAGGCCTTCTCGTAGTAGGCGCGGAACTGGGTTTCGAGCGTGAAGTAGATGCGCTTGGCCTTCTGCTTCTCGCGGAGCTGCAGGCCGTACCCGATGAGCTTCTTGACCTTCTTGTTCTGGCCGTGCTGGCCTGGGGGGAAGTTCCGCTTTTCAACGGGGCACTTGTCGGTGAAGCACTTGGGGCCTTTGAGGAAGAGCTTGACGCCGTCGCGGCGGCACATGCGGCAGACGGGTCCTGTATAACGTGCCATTTTCTTTGTCCTTTACTTCAGGTGTCGATCGCTTTACGCGCAGTGCGCTTCGTCACGATCCCATGATGGTTGTTATCTACTGCGTGCGCCTCGGCCAGAGGACTATAGGCACAGTAACCAGTAAACAGATCAGAGTGTCAAACCAGAAGCGGCCCATGCCACGGTGGAACACAGCAGTCACAATTCCGATGACGAGAACCGCGAAGCTAAGCAGCATCGCAAGCCGCAAAATCCTTGACTGTGGCATGGTGCCTCCTGGTTCGTTACACACGTCTCCGCTTGGGCGGACGGCAGCCGTTGTGCGGCATCGGCGTGACGTCGCGGATGCTGCGCACCTCGACGCCGGCGGCAGCGAGGGCGCGGATGGCGCTCTCACGGCCGGAGCCGGGACCGGACACGCGCACATCCACCGAGCGCAGGCCGTGGTCCTTGGCTGCATTGGCGGCGTTGACGGCGGCCTGCTGCGCGGCAAACGGGGTTCCCTTGCGGGAGCCGCGGAAGCCGAGCGAGCCCGAGCTCTTCCAGCTGAGCGTGTTGCCCTGCTGGTCAGTGATGGTGACGATGGTGTTGTTGAAGCTGGCCTGGATAAAGACCAATCCGAATGGAACATTTTTCCGTTCCCGCTTCTTGAACTTCTTGCCTTTGCCGCTCTTGGAGCTGGCAGACTTCTGCGCTGTCTTCGCCATGAGCTTACTTGGTCACTTTCTTTTTGCCGGCAACGGTGCCCTTGCGCGGACCTTTGCGTGTACGTGCGTTGGTGTGGGTGCGCTGACCGCGGACCGGGAGCGAGCGGCGGTGGCGCAGGCCACGGTAGCTCTGGATTTCGATCAGGCGCTTGATATTCAGGCCGATCTCCTTGCGGAGGTCGCCTTCGATGCCGCCTTCCTGCTCGATCACGTTACGAATCTTGTTGAGCTGATCCTCGTCGAGGGTCGCCATCTTGACGTACGGGTCGACGCCGGCCTTCTCGAGGATCGAGAGGGCGCGGGGGTCGCCGATGCCATAGATGTAGGTAAGCGCGATGCGCGTCTGCTTGTTTCCTGGCAGATCGACGCCGGCGATACGGGCCATGGTGTGCCTTTCGGTGGGAGCTGGCGAGCTTGTCGCCGAGCGGGGTGATGGGTGGAGCGGCTGACCTGGCCATAGCCGTTGCTCATGGCCTCCAGTCTCCTCCGGGTTCAACGCACGCCTTTGGTTCGGCGAACTCGCCCGGTGGGGCCGCGTGGGATGCGAGAGATCAGGGAGGAGAGATCAGAAAGGAGAGTTTGTTGACTGTCCTCGCATTTCTGTTCTCTCGCCTCTACCCCTGGCGCTGCTTATGCTTGGCGCTGGCGCTGCAGATGACGCGCACAACACCGCGACGATGAATCACTTTGCACTTGTCGCAAATCTTCTTTACGGACGCACGGACCTTCATAAAACCTCAGTTCTACGTTGTGAGCTGTCCGTTGTACGTTGCGCTCTCTTCGTAGAACGCACAACGTGCAGCTCGCCTTACTTATAGCGGTACACAATGCGCCCGCGGCTCAGGTCATAGGGGCTAAGTTCGATGGCTACGCGGTCGCCGGGGAGGATACGGATGAAATTCTTGCGCATGCGGCCAGATACATGAGCCAGCACCTGGTGCTTGCCTGTTTCCAACTCGACTTTGAACAGCGCATTGGGCAGGGTCTCGACGACCGTGGCCATAACCTCAATTGCATCTTCCTTCGACAAACGCTCTCCTTCGGAGCGAGCCTCACCGGGAATCCCGAAGGCCGCTCTTCTCAACTGCCTGAAACCTGTTTCGTGGCTTTATTGTGCCTAGCGCCCCTTCGAGGGCTCCATGAACACGGTGGAACGGACACGCACCGTCTCATAGAATATCGTACTTTGGGCGTTTCGGAAAGTACCGTTCCGTCGTGACGTTTGCCGGCAGTGCCCGATCTGCTACGCTGCTGCGCATGCCGACGCTTCCCCCAGCAACCCACCCCCGGCCGGTTCGTACACTGCGACGGCAGTGGATTCGGACGCTTGCGTTCGTTTTCGGGCTTTGCGCCACGCTCTCGGCCGCTCCGGCCAAGGTGCACACGGTCACCTTCGGCCCGGTGCGCCGGGTGCCCTACACCCCGCCCGAAGCGACCCCTGAAAACAGGAGCGAAGAAGCCACCAGTCTGCGCGTGCGGCCGCTGTTCGTGGACGAGAAGCAGAAGGAGTGGACCATGGGCGAGATTCATGACGTGACCGACCGCTCCTTGGTGGTGCGGCGGGCTCTGCATATCAACGACAGCCTGCCGGCGGAGGCGCCGCGCTGGACATGGCAACCCGGTCCATGGCTGCTGGTCGACCGCAGCACCGGGCACATCACGGCGCTGCATCTGCCCGACTTCGACCCGGAAGTCAGCGAAGCTGTCTGGTTCCGCGACTACGCGGCCTATTGTGGCATCGCGACAACGGCCAAAGGCGGTCTAGTTGCAGTGGTGGCGGAACTGGGGGCGCGCCGAGCGGTGGTGCAGAAGGTCATCGCGCCCTGGCCGCAGGAAAACGCGCCGCACCCGGTTTGCGCGCCTGCACGCTGGCAGCGCACCCCCATGCGCGCCACCCTGCAGATGGCCGGTAAGGAGCCCATAACCTTCGAAGTCGTCGGCACGGTCTCCTTGGTGGAGGAAGGCGAAGGGAACGAGCCTTGATCGTGACTTTCCGCCACAGCCAGTACCCGCCACAATGTAGTACCCGCCAGGGGTTACTACTGAGGAGCGTCCAAATCGTGAACTCCACAGAAATTTTGTAACGCGACGCATAGTATCGTGAAAGCAGAACCGGAGATGAGGCGAATGGAAGGAACGATACACAGCAACAGCACCCGCATGATCCCCTCCGGCGCGAGGAAAGGAACCCCAATCGTATGTGGAAACCGAATCAGCCCGGCAGCGGAGCGCCCGCAACACCCGAACCAGCACGCCCGGTGCAGCCAGTGAGCACGAGCACTCCGCCGTTCGACTCCACGCCCCGTCCCACGCCCACCGGCGCTCCCGGTGCCGTCCCCTCCGGGGAACAGGCCACAATCGGCAAGAGCCTCATCGTCAAGGGTGAGCTTTCCGGCTCCGAGTCACTCTATATCGACGGCAAGGTGGAAGGCGCCATCACCCTGCCCGGCAACCGCGTCACCATCGGCCGCAACGGCCAGGTCGCGGCCAACATCTCCGCCCGCGAAATCGTGGTGCTCGGCAAGGTCCGCGGCAACTGTCAGGCTTCCGACCGGGTAGACATCCGCTCGGAAGGCTCGCTGACCGGCGATGTGATCGCGGCGCGCATCAGCATTGAGGATGGCGCATTCTTCAAGGGCGGCATCGACATTCGCAAACCCGGGGCCGATGCCAAGGGCAGTGCTCCGGCAGCGGCTCCGGCAGAGCCGGTGCCCGCTGGCGCTGCCAGCTAAACGTAGTCCGCAGACCAAGGGCCGCATCACTCCGATGCGGCCCTTTGGTTTTCGCTATGCACTTCCATCCTCACACCGTCACACTGCCGGTACGCTGACCTGCAGCATGCGCTTGAGACGGTTGATTTCGTTGAACTTGTACTGAAAGTACAGGCCGCCGAAGAAGAAGGTGAGGAAGCCGTCGAGGCGCAGGCCGATGGGCTCCGGGCCGTTGAAGTGGCGGAGCAGCTCAGTGCGGAAGACAAAGCGCGCGATCAGGCGAATCGTCCATGTGAGCAGCCCTACGGAGATCGAGTGCGGCACATACACGACTGGCGCCCCCCAGATCCAGTGGGCAACGCTGTGGTAGGTGCTCGACAGGGTGATCAGCGCCAGAACCCCTTCCGCGATGTAGAAGTACAGGGCCGTCGAGGCAGAGTCGATCTTTTTGAGCCAGGCCGACGTATAGATGTTCCAGCCGGTGAAGAACAGCCCTCCGGAAAGCACATCGGCCAGCAGTGCCGCCCACCACGGCAGGTCGGGCGGATCCGGATAAAGCGATGGGACGGCGCTGGAGACAGGCGGCTCCGCCACGGACGCCAGCGGGAAAAGCTGAGAGATGGGCAGCCACTCCGCCGCACCTTCGGCCTGCACAAGATCGTTGGTGACGATGTTGCCGGAAGCCATATACTGCTGGACCTGCTCCAGGGTATAGGGACCGAACACCTCGCCGTTGCGCGCGATGCGATATGTCATGGCGTTCCTCGCTTGAAAGTGGCGGCTGCGCTTGAAGTGGCTGCTGCGCCCGGGAGCTCCAGGAACAGTCTAGCCGCGTATACCGTTCCATACGCGCGACAGGTTCGTGCGGTTCAACGAGCATGCCCTATGCACCTGCGCTGCAGGTCAGGCGCGGGGAGAACTTGCTCCGGATGGCGCCGCGATCACCCTTAGGGCATTTCCCCGAGGGGCTGGAGTCGCTACGAACAAAGTCAAGGGAGCTTGGTGTCACCCAGGATAACGGCAACGGCAGTGCCGCGCGTCTATCGCCCACGAAGAGACCTGTCGGGATGGGGAGAGATGTTACCGCGTGCCGGGCTCGACCAGCAGGGGACGATTGAGGCTGAAGACGATCTCCGTGTTCTCCGGTAGGGTCTGCTCCTGCTCGTGCCGCAGCCACCAGACCGTGGCCACGCCAACACCGACGGTCGCGCCGACCGCAGCTCCCACGCCACCGCCGATCATGGCGCCTGCCACCGTCGCGCTGGCGGTGGTGAGGCCAACGCCGGCGGCGGTTCCCTTGACGTTCGTCTTGCCGTGGATCACGCCTTCGCCGTTGACACTGGCATCCTTGACGGAAGGCAGGTCGACGACCTGCGCCTGCAGACGATGCCGCGCTCCGTCGGGGAACGTGACCCATTCGGGGACGAGCTGGATCAGCGCGCCACCGTGCATGCGGTTGCCGCTATGCACCTGAGCCACACGCCCGGTGAGTATGGCGCCGGCAGGCAGAAGAACTTCGCCCTGACGAACCGCCGGTTGCAGGAGACGTGCGCTGAAGACTGCTCCGCGTTCCGTGGCGACTGTGGACACCTCCGTTGCGAGGCGCGTGTGCAGCAGCGTTCCTGCAGGAAGTTCATGCGGTGCGGAGGCCACATCCATGACCACGCCGCTGGTAGGGTCGTCGGTGACGTTGAGCTCCGCGCGGCTGACGCCGCCTGTTTCGTCGGGCACGTAGGGGCTTGAAGCAGGCGGGAGCGTGGCTGGAGGCGGCACTCGCTCCACGAGGACTGGCTGCGGCATTTCCGTCTGCACTGTCGAAGCAGCAGGCACGGCCGGTGACGGCTTGACGTAGTGCTGGGTCTGAGTGGGTGTGATGGCGATGGTGTCGTTGAGAGCTTCCGGGTGCGACGTACCGGTCATCTGAGCCAGCAGGCCAGCAGGCAACAGCAGGAACGCGGTAGCCGAGAGGCTGTTCGGAATCACCTTCTTCATGGAAGTCCTCACTGTGACAATCGTGAACCCGCGCAGCGGGTTCGAGCACCGTTGCGCGCATGGCTCTGTGGAGAGCATAGGCCGTCAACGTGCTGAGACCCAGCGGAAAGCGGGTCTCAGCACCTTGACGGTAACTACGCAGTTTCGGGGTGGGCTTGCAATGCCGCCGTCTACGACAGGGGATCTCTCCGCTGCTAGCCGCAGACGCGCAGTTTCCGGTCCAGAGGACACCCTCGCAGAGGAACGTGCCGAAGCGCCTGCATGCGTACAAGCCCGGCGATCCGGAGCCATGTTCCGTCAGCGGGCCTGATCGGGTTCGCCGGCGATCACACGCGCGTAGAACGCCTCGTACTGCGGGATGATGCGGGAGGCGCAGAAGTGGTCCTGGGCGGTGCGCCGGGCAAGCCCTGCCATGCGCTCCAGAGCGGCGGGGTCGGTGAGGAGCGACAACGCGCCTGCGGCCATGGCGTCCACATCGCCCACGTCGCAGAGCAGGCCGTTGACACCGGACTCGATCAGCTCCGGCACGCCGCCGACGCGGGTCGCGACGGACGGAACGCAGCAGGCCATTGCTTCCAGCGCCGCGAGCCCGAACGATTCCATCTCGCTCGGCATGAGCATGAGATCCGAAAGCGCGAGCAGCTCCTGCACATTGTCCTGCTTGCCCACGAAGTGACAGCGGTCGAGAACGCCGTGACGCCGGGCGAGGAACTCGGCGGCGGATCGATCCGGGCCATCACCGATGAGCAGCAGACGGGAGGGAACCTGCTTCGAAACGCGCGCGAAGACTTCAATGACATCGAGGACGCGCTTGACCGGTCGAAAGTTGGAGAGATGCACGAGCAGGCGCTCGTCCTCGCGGGCAAAGCGGGGTCGCTGCTCGCGGACGAGCTCCGGCTTGCGCACGTAGAGATCGCAGTTGACGAAATTGCGGACGACCTCGATCTCGCGGGCGATGCCGAAGGCTTCGCGGGTGCGCTCGCGCAGATGAGCCGAGATGGCGGTCACGCCATCGGATTGCTCGATGCCGAAGCGTGTGATGGGCAGATAGCTGCGGTCAAGGCCGACCAGCGTGATGTCGGTTCCGTGGAGGGTGGTGATAAACGGCAGGCGAACACCGCGGCCTGCGAGCATCTGGCGAGCCAGCAGCGCGGAGACCGAATGCGGGATGGCGTAGTGGACGTGCAGCAGGTCAAGGGAGTACAGCTCGGCGACTTCAGCCATGCGCGTGGCGAGGGCCAGGTCGTACGGTGGGTACTCGAAGAGCGGGTAGTTGGTGACCGGGACTTCGTGGTAACGAATGTTGGCTTCGCGGCCGGTGAGACGAAAGGGCTGCGAATAAGTGATGAAGTGAACCTCGTGCCCGCGCGCGGCGAGCTCGATGCCAAGCTCAGTGGCAACTACGCCGGAGCCGCCGTATGTGGGATAGCAGGTAATGCCGATTTTCATAGCGGATGAGCCGGTTAGCGACTTGACGAATTATGGACGAGGCGAGGAGCTCAGCTTTCCGTAGTGGATGAGTTCGGGGCCGGGAAGTTGCGGATTGTTGCTGCTGCGGCCAAACGCGGAAAGCAGTGCCTGGCGTTCGATATCGCGGGTGCCGCGCAGGCGAGTGGTGATGCGGTCGAGATCGGGGTCGTTGTAGCCGGGGTGACAGACGAGTTCCCAGAGGCCGTCCTCCATGGCGGCGAGAAGCTTGTAAAGGCAAGTCTCGTCGAGGCGGCCCGTGGCCGAAATGCCGATTGTGCCGTCGGGGGTGAGGACGGCTCCGCTGCGGATCTGCGGCAAGACCTGAAAGCTGTTCCGGAATTGCGCTATCAGGCGGACCTGCAAGTGACGCATGGGAGCTGAGTGGCCGATCGCCAGCGACCACCCGCTCTCGAAGGGATTGCGGATGGCCGGGATGCCGGCCCGCTCGGCGACGAGGAGAAGAGGGCGCGCAACCCCAGGGAGGATGTGGGTGTGCTTGTGGGTATCCAGGTGCGTGACCTGGATGCCGGCGGTTTGAAGACGCTGCACCTGCGCGGCGGCTTCGCGGGCGATCTCGTTTTCGCGGACACGGCCGCGAAGAACCGCAAAGAGGAAATCCGGGAGGGAGGCGCGGAACGTCCTGCGGTCCGGACCGAGGAGGGTTGGAACATGCGCAGGCGGGCTGACGGGAGTGCCGTCGGTGAGGACGATGTGACAGCCGACGCCAAGTTGCGGGTTGGCTTTTGCGACAGCCACGGCGTGGTCGAAGGCCGGTCCATTCGCCATGAGGGTGGCGGAGGTGAGGGCGCCTGCCTGGTGGATTTCCCCGATGGCGCGGTTGACGCCGGGGGTCAGGCCGAAATCGTCCGCGTTGAGGATGAGGCGAGCGGCCATCAAGCCTTTACTTTATGCGAGTGGAAAGCACGGGCCATCTGCGCGAGACCTATTTAGCTTCCGCCGCTGCCTCCAGTGCCGCCATGTCGAGCTTGATCATGCCCATGAGTGCACGCATGGCGGCAGGCGACTGGCTCAGCTGGCCGATGTTTGCGGGCACCACCTGCCAGCACAGGCCGAACTTGTCTTTCAGCCAGCCGCACTGCACTTCCTTGCCTCCATCTGCGGTGAGTGCGCTCCAGTAGTAATCGATCTCGTCCTGCGTGGCGCAGAAAACCGACAGCGAGATCGCCTCCGTGAAGGGGTACATCGGGCCGCCGTTGAACGCAATGTACTGCTGTCCTTCGATCTCGAAGGGAATGGTGACAACCGTTCCTTTGGCCCATGGGCCGCCTTCCGTCGCTCGCACGGTATCCAGACGCTTGCCATTCTTGAATACGGAAAGATAAAACTCGACGGCTTCTTCGGCTTTGTTGTTAAACCAGAGAAATGGTGTGACTTGTGGCATGGCGACCCTCTATCTACAGCATTTGATCATTGGCCGTGGCCAGTGTCGCATCTTTGGCGGCGCGGGACCAGAAAATCCGCAAGTCGGTGACGTTGTGCATCGTGAAGTTCGGCTGCGGCGGCGCGGTCACCGCTAAGAAGTCGGCGCGATGCACGTCTTCCAGGTAGACCGCCGGACGTGGATCGAGGTTGGAGGGCGCGAACTCCACGTGCGAGAGCTCCAGATTCTTCAGGTGGCGCACGAACAGGCCATGACAGGGCGTTGGCCCAAAACGCAGCAGTTCCGGGTAGCCATCTTCATTCTCCGGCACATGCAGCGTGTGCCAGTCAGGCATGGGCGTGCTCTGCTCTCCCCAGTTGGTCAGCGCGTCCTTGGGCAGTCCGAGATGACCGAAGAAGCAGTTGGAAATCTTCACGTTTTCGATCGCGTTTGCCGGTATGCCGGAAAGGATGGACGCCGTGGACGCATTGGAATTGTGGCTCACCAGATTGTCGATCACGACACGCCGCAACGTGCCCGCCCGCATGGTCTCCTTGGGCCCCCGGTTGCGGCGGTTCAGACGCAAGAACAGCGGCGCATCCACGCAGTCGCGGATGGTGTTGCCGGTGATGGCGATATCTTCGAGGTAGGCTCCATCGCTGGTTTCGAGCGAGATGCCCTTGCAGCCTTCGATCACGTTGCCGCTGATGGTGATGTTGCGGAAGCCGCCATTGGACTCCGTGCCGCACTTGATACGGCCGTTGCGTGGCGGATGGACATCCGGGCCGAACTTCTTCCAGGTGCCCGCAAGCACCGATCCCAGCTCATAGGTGCCGGTCACGAAATTGTTCGAGATCGTCACGTTGTCGGTGGAGCGCGCATAGCCCAGCGCATAGCTGGACTTCGGGCAGATCGCGTCGTCCCAGGGTGAGTTCACCGTGCAGTTGGACACGCGTACGTTGCGGCAGCAATCGATATCGAAGCCGTCGCGGTCGGTGTCGATCAGGAGGTTGTCGAGCGTCATGTTGTCCACGCCGGTGGCCAGCAGGGCGAAGTGTCCGCCCTTGAGCACCTGAAAGTCGCGCAGCAGGACGTTGCGGCAGTTCTTCAGCGCGAACGTCTTGTTCCCCACGCCGGCCTGCTCGGCCTGGAAAGCCGTGTAGCCGCCGCGCATCTCGGTAATGCGGCTGCCGTGCGAAAGGCCCTTGCCCCAGATCAGCCCCGGCCCCGTCACGCTGAAGTCGTGCTGGTCTTCGGCGTAGAAGAGCGAGTTGCGCCAGTGGTTGTGGCCGTAATCCTGGTAGGGCTCCCAGACCTTGTCTGCACCGTTAGGCTCGGCCGCATCGTAGGTGCCGCCGTTATAACCGCTGGTTTCGCCGGGTTTGGGAGAGTCCGCCGCCTGGATCGTGCAGCCGTGCGACAGGTAGAGCGACACGTTGCTGAGCATGCGGATGGTGAAGCAGAGGTACGTTCCCGCCGGAAACAAGAGCGTGCCGCCTCCCGCCGCGGCCACGGCCGCAATGGCCTTATTGACAGCCGGCGTGTCCACAGCCTTTCCGTCGCCGGTCGCGCCGAACGTACGTACGTTGAAGATCGCCTCTGCGGCGCTCGGGTGCGGCTGGGTCTGCGCAGGCGGCAGGATAGGCGTCGCCTGGCCGCGCGCCAGCGCAACGTGACCAACGGTGGAGGCAAGGGCAAGGGGCGAGAGCTTCAGTAAATCGCGACGGTCCATGGCAACGGAATGGTAGCACCGTGATCTACGACGTTGTCGCGCAGCACGCGATGGGCCTGTCTCAGAGTTACTGCACCAACCCGGAAGAAGGCTCATCCATCTCGGGCTGTGTCGAAGGGCTCAGGAAGCCCATCGGCAAAGCTTCCCAAACTTCAAGCTGGAGAAAGGCGAGGCCAAGCTGCTCGGCATGGGGTGCCACGCGTTCGCGAACGCGTGCGGCGAACACCTCCGGAGACCCCACTATCGAACCTCCGGTTTGTTGCCGTGCCGCTGAGAGGATCGCGCGACGTACCCTCACGTAAAGCGCCTCTGCCGCGTTGGCGCTGTTCGCGTAGTACGTGGCTGCGTCCACCGTGCGGTACTCGCCGCTCAGGCTGAGGCGCACAACGGCAGAGTCGCTGCCGAGTACGTCCACACCAAGCATCTGGAGTGGCTTGGGTCGTGCATCCACAAGAATGATGCGCTGTCGCGGGCGAATCCAGCAGGGCCCCGGCTGAGCCACTCGAACGACGCTGTCAGCTTGGACGATGACGCCGAGTTGATTGGGAAGGATGATCTCGCGCTTCGGAACCAGAAACCTACCACTGAGGGCCCGAAACACGACTGCGGCAGCGACCGTAAAGGCCAAGACTTCAACTGCAACACCCGCAACGATCTCTGGAGCCGATTCAAGCAAAAGCATTCGAGAAGCATACTGCAGCCACTTTCACGCTTATGCGTTCTGCCTACTCCAACGCGATGAGCAACCCCTCGCCGCCCTCCAGCGTGACCTCGCCCTCCACCGCCGCGCCTTCGCCATCCAGCAGCGTGGTCAAGACCACCGTCCCCTTGGGGCTCTGCGTCTTGATCTCCTCGCTGCCCAGGTTCAGCAGCACCAGGAAGTCGCTGCTGTGGCCCTCCTCCAGGCCCACGCGCCGATAGCGCAGCAGCGTGCCCTTCGCGGCAATGTCGGCTATGCCGCCCACATGCAGCGTGTCATGCTGGCGGCGCAGGTGCAACAGCTTGCGATAGAGGGTCAGCATGGAGCGCTTGTCTTGGCGCTGCACCGCCGCGTTGCGGGTCGGCCAGTCCGCCTGCAGCGGCAGCCAGGGCGTGGCCTCGGGTGTGGTGAACCCCGCGTTGGGTGCGTTCACCCACAGCATGGGCGAGCGCTCTGGGTCGCGGCCACGGCCCTTGCCGGGTTCATTCTTCTCGGCAGGATCGCGCACCTGGCCGGGCGCGATCGGCACGTCCTCCATACCCAGCTCGTCGCCATAATAGAGCGTGGGCGTGCCGCGCAGCGTAAGCAGCAGCATCGCCGCCACACGCGCCTGCTTCGCACCGATGCGTGAAGCCAGGCGCGGCTGGTCGTGGTTGCCGAGCACGTAGTTCGGCCAGGCACCAGGAGGGAGCAGCCGTTCGTAGGTGGTGATGATCTCGGCGACGGCTGCGGCGTTCCATGCGGTCTGGATGAGGTGGAAGTTGAAAGGGAGGTTCGCGCCCTGAAGCTGGCCGCGCATACCGGCCGCCGGCCTCTCCGGCATGCCGTAGTAGCGGACCAGCTCCGGCAGGGGCAGGTAAATTTCGCCGATCAGCACACGGTTGCTCAGCCCAGAGGCGAGACTCCGTTGATCACGTGCAGGAGCAGACGCAGATCCTCCGCCTTCGGCGAAGGATGACAAGAAAGAGGGCGACTTCGGTTCCGTCCCCTTCTCCTTGTTCCCTGTTTCCTTTCTCCCCGGCAGTGTGTCCGGGTAGCCATCGAGGATCGTCCGCATCTCCGCCACGATCTCGTGCGTTTCCGGCTGATCGGATGTGTAGACCGGCAGCGTGGCAGCGTAATCGTGCATGTCTCCGTGGTAGTCCGGGTTAGGCGGGTTGCTGCGGAAGTGTGCGTCCTTGATGAGCAGCCAAAGCACATCCATGCGGAAGCCGTCGACACCGCGGTCCAGCCAGAATTGCATAGCCGCATAGATCGCGGCGCGTACCCTGGAACTGCGCCAGTTCAGGTCGGGCTGCTCCTTCAGAAAGGAGTGGCAGTAGAACTGCTCGGTTTCGGCGTCCCACGTCCATGCCGGGCCGCCCAAGTGCGACATCCAGTTGTTGGGATATTGCACGCTGCGTGGCCGGGTGTCTTCGCCAGGCTGCAGCCCTGGGTACGGCGCGGGGTCGTGCCACAGGTACCAGTCGCGCTTGGGGCTTTCGCGCGAGGCGCGCGACTCGCGGAACCACGGATGAAGATCGGAGCTGTGATTTGGCACGAAGTCCAGAATCACGCGAAGACCCTTGCCATGTGCGGTAGCTAGCAGGTCATCGAAGTCGGCCAGCGTGCCGAAGAGCGCGTCCACGCCGGTGTAGTCGGCTACGTCGTAGCCGAAGTCCGCCATCGGCGAGGGATAGAAGGGTGAGATCCAGAGAGCGTCTACGCCCAGGCCGGCGATGTAGTCCAGACGAGCCGTAATGCCGCGTAGATCCCCGATGCCGTCGCCGCCGGTGTCCTGAAAGCTGCGCGGGTAGATCTGGTAGATCACGCCCGTTTGCCACCACTGCTGCCCTGAAACCTCAGTGTCCGCCATACGGCTGATTGGATGCAGGAGGCGCGTTCAGGGAAAGGTTCAACGCCAGGCGCGCCACGAGCGAGCAGGAACGCGAAGCAGCCGTGGCGTTCCCTTGGCGTGCTTCGCGCTCTCGGCGTCAAGGCTTCCGCTCGCGCGTAGCATGAAAAACATGATCGCCGCCGCCAATGAGTTGGATGACCTGCTGCTGGAAGCCGAGCGCGCCCATGGCCACCTTTGCGCAGGCCAGGTCCTCGGGGTGCGCATGGCCCTGCTGGCCTTCGCGCGGCTGGGCGTCCATGAGCCTCGCAAGCGCACGCTCGCGAGCGGCGAGATCAACCCGGACCGCAAGCGCCTGGTCGTCTTCTGCGAGATCGACCGCTGCGCGACGGACGCCATTGGGGTGTGCAGCGGCGCGCGTGTAGGCAAACGCGCGCTCAAGCTGCGCGACTGGGGCAAGATGGCCGCCACGTTCGTCGATCTGAACCGCCCCTTGGGCGCTGGCGACTACGAGGGGCTGCGCGTCGTCGCGCTGGAAAGCTCCAAGGAACTCGCGCGCGGCTTGTGTCCGGAGCTGCCGAAAGGCGAGCAGCAGATGCGCGCCTATCGCGAGCTGCCCGATAGGGACCTGTTCGGCGAAGTGCGTGTGCGCGTGCCGCTGCCGCCCAGCGAGTTTCCCGGCTACAAGGGCGAGCGCTTGGTGTGCCCACGCTGCGGCGAGGGGGTAAACTTCGATCGCTTTACCGACCGTGATGGCGAGCGCCTGTGCGTCAGCTGCGCCGAGCCCTCACTGCGCTACTACGAGCCTCTGACATGAGTACAACGCAGAAGCCGCCCCAGTGGAGCGGGCGGCTTCGTATGCGAACGTTCGATTTCAAGGTGGGCTTAGTAGCGGGGGCCGTAGAAGCCATCGTGATGACGGAACCACTCATGCCTCCGCCACTCCTCCTGGCGGCGCAGCTCTTCATAGCGGCGATGCTCCCAGTAACCGGGACCGGGACCGGGACCATAGCCATACCCGTAGCCGGGTTCGATAAATCGTGGCGGAGGCGGGGGCGGCGCGTAGTAGCGCGGGCCGCCAAACTGCACGCCGATGGCGAAGTGTTGAGCCTGCGCGGCTGGTGCGGCCGCGAGGGCGGCTCCGGCAAGCGCTGCGGCTGCCAGAACGCGGGTTGCTTTCCCATTCAGGTTGCGGATGCTGCATGTAAGCTTCGCGGTGATGTCGGATAGCTTCATGGTGTTACCTCCTGCAGGCGCTTGCTGCTTTCGCCGTGCCTTTAGATAAACGCCGAGCCACGCACCGTGTTGCGCGCAACATTCTGCCGAGGCTGTGTTCACAGGAACCGCTACTGCATAGTGAGAATGCCGCTCGCCGCGTCCTTGCCCGGTGCGGTACACGTAAAGCTCTCTGCGGCTTTTGGCGTGCCTGTCCCGTTGTAGCGCGGGTACATAGGCCACTCACACAGGGGACGGGTGCGTCCATTGTGATTGTCAGTCACCGTGAGCGTGGACGGCGCCACGCCCCGGTCCGCCCAGTCGTCCAGCACGCCGATCGGGTCGAAACCGGCGTCGAAGCGGCCGTCGCCATGGCCGAAACCGGGAATGATGTAGAGCCGCGCGAAGCTGGCCACCGCCTCCGCGCCCATGGTGCGTTGCAGCCTCTGGTAGAAGTCGATCGTGGAGGCTGTTGGGATGATGTTGTCGCGGCTTCCGTGCACCAGCAGGAGCTTGCCGCCTTTGGCGAGGAAGCGCTGCAGGTTGGTGTCGGTCGCGTCGATCTCGCGGCCTTCAATGAGCAGCTCATCGTTGTAGGACTGCCCGGTCGTGGTGTCGAAGTGGAGCGCGTTGTAGTGGTGGCCGACGCTGAGGAAGTTGCGCAGCACGTCATCCCCGATGACATAGCCGAAGGAGTTGAAAAGAAAGATCGGGCTGTGCAGCGGAAACGGCAGCAGGCCCATGGCGCCGGTGAGGTCTACCCCCGCGAGCACGTTATAGCCGGGCATGCTGTCGATGCCGTGCGATACGGACATTACGGTGCGTTGCGGCGTGGCGAAGACCTCCAGAGTATGCAACTGCGCGTCGGAAAGGCAGCCGTGGTGGCTTCTGCCATCCGCACAGCGAAAGCTGCTCGCTGGTACATGGCACGCGTCCGGGTTGGAGATGATCTTGTCCTTGAGACCATCAGCGGCATCGCACGCCTTTTCCACGGCGTGCGCGATCAGCTTGGTCTTGGAGACGCTCAGAAACCCCCCCTTGGCGTACAGCGCCTGCGCGGTGCGAATGAACTGCAGGTCGAGCTCAATCTGGTTCCATGCCGCATAGGCGGCGAGCACGCCGTCGTAGTCCTGCGGGTAGCGCTCGGCGGCGCGCAGGGCTTCGCGGCCTCCTGTCGAACCGCCTGCGAAGTACACCCGGCTCGGAGCTTTGCCGTAATGCGCCACAAGGAGCGCGACGGCCACATCATGAACCTTCTTGACCGCGTCGCCGGCGAAGTTGCGCTGCTGCTCCGCGTTGCGCGCAAACTTCGCGTTCAGCGCGTTGACGGCATCCGGAAAGGGAAAGTAATTGCGGTGATGGCCGCCGTCGGAGCCGAATGTGGCGAAGCCTCGGCCCAGTGGCGTGGTCAGCGTTTTCAGTCCCACGGCCGTTCGCCCGCGACCGTCCGCAGGCTTCAGGTAACCGTCGAAGGTGCCCCCGCCGAAGTGGACGGCTTTGCCGTTCCAAGGCTCCGGCAGGTTCAGCTCGAAGCGGATGTCGTCGGCGTCCGCATCGACCGGATGGATACGGCCCGTGATCCTGCAGAACGGCTCTCTTCCCTGATGAGCCTCATGCGCCGAAGTGACCGCGGCGCCGGTCGTCGGCAACCCGATCTGGGAGGCCGGCAAGGTGAAGTGCCGCAGCGCGCGACACTCGGTTTGCGCGTGGGCCGGCACGGGAAAGAAGCATGCCAGGAGCGCCGTAGCAAGTCCCGCAGACCAGTGTGTGGTGCCAGGACGCGATCCACCGAAGCGAGACCGCTGGTCCCTGGCCGACATCCTGACCGACATCCTGGCTGACATCCTGGCTGACATCGAGTGTTGCACTACCTTCAGAATACGACGCAACCTCCTGAGGGCATCGCTGCACGTGGGCCGGATGGGAGCGGCGCCCTATTCGCGCCGCCGCCCTCACCCCCAGCAGGACAGGATCTGCGCGTGTCTGACTTCGAGCCTCAACAACCCACACGTCGGCGGCCGCCCAGCACCTTCACTTGCCGGCCCACCGGCGCTGCTTCGCTCTGGCCGGGTGCCGCAATCCGCGGCTGACACGAGGGGCACCAGTAGGTCGAGCGCACCTGCTCGCCCTGCTTGCGCATCTGCACCAGCGCGCCGCAGCGTCGGCACTCCTGGCCCTGCCGGCCGTACACCCACAGCCGGTCGCCCGCGTTCATGTTGTTGGTGGTGCGCCGGTTGCCGCTGTAGGTCACGATGCCGTTCCCCAGCACGCCGGTTCCATCCTTGCCGTCGTTCACGTTGGCGCGCAGCCACTTCGCGCTGACCTCGGCCATCACTTCCATTTCGCGCCCGGTAACCGTGCGCAGGGCGCGGAACGGGTTGACGCCCGCTGCGAACGCCACCTCGCTCTTGTACACATTGCCGAGCCCCGCAATCACACGCTGGTTCAGCAGCGCTACGGCGATCTCCTCGTCGGGGTGCGAAGTAGCCCGCGCTCGCAGCGCCGCCACGCCCTGGGCCACGGTGTACCCGTCTCCCAGCGCGTCCACGCCCAGCTTGGGTATTTGGGAGTACCTGGCAAGCGAGCGCTCCGTGTGGAACTCCGCGACCGGCACATTGAACGCCACCGCCACAAAGTCGCCGCACTCAATCGCGCAACGCATACGGCTGCGCGGCATCCACCACGTCTCCGCCACGCCGTTGTTGCCCATCGCCGTGCGGTAGATGTGCCACGAGCCCGACATCAGCATGTGCGTCACGAGGATCAGAGGCTCGGCTTGATGCGCAGCCGCGCCGGCGGAGAGGTGGATCAAACACCACTTCCCGCGCGCCTCCACCTTCTCCACTGTGCGTCCCGCAAGCTGCTTGTCATCGTTTACGCTGGCCAGCGTAGCCACGTTCGCTTCGAACGCTGTGACCACCTTGCCGCCAAGGGCCTTCTGCAACGCACGGGCACTGCGATAGATTGTGTCGCCTTCAGGCATGGCTCAGGCCACCCTTGCCGCCGGCATACTGTTCAGCCAAACCACACAACCTTCCACCTGCTCCCGCACCTTCGTTCATTAATTGTGCATCGCTTCGGAACACTGAATCGGATGATCGTGATCGGTGCTGGCATGTTGCGGGATCGCGCCCTGCTCCTTCAGCGTCTTTTCGGCCACGGCCGCGGCGATTTCCGAGTTCACTTCCGCGCCCAGCAACAGCATCAGTCCGGTGATGTAGAACCACGTCAGCAGGATAATGACCGCGCCCAGCGATCCGTATGTCGCGGAGTAGCTGTTGAAGTAGTGCAGGTACACGCGCAGCCCCAGAGAAGCGGCAATCCAGCCGATGATCCCGATGGCCGCCCCCGGCGTGAACCAGCGCCAGTGGCTGTTTTTTACGTCCGGCGCGTAGTAATAGATGATGGCGAACAGCAACATCAACAGCAGCAGCACCAGCACCCACGCCAGCAGCTTCACCGTTCCCACTTCACCCAGCATCACGTAGTGCTGGTGGTGCAGGCCACGCACCTGCTTCACCGTAAAATCCGATGCCAGCAGCACGCCCAGCGTCATGACGATCACCAGGCTGAGCATGAGCGTGACCAGCATCGCTTCGAGCTTCGCCTTCCAGTAAGGCCGTGTTTCCTTCACCTTGTAGACGATGTTGGCTGTGTCCTGGATCGCACCGAACCCCACACTCGCCGACCACAGCGCAAATACCAGGCCGAAGGCGATCTTGCCGCCGCTGCTGGCCTGCGTGGTTTGGTTGAATGTGTCGATCACCATCTGGTACGCCGAGTGTGGAATGACGATGGCGAGGTATTCCAGCATTGCGCTGTAGACCGCCGAAGCCCGCTTCGCGGCCAGGCCCATGATGCTCGACGCGAACACCAGTGTAGGAAACAACGCGAACAGGAAGTAATAACCAAGCTCTGCCGCGCGTGACACCAAGTTGTCGTCAATAAATGACTTGAAGGTGCGCTTCATGACAACCGCCGCCGAAGCGCCTTGAAAGTCCCACAAGTTGTGCATGGGGGTCACCGACACATGGTCCCAGACACGCTGCGCCAGCGGATCGACGTGTGCGATGGTGTGATCCTTGGGGTCCGCAGTTTTTGCTGACACGGTTGCGGGTTCAGCCATTTTCCGGTTCTCCTCGGCCCAGGCGTTCAGACTAACTCTCGGCTCTAAGATGCAGAGTCTTCCGCCTAGGTTAGAGCAGGAGCGGGCAGGAACCACCCGCTGCGTCCTTCAGGGCCGCAGGCTCATCCACTGTCTAGATGGCCCGCAGTTTCCCCTTTCCGCTCCGCAAGCTCGCCCAGCTTTACCATCTGGTCCGCGAAAGCCACCAGCAGCCGCTCAGCGGCGAACCACGGCTCATGCCCGTTGCAGCAATCGAGGAGACCTCGGTGACCTTCATCGGGCACTCCTCGTTCCTCGTCCAGACCGCCGGCCTGGGGGTCCTGATCGATCCGGTCTTCTCCACGCGGCTCGTCCTGCTGCGCCGCCAGCGCCGCGCCGGAGTGCTGGTGGGCGCACTGCCGCGCGTTGACGCCGTGCTGCTCACGCACGCCCACATGGACCATCTCGACCGGCCCTCGTTGCGCGCCGTTACCCGCGAGATGCACCGCCGCGGCCTGCCGGCCCCCGTCGTCATCGTCCCTGACGGCGTAGCGGACCTCGTGGCCGGCCTGGGTTTCCGCAGCATCACGGAACTCCGCTGGTGGGAGTCCACCAGCTTGTCCCTGCCGCTTTCTCCCTCGCCAGCCAGGCCCTCTTCCGTGTTGTCCTTCCCGAATGGGGTGAAGGAATCCGCTTCCCGGCCCGCTGCCGGAGTCACCCTCACCATTACCGCCACTCCCTGTAAGCATTGGGGAGCGCGCCTGTTCCGCGACACGCATCGGGGCTTCGGCGGCTATGTGCTCTCGGGCCCATCCGTGCCGACGCTGTACCATTCCGGTGACACAGCCCGCTTCAGCGGCTTCACTGAGATCGGCCGTCGTCTCCGTCCCGAGATTGCGATGCTCCCAATCGGAGCCTACTTCCCGGACAGCTACCGAGCCGTTCACACCAGCCCCGAAGAAGCGCTTGAAGCTTTCCAGGATCTCGGCGCTGCCACCCTGATCCCCATGCATTACGGCAGCTTCCGTCTCGGCCGCGAGCCCATGTCCGAGCCGTTACCCCGGCTGCTCGCCGCCGCACGCCGCGAAGGCCTTGCCCACCGCATCAGGCCGCTCACCGAAGGCGAGACATGGATCCCCGGCAACAGGTTCGGAGCGGCAGAGTTGACGAAACCTGAAGTGGCTCTAAGCCGCTAGAGAAGCTTGCGTCGGCACAAGTCCTTAGCGCGGGGATCCGTCGGCAGGAGGAGCGCTCAGAAACGTCCCACGCCGCTCCGCAGCCCGCCCAGGATTGCCTCCAGAGCGCGCTCCGGAGGACCCTCCGGAACCGGTACGTCCATCTTGCCGCACAGGTTCGTTAGAATCCGCTGCGCCATCGTCTCGCGCGTGTCCATCGGCAGGTCCAGCGCCCGCGCAAAGAAGGTGTCGATGACCAGCAGGTCGTTCGCCCCTAGCCGCGCCAGCGCATCGGCAGGGAAGAGTGCACCCGCCGCCGCTGCGTCCCGCGCGCGCCAGATAGCCCAGGCATTGGCCGGCGTCTGGGCTGGCTGCGTGATGAAAGTGCCGCCGCCCACCACGATCGGCTGCTCCTCGTGCGCTTCGTGCACCACGATGGTTCCGGCAGCGAGGTCGCCGATCCGCTTGTTGCGCCGGTTGCAGACCATGGTGATGACCCCCACCAGATACCAGCTTGGCAGCAGGTCTACCACGCGCAGCAGATTGCGCGCCATAGACTCAAAGAGTGTGATCTGCCGCCCCGCATCCTTGATCACCCGCAGCTTCAACAGCCGCTTGCCGGGCGTCTGCCCCTGCCAGAAGGCCTCGAAAAGCGCGAAGTAGCCCCACCACAGGCAGAACAGCACAAAAACGATTGCGGCCACGAACCACTTGCCCGCCGTGTCGAGACCCTTGGATGCATGCGCAGCTGAGCCCGACGGGTTGACCGCTTCGCCCCACAGAACCATCCCCAGCCCGATCAGAAAGTAAATTGCGCCCTGGATCAGGTGGTCCACGATGACGGCGATGCCGCGGCTGCCGATCCCGGCTACGGGAAAGCGCAGCGCCACGCCTTCCGGCGTGTCAATATGAAGCTGATCGGAAAAGTTCTGCCGTGCGAACGCGCCCATCGTTTTCGCCTGTGCTCCAGCCTTATGCCGTCAACCATCTGGATCGACAACCGCAAGAATAACTGGAACCGGCTCGACGTGTTGCTGCGCCAGGTTGAATCGGCCGGCGTTCGCTCCCTGCCCAGCGCCAATCTGCGTGAACTGGGCCTGCTTTACCGCCAGGCTGCCTCCGACCTCAGCGCCGTGCGCAGCGAAGCCGCCCCCGGTCCACTCGAACAGTACCTCAACCGCCTCGTGAGCCGCGCTCACAACTTCGTCTACGCTGGGCGTCGCACCTCGCTCGCCGGCCTGTGGCGCTTCTTCGCGCACGGCTACCCGCGCCTGCTGCGGAGGCTTTCAGGCTATGTTGCCCTGGCCACCGGCATCTTCGTCTTCGGAGCCCTGCTTTCGTCCCTCCTGATCGCCCTTCACCCGGAGCGTGGTCCCATGCTGCTCGGCCCCGCCATGATGGACAAGATCAACCACCACCAGATGTGGACCGACAGCATCCTTAGCTCCGAGCCGCAGGCCTCGTCCGCGATCGCCACCAACAACATCGCGGTCTGCTTCTACACCTTTGCCGGAGGCCTCCTTGCGGGCCTGGGCACGCTATGGTTCCTGTTCTTTAACGGCCTGGAGATTGGCCTGGTAGCCACCGTCTGTGCCCAGCACGGCATGTCGCTCAGCCTGTGGAGCTTCGTCGCGGCGCATGGCGCATTGGAGCTGCCCAGCATCATGCTCGCTGGCGCGGCCGGACTCCGCCTCGGTGCCGGAATCCTTTTCCCCGGCATGCTGCGCCGCCGCGAGTCCGTCGCCCTCGCCGGCCAGGAGGCCGTGCAGCTGGTCAGCGGCACCATCCCGCTGCTGCTCGTGGCCGGCTGCCTGGAAGCCTTCCTCGACCCCGGCCATGCCCCCATGGCGCTCAAATTCTCGCTCTGCGCTGTTCTGTTCACCGGCCTGTGCTGGTGGCTCGGCGAAGGCGGACGCGTGCTGGCCGACGCAGGGGAAAGAGCAAAGGCGGCCAGCAGCCATTCGCCATAGCTATGCCTTTGCTGGTCTTGCGCTTGCCCGGGATGCGATGACGGATCGAAGCGCAGCATTGACCGACTCGGAGTCGGGAAAGCTTGCTGTCAGGTCAGGCTCTAGGAGAACCAGAATGCTGCCGCGCTTGTATTCTGCTGCATACCTGCCGCGTATCCCCTTGCTGAAATCCAGATTCGGGCGGGGTGCCAAGGGGTCTTCTTCAAACGTCTTCTTCATATTCGCGTCGCTCCTCCGCAGTCGCGGGCAGCACGCCAATCAGTCGCACGGTGGAGTCCACCCGAGTGTAAACGACAAACAGCAGACGGCCTCGGTCGGATTCACCCACCACAATCCAGCGTTCCTCATCCCATGAGTGCTGATCGTCGCGCAGGTGTGATCCAAGTGGGTCGCCAAACACAGAAGCGGCCTCGCGGAACGAGACGCCATGCTTGCGAAAGTTGGACGCCGCTTTACCCGAGTGAAACTCGAACGTGAGCATGGCCCTTACAGCCGCCCCTCCGCCTTCACCTGCAGGTACTTCCCGATCGCGTTCACCCCTGCTTCCTCCGCGCTGGTTTCCACGATCAGCACCCCCTGCCGCTCCAGCAGCGCCACCGTTTCGCGCCGACGCTCCAACATCTCCTGCGCCGCGGCGCTCACGTACATCTCGTCGCGCGTCGTCGGCACTCGCGCTGCCATGGTCTCCAGCTCCGGGTGTTTCAACAGCACCAGCACCACCAGATGCTGCCGCACCAGCTCCGCGGCCGCCGCCACGATCTCCGGCCGCCCCGCCTGGTCAGCCATCTCCGTCACCCACACGATCAGCCCCCGCCGCCGCTGCACGTTCCGCAGCCGCGCCATGGCCTGCAGGTGGTCCGCCTCCGCGCGCTCGCTCCGGGTGCGGCTCAGCAGGTCGATCATCATCCGCAGGTGCCCGGCCCCCTGGCCGGCCGGGAGCAGCTGCTGAATGCCACGCCCATAGGCCATCATCCCAACCTTGTCGCCGGACTGGTCGATCACCTGCGCCAGCATCGCCGCCGCCGTGGCTGCCTGATCCAGTTGCGTCACCGTGAGCCGGTGCGCCCGGTCGCGCTCCGCCTCGGTTTCCGCAACGAACTCGCCCCCGCCGCGCTTCAGCTCCAGCGCCGTGCCGCTCAGCCGGCCTGCATCGAGAACCACCCACACCTGCTGCGAGCGCTCCACCGTGAACTGCCGCGTCACCGGCTTTCCGCGCCGCGCCGTGGCCGTCCAGCTTACGTTGCGCAGCTCATCGCCAGGCTGGTAGTCGCGCAGGCTTTCGAAGTCGCGGCCCACGCCCCGCAGCCGCAGCCGCCGCTTCTCCTGCGCAATCTGCCGCGCCCGCTGCAGGAAGAACTGAGTCCGGTCGCGCGCCTCTTCGAGTGCCGGAAACACCCGCACCCGCTGGGCACGCGACGCCTGCCGCGCATACGCTTGCGCCACGGCGGCTGCTTCGGCCTTTCTGGCTCGCCTGTCCCACATCCAGAGGCACACCGCCGCCGCGACCAGCCCGGTCATCACCAGACCTTCAACCCAGGCATGGCGGACCCGGAGAAAACCCGTCAGCACGGCGGCGCAGGCCAGCACCACGCTCCCAGACCGCCGCAGGGCGCGTCCTCGCGACGTCTTCACCGGCTCGGCCGCGTGCAGGGGAGCTTCGGTCCGCGCGCCCGCACCGGGCGCGTTCACCGGCAGCGCCGCGCACCAGCGCTCGGCCAGCGCCCCGCGGTATCCTGCCCGGTACCGCAGGTACACCCTGCCCAGGGCGTGGTCGCCCCGCTCCCGAGGCCACACCGTCGTCACGCTCGCCACATCCTCGCGCGGGTACAGTGGGAGCCTCTGTTCGCGCGGCTTGCCCACCAGCGCGGCGTGCAGGTCATCCACACAGCGCAGGTCCAGCACGCTGTCGGCCTCCAGCCGCACCGTCAGCTCCACCCGCGTGTCTTGCCCCAGCTGCGGCGAATCCAGGAAGGCTCGCGTCACCGTAAGCCGTTCCGGCGCGGGCAGCCGCACAGCCTCGACGATCCAGATCAGTAGCAGCAGGCCATCCCACGCCGGCACAAACCAGATTGCCTGCGGGTGCCGAAATGCCGGAACCGCCATCAGGAACCCCGCCGCGAACAGCCCCATCGCCAGTGGCGTCATCCCGAACCGCCACCACCGCCCGGCGCGGCCAATGGGCCGGGCCGTCGCACTTGCGGGTTGTGGGAGGAGGGTCTGCATCAGAGCTTTTTGTGCTCTTGAGTCAGCATTTCCGTAAGCATAAGTTGCGCTTGATTCTGTTCCCCTCGCGTTCCCATGAACCGGACGGACCACCGTGCGTCCTTTGATCGGCAATCGAGGCTCATCGTGTGAAACCTCGCAAGACTTGTCTTGAAGCAAAGCAGCGGCTGCCCAGTGATGTCCACGAAAGTGTCGTCCTCCGCAACTTCTTCGGTAGGCGAGACAGGCTCATGAATGTGCAGCCATCTTGCCTGGACATCTTGCACCCGTTCCGACGGCAGTTCCGATCTGCTGGCCGAGAACATCGCGTCGGGACGGACGAAGAAGGGAACTGGCTTTTCTACCGACAACTCATTTCCCCATCTCGCACTTGTCTGTGTCCATGCAAACGGAAGAGCAACGTGGAATGAATGCCAGCTTGCACTGCGGTGCGTCAGCCAGCGTAAGACGGACTGTAGATATGGCCATGCGCAAAGCAGAACGAGCGCACAACAAGGAAGTCCTACCAGCGCGGTAAGCGTCCTTCTACTGAGGGGCCGATGCCAGATGGATATGCTCGCTCGAGTCATACACCTACTTGGGCACCTGCACAGCCGCCAGAATATCCCGCACCACGCGGTCCGTATCGAACCCCTCCAACTCCGCCTCGGGCCGCAGCACCAGCCGATGCCGCAGCGCGGGTACGGCCGCTTCCTTCACGTCGTCGGGGATCACGAAGTCCCGCCCCTCGCGCGCCGCATAGCCCTTGGCGACAAGCAGAAGACTCGCCGCCGCGCGCGGGCTCGCTCCCAGGCTCACCGCCGGCCACTCCCGTGTGCGCCGGACGACGGCCAGCAGGTAGTCGAAGATCGCCGGCTCCATGCGCACCGCGCGAATCTCTGCGCGCGCTCGCACCAGTAGCTCGTACGCAACCGGCTCGATCGGCGTATCGGCTAATCCAGTTGCCGTATGCGCCGCATGGTGCCGCTCCAGTACTGTCCGCTCGTCCGCAAGCTCCGGATACCCGATCTTGATCTTCAGCAGAAAACGGTCGAGCTGCGCTTCCGGCAGCGGGTAGGTGCCTTCGAACTCCACCGGGTTCTGCGTCGCGAACACGGTGAACAGCGGATCGAGCGTGTGCGTCTCGCCATCGGCCGTCACCTGCCGCTCCTCCATGCTCTCCAGCAGCGCCGCCTGCGTGCGCGGCGGCATGCGGTTGATCTCATCGGCCAGCAGAAACTGCGTGAAAACCGGCCCCTTGTGAAACTCGAAGTCACCCGGCTTGTCCCCAAAGGGCGGCGAAAACACATTGGTGCCCAGAATGTCCGCCGGCATCATGTCCGGGGTGGCCTGCACACGGCGGTAATCCAGCGCCAGGAAGCGCGCCAGCGTCTTGACCGCGAGCGTCTTCGCCACCCCGGGAACGCCCTCCACCAGCGCATGCCCGCCACACAAGGTGGTCATCAGCGCCTGCGCCACGGCCTCTTCCTGCCCGGCGATCACGCGCCCGATCTGTTCCTGTCCGCGCGCGAAGAGCTCCGCCGCCGCACTGATCCCGGACACGGCCTCTGCCGCCTGCGTCGCAGCCCCGCTACCCTCCTGCTCTGCCACTCCCAACTCGCTCATCTCACCTCTCAGCTCCCACCAGACGTTTGTCTTCTGCACTCGCAGCTTCCGCCTGCGCCCCGCTACCCGGTGTCCCTGTTCCAGACGTCAGCATCGCACGAAGCCGCTCCTCATCACTCGCCATCGCGCGCACCAGTCTCAGCGCATCGCCGGAAGACAGCGTTTCCCCACCCACTCCGCTTTCCGCCGAACGGGCCTGCTCCAGGTGAATTCTCAGCTCGTTCCAGCCGCCCGGCTCGCTCCCAAAGCGCATCGCCAGCGTCTCCACAATGGCATCCGCGCCGCCGCGCACCGTCTCTCGGCTCAGCCCCGCTTCGCTCATCAGCACGCGTTCCAGCCGACGTTGGGCCGCCTCGATCACGGGTTCCGTGGCCCGCGCTTTCGCGTAGAGACCTCCCATGCTCGCGGTAAACTCCACCGGCGACGAGCGTGGCACCGTCACCGGCATCCGCAGCGGTCCCTTGCGGCGGCTGAAGCTCCAGACCAGCAGCAGGAAAAGCAGAACGAACTGGGAGAACATTACCCACAGGGGCCGGGTATCGAAGCTCCCCGGAGCGGCCTTCGCGTGATCGCTGAAGCCGTATTCGTCGAAGAGCACCGCCCGGCCTTCACCTACGCTCGCCAGCAAGAGCCGCAGGTTCGCATCGCGCTTCAGCCCGGCGTTGGTCAGCGGAGTGGCCGAAGTCCACCACACCGCTTCGCCCGCGCCCACGGGGTACCGCACCACCACCGGCTTGCCCAGGCAGCGCTGCTCCACGCGAAATTGCGGCCCTTCCGAGGCCCAGGTGCCGGCGTACTCCATCTCCGCCGAGCCCGCCGCCGCCAGCTCGCCCGGGCCCTCCGGGGTGGTCTCGCAGGTGCCCGGCGCCAGCTTGCCGGGCGCGTCCGTCCTGCCGCCCGGCAGCAGGCTGGCGCGCCACGCGGAGCCGGTCAGCAGCACCCGGCCGCCGCGAGCCATGAACGAGTTCAACTCGGCTGCCAACGCCTGCCGGTCCTCCAGGGGAATGGTAGGCTCCGCCAGCACCAGCGTGGTATGCGCTGCGTCCAGCCGCGCCATGCGCGTGGTGGGCTCGTCCCAGCGCACCGCCGTCCTGCCCATCCCCTGCAGCGTAAGAAACGCTGCCCTTGCACCTTGCGGCCCGGTGTTGCTGGTCGTGGGGCGCTTGTCCTCTTCGGTTTGCCGTGGAGTGAACAGCGCGATCACCACGATCAAGGACACCACGCCGCCCAGGAGCCAGGCCAGCAGCTTGCGGTCGCCGTGAATATCCATCACGCTTGTGCCCGCCGCGCTCATGCCCGCTCGCTCGCTCCTGTACCAGGCAGCAGCTCGCTTCGCAGCCCGGTGCCAGCCGAACCGGAGGAGCCGTCTCCCGTCTCGCTCAGCCGCTCAAACCAACGTCGCGCACGCAGGTAGTCTGCCGCCTCCGCGGGCCGTAGACCATACCACACCCGCTCCAGCAGGCTCGTCAGGCTGCCCAGCGACTCCCGCTGCGGTGATCCCGGCTGCAGCAGCCGGACGTACTCCCGCGGTGTCCGCGCCGGATTGTGCCGCCACGCGCGACGGCCCTCCAGGCGCACGATCGCCGCCCAGTACAGGCAGTGCACCGCCTCGCGCCACTCTCCGGCGCGGCTCGCCTGCTCGGCCAGCGTCGCCCAGTCCGTCGCCTCCCGGTCCCAGGCTCCCAGCTTTGCCTGGTCGCCGCGCAGGGTCGCTGCAAGCCGCTGCCGCTGGAAGTTTCTCCGCACATAAAACAGCAGGCCCAACGCCGTACCCAGGAAGAATATCCACTCCATGGCTACACCGATCCACGGTGCGCGGGTGCCCAGCTGGCCTACACCCGCAAACAACCTCCCGATGGCTCGCCAGAACCTGGCCACCAGCCGGTCCCACCACGAGGGCGGTGCCACGGCGCCGAACTCCGGCCTTGCCAGAACACCGTCCGCGGTGGAGCGTGCTTTGCGAAAGTCTGTTGCCGGATCCCGCTCCGGCCCCGCGATCTTGCGGTCGATCTCCCCCAGCCGAGCCGCGCTTGCGTCCATGGCGCGTTGCCGGTCGTCCGGTTTGGCCGTCCTCGCTGTCTCCAGTGCCTCGCGAAGCCAATCCCACCGCATGGCGAAGCTGGGCCGCGCGCCGTCCGCTGCCACGGTCCCATCGGCAGGGGCATTCGCCGCTTTGCAAACGCTGGCTGCGGAGGCACACCCGCGCACGACATCCTGCATCTGCGCGATCTCAGCGCGCAGGTCGGCCCGCGATCGCTCCTGCACCTGGCCCATGCAGGGCAGCAGGTATGCCGCCAGGAGTGCAAGTACCGGCACCGCGTTGTGCGAGCGTGGACGTCGCGCGCTGCCATGGGAAATCCGTCGCGTCATTTCAGAGGCCCGAGGCTCCTCCCGGCGGCTCTGCCATCGGCTCCGCAGCCGCCTCCACGCCGCCTCGCTTCGTCAGGAGTGGCGCCGCAGAAGGTGTCTCCGCCACAGGTGGTTCCGCCAGGGATGGCTCCGCCATCGTTCCCCGGCCGGAGCCGTCGCCCGGCGCCGACTCATCCCCCAGCAGAACCGCCACATCGAACGCCTCCTTGCGCACCCGCTGGTCGAAGTACACCAGCGTGATCCCGATCAGGATCACCGGCGAGATCACGGTGTAGCCCGCGAACACCACGGCGAGCGTCACGATCTCGGTTAGCAGCAGGTGTCCGCCGCTGCTTCGGGTGGCAATCACCAGGATGAAAACCATCGTTGCCAGCAGAATGCCCATCACCATGTACAGGGCTCCGGCAATCAGCAGTACCAGGAACAGCTTGCCCTTGGCCCCCGCCGAAAGCGTCTTGCTGCGGCGTATGGAAGCCCGCACGCCTAGCCCTTCGCGCACCGCAATCGGTACGGCCAGCAGGTTGCGGAGGTACAGGATCAGCCCGGCTACCATCGCCGCCAGAAGCAGGAACACCAGCCCGCCCGTCGCCGCCACGGAGCCGATCGCCGAGAACGACCGGCCGTTCAAGAGCCACACGCCGCCGAATGCCAACAGGACCAGGAGGGCGGGCCATGCCGCGCTCCCCAGCTGCCACAGCGCGATGCCCACATACCGCAGGGAGCGGCCCGCCGTCGCGCGGATGGAATCCTTCACCGTGGCGCTGCGGCGGAGGTAGACCTCGCCCATAGCCCACACCGTGGCCGCCTGGGTGATTGCAAACGCCAGCACGAAGATCGCTGACATCAACAGCGTCAGCAGCCCGGACGTAACCCCCAGCGTCAGAATATTGCCTCTGCGCAACATCCAGTGCTGCGCCAGCAGTTGCGCCGCCTGGCCCACCAGCCGCACCACCGCAGACAGCGAAGCGATCCCGGCGAACAGCAGAAAGCGCGAACGATAGAGCGAGAAAGTGCGATCCAGCACCTCGCCCGTGCTCAGCGGCCGCAGCTCGTAGATCGGTGCGAGTCCGGGGCCGCCGTAGCTGTCGCTCGCGGCGTGCGCCGTCTCCTGGTTTCGTGCCAGAGTGGCCGGCGCCATCCAGCGGTACGTTCCTGCGCCTTCGCTTGAAGGAGTTGCGTCGTAGGGCGACGGGTCGATTTTGTCGGGAGGCAGCAACGGAGGGCCGGATGCCATGAAGTCGTCCATGTGGTGGTGCGGATGAGATGCGAAGCGGAGCAGCAAGGGAAAGCAGGCGCGTGGCGGAAAGAATAGCACTCCACACCGCAGCCAATGTTCGCCGCGCGCGAAAGAAAGCGAAGGAAACGCTCTGTTGAAAGAGAGAAGTTGCAGCTCGCGTAACGTGACCCTGCAATGGCAGCGCCTGTTTGTGCGATGCGCGCCAGTATGTGATATCACGGGCGCAGAATAGCGTCATATCGCTCTGCACGGGCCGCCCTTGTCGCGTAGACTAACCCCGACGACTTGGCGCATCCGTACATCCGCGTGAGACTCCACGTGAGACCCGCTTGGATCGCGGGGAGTTCGTGGACGGCCATTTCCCGTGAGCACACCATGCCTCTCCTGCTGACTTCCGCTCTGCCCCGACCGATCCACGGAAGCGCCGCACCGCCGGGTTCCGTGCTGCAAACTCCGACCCCTCTCCCCAGGAGCAGCGGCGTCCCAAAGGGTACCCGGCAGCCGCGCATCCTCGTGGTGGATGATGAGTCCGTGATCGCCGACACGATCGTCCAGATCCTCAACCGCAGCGGCTTCGTGGCCGAGGCTGCCTACAACGGCAGGGAGGCGGTCGAGGCCGCGCGCAAACACTGTCCCGAACTCGTCCTGAGCGATGTCATGATGCCTGCCTTCGACGGTGTCGAGACGGCCATCGCCATTCGCGAGTTCTGTCCCGACACCCGTATCGTGCTCTTCAGCGGCCAGGCTTCCACCATCGAAATCCTGTCCCGCGCACAGAAGCGCGGCCACACCTTCGAGCTCCTTCCCAAGCCCATTCATCCCGCTCAGCTCATCAAGCACCTGCGCGAGTCTTGAGAGCAGGAAGCAGGAGACGGAAAGCAGCAGCACCGGAAGCAGCAGGAACCGGAAAAGAAGGACTGGCTGTCGCTTTCCTGGTCTCATCCCCGCAGGGAACTGCGTTCGCCGGGTGCCCGCATCTGTCTGCAAAACGAGCTTGCTGCTAGGCTCAACCCATGCGACGACCTCTGCTTGCCCTCTCCCTCGCAGTCTCCGCACTCTTGTCCGCCGCTGCACAAGCACCGGATCCGGCCCTCACCCTTCTCCAGCGCTTGGCAGACGCTCCCGGCCCTCCCGGATACGAGGACCCCGTCCGCGCCATCGTCGTCCAGGGGATGAAGCCCCTGACCTCCGCGCCGCTCCGCTATGACGGCATGGGCTCGGTCGTCGCACAGCTGGGTTCGAGCGGGCCGAAGGTCATGGTGGACGCCCACATGGACGAGCTCGGCGGCATGGTCCGCCGCATCGCCCCCAATGGCATGCTCACCATGCAGATGCTTGGCGGCTGGCTCGATCAGGCTCTGCCCGACCAGCGTTGGATCATCCTTGGCTCGAAAGGCCCGGTACACGCCGTCACCGGCATCCGCGACGTGCACGTCGCCACCCCCGCCGAGCGCACCGCCGTCATCCCGCGCGACGCGGAGTTCCTGGACATCGGCGCGCGCACCCCAGCCGAAGCCCGCGCCATGGGCATCGAGCCCGGTGACCCTGTCACCCCCGACTCACCCTTTACCGTGCTCAACGGTTCCGATAACTACCTTGGCAAGGCCTGGGACGACCGCATCGGCATCGCGGTCATGCTCACCGCGATGACACGGCTGGCCAAGCTGCCCCACCCCAACCAGGTCTTCTTCGTCGCCACCACGCAGGAGGAGATCGGTCTGCGCGGGGCACGGACGGCAGCCAACATGGTCCGTCCCGACCTCGGCCTCGCGCTCGAGGGTGGCATCGCCAACGACACCGGCGGCCATCAGGAGGAAACTCAGGCGCATCTCGGCGGCGGCCCGGGCATCTTTCTTTACGACTCCTCCGCCATCCCCAACCGCAAGCTCGTCCGCTTCGTCGAAGACACCGCGAAGGCGAACAACATCCCCCTGCAGCTCGACCTTGTGCAGGGCTACGGCGACGACAGCGCCGAAATCCAGACCTCCGGCACCGGCGCGCCCACACTCAACATCGTCACACCCGTGCGCTATACCCACGCCCACAATGGCGTGGTCAACCGCGGCGACTTCGATAAGACGGTGGACCTCATGGTCGATCTGCTGCAGCACCTCGATCAGAAGACCGTCGACAGCATCCGCGACTTCACACCTGCGCAGTGATGCAAGACCGATATGTATCTGCGCTTCATTACGTCCGGGCTCGACGAAGACTCACGCATGCCAGGAGGCTTGATTACTGAGGCCTATGGGCTTCTAAACAGCGGCGACCTCAACCAGGCCGAGTGGAAGAAGCTACGTGAACTTCTCGATTGGTTCAACGAGCATCTACCTCACCCACCCGAGAAGTTCAGAGCCAGTCGGGCAATCTTCTGGTTCCGTTCCGACGCGCAGCTGTGCATTTCAAGAGTGTGGAAATGGCGAACCTTCTACGCGCGAACCATAGACATATCTCCGTGCTGAAATGCCGCAGATTGGCGAACATCTCCTATCGAGACAAGCTTCAGGTCGCTGCCTTCCCGTCGCCATTGGACGACCGGACCATCGAGCACTGACCCATCCAAGCGTCCTCCAGCTCCCAACCCGCGTCCAATCCTGAACAGACGCAAGGAGCGAAGCCCCGTATGGCCCACCAACTTCCCATCGCCATCTACTACGAGCAGCCCCACTGGTTCAAGCCGCTCTTCGCCGAGCTCGACCGCCGCGGCACCAACTACGTCAAGCTCTTCGCTCCCGAGCACTTCTACTCGCCTGCCGACCGCTCCGAAGACATGTACTCGCTGGTCTTCAACCGCATGTCACCCTCGGCCTGGAACCGCGACCACGGCGACCAGATCTTCTACACGCTCGGCTTCCTGGAACACCTGGAGAGCAGGGGAGTGAAGGTCCTCAACGGCATGAAGGCTTTCTCCTCTGAACTGAGCAAGGCCGGTCAGCTCGTGCTGCAGGAAAAGCTGGGCCTGCCTTACCCCAAGGCTCGCGTGATCCACCGGCCTGGGCAGGCCATCGCCGCCTCCGAAGGTCTGCGCTGGCCGATCGTGGTCAAACCCAACATCGGTGGGTCGGGAGCGGGGGTCAAGCGCTTCGACGGGCTTTCCCAGCTCCGCCACGCTGTAGACGCCGAGTCCGGCTCGCCCGACGCGCTTCAGTTCGGCCTCGACTCCACCGCATTGGTGCAGGAGTTTATCCCCGCGCAGGACGCCCACATCGTGCGCGTCGAAGTGCTCAATGGCAAGTTTCTCTACGCCATCAAGATCCACATCACCGGCGAGACCTTCGACCTCTGCCCTGCCGACATCTGCCGCACGACCTCTGGGACGGACCTCAACCGCGCCGCCTGTGCCATTGACGCCCCCAAGTCCGGCATCACCGTGGAAGCCTTCACTCCGCCCGATGATGCCATCGCCGATGTCGAGCTGCTCATGAAGCACTCCGGCATCGACATCGGTGGTGTCGAGTACATGACCGATTCCCGCGATGGCCGGCGCTACTACTACGACACCAACGCCCTTAGCAACTTCGTCGCCGACGGCCCCAACGTGCTCGGCTTCGATCCCTTCGCCAAGCTGGCAGACTGGCTGGAAGCCGAAGCCGGTCTCGAGCTAAGTGTCTTTACCGGCAATACGCCCGAAGCGAACGAAGCGCTCGCCGCGGAGCTGACCACGTAGCGAACCATGCAGCTGTCCACGCAGCTGATCAGACGGCGTGGAGAAGCGCTCTTGGCACCGGCCGGAGTAGGTGCTAGCGTTCTTCTAGCGGTAGGGGAGGAGGCGTTATGTCAGCCCATCTTGTTCTCGCAGCCATGGTTCTCGGATCGATTTCGTTCACGTCGCACGCTCAGGCCACGTCCACCCTCGTTCTTTCGGGGGTGGGATGTCCCGTTGCCTTCTCCGCGAGTCGCGAGGGCGCGCTCCTCGCCCGTGCCCGAACGCCGTTCCCCGGCAGCAACTCCGGCGCTGATCCTGCGGCGCTCGTCAACGTGCACTTCGCAAGGGCTTCTGTCGCACAGATCGTTGAGGTACAGGGCAGCGTTTATGGCGCTACAGCTGCACCGCATTTCCAGCAGACGTCGGACTACGTCGTAGACACGGCAGGGCCGCAAGCGCGCCACCAGTTCTTCCAACTCACCGGCTTCGGACCCAATGCTCCCGCCCTTGATTGGAAGCTCAGCGTCAGAGTGGTGCCCGTGATCCAGGGAGTCCGCTTCACGCAGATCCGCCTGTCGGATGGCACCGTGTGGCACGAGTCGGAGCACTCCCACTGCGTGGCCCGGGTCGGCGGCTTGCTGCCTGTAAGCGTCACGTCGTCCTCCGCAGCCAGCTCGCCGCGGTAGGTGTCGGCCTGAGCCGAACCGAGCCGCCCGGTCGTAAAACAATGACGTCGCGCAACGCGCAAAACAAAGGGCTTGCACCCGGATTTCGGTGCAAGCCCCTTTGTTCTTGTGCTACTTACCTTGCTGACTTTTTCGCCGCCTTGTGTAGCGGCGTCGAGGCAGACTTGCGGTCTTCCTGCGCCGTGGCTCCGGGGCTATCCGGCGTGCTGCCCTGAAAGCGCGAGTGGTGGCCGTCGTTCGGCTGAAGCGGTGAGATACCACCCTTCTTCATCAACTCCGCAGCGATCTGGTAGATCTCCTCAGGAGCATAGTCAGGCGAGAACAGTGTGGGGCAGTCGCCGATCACTGGACCTTCCGCCGCATACTCCGGTGCGCCCTGGATGACTTCCAGCGGCTCGCCGTCGGCCCAATCGGCCGGTCCGGACCAAACGCCAGCCACATCCCCATAGTCGGTATCGGAGAACGTGTACAGCTTGCGGTGGCTGCCGATGGCCTGCCACTTGCGGGCCTCGGGAATTTTCGCGTCGTCGATGTTGGGAGTGGGCAGCATCTTGGTGACTTCCACGCCGGTGATCTTGCGCAAGGCCAGGGCATAGGCGGCCTGGTGAACGCCGCCGCGCACCATCAGGTAGCCGATCACGTTGCGGGCTGCCGCGTTGGTCGTCATCTGGTAGCAGCGATGCTTGTGCAGGCGCGCGCCTGTTTCCAGGAAGAAGTTATGCAGCAGATCGGTAACCAGGTTGCCGGATGAAAAGACATCCTTACCCGTCCAGAAGTGGCCCATAGAGTCCATGACCTGATGTCCGCCGCCGCCAACAATGGTGTGGTGGGTGTTGCGAAGGTTGGCAGCTGCCTGCAACGGCGCATCCACCGGCTCGCCTTCCGGTACGGAGCCTTCGAGCATCAGGTTGATCGCAGTGGAGATCAGCTCCACGTGGCCCAGCTCTTCGGCCGTAATCGATGCGATCAGGTCGTAGAACGGCTTCAGCTTCTTCTTCTCTTTGAAGCCGAACGACTGGTGCAGGTAGTTGTTCAGCGTAGACATCTCGCCGAACTTGCCGCCCAGCAGCTCCTGGATAGCGGCGGCTCCATTCGGGTCAGGGCTGGCGGGCTTTTCTAACGGAATCAGCAATTTTTCAGAACGAAAGAACATGAGTACCCCAAAATCCATCGGGTGAGCGTGCTTTGAGAGAGGTGCCCGAGACCACGCAGGCCTCCAAGGGCAAGACAGTTGTATGAGGTGCGATGCGAAGCGGAGAGCAGATGGACGTACAGGTGCCCGACTCCGTTTTCATGCTGCGCACGTAGCTTCTGCCCTCAAAGACCATTCGTTCCTCGCTGACAAGCGCCGAAGGCCGCGCTTGCTCCGCATGCAGGTGCGTCGTAGAGTTCCTGTGCGGGCTCCGCTGAGGGCAATCGCAGCCAACTACGATGGCGACGCTCTCACCTTCCGATCCGGAAGCGCACAGCTTCTTCGGACACTTCAGGAAGGTGCGCGGTGTATACCCGGAACTCGATCGCAACCCAAATCCTCCCGTACTGACCTTCCGAAAGTGTCTGCTTCATTGTCCTGCACCCTAAGCCCTGCACCCTAAGCCCTGCGCCCTAAGCCCTGCACCCTATACCCTATCCCCATGCGCTACGGTTTCTGGCTCCCCGTCTTTGGCGGCTGGCTTCGCAACATCGACGACGAAGGCATGCCCGCCACCTGGGAGTACACTCGCACGCTTGCTGAGCAGGCCGAGGCCCTCGGTTACGACCTTACCCTTATCGCCGAGCTCAATCTCAACGACATCAAGGGTCCGCAGGCCGACTCGCTCGACGCCTGGAGCACTGCCGCCGCGCTCGCAGCGGTGACGAAGAAGATCGAGTTGATGGTCGCCGTGCGGCCCACGTTCCACAACCCCGCCGTGCTCGCCAAGCAAGCCGCCAATATCGACCGCATCAGCGGCGGTCGCCTCACCCTCAATGTGGTCAGCTCCTGGTGGCGCGACGAGGCCCTCAAGTATGGCATCCCCTTCGACGAGCACGACGACCGCTACGCCCGCACTTCCGAGTGGCTCGACGTGCTCGATGGCTGCTGGAAGCAGCAGGGCATGTCCCACCAGGGCCGCTTCTATGACGTGCGGGAAAACATCCTTGCCCCCAAGCCGTTCCCTCACCGCACCTACTCCGGCGCGCCACCCGCCGACGATCCCGAGTCCGAAAAACCAGGCTATTTTCCCGACTCCGAGCCGTTCTCGGGAGGCTGGAATGCGCCCGACCCCGGCGTGCCGCACCCCGCCCCGCCGGCCGATGCCGAATCCGAGAAGCCGAGCTACTTCCCCGACTCGGAGCCCTTCAGCGGGGCCTGGAACACTCCGGATCCGGGCGCTTCCTCCACGCGCGCTTCAAGCCTTCAGTTAGCCGCGTCTCCTCGGAATCGTCGGAACTCCGGCAGCCGCTACCCCGCCGGCCGTCCCACGCTCTATGCCGGCGGCGAATCCGAAACCGCCAAGAACCTCATCGCCGCCAAGTGTGACGCTTACCTCATGCATGGCGACGACCCCCGCACCATCGCCGCCAAGGTCGAAGACATGAAGCAGCGCCGTGCCCGGCATCCCGAGCTCCCGTCGATGCTCTTCGGCGTCACCGGTTACTGCATCGTGCGCGACTCACAAGGCGAAGCCGAACGTGAGGTTGAGCGCATCACCGCCGCGCCCGACCCGGGCACATCACCCGCCGGCTTCGCCAACTTCGAGCAGTGGACCACCGGTTCGCAGCTGGAAAAGAAGCTCAGCCTGCGCGACTACTCGGTCTCGAACCGCGGTCTGCAATCCGGCCTGATCGGCACGCCGGAGACCGTAAGGCAACGCCTCGCCGACTTCGAAGCCGCCGGCTGCTCGCTTGTTTTGCTGCAGAGCTCGCCTCAGCATGAGGAGATGGCCCGCTTTGCCAAGCAGGTGATGACTCCAAGCAGGTGATCAGTCAGCGATGCATGCACTCGTTATCGCCGGCCAGTTACCAGTTCCTTACCGAGGACATCCTTGTCCAACCTACGCTGCTCGCCGGTCGCGAACGTCTTTACCGTGTACTGACCGCTTCGCACCTCGTGCTCGCCCAGCAGCACGATGTGCCGCGCGACCTTGTCTGCCGTCTCGAAGCTCCTGCCGAGCTTGAATCGGCCGTCCCCCACCTCCACGTTCAGGCCGTGCCGCCGAAGCACGCGAGCCAGCGCCAGCGCGGCGGGGTTCTGCTCCGCTCCCACCGGAGCGATGTAGGCATCGAGCTTAGGGATCATACGGGGAGTTCCCTGCGCCATGGCATCCTGCTCGGCCTGCGCCTGCAGCGTGAGGATCAGCCGGTCCTCGCCGATGGCGAAGCCGATCCCGGGCGCGCGCGGTCCCCCGAGCATCTCGCTCAGGCCGTCGTAGCGGCCGCCGCCGAGCAGGGCATTCTGCGTTCCCAGCCCTGTGGTCACGGTGAACTCGAACGTGGTGCGCGTGTAGTAGTCCAGCCCGCGCACCAGCCGCGGGTTCACGTGGTACGGCACTCCACATGCGTCGAGCGCTGCAAGCACCTGCGCGAAGTGCGCCTGCGAGTCCTCGGCCAGGAAATCAGCGACCTTCGGCAGGGCGTCAATGATCTCCTGGTCGCCCTCGTCCTTCGAATCCAGCACGCGCAGCGGATTGGTCTCGGCGCGCCGCTGGTTATCGGGGCACAGGCGGGCCTTGACCGGCGCGAGCGCTTCGCGCAACGCCGCGTTGTAGCGCACGCGGTCCTCGGCCGAACCCACCGAGTTCAACTCCAGCCGCCAGCCGCGCACGCCCAGCTCGTCCAGCAGAGAGGTGAGCATTTCCAGCACTTCAGCATCGCGCAGCGGCGACTCCGCCCCCGAGCTCGCCGGCCCAATGACTTCCGCGCCGATCTGCCAGAACTGCCGGTAGCGTCCGCGCTGCGGCCGCTCGCGACGGAACTGCGGCCCGATGTAGTAAAGCTTCTGCAGGCCGCCGGTTTCGCCCAGCTGGTGCTCGATGTAGGCCCGCACCACGCCGGCGGTGGACTCGGGCCGCAGGGTGAGAGACTGAGCCTTTTCACTAGCGGCACGCGCCCGGTCCTCCCACGTGAACATCTCCTTGCTTACGATGTCGGTCTCCTGGCCCACGCCGCGCGCAAACAGCTCGGTCGCTTCGAAAACCGGCGTGCGAATCTCGCCAAAGCCATAGCGCGCAAACAGCGCGCGAGCTATGGTGTCTACGTGATTCCACAGGGGCGTCTGGTCGGGCAGTAGGTCGCGTGTCCCGCGAATGGCCTTGATGACCTTGCCAGCGGCATTCGGTTCAGCTTTGCGCTCCCGCTGCTTTTCGACGTTGCTCATGCGGTCAAGTCTAGTGGAGCATGAAGAAGAGGAGAGCTATGCTCTCCCTCCGGCGCGCACAGTGCTGCTCCCCTGCCCGTGGACGGGTGCGCCTGCGGCGGTTCCGCCGGCATCCACGCTGCGGAACTGCCGACACTTATGCCTGAGGTTTTCAGGCTTCAATCCGCGATTCCCGGGTCGGGCGTATCCCGGCCGAGCGCCGTCGCCAGGGCATTCAGGTGGTCCTGCTCGTCGCGCAGGATCTCGCGTAAGTCTTCGCTCAGCGCAAACTCATTCAGCGCGTCGGCCTGCTTGACGCGGCGGCGATAATTCGCGATCGTCACCCGCTCATTCTCAAGATCGAATTCCAGCATGTCGGTTGCCTTCTCGCTGGTCTTCACTTCCTTCGGCGTCACTGCCGGCATGCCGCCCAGCAGATCGACCCAGTAGCTGATGGTGAGCGCGTGCTTGAGCTCTTCCTTGGCGTGCACCTTGAGCTCGTCGGCGATGTTCATGTACTCCGCGCCCTTGAGCACCTGCGAGTAGTTCACGTACGCGATGATGGCCTGGTACTCGCGCTCGAGGTCCTGGTTGAGAAGGTCAATGAGTTGTTCCTTGGTGGTGGTCGGGGCGATTTCTGAGCTTGCCATGATTGCTACTTGTCCTTTCAGCGTCTGCTGGTTGTTCTCTTTAGGATGCAGACCGGGTCTCCCGGCTTCAGCGCCGCAGCAGCAACACCGCCGCCGAGCCGAAGACGGCCAGTCCCACCGTGAGCCAGGCGACGTAGTCCCCGGGATGCCCGCTCTGAAAAGCGCGCAGAGGCCGCAGCCGGCCCTCCAGAAAGGGACCCAGCCGCAGCCGACGCTGCAGCCGGTTGCGGAACACAGACGTACACGCGAGGGCAAAGGCCGCCATCAGCGCAACAGTGGAGTGCAGTGCAGCGGAAGGCACGGCTTCGCGCCAGCCAGGCTGCGTGAGCGGTACGCCTTGGCCGGCGTACACGGTGTGCAGGTACGCCGGCTGGCTCGCCAGGACCGCTGCCGCGTCGCGTAGCACCGGCAGCCACCCGGGCAGAAACGACAGCGCGATCCCAGCCAGCACGCAGAAGGCGGCAGGCAGGAAGTGGAACGGGTAGATCTTCGTGTCGCGAGCTCCATCCTCCGGTCGTTCTCCCACCTCGGCCGCGGCGTCGGTGAGGGGTCCATCGCCCCAGCCCAGGAACGTGCTCATGCCCGTGCGCAGCACGGCAGCCGCGGTCATCATGCCGCCGAAGAAGAACAGCGCCGACACGCCATGCACACCGTTTCGTTCCGCCGCGTGCTCGGCGCCGGCAGTAGCCAGCAGCAGTGCAGACCCCGGCACTCCCGCCAGGCCGGCCGCGCCGAGAAACCACAGCAGGCCCACCCAGGGCAGCTCGCGCCCGCGGCGGTACAGCTGCCTCTCGGTCACCGTCCGCAGCCGATGCAGCAGCATGCCCGTCACAAAAAAAAGGCCGCCCTTGATCAGTGCATGGGCGAGCAGGTACAGAAGCATGGCCGCAATCGCCAGCGGTCCGCCGATGCTGAACGTCAGCAGCATCAGACCCGCGTGGCAGATCGTGCTGAACGCCAACAGGCGCTTGAGATGATGTTCCGCGTAGCACATGATCCCGCCCAGGACCACGGTCACCGCCGCAAACGCATACAGCATTCCACGCGCGGCCAGGGGGTGCCATGCCAGGCACTGCGCAAAAATCGTGGTGTGCAGCCGCACGATGGCATACAGGCCAAGCTCCACCATGATCCCGCTGAACAGGACACACACCGGTGTGGGCGCGACGGCGTGCGCATCCGGCAGCCACAGGTGGAACGGGGCGATCGCCCCTTTGACAAGGAATCCACAGGTGAGCAGCGTAAACGCAAACAGAACCAATGGATCGTGCCGCGCGCCCCCGCCCGCACCGAGGCTCAGGCCGATCTGCGCCATGTTCAGTGCGCCGGTCATCGCGTACAGCAGTGCGATGCCCGTGAGCACCAGGAACGCGGCCACCGTGTTGGTCACCGCGAAGTTGAGGCTGCCCTGCAGCGGCGAAGGCTCCGCGGTCTTCAACCCGCACAGCGCGAACGCGGCGGTGCTCATCAGCTCGAAGAAGACGAACATGTTGAACAGGTCGCCGGTCAGCACGAACCCCGACATGGCGGCGAGAAACACCAGCATCAGCGGCTGGTAATGGCCTTGTCCGCAATCGACAAATCGCCAGCTGAAGACGAGGGCCAGCACGGTCAGCAGGGCCGCCAGCGTGGCCAGCCCGGCGCCGATGGGCTCGACCACAAACGAGATGCCCAGCACCATCGAGCCGCGTGGGTACCAGTTGCCGAACCAGTAGGTGAAGGCTCCATGTGAGGCGCGCGTCAACAGAAGCGAAGCTGTTAAGAGGTTCAACGCAACGAAAAAAATGGCTGCCGAGTCCATCGCCGCACGGCTCAGCCATTTGCGGAACGCGGAGAGCAGGGCCGCGCCGAGCAGCGGCACAGCGACCGGCGCACCCGGCAGCAGGCCCGTGACATGCGCGAGGCTCGGCATCTTCGGCTAGCCTCGCATCTCGCGCAGGTCCTCCGGCGAAACGCTGCCCGAGAGCTCATGCGCCTTGACCACCATGGCCAGCAGGAGCGCGACCACAACCGCTTCCACCACCACATCGGTCAGCATGAGAGCTTGCACCACCGGGTCGACCGTCAGCTTGCCGACGGGAATGTCGGCGAAGATCGGGGCCGCGCCGCCCAGCCGGTAGCCGATGGCCAGAAGCAGCACATACGTCGAGCTCTGCAGCACGGCCAGGCAGACCACCGCATGTACCAGATGCTTGCTCGTGACGATCCCATAAAGTCCGCAGAAGAACAGCCACGCGGCTACGAAGAAGGGAAAGGCATGCAGGAGGTGGGGCATCAGTCCTCCGCCTCCTGCGCGGCGATGATCTCCTGCAGGTAGGTGTAGATCACCAGGATGAACGCTGCCGTGACCTCCACGCCGACGGTGGCGCTGATGATCGCTATGTTGCCCGAAGAGAAGACAGCGCCGGTAGCGCCCAGCGGCAGCATGTTGGTCAGCAGCGGCAGGCCAAAGAGCAGAGGCACGAGCCCGATGACCGCGTAAGCGCCGGCGCCAAGCGCTTCAATCACCTCCACCCCGGTATGCGTGGTGATGCGCTTGAACGCCTTCGTGTTCTCGCACACGTAGACCAGCACCGGGCAGGTCGCCAGGATCACGCCGGCCTGGAAGCCGCCGCCGGGCGTGAGCTGCCCATGCAGGCCGATGTAGAAGCCGAAGCACAGCGTGACCAGCAGCGCAGGCATATTGATCGCGCGCACCGCCGCGCTCAGCTTGAACTCATCGTTAAGCCCGCCGTGCTGCTCCGGGCGCTCGTCCTTCTCGCGGCGCAGCAGCATCATCACGCCCAGCACCGCGGCAAACAGGATGTACTCTTCGCCCAGCGTGTCGAAGCCGCGATAGTCGTAGTTGATCGCGTTGACGGTATCGGTGGTATGGCGCTCGTACACCGCAAGCCGCGCAATGAAATCACCGTACGGGCCGCGGTAGTCTCCCCAGCCGGGCAGGTTGAGCGAGGCGTAGCAGAAGAGTCCCAAAAAGAGGACCCCGGCGACAAGGAACACGCGCGTGCGTACACGATCGCTCATGAGCGGCGCTCCCTGCCTGAGTCGCTGCTTGAGGCTTTCCGCCCCGCCGGACCGCGCGCCCGCATCCGGCTCAGCGCCAGGATGATCATCAGCGGCAGCGCCACCGCGCCCACCGTGATCTGGCTCAGCGCCACATCGGGTGCCTGGAAAACGAAGAACATCAGCGCCATCAACAGGCCGTAAAATCCCAGCGCTAGCAATTGGTTCACCACATCGCGCGTGCTGACGACTGCAAAGCCGGTGATGGCGATGAGCAGCAGAAGACCGGTGCCGAACCAAATCATGAGCGGCTCTCCTGAGGATCATCCGTGTCGCGTGCGAACTCCATCGGATCGCCATCCAGCGGCTCCCAGTGGCCGATGTCGCGGGTGCGGAAGGCCCGCGCGGTGGCATGCCCCACCACCGAATTGATGCCCAGCAGGATGATCGCGATGAGCAGCGTCTTCCACGCCGCCTGGCTCGGTCCTGTGCGCAGAAACACGGCTGCCGTAAGGAACAAGGCGCCGACTGCCGGCAGCGCCAGGTAGTGGAGCGCCTGCATGGGCTCGCGCATGCGGACCATGCCCACCGCACCCAACCAGCAGCTCAGCACTACCACCACCAGCAAGGCCAATTCGAGGAGGGCGCGCACGCTCACAGGTACCTTCCCAGAAAGCGGGCGAACAGCAGGCCGCTGCCGAATCCCATGATCGCGAGAGCCAGTGCGATGTCAATGAACGGAATACGCCCGAAGCCTACGGTGAACAGGACGAGCGCTGTCGTCACGATCAGGCCCGTCATCTCCAGCCCTACCAGCCGCCGCTCCGGCGAGCCGCGCAGGCACATCCAGGCACAGGGGACCAGGGCAGCCGAAACCAAAGCGCCCGCCGCTGTCCAGAGGTTCATGCCGAAGAAGTTCAGAACGTCTCCCCAAGCTCTCGTGCAGCGTCTTCGTGCCGGTGATTTGCTTACGGCTGGCCGGCCAGATTCTTTGTCATCCGGGAAACGGGGCTCCGTGCGATCTGGTGTGTGAGCATGCGCGATTGTTTCCAGTCCACTCCCAGGATGATCGAGTTCGGACTCATCGAAGCATACAGCGTTGCCAGCACCCGTTTTCCCACCAGGTCCGGTTGCTCCCGTGAGGTGCGAAAACCGCTCACGCGGTAGAACGATCCGGCCCGTTTGCCGCAGAGGTCCAACACGAGCACACGCGTGACCGTCCACGCGTCCGACAGCAGGTACCATGGGAGGCGCCACACCTGCAGCACGTCGGCAGCGCTCAACTGGATGCGCTGCGTCGAGTGCTGCCAGACCACCAGCAGAAAAACAAGGCTCAACACCACGGCGAACGCGCCAACCAGCATTTCCTGCGCCTTCACCCCGGCGGTAAACAGAATCCACTCGCCCGCCAGCAGCGCCGCTACAACCGCCACCGCGACAAGAGATACTTTACGGAGCGGCTTGGCCGGTGCGGAGGGCGCCATGCTGCTAAAGGACGGTGCGGGGCCGGGCCGGGATGCTCAAGCCGTGTTGTTTGTTTGGTAAATCGTTCCCTCTCCGCTCGGATGGTTGCCCTTCCGAGCCGAAAGGTCGCCGCCTCCGTTCGCACCCTTCCCAAGCGCATCGAAAGGGCAAGACGTACCCATGAGCTCCTGGAGTCGAATCTCGCCCGACACACTGGTATTTCCCTGGGCCAACCGGACGCCGCTTCGTGGCCTGCACTCGACGGTGGCCATCGCGCTTGCACTCCTCCTCGGGCACTATACAAACCACGCCGGCGCGGGCTCCATCGCCGCGGGCGCAGCCTTTACAGTAGGCTTTGCAGTCTTCCATGAGGCTCTGGCCTCTTCGCTGCTCAGCATGGCTTTTCTGACCCTCGGCATCGCCTCCGCCACGCTGGCCGGCAGCCTGGGCGCGAGCCGCCAGGGGTTTGTCCTGTTCCTGTGCGTGCTCGCCGCTGTCAACTACGGCCTGCTGCAGGGGCTGGGCAACACGGCCGGCTGGATCGGCCAGCAGTGCGCCGTGTTCGTCATCATCGCCAGCGGTTTCAATCATGGCCGCCATTACGCGGCGGGCCGGGCTCTCATGGTGCTGCTGGGCGGCGGGATGCAGATGGTGGTCTACACCGCCGTCAAGCTTCTCCAGCGCTCGCCCAAAGCACCCAGGCCGGACTACGCCCGCCAGCTGCACACGCGCTTGGGTCAGCTTTGGCGAGGGCTTCGCAAAGAGCTGCACTGGTCGGCCGAGACCACCAGCTACGTGCTCCGCCTGGCCGTGGTGCTGCTGGTCAGCACCGCCATTTACCAGCGCCTGCCCTACGGCAACGGCTACTGGGCCCCCATGACCGCGCTGCTGGTGCTGAAGCCGGAATGGTCGGGCACGCTGAGCCGCAGCATCGCGCGGCTTACGGGCACACTGGCCGGCGCGGCGCTCGCCCTGCTGCTGGCTCATTCGCTGCCCCTACCCGGAGCTCTCCTTTTTGCACTGGTGCTGGTGTTCGCCTGGGCGTGCTACCTGCTGCAGGCGGTAAACTACGCCGCATTTTCCTTTTCGATCACCCTGTACACCGTGTTTTCTTTCCGGCTAGGCGGTTTTTCGCAACCCGCCGCGGCGCATCTGCGGCTCATCAACACAGCCATCGGCGGCTGCGTCGCGCTGGTCATCGACCTTCTCTGGGACAAGCTCAGCGGGGTGCCGGGGCGCGTGTTCCAGCGGTCCTCCGCGTCCAAGCCGGAAGCGGCCGCCTCGCCCCTGTAAAGAGTCACCCTTCCCAGCACACAAGCAAAGAGCCCTGCCGCCGATCAGGGCTGGCTGGATTGGGAAGCAGGCGTTGCCGCCGCGGTCCGCAGATAGAGCGTGGGACCGCGCAGGAAGTCGGTGGTGCCTCCCGCTACGCCTCCCGCGGCGAGCCCCAGAACCCCGCCCCCCAGCGTGTAGACATCACGGGTGAGATCGGAGAAGTCGAGGAATGCGTGCGGCTCTGGCGGAGCCTCGACGTGGCCCACGATCGCCCCCACTGCCAGGCCGGTGCCGAGGCCGATTCCCATGCCCACCAGGGCTGAACGCAGGGGCCGCGTCCGCTTGACGCTCCTCACCTCTGTGCGCGGGAAGGTGTACTGAGTATGACCGCTGCTGCACAGCAGCGCTTCGTCCGTCACGGACTCCAGCACGCATTTCCTGCTCATTCTGTCGCCTGCGACGTGTACTTTGGTGCGGGGCGGCAGGCGCTTGGGGGCAGATTCGAGCTGCTCCCAGTTGCTCCCGGGAGCAGGCCGTTGCGCGGCCAGCGGAGAAAGCGAGGACGCGCACAGGGCGAGAGCGAGAAAGGGCGCGCAGCGGAGGCGGCGAGATGTGCAGAGCATGGCAAAAGCTCCTGTTCGAACGACCTGCCGATCAGACCACGCCCGCGAAGCGTACGCATCCCTCATTTGAGGGAATCGATGGTGAGGATGACCTCCCTACGCAGTATGCCGGGAAGCGTGCGCGTTGTTCGTACAATAGGAAGCACTGTGACACTCGACTTTTTAGGAACACGGGAGCGTACGCACGTCTGCGGTGAGCTCCGCACCGCCGACGCCGGCACCGTCGTAACGCTCATGGGGTGGGTCAACCGCCGCCGCGATCACGGGAATCTCATCTTCTTGGACCTCCGCGACCGCTCCGGCATCACGCAGGTGGTGTTTGACAAGGAAGCTTCGCCCGAGGCCCACGCCAGGGCAGAAGCGGCGCGGCCCGAGTATGTGGTTGCGGTCACCGGCAAGGTGCGCGTGCGCGGCGCGGGTTTGGCCAACCCCAACATGGAAACGGGCGAGATCGAAGTGGTTGCTTCCGAAGCCCTGCTGCTGAACGATGCGAAGACCCCGCCGTTTTCTCCCGCCGAAGACACCGTCGCCAACGAGGAAGTGCGCCTGGCCTACCGCTATCTCGACCTGCGCCGCGCCGAGATGCAGAAGAACTTCGCTCTGCGCAGCCGCGTGGCCATGGCGATCCGCAACTTCCTCGTCGAGCAGGGCTTCCTGGAGATAGAAACGCCCTTCATGACGCGATCGACACCCGAAGGGGCAAGGGACTACCTGGTGCCCAGCCGCGTGCACCCGGGTCAGTTCTATGCGCTGCCGCAGTCGCCCCAGATATTCAAACAGATCCTCATGATCTCGGGCTTCGACCGCTACTTCCAGATCGCCCGCTGCTTCCGCGACGAAGACCTCCGAGCCGACCGCCAGCCGGAGTTCACGCAGATCGATCTGGAGATGACCTTCCCGCAGCAAGGCACTGTTTTTCGCGTCGTGGAAGGCTTCCTGCGCGCCGCCTTTGCTGCCGCCGGGGTCACGCTGCCCGAAGGCGCGTTCCACCAGATGACCTACGATCAAGCCATCGCGAAGTATGGCATCGATAAGCCGGACATGCGGCTGCCGGCGATGGTGGACCTTTCGCAGGTGCTCACCCCCGAGCTGCGGGAGACGCTTAAGATCGACCCCATGCTGCCGGTTTACGGCTTCACCATTCCCAGAGCGGGTGTGATGAGTGGGACGCAGAAGCGCAGCTTCGTTGACGACATACGCAACGGCTTCGGGGATTGCGGCCTCGATTTCCTCGATGTCGCGCGCCTCCGCACCAACCAGGCGTTCCTTCCACTTGCGGAAGCCATCGCCGCCAAGCTCACTGCCGAGCAGATGGTGTTCAACGGCGAGAACTTCACGACCGAAGACCTCGCCGTCGTGATCACGCCCAAGCCCGGCACGGCCGTCCTGTGGAACAACGACCGGCAATGGATTCCCAAGCGCGTCGGTTCGCTGCGGCTGGAGCTGGCGAAGAAGTTTGCCGACAAGCACGGCCTTTTCATCCCAGCCAACACCGCTGCCGACTTCAAGTTCCTTTGGGTGACCGACTTCCCCATGTACGAGTGGAACGAGGAAGGGGAGCGCTGGGACGCCGCGCACCATCCCTTCACCTCGCCGCATGAGGACGACATCAAGAGCGGCGCGCTTTACAACGACAAAGGCGCGGTGCGCGCGCTGGCCTATGACATCGTGCTCAACGGAACCGAACTCGGCTCCGGCTCCATCCGCATCCATCGCCAGGACGTGCAGGCCGAGATCTTCCGCACACTCGGCATGACGGATGAAGAAGCCCGCGAACGTTTCGGCTTCTTCCTGCAGGCGCTGGAGTACGGCACGCCCCCGCACGGCGGCATCGCGCTCGGCCTGGACCGCATTGTGATGATTCTTGCTGGCGCCCAGAGCCTGCGCGAAGTCATCGCCTTCCCCAAGACGGCCAGGGCCATCGACCTGATGGTCGATGCGCCCACGCCGGTCAGCGAGGGGCAGTTGCGCGAGCTGAACCTGCGCATCGCGCACCGGAGTTGAGCCTTGGGAGCAGCAGACCGGGAGCGGTTTACGGGTTAGAATAGCGTTCACCAGAGGATCGAAATGCCCGAAGATCTGACCTCATCGTGCATAGGAAGTGCCTCGGTGGCGCACGACTCGGTACCAGTACTGCGCAAGCTCACCCGCCCGGAGGCACGCGAGGAGCAGCGGCGCTACAGGATGCGGCTGACTCCTGAGGAACGGCTCCACGCCTCGACCGAGCTTACGCGCCGTATGTACCTGTTGCGGGGGATCGACCTCCATGAACTTGAAGCAGACTGGACTGCTCGCCGCGTTCCTCGAAGCCGGCGTTGAGTTCGCCGTGGTGGGCGGTGTCGCCGTCAACGTGCACGGCTACCTGCGCGCCACGAACGATCTCGACATCTTCATCCGGCCCACGGAAGAGAACGCGCGACTCGCTTTCCGGGCCTTGGAAGCCGTCGGTGCTCCGCTCACAGAGCTGGAGCCGAACGACCTGCTCGACGACCAGGCAAATCTCCGCTTCGGACCCGACGAAGATCACATAGACATCCTTTCTTCCATCGGCGACATGTCCTTCGATCAAGTGTGGAGAGGCCGAACGGAGATCAGCGTAGAGGGATGGGCCGTGCCCTTCATCTCCAAGGCCGATCTCATCGCGAACAAACAGCAGGTGGGGCGTCTACGCGATCTTGCCGACGCCGAAGAACTGAGTTCACTTCCCGATGTGGATTCGTCCCCGCGATCGAAAGCGTGACGTTCGCCCCAATGAAGCACGTGTAATCCACGCGACTTCCGGCTGAGCGGCTCATCGTATAGAAACGCGGTCTGCGAACCGGGCCGCGATCTCGAAAGGCCAAAACACCCCATGAAGATTCTGCACCTCGATTCCAGCGTGACCGGCGAGAAGTCCGTCAGCCGTCCGCTCACCCAGGAAGCCGCCGGGAAGCTCAAGGCGCTCTATCCGGACGCGGAGTATGTGTATCGCGACCTGATCAAAGAGCCGCTTCGTCACTACACGGCCGTAGTCCGCTTCTACGGTAAGGACGAAACGAACCTGACAGCCGAGCAGAAGCGGGAACTGGCCACGGGCGAGGAACTCCTGCAGGAGTTCCGCAGCGCCGATGTGGTGCTTATCGGCGCACCCATGTACAACTTCGGCATCCCGTCTCAACTCAAAGCCTGGATCGATCATCTCGCCGTGCCTGGTGTCGCTTTCCGGTACGGGGCTAACGGCCCGGAGGGTCTCTTCGGCGGGAAGCGCATCATTGTCATCAGCTCGCGAGGTGGCCTTTATGGCCCGGGTTCACCCACGCAAACCTGGGATCACCAGGAAGCCTACCTGCGCCAGGTCTTCCAGTTTTTCGGCATTACGGATATCACGGTGATCACGGCGGAAGGCGTTGGCTCCCCGGCGAACCGCGACAAAGCCATCGCCGACGCGAAGGAAAAGATCGTCGCGCTCAAATAGGTCAGTAAACGTCAGTGAGCGGCGTAGACGTCACGGCAGGACGCCCAGGTAGGCAGGCGTCACGGCAAGACGCACGGGGCTCGCTTCGGCGGGCCTCCACTATCTTCAGCCGTGTTCGTACAGGTTGAGACAGGCTGCGCCGAAGCGCAGCCTGTTCCAGCCAGAGGCGAACATTACCGCGGATGGTAGCCGCCATGGAAGCCTTCGTGGTGGCCTTCGCCCTGCGGTCCATGCCAGTCGTTGCCGTGGAAGTTCTGGAAGTGATCGGGCGGCTCATGCCAGCCGCCATGGCTCGGATAGGCGCCGTGATAGCCGTAACGCGGGTCGAAGTCGTGGTTCACGGGGCCGAACCAGCCAGGGCGTCCGCGGTACCACGGCCCGGCGCCGATAAACACGCCACCATTGAACCAATCGCCCCCGTAGTAGCCATAGGGGGCGCAGTTGTAGGGCGCATACCCGTAGTAGCCATAGGGACAAACCGGCGCCGCTCCTATACCGATTCCAACGCGTACCTGTGCATGGGCCTGAGCCGCAGGCGCAAAAGCCAGCACAACGGCTGCAATGCCTGAAAGCCATAAGACGTTCAGCTTTTTCATAAACACCTCATGTCATAAGACACCGGCGCGAATCGAAATGTTGCTGAGGCAAGCTCGCATGCACGCCGTCTCGGAAGACCCGTGCTCGCCGAGCACTACGCTGTGCGCGGACGGGCTGCACCCTTCTTCCGTGGCGGCAAGGGCTTCTTCAGCTGCGAGAACTCCGGCAGCACTTTCTTGCGTTCCACCTTCTTGCCGGCGGCGGCGCGGCTCAGAGCCTGCACCTCGCCCGCCGTCAGCTCGCGAAAGCCTCCCGGCGGCACATCCAATGTCAGCGCACCGTACCCGATGCGCCGGATCTTCTCCACGTGGTGCCCCACCTCTTCGAACATCTTGCGCAGCTGCCGATTTCTGCCCTCGGTGAGCGTCACCTCAAACCACGGGTTTTCGCCGCTGCGCACCTGCTCGATCCGGGCCGGCTGCGTGAGCACCCGGTCGCGCCGCGCCTGCCCACCTGCGGCGCGTACCTCGTTCAGCCGTCCTCGATCGATCATGATGCCGCGCCGAAGCTGGTCGATTGTTTCGGGTGCGGGTTTGCCGGAGACCTTGACTAGGTACGTCTTCTCCACGCCCGCCGACGCCTTGGAGAGCCGGTTGGCCAGCTCGCCGTCGTTGGTCATCAGCAACAGGCCTTCGCTCAGGTAATCCAGTCGCCCCACCGGGTACAGCCGCGGCAGCCTGGAATGTTCGCCGGTCACCTTCTTCTGCGATTCCTGTCCCAGCAGCTTCGAGACTGTCGGTCTGCCCTCCGGATCGTCCAGTGTGGTCACAAACCCGCGCGGCTTGTTCAGCAGGAAGTAGCGCTGCGGCTCCGGCCCATGCAACAGCTTGCCGTCCACGCGAATGTGGTCGCGGCCGGCATCGGCCCGCGTCCCCAGCTCGGTGACGGTCTCGCCGTTCACCTGTACGCGGCCTTCCAGGATGATTTGTTCCGCAGCGCGCCGCGACGCGATCCCCGCCTTAGCGAGGATTTTCTGCAGCCGGTCGCCCATCGGTTGCGGCGCGTCCCTGTTCTCGCCGCTCTTTTTTGTCCCGGCACTCATGGGTTACCTTATCGCTCCGATGCTGATTCGCGGAGTCCTTAGCTTGTGAGCCTGTTCGGCGAGATCGGTTCGACCGGCTGCACGGCCACCGTGGTCGACTCTCCCGCTACCATCACGGTCAAGCCGTCGGAGCTGCGCAGCTTCGGGTAGCTGCGTACGGTATGCGCCGCGCGGTCGGCGAAGAAGATTTCGATCACCGATCCATCAATCCACACACTGATGTCATCGTGTGTGGGAGAGGGCGCGGCTATTGCCTGCCCATTGACCTCGATCTCCGCAGCCGAGGTGCGATGCACGTGCAGCAGCTCCAGGTTCTTCTGGACTACCACGAAGCCGGTGTTCTTTGCCGGCAGGGTGGCCCTGATCCTCAGCGCCAGACTGGAAAAATGGCCACCCGCCAGCTCCGTGCCCCCCGTCTTGCGCGGGGAACCGGCCAACAACTCATCCGCCGCGGCCGGCACACTCATGCGCAGCAAGCCGTCCGTGTTCACGTGCAGCACACGCGGCAAGGCCATGCACCCCGACCAGCCCGCCGCGATGTACTCCGTCTTATCGCGCTTCTCCGGAATCCATCCCCACAGGATGCGCTCGCCCTGCGGCCCCAGCATGCTCTTGGGGGCGTAGTACGCACCCGTGTCCAGCAGGCCGCGCTGCTTTGGCACGAACTTCATCTCTGCCGTGAGCTCACCTGTCATCCAGTACACCCTGCGCTCGGTGGAGTACAGCAGCACGTGGCTGCCATCCAGCGCGAACAGGTCCGGGCACTCCCACATCGTGCCTGCATCTACCGTGTCCGCCGTGTGCTTGCCATTTCCCGGCGCGGAAATCAACTCATGCACAAACGTCCAGTCCGCCTTCGGACCGTCTGGCACGGTAGCCTTGTAGAGTAGAATGCAGCCGTTGCCATCCACCTGTCCCGAGCCCAGGATCATGTACCAGTGCGCGCCATCACGCCACACCTGCGGATCGCGAAAGCCGGCGATGTGGTCCAGCGGCGGCTTGCCGATCACAGGCTGTGCCTGCTTCGTCCAGTGCCGAAGGTCCGGATCGGTCGAAACCGCCACCGCCTGCTGCTCGCGTTGCGGGCTGCCGACCAGGGTAACCTCGGCCGGGGTTGGAGCCGGAGCCACAGCGGTGTAGAAGGCCAGGCAACGATCGCCGTCCTTTACGCAGGATCCGGAAAACACGCCATAGCTGTCGATGCCTGGCTCCGGAACCATCGCCAGCGGCAGGTGCCGCCAGCGCACCATGTCCGGGCTGACCGCATGCGCCCAGCTGATATCGCCCCAGTCCGCGCCGCCATGTGGGTTGACCTGGTAGAACAGGTGCACCTGGCCGCCCCACACGATAGGACCATTGGGGTCGTTCATCCACCCGCGGGCGGGGAGCAAATGATACTGCGGCCGCAGAGGATCGGTAGCCAGCGCGGAAGACGCCACATCCGCGAGCGAGCGCAACGGCAGCACAGCTGCGAGCGCCGCCGCCCCGGCTACGAAGTCTCGCCTCGTTGTCATGTCGTCTCCTTCACAGCGGGGCTGCTAGGGCTGCGCCGGCCGGATCGGCTGCTTTGGATGAGGCTCGTTCCCGCGCGGCCGCGTCACGTCCGGAGCGTTGGGGTCAAGCGGCTGCTCCGGCATGTACTCGTTATCGCCTTCCGACGTAGCGAGGGTGTCTGGAGCGTTCTCCGGCACGCTGTCGGGTGCTTCAGTCGGTGTGGTGGGATATGGCACGGCTCAGGCCCCTGTCTCGTCACTGCCGGTGTAAGGCTCGTGATTGTCAATGGCTTTGGTATCGGCTTCCGCCGGGGTATCCGGCACTCCATCAGCCTGCGCCTCGTGCACATCACGCATAGACTGCACCGATTCAACAGCTCTGGCGGCCTCCTGCGAGACGCCCGAACTGGGGCCGGCGCCGCTTTCTGCTTCACTGCCTTCCCTGCCCGAGCTCCGTGGACTCACCATCTCCGCGGAGCTTTCGGCTACATCCGCCGCAGCCGGCGCCGTATTCAATTCGTCGAGCGCTGGCGATTTATCGTCGCTGACCGTCTCCTCGGATGTTCTCGCCGCTGTTGCTTCGTCCATCGCAATCTCCTCTTGCACCGCGCCGTCCACATCACGGTCCAACTCACCCGCCATCTTCTCAAACTCTTCGATGCTCGGCAGCTCGTTGATGTCTTTCAGGCCGAAGCGGACCAGGAACTCCTTTGTCGTCTTGTAGAGGATGGGCCGGCCGATCACCGCCTTGCGCCCCGCCGTCGTGATCAGCTTGCGCGCCATCAGGCTGCCCAGCACGCCGCCGCTATCCACGCCGCGAATTTCGCCGATCTCCGGCGCCGTGACCGGCTGCTTGTAGGCGATGACCGCCAGCGTCTCCAGGGCCTGCAGGCTCAGCTTCAGCGGCGGCTTCAGGGATTTTACAAAGCCACGCACCGCGTCGTGATACTCCGGCTTGGTCGCCAGGCGGAAGCCGCCCGCGACCTCGCGGATCTCCAGGCCCCGGTCCGAGCCGGCGTACTCTGCAATGAGCCGATCCAGCAGCGAGCGGAAGTACTCCCGCAGACGCCGCTCCCGTTCGCGGGCCAGCTTCTTTTCATCAAGTGCTGGCTGCTCCGGAGTCTCCCTTGCAGAGTCCCCGCCCACTTCGGCAGGTTCTTCACCTTTCTGTCCGACATCGTCCTCTTGGCTGGCACTGCTTTCCTGGGTGTCCTCCCGCAGCGCAGCGGAGGACTCTGCTTCTTCTCCGTCAGCCGCGCCATCTCCTTCCAGCTCCGGATTGTCCATCACTTCGGCGTTCACAGCGTCCTGGTCGCCGGAGGCTTCACCCGCGGGAGCTTCACTGTCGGCCCACTGCGCCACCTCGTCGCCGAGCGGGAGAGACCCCTGCCGGGCATCCAGCGTATCCATCTCCGCCTGCGCTTCCTCACCCAGCAGCCCGATCAGCTGCGGCAGAGTCACTGGTTCTTCGGAGGCATAGATGACGGCTTCGATCTTGGCTTGCAGACTCATGCGGTACGCGGCTTCCAGTGCTAAGGGGCGGGCTCCAAGGAGTGTACCAACGCGTCGCGTCTGAATCTCCCTGGACCATCTGAAATCGCGTTTTCGGGAACTGAAGACTTCCGCAGCGCGTAAGGAAACTGCATAGCGCAATCTCGAAGCCCAGCTGTTGTGACGAGCTTTGCTCCTCGGGCCTTTTCAGACCGCAGCTTGTTACACGCGTTGCCCTACTGTTGGCCGTGTGCCTTCCGACTCAATTGATGGAGTTCTCCGTGCGTGCAGCCGTTCGCCTTCTCCCTTATTTTTATGCTCGCTGTACTCTCCGCTGCCATCCCGCGGCCAATCCGTTACCCGCCCGCAGCAGGTTGCGGCGAGCTCTCTCGCCAAACCACAAACAATCCAAGGAGCCAACATGTCGAATCATGGACATCAACAAGCGGACGCAGCGATCCGCAGCCTCATTCAACAACTTCAAACAGCCTGGAACGCAGGCGACGCCGCTGCCTGGGCAGCCGTCTTCACCGAAGACGCACGCTTCGTGACGCTGCGCGGTGATGTTTTCAGCAACCGGCAGGAAATCGAGGACTCGCATCGGCGAATCTTCGAAGGTTTCTACAAAGGCAGCCATAATGGCATCTCGGTAGAAAGCCTGACGTTTCCGGCTCCCGACACCGCGGTCGCGTACGCTATGCACGAGGTGACAGGCTACGCCGCGCTACCACCGGGTATACCTGCTTCCGAGGCTGGCATGCTGCGAGCTAGGATGCTGCTCGTTGCCGTGCGCCACGGCGAGCGATGGGCTTTCGTGGCTGCGGAAAACGTGGCGATCTTTCCGAAACCAGCAGTCGCGCCAGGTATAGGCAGTGCACCGAAGCCGTAGGAGAACCGACCCGCGAAGCAGCAAGGATCCTTCAGCTTTCCTCGTGCGAAGAAAGACGTGAATGAATCGTTGTACCGCTCCGTCCGGAACCAGGCATTTTCGCAAGCGAGTTTAAGAACCCGCTATGGTCTCAGTACTTCGGAAGGCTGGTGTCGATCCTCTCGGCCCAGGCGGTAATTCCACCCGCAAGGTTCGAGACGTGCGTAAAGCCAGCCTGCTTGAGTGCGAGCGCGGCCTTTTGCGAGCGGCCGCCGGACTTGCAGTGGACCACGATCTCCGTGTCTTTGCCCACCGGGATCTCACCGACGCGGGCAGGCAGCTCGCCCACAGGGAGAAGCGGCGCGCCCAGATTCACAATCGCGTACTCGTGGGGCTCGCGCACATCCAGAACGTAGGGAGGCTTGTTTTCACCGCGTGCGGCGGCGTCAAGACGGGCCTTCAACTGCTCCGCTGACATCTGCGGTATGCCGTCCACTTCCGGCAGATCTTGGTTGTTCATGTCGTGTGAGCTTACCTCAAGCGGCCCCGTGCCGGTGGGCGGCGCGATGCCGCAGAACTGGTTGTAATCGATCAGCTCGGTGATCTCGCGCGTGCCGCAGGCGGGGCACTCGGGGTTCTTGCGCAGCTTGAGGGTACGGAAGCCCATGCCGAGCGCATCGACCAGGAGTAGACGGCCGATCAGGGGCTCGCCTATGCCGAGGATCAGCTTGATCACTTCGGTGGCCTGGATGACGCCAACCAGCCCGGGCAGGATGCCCAGCACGCCTCCCTCCGCGCAGCTCGGCACCAGGCCCGGCGGTGGCGGCTCGGGATAAAGGCAGCGGTAGCACGGTCCCTGCTCGGTGGCGAATACGCTGGCCTGGCCTTCGAAGCGGAAGATGCTGCCATAGGCGTTCGGCTTGCCGGTGAGGACGCAGGCGTCGTTGACCAGGTAGCGGGTCTGGAAGTTGTCGGTGCCGTCGGCGATGACGTCGTAATCGCGGAAGATCTCGAGCGCATTGGCCGAAGTCAGCATGGTGTTGTGCTTCACGACCTTCACGTTCTTGTTGAGGCCCTTGAGCATCTGCTCCGCGGAATCGACTTTCAGCTGACCGACCGTGGCTTGCGAGTGGATAATCTGCCGCTGCAGATTCGACTCGTCCACCACGTCGAAGTCGACCAGGCCGATGGTGCCGACGCCCGCTGCGGTGAGATACAGCGCGAGCGGCGCACCCAGTCCACCCGTGCCCACGCAGAGCACCTTGGCGGCCTTGAGCTTCTGCTGGCCTTCCATGCCCACTTCCGGAAGGATCAGGTGGCGCGAGTAGCGGGCAATCTCCTCATGGCTAAGGCGAGGAAGCTGGTCCGGTGCGACGGTGACAGGCAGCTCGGCGGTACGTTCTTCGGTTGCGGTCATGATCTGTCTCCATAGAGAAGATGCGGAGAAGCGCCGGAGAGATGCGGCCAGGGAGAAACCAGGAGAAAGGCGCCGCAGGCGGATGGTACAGTGCTTTGGACCCGTAAGGAGACGTTCAATGCGCTTGGTACGTGCTGCTCTGGCTGCTTCTCTTCTGTTTCCCGCGGTGCGCCTGCAGGCGCAAGCTGCCGCCACACCGCCCATGGGCTGGAACAGCTGGAACCATTTTGCCGGCAAGGTAACGGACGCCGATGTTCGCTCTGCGGCGGACCAACTGGTGAGCACCGGCATGCGCGATGCCGGCTACGTCTACGTGAACGTCGACGACACATGGCAGGGCAAGCGCGATGCGCAGGGTGTGATCCACGCGAACGAACGCTTTCCAGATATGAAGGCGTTGGCCGGCTACGTGCATTCCAAAGGGTTGAAGTTCGGGATCTACTCCGGCCCCGGAGCGCAGACCTGCGCGCGCTACGAGGGCAGCCTGGGACACGAGGTGCAGGATGCGCAAACCTATGCGGAGTGGGGCGTGGATTTTCTGAAGTACGACCTCTGCTCATTTCAGGAAGACATGCGGCGGGAGCGCGATGCGCATCCCGGCGATCCCGGTAGCGAGTACAGGATGATGATTGCGGCGTTTCGCAAGATGGGAGACGCGCTGCAGGCCGCGGGCAAGGCAACCGGCAGGCCCATTGTGTACAGCCTGTGCCAGTACGGTGTGGCGCAGCCCTGGGTGTGGGGTCCTGGCTTGGGCGCGGCCATGTGGCGGACGACGGACGACATCAGTGACGACTTCAATCGCATGATGCTGATCGCCTACGGACAGGTGGGGCTGGCGAAGTATGCGGGGCCAGGGCACTGGAACGATCCGGACATGCTGGAGGTCGGCAACGGCAAAATGAACACGGAGGAGTACCGGACCCACATGAGCCTGTGGGCGATCCTGGCGGCGCCGCTGCTGGCGGGAAATGACCTAAGCAAGATGAGTGAAGCGGACAAAGCGATCCTGATGAACAAGGAGGTCATCGCGATCGATCAGGACCCGCTGGGCAAACAGGGCGACCGGGTGTGGCAGGGCGGGGATTTCAGCGTATGGACCAGGCCCTTGAGCGGCGGCCGCACGGCGATCGCCGTGGTGAACGCAGCGAACACGCGTGAGGTGTCGTTCGAGCTGCGGGACATCGGCTTTCCGCAGGGAGCGACGCTGCACGACGTGTGGACCGGCAAGGATCTGGGCCGGCGCACGGGACTGCTCAGCGACACGCTGCCGGTTCATGGGGTCAAGCTGTATATCGCCAGCCGGTGAGTGCAGCCGGCAGTTTGTTTCTCTTGGGATGCTTAGCGACAGCGGCCGCCGGCAATGGAGGGGATGATGGTGAGCTCAGCAGCATCATCCACCGCGGTATTTTCCTTCTCCGGGAGGTAGCGGACGTCCTCGTCGTTGAGGTAGACGTTCACAAAGCTGCGCAGCTTGCCTTCCGGCGTGAAAAGATGCTGGCGCATGGCCGGGAACTGCTGCACGAGGTCTTCCAGGCCCGCTGCGACGGTGGTTCCTCCGGCGGTGACTGTCTCCTGCTTGTCGGTGTAGGCGCGCAGCGGAGTGGGGATGTGAATCTTCATCGTAGGTGTATTGTCTCTCACGGCTAACGGCGCGGGTGGCGGCGTTCTGTTTTCAGTGAGATGACCGGAACGAGCCATACGGCGCAAGGCTCCCACCAGATTCGCAGCGAATACGGCGCTCACACATCGAATAGCGCATGGGTCCTTCCTACATCGCCGGCCTGGCAGGCTCGGCCCCCAGCCTCGACTCTGACACGGTACGCTTCGCCTTCGACAATACCTATGCTCGTCTTCCTGATCGCTTCTACGCGCGATTGAACCCCACGCCGGTGGCCGCGCCCCGGCTCGTCAAGCTGAACGTGGGACTGGCGGAACACCTGGGTCTCGATCCAGGGTCGCTGGCGAGCGCGGAGGGCGTGGAGGTGCTGGCCGGGAACCGGGTAGCGAAGGGAGCCGAGCCGTTGGCCATCGCCTATGCCGGGCATCAGTTCGGCTACTTCGTGCCGCAGCTCGGCGATGGCCGCGCCAACCTGCTGGGTGAGGTGATCGGGCAGGACGGCGTCCGGTACGACATTCAGCTCAAGGGATCGGGGCCTACGCCGTTCTCGCGGCGCGGCGACGGCCGGGCCGCGCTGGGGCCGGTGCTGCGTGAATACGTGATCAGCGAGGCCATGGCAGCACTCCGCGTGCCGACAACGCGGGCCCTTGCGGCGATCGGCACCGGCGAGCGTGTCGTTCGCGAGACGATGCTGCCAGGAGCGGTGTTCGTGCGCGTGGCTGCGAGTCATCTTCGCGTGGGGACGTTTCAATACTTCGCCGCGCGCGGCGATACCGAAGGCCTTCGCGCGCTGGCGGACTATGCGATCGGCCGGCACTACCCGGAAGCGGCGCATGACCCGGAAGCGGCGCATTCCGATCGGCCGTATCTGGCTCTGCTGGAAGGTGTGGTCCGGCGGCAGGCGCGGCTGGTCGCCCAGTGGATGGGGCTGGGCTTCATCCACGGTGTGATGAACACCGACAACACGTCGATCTCCGGCGAGACGATCGACTACGGTCCCTGCGCCTTTCTGGAGATCTACGAGCCGGACAAGGTGTTCAGCTCCATTGATGCGAACGGGCGATATGCCTACAGCAACCAGCCCGCCGCCATGCACTGGAACCTCACGCGTCTTGCCGAGGCGCTGCTGCCGCTGCTGCGGCAGGAGGCGGGCAGCGATGACGCCGGGCTCGATGCCGCGAAACAGGCGCTGGCCGGCTTTGCCCCGGAGCATGAAGCTGCCCGTCTGGCGGGTCTGCGCCGCAAGCTGGGGCTGCTGTCCGAGCAGGAGGGCGATGCAGCTTTGGCGGAAGACCTGCTGGAGCGCATGGCGGCCAACCAGGCGGACTTCACGCTGACCTTTCGCACGCTCAGCGACGCGGCGGCGGGACCAGAGGGCGATGCGGCGGTGCGGGCGCTGTTTGCCGATCCTGCCGCGTATGACGCGTGGGCGGTGAGATGGCGGCTGCGGCTCAGGGAAGAGGGAGTTCCCGCGAGAGAGCGGGCGATGGCCATGCGCCGTGCGAACCCGATCTTCATCCCGCGCAATCACCTTGTGGAAGCGATGATCGTTGCCGCGGTGACGCGGGAGGACTTCCAACCGTTTGAAGAACTGCTCGATGCCGTGACGCGGCCCTGTGAGGACAGGTCCGGGTTGGAACGGTTCAGCACGCCGGCACGGCCGGAGGAGTGTGTCCTTCACACGTTCTGCGGCACCTAGGCGAGCCGCTACTCGACGGTCACCGGCTGATCGCTGAAAGCCTTGTCTTCTTCGCCGGTCCCGGTGAGCAGGAAACTGTTGGTGACCTGGGCGGTGCCGGCGGTCTTGTCACCTGCCACGGCGGTGATCACGTAGCTGCAGCCGAACCAGTGCGCCTCGGCGAAGTCGGTGGGCGACCACCGCGCGGGATGGTCGGGGTGGGAGTGATAGAAGCCGACGATGTCCAGGCCCCGGGCGCGGCCCTCGCGCTGCGCCCGGATGAGCTCGACCGGCGCGATGTGATAGCGGTTGTGGGCGCTGTCGGTACGCGTATTGCCGGCGCGGAAGAGCTCAGAGACCTCGTTCGCCCCGTCGGAAGACTTGCCGAGAAGGATGCCGCAGCACTCATGCGGGTAGGTTTCTTCGCCATGGGCGCGGAGCTGGTCGTAGAGGGTCTTGGGTAGGCGGAGCATGGGAGTCCTGCAAAGGTTTAATGAGCTGTGAGCTGTTCAGCTGCGAGTTGAACGCTTGAGATCACGCATTTTGTCCGGCATACTGCTCGCTGTCCACGGCATCGGCAGCGGCTTCTTCCTCCGTCGTCTCGGACCAGAAGCGTTCGCTCAGGTACTTGTCGGCGCTGTCGCAGAGGATGGTAACGATGACGGCTTCGCGTCCGGCGCGGGCTTCTTCCTCGGCCACATCCAGCGAAGCGCAGACAGCCGCGGCCGCGCTGATGCCGACCAGCAGCCCCTCGGTGCGGCCCAGGCGCTTGCACATGGCGTAGGCCCGCTCGGTGGGCATCTCGATGTTGCGGTCGGCCAGGTGCTCATCGTAGATGGGCGGCACGATGGCGGTGGCCATGTGCTTCAAGCCTTCCAGGCCATTGAACGGCGAGTCCGGCTGCATGGAGATGCACTGCACTTTGCGATCGAAAGGCCCGGACAACTCGCGCAGCCGCCGCGTCGCGCCCATAAACGTGCCGGAGGTGCCGAGGCCGGCGACGAAGTGCGTAATCCGTCCCTCCGTCTGCTCCCAGATCTCGTTGGCGGTACCGTAGTAGTGGGCGCGCCAGTTGTTGTCGTTGCCGTACTGGTTGGCGTAGAAGTACTTTTCCGGCTGCTCGGCAAAGAGCTTGCGCGCCATGCGGATGGCCCCGTCGGAGCCGTCGGCAGGGTCGGTCCAGACGATGTGGGCGCCGTACGCGGAGAGGATATGCTTGCGCTCCGGCGAAACGTTGGACGGCACACAGAGGGTCACCGGGAAGCCCTGCGCCGCGCCCAGCATCGCATAGGCGATGCCGGTATTGCCGGAGGTGGCATCGAGCAGGTGCTTGCCGGGCGGCAACAATCCCTTGCGCTGTGCGTCGGCGACGATGGCCGAAGCGGCGCGGTCCTTCACGCTGCCACCCGGGTTGGCCCACTCGGCTTTGCCGAGAATCTGTATGCCGGAGAGGTGTTCGGTCAATCGGTCCAGGCGCAGCAGAGGCGTGTGGCCGATGCGGTCGAGCAGGCTGTTGCCGAGCAATCTGGAATTCGCGGGTGTCATCGAAGCCTCTCAGGAAACCTTTGCGGCGGGGCCGCATGACAATCGCTTGGAGCGGCCAGCGGGTTGCGCCATTGAAGCCCGTCGCGCCGGTGTGCGAAAGTTAGGATCAAGTCTAAAGGGTTGCAGGGACCAGGCCGGCCCCGCTGGAGTGAGTTGCGATGGCGAAGAAAACCAGGCACGAGAGCTTTGACGAGGTGTTGTCCAGGCTGGGCAACGAACATTTTGATGTAGCTCCGGCAGGCGAGGGTGCAAACCACGAGGCTGGCCGTAAATTCCGCGTGACCAAGTACGGCTGCGCGGCGGAGATCGCGGAGAACCTGGCGGACACCGCCGATCGCGGAGGAGGCGGGCAGGCGGCAGTTCGATTGCTGGCGCGGCCTGGATGGCTGCTCGGCGGGGAGATCGCGCGCATCCTTGATCGCGGCTACCAGAAGTTCCTGGCGACTTCGAAGCTGCAGGTCCCGGCAACTGCCGAACACCTGCGCGACATTCACAGATTTTCCGAGGAGCTGAAAGAGGCGACCGGCGGTCTGGTGCTCTACAACGAGGCCATGGGAACGACCAGCGATGTGTATCTGTATGACCGGGTAGCGGGCAGGGCCTGACGGAACTGCGGCACGGAGGATCGATGAGGAAAGCCGTCTCATTTCTGTTTGCTGCGATGACACTGGCCGCGGCCGCAGGCCAGCAGAAAAGCGCGGAGCCTGGCTATGCGGAGCCTCCCTATTCGGCTGCACAAGCCATGCCGTCGGACCGGGCTGCCGCCGCGTACGCCATCTACTCGCAGCTGCTGCCCGGCAATCACATCGAATGGGGTGACGCGCAGCGCTCGTTCTGGGCGCTTGAGGCCATCACAAAAGCCGAACCCCTGACTGAGCCTTGCTCAACAGGCGGCATGATGAACCCGCACCGGAGCGTGAAGCCGCCGCAGCAAAGACAAGCAGAGTTTGCGGAACTTCTGACAGACTACGACGCGCATTGCCACGACCGGTATCTGCTGGACGCATCCCGCTTCCAGCTTCAGCTGCCGGTGCACCTGCTGGATGATGCCGCTCGGCAGCGCTATGTGAACGGTGTCATGCACTACCTGCCTCCGGCGGACGACATCATGCGGGCGCCGGCGACTCCGGATGAATTCAAAGGAGCGGCTGGCATGCACAGCTTTACCGCGGTGTACTTCAACCATGCTCATACGCTTGCCCTGACCGAGATCGGAATGTACTGCGGCGGTTTGTGCGGCAATTGGAAGTGGGTGGTGCTGGAACAGAAGGAGGGCGTGTGGCGTGTGCTTCCCTGGGTTTATACCTACACCATCTCCTAGCAATCTGATCTCCTAGCGAGAGGGTGTTTTGCTCCGCTGCCACTCACGGTAGGCTTCGCTCTTGCCCAGATCGCGAGCTTTAGCCACGTGCTTGAGCGCATCCTTCTCAGTCAGGCCTGCGCGCATGGCGGCGTGTATCTCGTCGGCGAGCGAAGGCGTTCTCGCTGGCGCGGATTCGCTCCGTTGCAACTGGCTGTCCAGCAGCAGCACTAGCTCTCCGCGCTGCGTGTCTCGCGCTGCCACTGCAGCGAGCACGCCCGCCGCCGTCCCGCGGAGAAACTCCTCATGCATCTTGGTAAGTTCGCGTGCCAGTGCTATGCGATGCTGCGGGCCGAAGGTCGAGACCACGTCCTCCAATGCGCCGAGAATGCGATGCGGTGTTTCATAGAAAATATGCGTGGAGGGCTCGCCGGCCGTTTCGATGACCGTCCGCAAGGCTTCCAGGGCGGTGCGCCGCGCACCCTCTTTGGCTGGCAGAAAACCATGAAAGGCGAACCGCTCCGTGGGTAAGCCGCTCCCGATCAGCGCTGAGAGCGCCGCATTCGCTCCGGGAATGGGAAACACCGACACCCCGGCGGCGAGGGCCGCGGCGACGATCGCCGCGCCGGGATCGGCTATGCCGGGCGTGCCGGCGTCGGAGACGACTGCGATCCGTGCGCCCGCGCGCAGTGCGGCCGCGAGCTCTTCCGCGCGGCCCAGCTCATTGTGCAGATGGTAGCTGACCGTGTGTTTGCTGATGCCGAAACGGTGAAGAAGCTTGGCGGTCTGGCGTGTGTCTTCGCAGGCGATGCGGTCTACCGATCGCAGCACGCGCAAGGCGCGCAGGGTAATGTCTTCCAGGTTGCCGATGGGCGTGGCGACTAGATAAAGACCCGGCGCCAGCGGGGCTTCGATGCGTGTGCTTACCGCTCCCGCGGAGGGCGACTCCGGTGCGGAAGGCTCGGGAACCTCGTCTGTCGCATCGCCGATCTGCTGTCCCGGTCCCGGCAGGCGGCTCATGAGCGCGGCGTCTCGCCGACAGCCGGAGGCTCGGGAGTGGCGATGGCCTGCATGCGCTCTGGGGGCGGCTGCCAGTCGGCGGAAGACGTACGCCGCCGTTCCAGCGCTGTGGCCAGGGTTCCCGGGGTCAGGATACCGAGCACGCGGCCGCCCTCGGCCACCGCAACGAACTCTCCGCTGCCGCTCAGGGCGGTGGCCCGGTGCAGCGCTTCCCGAAGACGTTCGCCAGGGTCCGCCAGGGGGAGCCGCCGCTCCATGTCGCGTTGCACATAGCCGTCACCTTCGGCGTGCAGCCTGCGGGACATGGCGGCTCGGGTGATGGAGCCGACAAGCATGTCTCCCTGCAGGACGGGAAAGACGTCCTGCGGGTTGTGCTCGGTCGTCTCGAGGGCTTCGGAGAGAAGCGCCGAGTTGGCCAAAGTGGTGTAGTTGGTCAGCATGACATCGCGCACCGGCAGGGTCGCCAGCTGGTCGAGATCGGGACCCTGCACGTTCTGCATCCGAGCGCCCAGGAGCAGAAAGCATCCGAGCGTAACGAACCAGAGGTTCAGAAGGACAAAGCCCAGCAGCATCAGCAGGAGGCCGGCGGTATTGACGAGGCCGAACGCGGGCCCGGCGTTACGCGCATTGAGGGTGCGCACGACGGAGCGGCTGCGCAGCAGCTGGCGCGTGGGAAGCGCTGCTGCGGGAAGTAAATTGATGGCCCCGATGACGATCTGGATCCAGACGGTGCTGCGCAGAATATGGTGCAGCGAAATCCAAGGACGCGCAAAGAGGTTGACGCCCGGAGCCACAGCGTAGCTGAAGCCGAGCAGCAGCAGCGCAGCGCTGAGATTCGCCAGCAGGGGAACGAGGGTGAGGCTGGGCCGGGAGTCCGGTGGCCGCCCACCGGCGGGGTCTCCGCTCGGCCGATCGGTGTACGCCTTGCTGCCCGCTCCACTGGAGGTGAGGGATGAAAGCGCAACCACGCCGCCGAACGGGAACAGGATAACGGTGCGGGGGGTAAGGCCGTTCCACACCAGCGTCAGGATGCGGGCCGCTTCGCGGGTCAGGATCGCTGCAACAAGCGCGCACCAGAGTTCAAGCCCGCGAGCCGCCTGCCCGGTTTGCAGCACGGATGCGGTGCCCGCGACCACCAGCAGCGCGGGCAGCGCCATGTGCAGGCGGAACTCGACGCCGAGCCAGCGGCCGGCCGGTATGGTGGAGCGAAACATGACCCGCTGCCATTGTAGGGTGCTGCAGTGCGTGCGGCGAAGGGTTCCGTCGAGGCCCGGCAGCCTGTAAGCTCAGCCACGTGCGCATCGTTGCGGGAACCTATCGTTCGCGGCGCCTGGTGACGCCGGCTGGGCAGGGAACGCGGCCCACCAGCGACAAGCTGCGCGAGACCCTCTTCAATGTGCTGGGTACGCGCGTAGCAGGAGCGAGCTTTGCCGACTTGTATGCGGGCTCAGGGGCCGTCGGGCTGGAGGCGTTGAGCCGTGGCGCCGCGTTCTGCTGCTTTGCGGAGCGGTCGCGTGCGGCGCTGGCCGCCATTCGGACGAATGCGGCGGCTCTGAGAGTGGACCCCCGCGCCATGGCCATCGAGAGCTGTGGGACGGCGAGGGTACTGGATACGGCCGAGCGGTACGGCGCGCCCTGGAACCTGGTCTTTATGGACCCCCCATATGACGCGGCAGCAGAGTATGCAGGCACGCTGGCGGCTTTGGGTGCACGCACGGAAGCGTTGCTGGCAGCAGGGGCGCTGGTGATGGCGGAACATGCCCGAAAAATCGAGCTACCCGCCAGAGTAGGCGGTTTGCAGCGGACCCGGTCGCTCGAGCAGGGCGATGCGGCCCTCAGCTTTTACGCTTGGGCCGGATAGAACCTGGGCTGGATAGAAAGATTGGGCTTGGCCAGCATCCGGCCGCCTCCGACCTCTGAAACGCTATAAGCCAAGCTGACCGACGGAAAGTTTATGGATAGCCGCCGCCTGTGTGCTGGCCGTTCCGGAGATCGAGAAAGAACGGAAGCTCGCGGTCGGTGCGCATGTTCCAGCCGGTGCCGTGGAGCACGCCATCGCGGACGGCTGCCAGAGTAACGCCCTCCCAGCTGAGTCGTGCACTGCGCCAGCGGACGCCTTCCGCGCCGAGAGCGGTCACGTCATGGAAGCCGGCCAGCAGCAGCAGCCGGGCTTCGGGTGAGGGCAGGACCGCAGTGATGGGCCTGGGCTGCAGGTGGAGAGCGGGCGGGCTCGCGGGTGGAGCTGCGGCGGTGTTCACCAGGTAGCCGTAGCCACCGGCAACGGCGAGCAGATCGTCGGGACGGGGGCAGGCCCAGAGCCCTGACGGCAGAACTGGATCCCGGAAGCCGAGCGCGCAGGTTGCTAGGAAAGCCGGCGTGCTCGCCGGCTTGACGAGGATCTGCAGGGCGCCCCGGGCAAGGGCATCTTCTTCGCCGGGCACGGGATAAGGCAGGACGTACTGCCGCGCCGGTGCGATAAGCGGCGGCTTGGAGAGGATCTGCGCGGTCCAGGTGGCGGCAAAGCTGAGGTCGGCAGTCGGGGTTCGAGGGGGCCCGGTCATCTCAGGTGCTCCCAGCCGCGGCGTGGCAGCGGACGCCGCCCCCGCTCGTCCCCGTCAGCAGCCGTGGAGAAGATCGCCGGACCGGAACGGGGCCGTCGTGTGATTGCGCCGATCCGGGTGATGCGGGTTCCGCCAAGACGGCTCGGAACGCGCGCGGCGGTAGCAGCGGTGAAGAGGAGCTCGTAATCCTCTCCGCCATGCAGCATGGCGGCCAGGCGCTCGGCGGCAGGGAGGCGGCGCAGCCAGGGAGACGCGGGCAGGCAAGGGAGGTCGACCAGGGCACCGACTTGGGACGCGTCGCAAAGGTGGCCGAGGTCCGTGGAAAGGCCGTCGCTGAGGTCGATGCAGGCGGTAGCGATGCCGCGCTCCCGCATCGCTTCGCCGGCAGGGAGGCGGGGCTCGGGATAGAGGAATGGATGATCGGCTGGCCTGGCGCGCCGGGTAGCGGAGGCCGCGAGTGAAGTGCGCTCCGCGAAGCTGCCGCCTAAGGTGCCGGTGCAGTAGAGGAGGTCGCCGGGTTGTGCTCCGGAGCGGCGCAGGGCAGTGCCTCTGGGCGCAGCCCCGAGGCAAGTGACGTCGGCGAGAACGTGTGGGGAAGGGGATTCCGAGGTGTCGCCGCCGGCCAGCGGCACGCCGTACCGGGCGGCAAGGGATAGCAGGCCGTCGAGAAAACCGTTCACCCAGCCAGGGTCGCGCGCAGTGTCCGCGGAGAGGGCCAGGGAGAGAAAGGCGGCCACGGGCCTCGCCCCCATGGCCGCGAGATCGCTTAGACCGCGGGCCAGGGTGCGATGGCCGGCGGATTCCGCGGAATTCCACTCCCGGCTCCAGTGACGGCCTTCCAGGCAGAAATCGGTGGTGACCAGGAGCTCTTCGCCGGGTCTGGGCCGCAGTATGGCGCAGTCGTCGCCGATGCCGAGGCTGAGCTCGGGCGGCGTGGGCAATCTTGCCGTCCGCTCCCGGATGCGATCGATCAGCGCCAGTTCGCCGCCGGGGGCGGGCGAAATGCCGTGACGCGGTCGAGAGAGCAGAGTCATTGGGTTTCAGGATAGACCGCAGGATTTGTAAAGACGGTCGGTCTTGCGTCTCGAAGACATGATGGTCGTTAGAGCAGGGAGTGACTGAAGAGCAGGGAGTGACTCTGGCTGCAGCCGGTTGGGGCAGTTTGCGGACAGGTGGAGGGTTGGGTACCATGGGTAACGGTACGGTATGGCCGAAGCGCACCGCCGCCCAAACGGGCCTTTGAGGGCGGTGAGACCCCGCCGCGGTGCAACATGGAGGAGACGCTGCCCGTCTACAAGAGGGGGCGGTTCCCGTCAGGCGCCAATCCCCTGAAAGAACGAGCCATGAACCGACGGAAGCGCTACATCGTGTACGTTACCCGGGACGAAGGCGGCACGGTCGACCGTGTCAGCATCCCGATGCGCTACGTATACCTGTTCGTGGCGGCTGCGGTGACGGGCATGTTCACCATCGCGGGGCTGGCGGGATCGTATACGCGCATGCTGGCCAAGGCTGAAACGGTGAATCGTCTGCGCGACCAGCTGAACGCCAGCCGTCGCGACTACGCCCATCTGGAGAAGACCGCGCGCGAAAAGGACGTGCAGGCCGCCAGCCTGGGTTCCCTGGCGAGCGAGCTTTCGGTCCTGTATGGAATGACGGCGGGGCGGCTCACGCTCCACCATGGACGGCCCGGCGCCGCGGCCTCAGCGGCTGCGCTGACGGCGAAGGCGCCCCTGAAAGACGAGGCGTTGAGCTTCACGGACGAGACGTATTACAAGTCGCTGGACACCTTCTATGCGCTGCGCGACCGGGCCAGTTCCGGCCTGCCGCTGCAGACCGCCGAGTTGGGGAGCCCGCTGGGCGGCAGGCTGCGTTCGCTGGGTCTGGGCCTCGACTCGCCCGATACAGGCGAGGTGCCGGACATGTGGCCCATCATGGGACCGATCAACTCGGGCTTCGGAGAGCGGGAAGACCCGATTCTGGGCGTGGGCAACGGGGAGTTCCACAAGGGCGTGGATATTGGCTCGCCGGATGGCACCCCGGTGCATGCCCCGGCTGGCGGACGTGTCACCAAGGCGGGAATGGGCAGCGGCTACGGGCGCGAGATCGAGATCGATCACGGCGACGGGATCGTAACGGTCTATGGCCACCTGAAGGGGTGGAACGTGACCGAAGGCGAGTCGGTGGTCAAGGGCCAGGTGATCGGCTTCGTGGGCCACTCCGGCCGCACCACCGGAACCCACCTGCACTATGAGGTGCAGGTGCGCGGCAATGCGGTGAATCCGCACAAGTACCTGCGGACCACGATGGCGCAGTTGGGCGGCGGAGATACGCCGGGAAGCTAGATATCTCCGCTTGAGAGGCGTTAGACTGGGCAAACTTTCGTTGCCTCGTCTAACGGCGGCCCGGTTCCTTCCTCGCTGGTGGAGACTGGCTCCAGGCATGCGTTGGTCCAAGCCGACGATGGACGACGTTGTGTCCTCAAGTTCCGTGGTGAGGCGCAGGGTATCGCTCCTTTCGCAGCCGTGATCCGAGTTGGTGAACTCGCGCGAGGATTTCGGCTGACGGTACCCGGGATCTCTCTGGTCGAGCTTCCGTCAGATTTTTTTAGGGGTCGAGCCGGACCAGCTGAGTCGTCGCTAGATGTCGCTGGAAATGCGACGGAGAGCGAATTTTTGCGGCCCGCCGCAATGGGAGACATCTATAGGGAAACGCCTTCAGCGCGGTCTCGCGGTCGTGGTTCCCCTGTCGCGGGAACGATGGCCGGGCGAACGACACTATACTAGGGATCGGGCACTGTGAGTTTCTAAACGTTTGGAACTTCGCGAGAGTTCCGGTCGTATATCTCCTGTTCCTCGCATAGCCAAAGACGGATAAGCCGCGGCGGCAGAACGCCCTGAAACTGGAGAAAACAGACGGTGATCGGAAAGCATTGGCAGTCAGCGGCGTGCGTCGCTTTGACGTTGGCGAGCGGGCTCACGCAGGGTCGGGCCCAGGTGCCTGCATCGACTCCGCAGACGACCAGCGCGCCGGCAGGCACTTCCCCGGCGGCGGGAACGCAGAACGGGGGCTCGCAGACCAATCCCACCGCGCCGGCTGCGCCCCAGCCGGTGCAGAACGACACCACCGGCCAACCCGGCCTGCCGCAAGCCCCGGAGCCCAAAGCCGTCGGGCCGCTCTACCTGCGGTCCACACCGCACGACTACTCCGAGGGCAAGCCGTTTCTGCCCAATCCGCTGCGTGACTACACGCCGCTCGATTACCCGGCGCCGCGGCTGAGCAACACGCCGCGTCTGACTGACCTGCTGCGTGACGGCAAGATTTTTCTGAGCCTGTCCGATGCGGTCACTCTGGCGCTGGAAAACAACTATGACATCGCCATCGCGCGCATCAACCTGGACATCGCGGACACCGACATCCTGCGCGCCAAGGCCGGCTCGACGCTGCGCGGTGTGTCCACGGGACTGGTGACGAACACGCTGGGCGGCACCACGACGACGATCAGCGGTGGCGGCGGTCCGGGAGGAACGACAAGCGCCTCCGGCGGCTCCGGCACGGGTGCCTCAGGATTGGTGCTCAGCACCAACGGCGGCGGACCGACGCCGGAAGTTCTGGATCCGTACATTACTGGCGAAGCACAGTACGAGCGCTCCACGACTCCGCCGGGTGCGTCCGCGTTCGGTTCGTCTACAGGCACCGGCACCGGCACGGGTACCGGGACAGGTACCGGCACGGGGACAGGAACAGGGACAGGGACGGGAACCGGTACGGGAGGCGGCTCCGGCTTTAGCAGCGGTTCCGCGTACACGTCTGCTACGGGCACGTACGATATTCGCTATAACCAGGGCTTTTTGACGGGCACTGACGTTCAGGTCATCTTCGACAACACCCACACCAGCACTACCAGCCCTTACAGCGCGTATAGTCCCTCGCTTTCGACGACATTCCGGGTGGAGGCCACGCAGCATCTGCTGCAGGGATTCGGGACGTGGATCAACGGGCGATTCATCATCCAGGCAAAGAACAACCGCCGCATCACGGATTCTGCCTTTCGCCAGCAGATCATCTATACCGTCACGCAGGTGGAGAGCATCTACTGGGCGCTGGTAAGCGCGTATGAGGACGAACAATCCAAGCAGCGGGCCCTGCAGCAGAGCACTCAGCTCGCTTCGGACAATCGCAAGCAGCTGCAGATCGGCACGCTGGCGCCGTTGGACGTGGTGAACTCGGATTCGGCCGTAGCCACGGATAAGCAGTCGCTGATCACCTCGCAGAGCAATCTGGAGTACCAGCAGCTGCTGATGAAGCAGGCCATTGCACGCAACCTGAACGACCCGCAACTGGAAAACGCGCCGGTTGTCCCGACAGATCGTGTCGGTCTGGACCGGCTGCCGGAGGAAGACACTGCGCTCGAAGATCTGGTGCGTCAGGCGTACGTGAACAACCCCCAGGTGGAGCAGGCCGCGCTGCAAATGAAGAACAACGAGATCACCATCCGCGCGGAGAAGAACGAGCTGCTGCCGGTTGTGGACGCCTACGGCTTTTACGGCGGCCAAGCCATTGGCGGCACGCAGAACCCGGCGTATGGGGTAGCGGCGGGAACATACCCGACCCGCGGGTACGCTACGGTTCTGGGCAACTCGCTGAACAACTCGGCGCCTGATTACGGCGTAGGCGTGAATGTGACCATTCCGCTGCGCAATCGCACGGCCCAGGCTGATCAGGTGCGTTCGCAGATGGAGTACAGGCAGACGCAGATCCGGCTGCAACAGCTTTACACGCAGATCCGCATACAAGTGATCAACGCGCAGTATGCCTTGACCAATGACCGGTCGGCGGTGGCTTCGGCACAGTCCACGCGCGACTACGATGCGCAGTCGCTCGATGCCGAGCAGAAGAAGTACCGGCTGGGCGCTTCCACGACGGCCAATGTACTTTCCCAGCAGCGCAATCTGGCGACGGCGGAGAACAACCTGATCTCGGCGACCGCGGCGTATGCACGCGACCGGTCTTCCCTGGCCCAGATTCTTTCCAACACACTGGACCGCTACGGCATCAGTTTGCAGGATGCGGCGAACGGCACGGTGACGCAAGCTCCGTCCATCCCGGGCCTGACGGCGCCGACGCCGCCGGCTCCTCCGAAGCCGCTGACGGCCACCCCGCCGCCGATTCCGCAGTAGGCGCTGCGATACTGCAACAGTGAGCGTCTCCGATACAGCGGGTTCCGGCAACTCTGCGGTTGCGGCGGAACAGGTGGCTTCTGCAGAAAACTCCCTCGGCCAGGCCGCGTCGGCGTATCTGCGCTCCGCACGGCGCCAGCCCATTCAGTGGCATGAGTGGGGATACGAGGCTTTCGCGCTGGCGGAGCGCGAAAGAAAGCCGGTACTGCTGGACATAGGCGCGGTGTGGTGCCATTGGTGCCACGTGATGGACCGCGAGAGCTATGAGAATCCTGAAACGGCGGAGATCGTCAACCGGCATTTCGTGGCGGTGAAGGTAGACCGCGATGAGCGGCCGGATGTGGACACGCGTTACCAGGCGGCGGTGGCGGCTATCAGCGGAACGGGCGGCTGGCCGCTCACCGTCTTCCTGACGCCGGATGGCAGGCCGTTTTTCGGCGGCACATATTTCCCGCCCGAGGACCGCTACGGACGCGCTGGATTTCGGCGGGTGCTGCTCACGATGGCGGGAGCGTTTGCGGACCAGCCGGACGAGGTGAACGAAACCGCGGCCAGCGTCATGGAATCGCTGCAACTGCCCGAGAACGTTGCCGGCGATGACGAGGATCCGGGTCGGTCGCTGCTGGACCGGATGATCGGGTCGTGTGTGACGCAGTTCGATCCGCTCCACGGCGGCTTTGGAGCGCAGCCCAAGTTTCCGCACTCCGGTGCTTTGGACCTGCTGCTGGATGCGGCGACCCGGGACAACGGGAGCGCACAGGCCGCGGAACGGATCGCGACGTTCACGTTGGGCAGGATGGCCGCGGGCGGCATTCACGATCAGCTGGCGGGAGGGTTTCATCGCTACTCGGTCGATGAGCGGTGGATCGTGCCGCACTTCGAAAAAATGTCGTATAGCAACTCCGAGCTGCTGAAGAATTATGTGCATGCTTTCCAGAGTTTCGCGCAACCGGAGTTTGCGCGGGTCGCGCACGGCATTGTGCGCTGGATGGACGACTGGTTGTCGGATCGGGAGCGCGGCGGATTTTACGCGTCGCAGGATGCCGACGACTCCATGGACGACGACGGCGACTACTTCACCTGGACGCGTTCTGAGGCCAGGGAGGTTCTGTCGGAGGAGGAGTTCCGGGCTGCGGCGGTCTACTTCAACCTGCGTGACGTGGGTGATATGCACGGCAATCCGCAGAAGAACGTGCTGCACATCAAGAGCTCCCTGGATGGGGTCGCGCAGCAGCTTGGCGCGGGAGAAGAAGCGGTTCGCGAGCTGTTGCAACGAGCCCAAGCCAAGATGGGTGCGGCACGGCTGCAGCGCCGCGCGCCTTACATCGACCGCACGATGTACACCGGCTGGAACGGCCTGTGCATCTCGGCGTATCTGAGCGCGGCACGGGTGTTGCGGCTGCCGGCGGCAGGTGAATTTGCCCTGCGCTCATTGGACCGTGTGCTGGACGGCGCGTGGAAGGGGCGTGCGGGGCTGGCGCGGGTGGTGGCGTACGGCGAAGCACCTGAACGGTTCCTCGCCAGGAACGTGAGCGCGGTGCTGGAAGATTATGCGTTTCTGGCGAATGCCGCTTTGGACGGGTGGGAAATGACTGGGAATATGTGGTATTTCCGTGCGGCCGACGAACTCGCGATGAGTATGATGGAGTACTTTCAGGACGCCGCGAGAGGCGGATTTTTCGATACGGCCCGCGCCGAGGAAGGTTCAAGGCCGATCGGCGTGTTGGCGACACAGCAGAAGCCGGTGCAGGATTCACCCACACCCTCCGGAAATGCTGTTGCCGCGACGGTTTTGTTGCGGCTGCACGAGTTGACCGGCCGCGCTGTTTTCCGGGAGGCGGCGGAGGGAACGCTGCGGTGCTTCGCGGGCGTGGTGGAGCACCTGGGGCTGTACGCCGCAAGCTACGCCCTGGCGCTGCGGCGGCTGGTGGAACCGGCTCTGCAGATCTGCATCGTGGGGGAGGATCGTGCGGCGGACGAGATGGAGCTTGCGGCGCTGGCGCGGTTCGCGGAGAACAAAAGTGTCGTGCGGCTGAAACGTGAGCAGCTCAGCTCGCCGGAAACCCTGCCGGCGATGCTGGCGGAGACGCTGCCGAAGCTGACCTTGGCTGAGGGGAGCTTCGCGGTGGTTTGTTCCGGAAATGCCTGCCGGATGCCGGTGAGCACTGCGGAAGCTTTGCTGAGGATGCTGGTAGAGGGTCCGTAAAGGCATTCTTCCCATCGGTGTTGGCCGGACTCTCGACGCTTACAGGCCTTTCCGTTACAGATTGCTTCGCGGTTTCGTTCCGGAGTCTTTCATGGCAACACGCAGATCTGCACGGTTTCGTTGCGATACGGGCAGGTGTGTTCCGTGCGTGCCCCCGTGTGGAGCACCATCCAGGTCACGCCGAAGGGCCGCAGGCGGCGATCACGCTCCGTGTCAGAGAGGTCGCTGAGATCCTTCTGCGCCGTCGCGGCGGCGAGCCAGGCGGAAGCGAGCGCTGGCGTGATGGACGCTTCGCCGCCATCTTTGGAGTAGTCGGGCAGGGCGCTGCGCAGGCTGATGGCGCGAAAGGTCTGCGCATCCTCGCCTGCGGTATTCACGTAGCGGGCGTCCAAGGCGAAGAGCGCGCTCCGGGGTGTGTTGGTGCGGGCCCACAGGAAGGCGCGCACCCAGCCATTCTGTGTAGAAGCGGCTTCCCAGGGGAATTCCACATGCGGTGAGGACGGGTAGGTGGCGCGTTCGGCCAGGAACAGGCCGATGGCCATGGACGCGCTGACGCACGCCGGCAGCGCGTGCAGGCACACGCGTGCGAAGGGATGCGACGCGCGCCGCGCCAGGCGGGCGCAAGCGGTGTAGATCGTCGCCCCGAGCAGCAGGAGCATGACGGCATAGACGAGCAGGAACTCGCGCAGCGGCTGCAGGCGAGCGACCGCATGGTTTGAGGAAGACTCGTGTGCGAAGAGCAGAGCGAGCGTGGTGCACAGCAGCGCAAGGCCGATCGCAGACTGGCCCACGACGCGGAGCGGCTGGAGAGGAGGCATGGAGACGGTACGTCCACCTGCCGGAGGCGGAGGGAAACGTTGGATGAGCCAGAGGACGGCCAGCGGGCCGAGCAACCCGAGACACTCGTACCAATGCCATTGCGAAAGAAACCAATAATAGCGGGTGATCACGGCGGCTTGCTTCGCGAGCGACTCTGGGGGCGCGAGCGCGTTCAGTGCCAGGCATGCGAGGAGGAGTGCAGACGTGAGACCGAGCCATGCGAGGGTGGGACGCGAGAAGCGCGTTGCCCGAAGCGCCCCAACCAGGAGGAATGCATACACCGCCATGAGGGGATGGAAGGCTGCGGTCAGGAGCAGGGTGACTGCGCAGCGAAGCGCCGGGTGCCGGACAAAGCCGTGGGCCGGCGCGGAGCTTGAACGCTCCCAGGCATCGAGAGCAAAGGCCGCCGCCAGCAGCGAGAGGGGAAGGGAGAGGCTGCGCGCCGTCACATAGGGGTCCATGAGATAAAGCGAGGTGCCGGCGATGGGGAGCGTCCAGCCGGCTGCCAGCAGCGCGAGGCCGGCAAGCTGGGCGTGGTGGTCCGGAAAGCAGCGCCGCAGGAGAGCGCGCGCGCAGGTGAGTGTGAAGAAGGCCGCGGCGATGTCCAGTGCCAGGAGAACTGCCGCAAGCGAAAGGCGCGTGAGACGCACCAGCAGCGCCATAGCCGGTGCGAAGAGCGAGAAGCGGAGGTGGACGGTCACGAACGGCGTGAAGTGCGGGAAGAGGGAGCGATCGAGGCGGTATTCGATCTCGGCCGCATAGAGACCGCCGTCTTCCGCGAAGGGATGGAAGCCGTGGAGGAGCAGCGTGGCCAGTGAAAGGGCCGCGAGCAGCAGGGCCCAGGTGAGTCTGGACCAGTTTGCCGGTAGTTTAGCGGTCGTTGAAGAGGGGCGTGTGGCTGAAGGCATTCCGGTGAGGCGACCTGGCCAGCTTGAGCGAGGTAACGGTACCCGAACGATACAATAGGACCGTTCTCATGGGTCGTTTTCTTCATGCTGAGTTGAATGCGCACTGCCGCGGCACGCTGCTGACACCGCAGCCGGGAAGGCTGCTGTGACTCGTGAACGCAGGCTGAGTCTGCTGAAGATGGCGCCGGGGTTCCTGGTGAGCGCCTTCTTTCTCTGGTGGACGTTTATCCGCAAGAACACGCAGGGCATGCGGCCGGTCAACCCCGACGATTTTCGATCGATCCATTTCGCGGCGCCGGTCTGGATCGTGGGCGTGCTGGCCTTCAGCGTGGCAGGGTACACGGTGCGTTGTTACCGCTGGTGGTGCATGCTGCGCAACGTAAACGCCAGGTTTTCCGCGTGCGCACGTGTTTTCATCACGTCGCTCGCGGCGAACAACATCTTGCCGCTGCGCATTGGCGACGTGATGCGCATCTTCACCTATGCCGGCGATCTGAATGCGACGCCTTCCATCATCATGAGTACGGTGCTGCTGGAAAAACTGCTGGACGTGTTTACATTGGCGATCCTGTTCGTTGTTTCCATGCGCTTCGGTACGGGCGGAGATCCACACCTGCAGCTGCTGGCGGAGGTCGGGATGGCGGTGTCGGCAGCAGGCGTGCTGGTGCTGGTGTTTGGAGCGCGCACGCTGCAGGAGCCGCTGAAGCGGTGGATGGAACGCACCCGGAACCCGCGCGTGGCGAAGCTGCAGGGTTGGGTTCTGCTGGCGCTGGAAAGCATCCGCGAGATCGGGATCCTGGGCACCCTGTGGCTGGTGCTGTGCACCTTCGTGGCCTGGGCGCTGGAGGGGCTGCTATATGTCTCTGCGGCGCAGCTGCTGGGCCTGCAGACGGACTGGGCCGGGCCATGGCAAGCCGTCTCGCAGGCAAACCTGTCCTTCCTCATCCCGAGTTCGCCGGGCGGCATAGGCCCGTTCGAGTGGGCGTGTAAGGATGCACTGATGCGGCATGGTGCGACAGGAGCGGCGGCAAGCATCTTTGGGCTGCTGATTCACGCATGGCTGCTCGTTTCGATCACGTTGACTGGCGGGATCTGGTTCCTGATGCACCGCTTCCGCACGACGGTCCGCAAGCCGTTGCTGGAAGAGATCGACACCCTGCCGGCAGCCTTGCCCTAGCGCGAACTGCAGCGATGGGAGAGCCGAACGCCGCGCGGGAGCAGGTCTACCGCGGTTGTCCTGACAGGTGTTGCGCTACTACGAGGAAACAGCAGACAGCCTCCCTCCGGTTTCCTCAGGGTCAGGCTGATCCCTTCGGGACATACCATTCGTAAGCAGGAACTGTTCGGAAAGGGAAGAGCGTCATGTATCGCAAGCTACAAAGTGAGTTGCAGGAACGGATCGCGGCGGTATTGCAGGAGCGCTATGACGTGGCACTGCGATCGCTGGCGGTGGAGCTGCCGCCGAAAATCGAGTTCGGCGAGATGGCGCTGCCGGTGGCGTTCGAGCTGGCGAAGCGGCTGCGGAAGGCTCCGCGCGTGATCGCGCAGGAGCTGCGGGAGGCATTGGGCGAGGGCCTCGGTGTTGCCGGCGTGGAGAGCGTCGAGATCGCCGGCGCGGGATATCTGAACGTAAGGCTCGATCGCGCAGCGATGGCGATGCGCATCGCGGCGGATGAACATGCCGTGGTGGGCGGCGAAGGCTTCCGGCTGGTGGAGCATACCAGCATCAACCCGAACAAGGCGGCGCATGTGGGACATCTGCGCAATGCGATCCTCGGCGACAGCTTCGCGCGCATGCTCAAGCCGGATGCGTTCAAGCCGGGCTATGCCACCGGCGTGCAAAATTACATCGACAACACCGGCGTGCAGGTGGCGGACATCGTGGTGGCGGTGACCGAGCTCGAGAACATGACCCTGGACATGGTCCGCGAGTGGATGACGGAACTGCTGGAGACCAATACGCGAGTGGATTACGTGTGCTGGGATCTGTATGCGCGGGTGTCGCAGTGGTACGACGCCGAGCCCGCGGAGGTGAAGGCGCGCAAGCAGCTCCGGCTGGAGACGCTGCATGACATCGAGCAGGGCGGCAACGACCGCGCCGAAATCGCGGAGCTGATCGCGACGGCGGTGCTGCGGCGGCACCTGGAGACGATGGAGCGGCTGGGCATCGAGTACGACTTTCTGCCGCGCGAAAGCGAGATACTCCATTTGCATTTCTGGGAGCGGGCGCGCGCGCTGATGGTGGAGCGCGGCGTGCTCTACCTCGAAACGGCAGGCAAGAACAAGGATTGCTGGGTGATGCGGCGGGCTGCTGCGCCGGGCGCTGAGGCGATGACCGAAGGCGAGGTGGATGAGGACGCGAAGATCATCATCCGGTCCAACGGCACGGTGACCTATGTGGGCAAGGACATTGCCTATCACCTGTGGAAGTTCGGCCTGCTGGGAATGGATTTCGGGTATGCACCCTTTCGCGAGTACCCGGACCATCTGTGCTGGGTTTCGGCGATGGAGAGTGAAGGCGAGGAGCACCCGAGTTTCGGACACGCGGATGCGATCTATAACGTGATCGATTCGCGGCAGGACGATCCGCAGGCTCAGGTGAAGGAAGCGCTGCGGGCGTTGGGATATGAGGCGCAGGCGGCGAGATACACGCACCTGAACTATGCGTTCGTGGGGCTGACGGTGCGCACGGCCGAAGAGCTGGGCTACACCCTGAGCGAGGAAGACCAGGCGCGTAACTTCATCGAGGTGAGCGGGCGCAAGGGTTTTGGCGTCAAGGCGGACGACCTGATCGACCGTATGATCGCTGCGGCGCAGACGGAAGTGGATGCACGGCATCCGGAGCTGGAGGAAGAGGAGCGCTGTGCGATCGCGAAGGCCATTGGTGTGGGCGCGCTGCGCTATTTCATGCTGCGCTTCACGCGCAACACGGTGATCGCGTTCGACTTCAAGGATGCGCTGAGTTTCGAGGGCGAGACCGGCCCGTACGCGCAGTATGCGGCGGTGCGCGCGGCGAATATCTTCCGCAAAGCGGGCGTCAGTGAAGAGGCGGCGCTCCGTGCGTTCGCGGCGCTGGATGAGGCCGCGCTGCGCTCGATGCTGGCCGCGGAGACGGATGTGTGGGAGCTCTGGGTGTTATGTTCCCGGTTATCGCTGGTGCTGGAGCAGGGGATTGCGGCAGCGGAACCGGCGCTGCTGGCGAAGTATGCGTTTCAACTGGCGCAGGGATTCAACAACTTCTATCACCGGCACAATGTTCTGCGGGAAACAGATGCGGCGAAAAAGACGCTGTACCTGACGACCGCGGCGGTGGCGAAGCGGGAACTGACACGGGTGCTTGGGTGGCTGGGGATCGAAGTGCCGAGCGCCATGTAGGACCTTTGGCGTTGAAGGTGGAACTTCCGGGAGCTGCTTCCCGTACCGAGAGCTGACGATCTGAACTGTTCACGCTTTCAGCCACGGAGGTTTCATGCGCGCACTCCACAACCCGGGAAGAGTGGCCGGGCTCTGGTACCTGCTGCTGGTGATGATTGCGCCGCTGCGGATGATGTACATCCCGAGCAAACTCTACGCGCCGGACGACCCGGCCGCGACCATGAAGAACATAGCCGCGCACGCGTGGCTTTTTCGCTTTGGAGTGGTGGGTGATCTGGCATGCGCCGTCATTCTGATCTTTCTTGTCATGGCGTTCTATCGCCTGTTCGAGACCGTGGACCGATACCTCGCGGTGCTGGTCATTTTCTTTGGCGGTGTAATGCCCGCGCTGTTGAACTTCGTGAATGCCGCAAGCGACGGTGGTGTATTGCTGATCGCGCAAGGAGCGGCGTTTCTCTCCGCTTTCAGCAAGGCGCAACAGGACGCGCTCGCGGTGCTGCTGCTTCGTGTGCATGGACAGCAGTACACGGCGGCGGAGATACTCTGGGGCGTGTGGCTGTTTCCATTGGCCGTGCTGGTATACAGGTCGGGGTTTCTGCCGAGATTCCTCGGCGTGTGGCTTGGCATCAACGGCTTGGCGTATGTCGCAATCAGCTTGACTGGACTGCTTCTGCCGGAGCACCAGCACATGGCGTTTGTGTACGCACAACCGGCGCTATTCGGCGAGATGGCCCTGATGCTCTGGCTGGTGATCAGGGGCGCACGTCCGCCGGAGACTGACGGCGCTCTGAAGACCGTGTGATGTCCTGCGTCGTCACGCGCAAGATAAGCAGGCGCCGGGTAGCGCTTCAACACCATTGCGCGTCGCACCACGTGGCCGTTCCCTTACCGTGTCCCGTTCGGGCGAAGGGCCTACTCCCCATAGCTGCGGACCCACTCGGTAATGCTGCGGACGCCGATGGCCGTCGGGCCCTTGGATTGCCAGGCTTTGTCGGCGTCGGCCCAGGCGGTTCCGGCGATGTCGAGGTGGATCCATGGGGTGGTCCCAACGAACTCCTTGAGAAACATGGCGGCCGTGATGGAGCCACCATAGCGCGAGTTGCCGGTGTTCTGGATGTCGGCAATCGAGCTCTTGATCTGGTCGCGGTAGTCGTCGGTGCAGGGCATCTGCCAGAACTTCTCACCGGCGGTGGCGTAGACGTCGAGGAACCTGCGGGCGGTCCCTTCGTCGTTGCTGAAGAGGCCGGCGTTGAGCTGACCGAGTGCGACGCCGATGGCTCCCGTGAGCGTGGCGGCGTCGATCAGGTGGGTAGCGCCGAGCTGCTGGGCGTAGTGGAGACCGTCGGCGAGGACGAGGCGGCCCTCGGCGTCGGTGTTGAGCACCTCGATGGTCTTGCCGGACATGGCGGTGAGCACGTCGCCCGGCTTGAAGGCGCGGCCGGAGGGCATGTTCTCGCAGGAGCAGCACACGCACACTACCGGCACGGCGGGCTTGAGCAGCGCGAGGGCGCGCATGGCGCCCAGCATGGCCGCGGCGCCGGCCATGTCGTACTTCATCTTGTCCATGTTGTCGGCAGGCTTGATGGAGATGCCGCCGGTATCGAAGGTGATGCCCTTGCCGACCAGGCCGAGGGTCGGTGCGCCTTCCGCTGTGTTGCCCTCGGGCGTGTAGCGCAGGACGATCAAAGCGGGCGGCTCGTAGGAGCCCTGCGTGACCGCAAGGAAGGCGCCCATCCTGAGTTCGCGGAGTTTTTCAGTGGAGTGGACCTCGCACTGGAGACCAACCTCCTCCGCCATGGCCGCGGCCCGCCGGCCGAGCTCGGTAGGGGTGAGGACGTTGCCGGGCTCGTTGATGAGGGTGCGGCTCCAGTTCTGCGACTCGGCAACGATGAGGCCGTGGGCGAAGCCTTGCTGCATCTCGGCCTGGGGCCTGGGTTCGGCCTCGCTCGAGAGCAGGGTGAAGGCCTGGAGGCTGGTGTCCTTGCGGTCGGAGCGGTAGGTATCGATGTCGAAGTCGGCGAACAATGCGCCCTCGGCGAGCACGCGCGCAGTGAGCTCGCAGGGGAGCGCATCGAGGTGCTCGTCGGAAAGGGCGCGATCTTCCGGAAAGACGATGGCGAGTTCTCGTAAGCCGCGCGGCTTGGCAAAGCGCACGGCGACGCCTGCGCCCTTACGGCATTCATGCGTGGAAAGCGAGGCGGCTTTGCCCAGACCGATGAGAAGCAGACGCTCGGCTCTGACGTTGGCAGGCGCGTGGAGCAGCAGGGTTTCGCCGAGCGTGGCCTTGAACTCGCCTCCGGCGAGCCAGGGAGCGGCGGCATCTGCGATGGCGTCGGAGGTGGTGAGGAGCGCGGGCGAGGCAGCTGCGTCCTTGCCGGGAGCGACGGTGGCAATATCGACAGCGAAGACGGCGAGCAGCGGAGCGGCGAAGGCGGCGGAGTCCTGGAAGAGGAGCTTGGCGTTCTGAGTCATGGGCAAGCTCTATGGTAGCGCGGCGCGGCTCACGCGGAAGAACAGCGGGCGCGGCTTTCGTAAAGCGCGAAGCGATGGCCTGCCGCTTGCAGAGCTGAACGGATGCGTGGCGCTACTTGAAGCAGGTTTGGTTGTGGGCGCCGTGTGCGCCGGCCTTCTTCGCGTCTGGTTCGGTCATGTACTTGCCGTCCATGGTCTTGCCGTAGTACCGGTCACCGGGGCAATGGTAGACGTTGGTCTTGTTGTTGACCCAAACCTTGTCGGAACCGGCTCCTGCAGCCTGCTGCGTCTGCGGCTTGGGCGGCGTGCGTTTGGCCGGCGTGGCCTGCTGCGAGGACGAGGCCGGCGGCGCCTGCTGCGCCATTGAGGAGCCTTGGGCGGCAAGGGGCAGGATGACTGCAGCCAGCGCGAGGGCGGCAAGAGTACGGAGGAAGGTCACTGTGAATCTCCTGTGTTTGGAAGGTGCGACGTGATAGTAGCAGGCAGCTTGCTGTGGCCTGCTCCCAAGAGGTGGCTTCGCTGGCGAATGCTGGATCCTTCCACTCCGTTGCGCTCCGCTCGAGAGGACACATTTGTAGATCCAAAAGATCGAAAGAGGAAAGAGCTAAACGGACGCGGGATCCGGCGGAGCCGGCGCGGGCGATGTTGTGGTGATCACGATGGCGGCGAGCACAATCATCAGCCCGCCCAGCATCGCTGTCGGTCCAAGGGTTTCATGCAAAAGGAGCACGCCGAGAAGGGAGCCGATGAGAGGCTCGGCGTTCAAGAGAACGCCGGCATGCGAGGCTTGCACGCGAGTCATGCCCCAGTTCCAGAGCAGGGTAGTGATGGCGGTGCACAGCAGGCCACTGGCGGCGAGCGCCAGCCAGGCTGCAACTGAAACGCCACGAGTGGGTGGCGGACCGTACCGGAGCGGCACCCAGACGAGCAGCATGAACGTGCCGGTGAGCATGCCGTATCCGGTAACGACGACCGAGCTGTGCCGTGCCACGAGGCGCTTGTTGAGCAGAATCCATCCCACCGAAATCACCATGGAGATGACAACAAGGACATCTCCACGCAGCGTGGGTCCTGCAGGGTCGCCGAGAGTGCGGGCGTGCGGGACGCTGTGGAGCTCGCCGCCGAGTGCGATGAGTGCGGCGCCCGCCGTGGAGACGCAGAGTGCAACCCAGCCGAGGCGGTGCATGTGCTCGCGGGCGAAGAGCGTGCCTCCGACGGCCAGGAGCACCGGCAGAGTGCCCACCATCAGGGAGGCATGGGACACGGTGGTTAGTGCCAGGCCGTGGAACTGCAGCAGGAACTGCAAGGGCACACCCAGCAGGCTGCCCAGCAGAAGAATGCGCCACTCGCGCGCATGGAGGCCGGGGCGGCGGATGAGCAGCAGCGGCAAAAGACCGAGCGTAGCGAAGAGGAACCGGTATAGAACCATTGCTCCGGAGTTCATCTCGCGGAGGGCGATCTTGCCGAAGTAGAAGCCGCAACCCCAAAGGCAGCTGGCGAGCGCGCAGGCGGCGAAGCCGAGGGCTCGGCCGTTGTGTGCGTGCGGCAACGGCACGGTGTCCTGGAACTTCCGCGGCGTTGCGGACAAACTACCGAGATCCTTCGCTGCGCTCAGGATGACGCCTTTCTGGAAACTTTCCTCTGGAAGCCTGCCGCGAAGTCCGCGAAGGAACGTGACCGGTGAAAGCGGTGGTCACCAGACGCGGCAGGAGTCTGCCGGGCTCATGGGCTGGCCCTTTTTGCAGCCGAAAGCCGGAGCGAAGCCGGGCTGGTTGACGACGGAGCCGTTGGCGCGGAAGTGATCCGGGGAGTGGACGTCTGTCTGCGCGCGCTCCCGAACGATTTCAGGCCGCGCGTTTTCGCACCAGTTTTGCGCCCACGCGATGTAGAAGCGCTGCGGACCGGTATAGCCGCCCACCTTGGCACCGGTGTCGAGCCCTTGCTGCTTCGAGCGGTCGAGATAAGCCATGTAAGCCAGCAGCAGGCCACCGTTATCCGCGGTGTTTTCTCCGAGGGTGTTCTGCCCGTTGACCTTGACGTCCTCAACGGCTGTGAAGGCGCCATACTCCTTGACCAGGCAGGCGCTGCGCGCTTCGTACTTCCTGATGTCTTCCGGGCTCCACCAGTCGCGGAGATTGCCCTGCCCGTCGAACTTGCGGCCTTCATCATCAAAACCGTGCGTGAGCTCGTGGCCGATCACGGCTCCAGCGTGGCCGTAATTCACGGCGAGGTCGGCGGCAGGATCGTAGAAAACCGGCTGCAGGATCCCGGCGGGAAAGTTGATGTCGTTCATGCTGGGGTTGTAGTAGGCGTTGATCGTGGGTGGCGTCATGCCCCACTCCTCGCGGTCAACCGGTTTACCGATTTTGTTGAGCTCGCGGGCGTTTTCGAAGGCGAAGGCATGCAGGGCATTGCCAAAGGCATCGCCGGGCGCGACTCCGAGCGACGAGTAGTCGCGCCAGTGCGAGGGATAGCCGATCTTGTCCGCCACTGCATGGAGCTTTTCTTTGGCCTTGACCTTTGTCGCGGGGCTCATCCAGGCAAGCGTGTCGATGTCGCGGTCCATGGCGGCTTCGATATCGTGCACCATTTCGAGGGTGCTGGCTTTCGCCGCGGCAGGGAAGTACTGCTGGACGTAGACCTGGCCGAGGGCCTCGCCGAGTGCGCCGTCCACAGAGCCGGAGCAGTGCTTCCAGCGCGGCGCCGCCTCGGGCTGTCCTTCGAGCTTGCGCCGGTAGAAGTCGAAGTTTTCCTCGCGAATGCGTTTGGGCAGCACTTCCGCATAGGCGGTGACGAGATGGTAGCGCAGATACGCGCGCAGGGTGTCCAGTTTGGCGCCGAAGACGGCTTCCACCATGGCGGGGAAGAAGCTCGGACTGCTGTTGATGAGCGAGGAAATTTCCGGGGAGTGGATGGCCTCCAGGAACGGCTTGAAAGGAATGCCGTGCAGGCCGCTCTCGAAATGGGCGAGCGTCTCCGGATGGTAGACCGCCTCCGGGTCACGGCGCTCGGTGATGGTCATCGACGCCTTGGCGAGCGCTGTTTCAAAGCCGAGGATGTTGTGCGCGTCCACGAGCGCCTGCTGCGGGGAGGCTCCGGCAAAGGCAAGCATCTTGGCGACGTGCTGCACGTACTGCTGGCGGATCTGCTCGTCCTTCGCGCCGGTGCGGGTATAGTAGTCGCGGTCGGGCAGGCCGAGCCCGCCCTGGTCAATGGCGGCTACCTGCTTCGTGGCGTCTTTGAAATCCTGTTCCTCGCCGAAGCTGAAAAGCGCGTTGACACCGATGCGCTGCAGCTCGCCGGCAAGGTACGGCAGGCCGGGTTTGGTGACGCGATCGATTTCACCCAACAAACCCTGGAGCGGCTGGAGATCCTTTTGCTCCAGAAGCGGGGTGTTCATGCACGCCGCATAGTAGTCGCCTATCTTCGTCTCGCTGGCGGTTCGGCCTGGCCCGGAGCCGGCGTACTTGCTGAGAATGCCGTTGAGCTCCTGCAGATCGACATTCTGGAGTACGGAGAACTGGTCCACCTCGGGCTGATCCGCAGGGATGGGATGGCGCGCGGCGAAGTTGCCGCAGGCGAACTGGTAAAAGTCCGTACAGGGGTCGGCTGCAGTATTCATGGAGGCGGTGTCGAAAGCGGGCCCGAGCTCGTAATGCGTGACGGGCGCAACGGGAACGGGCTGCTGCGCGTTCCCGTGAGCGATCAGGAGACAAGCGGCGGCGGTGACAAGAAAGACGTGCTGGGCCGGACGAGAAGAACGACAGGAATGACGCGGAAGGGCGGCGAACGGCTGGTGCACGAAGGAGACTCCTGAACCTGAGACCGGGAAGCAGACCATGAAGGGTTTCGCCGGGTGGACGTCAATCCGCGGCTTGGGTCGGGCCGACAGGCCGCGTCCGCTCGTCCTATGAAAGAGTATAAGCAGGCAGGAAGGGCATGGGACCGGTGGCGGCGAAGTGGAGCGCAGGCAGGCGGGCCGCGTCGTGCGGCTGGATGTCGTTGTGGACAGGGCTCGGGCTCTGCGGGATGATTCCGGCAACGAGCGGCAAGGCGCATGGCGCTACGAACAAGCCGCCTGTGCCGGAGGCGCGTCTCTCCTTCCAGGCGCTCGGCATTCCTTCCCTCTCGGCGAGCTTTTTGGGCTCGGGCGCGTCGATGCTCACTGTGAACTTCGTCGACGACCGGCACTTGCTGGTGACCTTCGGCACGCGTGGGCTGGTGCCGCGGACGCCGGACGATCAGGAAGGCGATCAGGATCGCATTGTCGCCGCAGAGCTGGTAGAGCTCCCGGTGGGCAAGGTATTGGCGCGTACCCAATGGCATCTGCATGACCACGGACGCTATCTTTGGCCCCTGGGAGAAGGCCGGTTCCTGCTGCGGATTCATCAGGAGCTTTCCACCTTCGCGCCGCTTGCGAACCTGGAGCACGAGCCCTGGACGCGCACCGCATTCGCTCACCGGCGGGGGGAGCTGAAGGCCGTGGAGGTTTCGGCTGACTCCAAACTGCTGGAGATCATGACGGCGCCACAGCGTCTCGCGCCGCGAACCGATTCCCCGGCGCCGGCCCACTCGGTGAACGTGACCGGATCCGGCGAGGTGGTCGACCGCACAGCGGGCTTTGTCGCCATCGATTTCTACCGCATAGCAGGAGGTGGTGGTGAGAGCTCTCCTCTTCACCTGGAACACGCCGGTTCGGTGCGCTCTCCAGAGGCGATTCGGCTGCCGGTGGATGGAGACGGCTACCTGCGCTCGCAAAACGCGCCGCGAGGGATGTGGAAGGTCAGCTTCGAGGGCTATGAAGGAGCGAGCCGCGCGCTGGCGCCAGTGGGAAGCACCTGTCCTCCTGTGTTGACCCTGACCAGCCGGGCGCAGCTGCTGGCGTTTACCTGCCGCAGCGGACTGAACCCCGACGCGATTACCATGCAGGCCTACGACTTCGCTGGGCACGAAATGTGGGAAGAGCCGATCGGCGAGGTCCCGGTCACACCCTCATTCGCGTATGCGCCGCAGGCGGGCAGGTTTGCGATGAGCCGTCTTCTGCCAGTTGCCACGACGCCGCAGCCTGAGGGAACCACCGGCATGCCGACTCAGGAGCTGCGTGTGTACCAGACCCAGAGCGGGGACCTGCTGCTCAAAGTGACCGTAACACCGACCTTTCGGACGGCGGAAAATTACGATCTGGCCCCGGACGGTCTGCGAGCTGTGGTGGTGCATGAGGGCGAGCTGGATCTGTACCGGCTGCCGGCCTTGAACAAGGACGACCGGGAGGACCTGGCAGCTATCGCGCAGATGGAACCCCCGCCGGGAACCAGGGGGCCGATCAATCTGCGCAAGCTGGTCGAAGACGATGCGCAGCCAGCCCCGCTCAAGGCTGCGGAAGGGACCGTGGCCGCGGCAACGGGAACGCCCGTAGACCTCTCTGGGGCGACAGATGCGGGAGAAAGACAGGCTGGTGCAGCCGCCGCGCCGCAGTCAGCGGAGGGAGGAGACGGCCACGGGCAGAGAAAGCCTCCGACTCTGCTGAAGCCAGGCGAGAAAGCGGAGTACAAAGACAAGGCCTCTCCCCAGTAGCGTGTCGCTGGAGCCTTCTGGCGCAGATGCAGACGCTTGCGCTCTCCCTTGTTGTCATTCCGCAGCGAAACGGAGGAATCTGCATTGACTGCCACTACGCCCTCGGGGTAACCGTTACGGGGGCCTGCCTCGTGATGAGATCACGTCGCCCAGAGGAAACGTGACAAGGCCAGCCCTTGGGCTGGCCTTGTTCATCGTTCGCGATGTCTCTTAGGCAGCCTTGATCGCAAGCGCCTTGAGGCGCGCATTCAGGCGACCCTTGTAGCGGCTGGCGGTGTTCTTGTGCAGCACACCCTTCTGGACCGACCGGTCGAGAACCGAAGTGGTCATACGGAACTGCTCGGCCGCCGCCTTGGCGTCACCACCGGTGATGGCCTCCCGCATGGCGCGGAGCGTGGAACGGAGCTTGGATTTGTTGGCGCGGTTGACGGCTGTCTTGGTGATCGTCTGCTTGGCGCGCTTGAGCGAAGAAACATGATTTGCCATGAGGAACTCTCTTGATATCCGCTATTGTGCGGGGAAATAGGGTGCAGGGCTGGCGTCCTTACCGGAAACAAGCACGGCTCAAAGGCGCAACTCGACCGCACGCTCTGTTCTCCTGAGTTTACGGTGTTCCTGCCTGCCGGTCAACCGGATGTCGGCAGCGGCTTTGGGTTCTGCCGGAGAGGCTCCTTCGGAAAACGGCAGACCGCAATCGCCCTCGCGCCGGTGAGTGGGTCGCGGCCTCATTTACTCTGAGACGGTCCGCGCCGCGCTGTCCGGGACGAACTCGCCTGAAAGGAAAGTGATGGACGCTCGAACGCTGGAACTTGCGATCCTGATTGCAGACGACGCAGCGCGCGGAGTGTTGCTGATGGAGACGATTCCCTCCCGGGAAGACCCTGGCTGGATGGACTTGGCGAATGTTTCCCTGGAGGCACAGGCGAACGTGTCCGATGCGCTGGAGTACCTGGAAGGAAGAGGCCTGCTGCTCTATAAAGACGGATCAACCACCATGGTGCGCTTCACGGATCCTGGTCTTCCGAACTGATCCCCAGGGACCGGTAGCTGTTTCGATCTGCTTCCGTGTTGGCGGCGGCGTTCACGTGCTTGCGGCGTCCTTCTGCTCCGCCCGGGTGATCCAATCGGTTAGAGCGGAGGTAATGAAGAAGTTCAGCGAAACTCCCTGTTGTGAAGCGACAGTTTCGGCTTTCTCGCGCAAGGAAAGCGGAAGGCGCAACAATAAACTTTGTTTCTGACTGAGCTCCTGCATTGACCACACCTCGATTGACGAGCGTTCCAGGGCAATCGAGCGGAATACATCAAGAGCTGCAGCCTTCTATTATGAAGAAACGCGAAGAGGAAGTCTGCCCCTTTCACGACAATAGTTCCGAGAGGATTCCCGAATCGGACATGGTACGGATTTCCGCAGCAGGCCATTGACGAGCGGAACGCCGAGCGGTACCTTGTCGGCAACACTCCTTTGGCACTCCTTGCCAACCCGCGGCCGGCGCAGGATCGGGCATCCGTAGCCCGGCATGCCGGGCGGTCCCGTAGAATCTTTCCCTTTACATCTGTGTCTACTTATCTGAAACGTCCGGACGGAGGTCCGCTCAGTCTTTGGTGAAAAAATCACTGCCCCTGACGCCAGGAATCGAGCCGCTGTACGGCACGCGCGACGAAAATTTACGCTTGATGGAAGACCGGCTGCATGTGCAGATCGATCTTCGTTCGGATTCGATCTGTGTGATGGGCGAAGCCTCTGCGGTGAGCCGCGTGGAGCAGATCTTCGCCGACTTTGAGCACCTGCGAAAGGTGGGCGTCCATCCGCACAACGGTGAACTGCACGGCCTGCTGAAAATGGTTGCGGCGGACCCGAACTGCACGCTGCGTGGCCTGATCGAGAGCGGCAAGCAGCGGGCCGCGGGAGCCAAACGCGTAGTGCAGCCGCGCACGCCGAATCAGCGCAAGTATGTGGAGGCGATCGAGGCCAACGACATGGTCTTCGGGCTCGGTCCGGCGGGTACAGGCAAGACCTACCTCGCGGTCGCCATGGCCGTGGGCGCCCTGCTCGCCAAGAAGGTTTCGCGCATCATCCTGGTGCGGCCGGCGGTGGAAGCCGGCGAGCGCCTGGGCTTCCTGCCGGGCTCGCTGCAGGAGAAGGTGGATCCCTACATGCGGCCGCTCTACGATGCGCTCTACGACCTGATCGACCCGGTGAAGGTTGACAAGATGCTGGAGACGAACGTGATCGAAATCGCGCCGCTGGCGTTCATGCGCGGGCGCACGCTCAGCGAAGCGTTCATCATCATGGACGAAGCGCAGAATACCACCGTGGAGCAGATGAAGATGTTCCTGACAAGGCTGGGAAACCAGTCGAAGGCGGTCATCACGGGCGACCTGTCGCAGATCGATCTGCCCAACCCGAAGAAGAGCGGCCTCCTGGACGCGCTACGGGTTCTGGATGGCGTGGAAGGCATCCGCTTCTGCCACTTCGAGGAGGGCGATGTGGTGCGGCATCATCTGGTGCAACGCATTGTGCGCGCCTATGAGAGCCATACCAGGGCTGAACAACTGCCGCTGGCCATGGAGGGCGGCGAGTTGGGGACGATCTCCGCGCAGGGCGGCGCTTCTGCTGCCAACAAGCCTGCCTTCAAGCAGTAGGCGGACACTTGCGAGGTGCTGGAGTAGCATCAGACCACGCATGATGACCTTGGAGCCTCCGCGAGGCGTGCCGGAGGGTAGCGACGTCTGGCGCGTTGCGGGACTTTCGCGTGTGGGATTGGCGCGGTTTGCGACAGCTGCGCGCAAGGCGGCCGGCGTGGCCTGTGAAGTGGACGTGCTGCTGACGTCCGACGCGGTCTTGCGGCGCTTGAACCGTGAGTTTCGCGGCCAGGACAAGGCGACGGACGTGCTGAGCTTTCCGGCTGCGGCGGAGGTCGCGGAGCAGCATGCCGGCGATCTCGCGATCTCGCTCCAAACGGCGGATCGGCAGGCCCGCCGGCATGGTCACACGCTGGACATGGAGGTGCGCGTGCTGCTGCTGCATGGCATGCTGCACCTCCGCGGCATGGATCATGAAACGGACAGCGGTGAGATGGCGTTGCGGGAGGCGGAGCTGCGTAAGCGGCTGAAGCTGCCGCAGGGACTTATCGGCCGTACGAAGGCGGAGATTGGAAGGGAAGGCGTCTCCGCGGCATCGCGGTTCGGAAAGTCTGGCTCCAAGGAGCTCAGGCCGAAGCGGATGAAGGCTCCACGCACAGGTGGTGTTGGCAAGGTGGCGGCGCGATGAACTGGGGCTTCACCCTTTCCGTCGCCGCTCTGCTGTGCCTGCTGACTCTGGCGGCGTACATCGACCGGATCTATTTCGAGATCGGCAAGGTGTTGTCGCGTGAGTACACGGAAAATATCGACGCGTGGGAAAACGCGGTCGAGCCCTCCTTACGGCTGAGCCGCGAGTCTGCGGCGCTTTCGGCTTCGGTGCTGCGGCAGCTCACGCTGGTGGCGCTGGCCTTTCTGCTGGTGTTCCGCCTGTATGGCCGGGGGCTGCGCACACCTGCGGAAATCGGGCGGACGGCGCTGGAACTGCTGCTGGTGCTGGTATTTTTCGACCGGCTCCTGCCGCAGCTGTTCTTTACCCGCACGCGAGGCCGCTGGCTGGAACACATACGGCCCCTGGTGCAGGCGCTGTTTTACCTGGTGCTGCCCGTCACGCTGACCATCGGCCTGCTGCTTTCCATCGCGGGCCTAGCGGAGCCTGAGAGCGAAGAGGAAGAGCACCCGGGCGAGGCCATGGATGCGCTGCTCGAGGCCGGGGAAGAGGAAGGGATCCTCGAGGAGAGCGATCGCGAGCTGATGCGCGGCGTGGTGGAGTTCGGCGACAAGGTGGTGCGTGAGGTGATGACGCCGCGGCCGGAGATGTTCGCGGTGCCCGAGACCATGACGCTGGAGGCGTTTACGTCGGCAGTGAATGAGCATGGGTTTTCGCGCGTGCCTGTGTTTCGCGAATCGCTGGATGAGATCACGGGTGTCGCTTTCGCGCGCGACCTGCTCAGCGTGGCGGATGCGGAATCGGCCAGCCTGACGGTAGCAAGCTTGCAGCGCAACGCCGATTTTGTGCCGGAGACGAAGAAGGTAAACGAGCTGCTGCGCGAGATGCAGCGCGAGAAGCAGCACATGAGCGTGGTCATCGACGAGTATGGCGGCGTGGCCGGACTGGTGACGATCGAGGACCTGCTGGAGACCATCGTCGGTGAAATTGTGGATGAACATGATGAACCTTCGCCCGCTGAGCCAGTAGCGGAGGCCGAGGGCACGTTCCTAGTGCCGGGGAGCTTCGATGCGGTGAGATTGCGGGAGCTCTTTGGCGATGCGGCTCCAGAGCGGGGAACGCAGGATGCGGCAGACGAGGGCGGCGATGAGCCCGCACTGGCCCGCTGGCTGAGCAGCTATGACGCCACCACGGTCGGCGGACTGGTAAGCGAGATCGCAGGGCACATTCCGCTGCCGGGTGAGGTGGTGGAGGATGGTCCGTTGCGCATGGAGGTGATCGAGTCCACGGACCGGCTCGTGGAACGCGTGCGTGTTTGTCTGGTGGGTGGCCAGGAGGATAGCGAGCCGGAGTAGTGGCACGGCGGCATTGCTGGAATCGCAAACTGCGGGTGCCTCCAATCCGCTCTGCCATGATCGATACGACATGTTGTTGGGCTGGGGCGTTCCCGCGGATGCGATGATGGTGGGATGGCTCTCCGCTCCGGTTTTGTGTCCATCGTGGGTCGTCCCAATGCGGGCAAGTCGACGCTGCTGAACGCGCTGCTGGGGGAGAAGCTGGCCATCGTGACGCACAAGCCGCAGACCACGCGCACACGCATCCAGGGCGTGCTGGAGTTGCCGGTCCGCAGGAGGACGAAGGGCGATGCGGGCCGGCCCGCCGGGCAGGTGGTGCTGGTCGATACACCCGGCGTGCACAAGCCGGAGACGCAGCTGGACAAGCGCATGATGCAGGAGGTGCATGACGCTCTGGAGTCGCGCGACGCGGTGCTGTTTCTGGTGGACGCAACACATCGGCTGCACGCGGGGGAAACGGAGAGCAGGGAGCAGGGAGCAGGGAGCGGCGAGGCGAACGGGAAGACGGTGCGATCGTTGGGCCAGCATCGGCGGGCGCTTTCGAAGGCTGAAGATGAGTTCGCGCTGCAGCTTGTAAAGAAGCTGGACTGTCCGGTGATCCTGGTGCTGAACAAGGTGGATGCGCTGCCCAAGAGCGCTTTGTTGCCGCTGATCGCTCACTGGTCCGCGCTGCATGAGTTCGCGGATGTGATTCCAATCTCCGCGAAGAAGCGCGAAGGTCTGGAGCTGCTGCTGGACAAAGTGGCGCACACGCTGCCGGAGGGGCAGCGGTACTTCCCCAAGGGACAGGTGACGGACCAGCCGGAGCGCTTCCTTGTGGCTGAGCTGATTCGCGAGAAGATCCTGCTGCTGACCGGAGAAGAGGTGCCGTATGCAGCGGCCGTTGTGGTGGAACGTTTCGAAGAACCCGCCTTGATGAAGAAGGGCAAAGACGGCAAGCTGCCGGTGACGAAGATCGCGGCGGCGATCTACGTGGAGCGCTCCGGCCAGAAGGCCATCCTGATCGGCAAACAGGGCGCGATGCTGAAGAAGATCGGCACTGCGGCGCGCAAGGATGTCGAAGGCCTGCTGGGAACGCGTGTGTTCCTGGAGCTGTTCGTGAAGGTGCAGGACGAGTGGCGCGCATCGCGCGGATTTGTGGAAGAGTTGGATTGGCGGCGGCAGCTGGAGCAGATCGCGGGCAAGCAGCAGATGGAGCAGGCGGTTGCAGTCTCGCGGCAGGGTTCATCGGTGGACGAGGAGGATGGCGCGGAGTAGGACATTTATATCGCTGCGACGAACCACGGAGTTCCTTTTCCTGCGGCTCAGGATGAGCTCGGTCACTTCATACACCGGCAGCAAGTGATAAGCCTAAGTTGTCAGCTGCGAGAAGGCTTTGAAAGGGCTTACTCGCCGTACTGGATGCCAAGAGCTTTCATCTTGCGATAGAGGTGGGAACGCTCAAGACCAAGCGCTTCGGCGGCGCGGCTGATATTGCCGTGGCTGCGATCGAGTTCCTTGAGGATGTAGTCCCGCTCGTAGGCTTCGCGGGCCTGGAGCAGCGTGGAGAACTCTTCGCGCGGAGCGCCGGAGGTGCGGCCCGTTCCGGCTCCGTCGGTGCGCTGGACGAGCGTGGGCAAGTGTTTGGCTTCGATGCGCAGGGCTTTTGGGTTAAGGATGAGCACGCGCTCGACGAGATTGCGGAGCTCACGCACGTTTCCGGGCCAGTTGTAGCCCTTGAGCTGCGTAAGCGCGGTGTCGGAGATTTCCACGCGCGGCCGGCCGTACTGCTGGCCGAACTCGGCCAGGAACTCGCGCGCAAGGAGCGGGATGTCTTCCTTGCGGTCGCGCAGCGGTGGAACGAAAAACGGAATGACGTTGAGGCGGTAGAAGAGGTCTTCGCGGAAGTTGCCGTGAGCTATTTCTTCTTCGAGGTCCTTGTTGGTGGCGGCGATCACGCGCGCGTCGACATGCACGGCGGTGGAGGCGCCCACCGGATAGAAGCGCTGCTCGTCAAGCGCGCGCAGAACCTTGGCCTGGGTTTTCAGGCTCATGTCGCCGACCTCATCGAGAAAGAGGGTGCCCCCGTCAGCGCGTTCGAAGGTGCCGCGTTTCTCCGCGGGCTGGTTGGGACCGCCCGGGCCTGCGCCGTGACGATAGCCGAAGAGCTCTGTCTCGATGAAATCTTCCGGGATTGCGGCGCAGTTCACTTCGACGAAGGGGCGGTCGCGGCGCGTGGACTCCGCGTGCATGGCGCGCGCGATCAGCTCCTTGCCGGTGCCGGATTCGCCGAAAATGAGCACGCGGCCGTTAGTCGGGGCCATGAGCGCGATCTGCTGGCGCAGAGCCTTGATGGGCACGGATTGGCCTGTAACCGCCGCATGGGCTGAGAGCTGCCGCACGAACTCCTGATTTTCGCCGCGCAGACGATGAGCCTGGACGGCGTTTCGCAGCACCAGGAGCGTGCGGTCCAGCGAGAGTGGCTTTTCAAGGAAGTCGTATGCGCCGAGCTTGGTGGCGCGAACGGCAGCTTCGATGGTGCCATGGCCGGAGATCATGACGACCTCGGGCGCGCCCGGACGGGGCGCTGCGGGACTTTCGGCGGAGCCACGAATTTCCGCCAGGACGTTGAGGCCGTCGCCGTCGGGGAGCCAGATATCGAGCAACACGGCCTGGAAGTCGGCGTCGCGCAGGAGGTTCAAAGCCTCCATGGCGGTTCCGGCCGTGGTGACGACGTAGTCTTCTTCGCGCAGGATGGCTTCCAGCGAGTCGCGAATGTCGGCTTCGTCATCGACGATGAGGACGCGGTTCACGCGGGCACTCCGTCCGCGGGTTGCTCAGTGTCTTGCGTACGGAGAGCATCACTGGTTCGTGCTGGCGCAGGGACAGAATCGGTGGGAGCGGCCTGGCGCAGCTCGATGAGGAAGCGCGCGCCCGTGGGGGCGTTCTTTTCCACACGAATGGAGCCTTCATGCTCCTGGACGATCTTGGCGGCGATAGCCAGGCCTAGGCCGGTGCCGCGCTGCTTGGTGGAGAAGTAGGGAAGGAAAAGGCGCTCGCGCATTTCGTCGGTCACGCCTGGTCCGGAGTCCGCAACCGCCAGCTCAACCATGCCGGAAGGCAGCAGGCGCGTGCCGATGTGCAACTCGCGGACCAGAGAGTCGGTCATGGCTTCGGCGGCATTGTCGATCAGGTTGGAGAGCGCGCGCTTGAGGGCTTCGGGATCGGCGGAGACGAGCGGCAGGCCGGGGGTGAGGGAGCGAACCACGCGAATGTTGCCCAGGCGGCCCATGAACAGCGCTATGGAGTTTTCCACGATGGTGTTCAGGTCGGCGGGCAAAGGGCGGGCGCTGGGAAACTCGGCGAGTGCCGAAAACTGGTCGACCAGCGAGCGCATGGTCTGGACGGAGGCGTTGATGATCTCGGAAGAACGCTGGATCACTGCGGGCGAGCGGGATTCTATGTGTGCCTCGCGCAGAGCTGCGGAGAGGCGCTCGACGTGCCGCTGGATCAACTCGGCGTTCAGGGAAATGGGGGTGAGGGGGTTCTTGATCTCGTGGGCGACACGGCGGGCGACCTCCTTCCAGGCGCTCTGCTTCTGAGCGTGGAGCACTGCGGTCATGTCTTCCAGCACGAGCACGTAGCCGAGGTGCTCGCGGTCAGGAAGCGAGCCGCTCTCCAGCAGCGCGCCGGTGACGGCGAGCTGCTGGAGGCCGGCGCCGTTGTTGAAGCTCAGCTCCGCGGACGCTGCGCCCATGCGATGGCAGCGGCGCAACAGGCGATCGAGCGGCTCCAGGGCCTCGGCTGGAAGGATCCTCTCCAGCGGAGAGCCTATGAACTGCGCCTGGCCGCCGGGGTCGAGCATCTCCAGAATGGCGCGATTGGCGAGAACGAGACGCCGGTCGGAAGACAGGGTGACAACGCCGCTGGGAATGGTTTCGATGATGGTTTCCAGCTCGGTTCGGCGTGCCAGCAGAGCCGTGTTGAGTTCGGAGAGCTGGGTTGTGGACCGGTCGGCCATGGCGCGGGCGGACTCGAGATCGGCTGCCATGCCGTTGAAGGTCTCGACCAGCTCGCCGAGCTCCTCGGTGGCGGAGCCGCTGACGCGGTGAGCATAGTCGCCGCCTGCGATGGCCTCCATGGCGTCGGCCAGCGACTCGACGGGGCGGGTCACCTGTTTGGAAAGATTGAGGGCGAGCCAGCAGCAGGCAAATAACGCCAGGCTGGTCATCAGCAACAGCAGACCCATGTACAGGTTGCGGACTTGGCGGCGCTCGCGAAAAAGCGTCTGGTACGCGTCATCCGCTGCGCGAACCTGCAGGGTTGTCTTGGTGATGTCAGGCGGGACAGGCAGGCCGACGACGACAGTGCCGTCGTGCTTGAGCGCGGCGGTGGCGAGGACATAGTCGGTGCTGGCGAGGTTGTAGATCGAGCCGTCGTTGCGATCCGCCGCTTGCAGGATGGCCGTTTGCGTGGGACCGGAGAGAGGCACAATTTCGGCAGCGGCATCGTTGGCAGGCTCCTCGTCGGTGGATCTGTCCTCCGCCTTTGGAGACTTGAGACGGCCCGCACTGTTGAGCTGCGGCACATGGAGGGAGGCCACAGACTTTTTCCCCCGGTAGACGATCGCGAAGCCGCCCTGCAGGGTGACCGAGTGGCGCGCCAACTCTCGATAGGCTGGAACCGGACGCGGGCCGGTGACGCCGGTAAAATCGGTGGCAATGGAATCGGCCTCGGAGCGGGCGTTCGCGCTGATATAGCGAAGCAGCTCCGCAGCCATGCTGTCGGAGTCCTGCCGCATCTCCTTGACCGGCTGCGAAAACCAGCGCTCCATGGCCCGGTTCATGAGCAGATAGCTGAAAGCGAACATGAAAACCAGCGGCACGAGAGAGACCAGCACCGCGCCCCACAGCATGCGGGTTCGCAGGCGGGTGCCGAGCACGCGGCTGCGCTGATCGGCGTAGAGCTTAAGAACGTTGCGGACCAGCAGCACCAGCACGCCGAGGAAGAGAAGGAAGGCGAGCGTAGACAGCGCGATAAAGAGGAGCGCTTGCCGAGGCGAAGCCGGATTCAGGAATTTGAGATTGAACGCGTTGAGTGCGGCAAGGGATAGAAACAGGATCAACAAGGAAACGCCCAGCCCGATAACAAGCGCGCGGCGCCGGCCTGCTGAGGTTTCCATGCGGGAAGTCTACTCGCTTTCGGCGGGCGTCAAGCCTCCAGCATTTCTGTGATCGAGGTGTACGCGTGGCCCTGGGCCTCGGCGACCGCCTTGTAGGTGAGCCTGCCATTCCACGTGTTCACGCCTTCGGCGAAGCCCGCATCGGCCTTGAGAGCTGCAGCCGCTCCCAGCCTGGCCAGCTTCAACACGTACGGGAAGGTCGCGTTGGTGAGCGCCAGCGTGCTGGTGTTGGGCACGGCGGCGGGCATGTTGGTAACGCAGTAGTGCACCACGCCGTCGACCTCGTAGCTGGGATCGGAGTGGGTGGTGGGGTGCGCGGTTTCGATGCAGCCGCCTTGGTCGATCGCGACATCGACGATGACCGCGCCCTTCTTCATCCTGGCGACCATGGCCTTGGTGACGATCTTGGGAGCTGCGGCGCCGGGGATGAGAACACCACCGATCACCAGGTCAGCCTCGATGACGGCGCGCTCCACGTTGTAGCTGTTGGAGGCGAGGGTATGAATGCGGCCGGAAAAGATATCGTCGAGCTCGCGCAGGCGGTTGAGGCTGAGGTCAACCAGGGTCACCTTCGCGCCGAGACCCAGCGCCATCTTGGCCGCATTGGTGCCGACGATACCGCCGCCGATGATGCACACATTGCCGGGAGGAACACCGGGAACACCGCCGAGCAGAACACCGCGGCCGCCGTGTTCCTTTTCGAGGTACGCGGCTCCCACCTGCACGGACAGGCGTCCTGCGACCTCGGACATCGGCGTCAGCAGCGGGAGCGAGCCGGTGCGATCGCGCACGGTTTCATAGGCGATACCGAGGACCTTCTTGCTCAACAGCGCTTCGGTGAGCGCTTTGAGCGGCGCCAGGTGCAGGTAGGTGAACAGAACGAGGCCCTCGCGGAAGAAGCCGTACTCCTTCTCCACCGGCTCTTTGACCTTCACCACCATCTCGGCGAGACGCCACACGTCCGTCGCGGCGCCGACAATCTCCGCGCCCACGGCTTGATAGTCGTCGTCCGGGAAGCTGGACAGCGCCCCCGCATCGTGTTCGATGAGCACCTTGTGGCCGGCTTCGGTCAGGGCCTTCGCGCCGGCCGGGGTAATGCCTACGCGGCTCTCGTGGTCTTTGACTTCCCTGGGTACGCCGATGATCATGGGTCCTCCCTAACGAGGTATCGGTCTTTTACTGCTCACGCTCGCCTGGAAGCAGACGATCCTGCCATTGCATTGGATTCCGGCTGCTATGCGTGATACTGAGCACAACAATGATGTCGGACTGCACTACATAGATCACCTGGTAAGGAAAGATATTGAGGAGCGCCCTGCGGCGATCACGGTAGGCAAGGGCAAACAGGAGCGGATTGCGACTGACTTCACCAAGGGTGCGCTCCATCTGCTCGCGGAACGAAGTGCGGCATCGAAATTGCGCTTCTTGTACCAGCGGATGGCGGCAAGATACTCAACACGAGCTGCCTTCACGAATCGCAGTCTACCGTTCTGCAAGGATGGCACGCACTTCCTCTTGCACGTCTTCCCATGCAACTCCCGGGTCGCGGCCAGAGATGAAATCATCGGCTCGTCGATCCAACTCAGCTTTGAACTCCGGACTTAGTTCGGAACCGTCTTCCGTTCCTATGGCGCCCGATTTCACGCTTTCGTACAGATCGTCCGCGAGGTGCAGGCGAGTTCCTTCCGGCAAAGCCAATGCCGCAGTCCGCAATTGCTCATAAGGTATTTCCATGGCTGCCCTCCGAAAGCCAGTGTACGACAGCCCATTCCGGCAGGCCGTACAATGGAAGCGAGGCCTTGGGCCACCCCTTCTCCGCAGGAATTGCACGTCTTCATGTCTTCCAAGAATTTTCAGAGCCGTACATCGCGCGTCAGCAACATGCGCAGCATCTTCTCGCTCTTCTCCAGTGACCTGGCCATCGACCTGGGAACGGCGAACACGCTCGTCTATGCGGCAGGCAAGGGCATCATCGTCAATGAGCCCTCGATAATTGCGGTAAACCGCGTGACGAACGAGGTGGAGGCGGTGGGCAAGGAGGCCAAGGATATGCTGGGCCGCACGCCGGGCAACATCATGGCGATAAAGCCGATGAAGGACGGCGTCATCGCCGACTTCAAGCACACCGAGAAGATGTTGAACTACTTCATCCAGAAGGCCCACAACCGCAAGATGATGGTGCATCCGCGCATCGTGATCGGCGTGCCCAGTGAGATTACGCAGGTGGAAAAGCGCGCGGTCATGGACTCCGCCTACCGGGCCAAGGCGAGCGAAGTGCATCTGGTGGAGCAGGCCATGGTGGCGGCCATCGGCGCGGGACTGCCGATCACCGAACCGGGCGGCAACATGGTGGTGGACATCGGCGGCGGGACCACCGATATCGCGGTCATTTCGCTGGCTGGCATCGTGTACTCGCGGTCGGTGCGCATGGCCGGCAACCAGATGGACGACGCCGTGCAAACCTACCTGAAGCGCAAGTACAACCTGCTGGTGGGCGAACGGACGGCGGAGCAGATCAAGATCGAGATCGGCTCGGCGTTTCCGCTGGACAAGCCGATCACGATGGAGATCAAGGGCCGCAACCTGATCGAGGGCGTGCCCAAGACGATCACTATTGAGGATGCGGAGATACGCGAAGCGCTGGGCGAGTGCATCGCGACGATCATGAATGCGATTCGCGTGGCGCTGGAACGCACGCCTCCGGAGCTTTCCGCGGATATCTACGACCGTGGCATCGTGCTGACCGGCGGGGGAGCGCTCATCAAGAACCTGGACAAGCGCATCCGCGAGGAGACGGGCCTGCCGGTTTCGGTAGCGGACGATCCGCTGGCCAGCGTGGTGCTGGGCACAGGCAAGATGCTGAGCGACTTCCGGCTGCTGCGGAAGATTTCCATCGACTAGCCAACGGCTCGGTTCAATGCGGTCTCTCGCACCACACCGAGCCTGCGCAGCCATCGGGTGCTGCATGGCCGGAGGCCACAGGACAGGATGAGCCATAACGGGTTCGACATCGTGAACGCCAACGACCTGCGGGCCGCCGAGCCGGAACTGAGCGGGGACGCCATTAGACCGGCCAAGGTCCGCGTCGACAAGACGGGCGGTAGCGGCATGACGGTGGAATGGCGCGACGGGCACTCCAGCCACTGGAATTTTACGTGGCTGCGAGCTGCCTGTCCCTGTGCCACCTGCCACGAGGAGCGCCTTGCCGAGGGCCGGGCGCCGGGAGTCCCCCACAAGAAGCCGGCGACGGCGTTCCTGATGTACGAAGCGCCTCCCCGTCCGAACGACGTTGAGCCGGTGGGTAAGTACGCGCTGCGGTTCAGATGGAACGACGGCCATGAGGCCGGGCTCTTCTCCTGGACCTATCTGCGCAACGTCTGCGACCGGGAGGCTGCGCGGCAGGCCGCCGGATAGCCTCAGCCCGGGCGCAGCGGACGTTCAGGCAGAGGCAGGTTGTGGCAGCTCCGGCGTCGCCGCCAGCAGCAGCTGCGTGTACTCTTCGCGCGGGCCTTCGCACACCTGCAGCCATGTTCCGCTCTCGACCACTCGGCCTCGTTGCATCACGGCGATGCGGTCGCACAGGTAGCGAACCAGCGGCATGGAGTGCGAGATGAACAGGCAGGTCATGCCGTAGCGGCGCTGCAGGTCGCGTAACAGGTTGATGACCTGTGCACCCACTGACACGTCCAGTGCGCTCACCGGCTCGTCGAGCACCAGAAACTCCGGCCGGAGCGCCATCGCGCGGGCAATGTTGATGCGCTGCCGCTGGCCTCCGCTGAACTGGTGCGGGTAGCGCGGCAGCGCCGAGGCTTCTAGCCCGACCTCGGCCAGCAGCTCGCGCAGGCGTGCGTCCACGCCTTGCGGCGGGCGCTCGCGATGAATCGCAAAGGGCTCGGCCAGGATCTGGCGGACGGTCATGCGCGGGTCCAGCGCGGCGTATGGATCCTGAAAAACCATCGCCAGCTTGCGGCGGAGACGGCGCAGCTCGCGTGTCTTCAGGTCAAGCAGGTCGTAGAAGCGAGCGCCGCTGCCTTCTGCGTCCGGCAGATGCACGCTGATCCTGCCGCTGGTGGGCTCCACGAGGCGCAGCAGCATGCGCGCCACGGTGCTCTTGCCGGAGCCGGATTCGCCTACCAGACCCAGCGTCTCGCCGCGCGCCAGGGTCAGCGAGACACGGTCTACCACGCGGGCGGACCCGTACTCCTTCACCAGGTCGTGGGCTTCGAGCAGCGGCGGCACGGCTACATCGTCCCGGCTCACGTGTTCTCCGTGAAAATGACTTTCCAGCCGGAAGATGTTTTTTCCATAATGGAAAGGAAGGTGCCCTCCGCGTCGCCGCCCAGCTTTTTGGAGCGCGTCAGGTGGTACTTTCCGGTCGCGAGCGCGTAGGTTTCCCCCAGCTCGCGCACCTGCACCTCCGAGTTTTCTATCTGGCCCATACTTTCGCGGTTGGGATAGTTGGCGTGGAACGCGGCACGGATGTTCGCCAGCCCCCGCACCGGCCCGGACAGCACGGCTTCGCTGGTGGGGTCGTCCTTGTAGTGCGACAGGAAGCCATCCAGATCGCCCTTGTTCCAGGCGGTCTGCTGCGCGATCAACACCTTGGTGACGTCAAGCTGTTCCCGCGATGCGGTGTAGAGCTGGTCGCGCGACTGGGCAGACGCTTCGCGACCGTTGACCACGGCAGAAAGGCTCAGGCAAAGGATGGCCGTGTGGAGACGCATTGGGCAAACCCTCAGGAGGAAGCTACTCCACATGATACGAGCCAGGCGAGAGCCGGGATTGGTAGCGCTCAGGCGGACGGCAGCGAGGTCGTATCGTCACGCACAACTTTCCAGCCCGATGCGGTGTTTTCGAGCACCAGAAGAAAGTAGCCGTCGGCGTTGCCGCCGCCCCTGGCAGATCGTCCCAGGTGGTAGTGACCGGTGACGGTGGCGAACCTCGGGTCGAGCGGCTGTACTTCGAGCTGCGAAAAGGTGAGCGTGCCCATCGCTTCGCGGGTGGGGTAGCCGTGCCTGTAGCCGGCCAGCATTTGATCGTAGCCGTGGCTGACCTTGCGGCCGATGAACAGGATGTCGGGCGAGTTCTTGTAGCCGGATGCGAAGGCATCGAGGTCGCCGCTGTTCCAGTCGTTGGCTTGGGTGGTGAGCAGGGTGGTGATCGCTCTGGCAGCCGCGGCATTGTCCAGAGCCGATCGTTCCGCGACAATGCCGGTGCACGGTGCGTTCGGATTTGCTGAATGGCATCCGGAGGTCGGGAAGACGAGGAGCACAGTCCCAAGGCCGGCGAGCAGGCGTAAGAGGCGTTCGGTATTCCGGCGCTTCAGCATAGCTGCAAGACTACAATTTGCGTCATGCCCACACACACGGTTCACGCGGTCTGCACGCATGACTGCCCGGACTCGTGCGGCGTGCTGGTTACGGTGGATGAGTTGACGGGTCGCGCCGTGAAGGTGCAGGGAGATCCGGCGCACCCGGTCACGCGCGGCTTCCTGTGCGGCAAGGTGGCGCGCTACCTGGATCGTGTGTACTCGCCTGAACGCCTGCTGTATCCCATGCGACGCAAGGCCGGTGTGGCGAAGGGACCGTTGCCGAAGGGCCGTGAAGCTGAGGCTTTTGAGCGCATCGGCTGGGATGAGGCTCTCGGGTATGTCGCCGAAAGACTGAAAGCCATTTCTGCAGCGTTCGGCCCGGAAAGCGTGCTGCCCTACAGCTATGCCGGCACCATCGGTCAGCTGGGTTACGCGTCCATGGACCGCCGTTTCTTTCATCGCCTGGGAGCATCGCAGCTGGACCGCACGATCTGCGCGAGTGCCGGAGCGGCGGCGCTCAATGCCGTGTACGGCACGCGGCTGGGCACCGCGCCGCAGGACTTCGCGCACGCAGGATTGATCCTGGTGTGGGGTGCGAACGTGCACGGCAACAGCATTCACCTGTGGCCCTTCATCGAAGAGGCGCGGCGGAAGGGCGCAAGGCTGGTGGTGATCGACCCTTACCGCACGCGCACAGCCGCGCTGGCGGACGAGCACCTGCAGATCCGGCCCGGTACCGATGGGCTGCTCGCGCTGAGCCTCATGCATGTGCTCTTCCGCGAGGGGTTGGCCGACGAGGAGTACCTGCGCGGCTGCACCCATGGCTGGGAGGAACTGCGCGCCCACGCCCTGCTGCCGGAGCACGCTCCCGCGCGGGTGGCGGCGACGACCGGCTTGGCGGAGCACGCGATCGAAGCACTGGCCTGGGCTTATGGAGAGGCAGGACGCAGCGGCCTCCCGCCCGCGGCGATCCGCATGAACTATGGCATCCAGCGCAGCGAGAACGGCGGCACGGCGGCCCGCGCGGTCGCGATGCTGCCGCTGGTGACGGGCTCGTGGAAGCAGCGCGGCGGCGGCTTGCTGCTGTCTACCAGCGGCGCATTTCCGTTCGCGTCCGCGAAGCTGCAGATGCCGGAGCTGATGCAGCAGAGTCCGCTAGGCCGTGCGGCGCGCACCATCAACATGAATCTTCTCGGCCATGCTTTGAATGGGCTTGAGGATCCTCCGGTGAAAGCCTTGTTCGTCTACAACTGCAACGCCGCGGCCGTGGCTCCGGACTCCGGGCGTGTGCTGGCCGGCCTGCGCCGCGACGACCTCTTCACCGTGGTCCACGAGCAGTTCTTTACCGACACCACCGACTATGCCGATGTTGTGCTACCGGCTACGACCTTTCTGGAACACAAGGAGCTGATGGGCGCGTACGGGCACTACATCGTGCAGATCTCCGACGCCGCGATCGCGCCGCTGGGCGAAGCACGCACCAACGTGTGGATGTTCGCGCAGTTGGCGCAGCGTATGGGATTCACCGAGCCTGTCTTCCAGGACAGTGAAGACGAGCTGATCGCGCAGGCGCTCGACTCCGGGCACCCCTGGCTGGCAGGTATCACGCGTGAGAGGCTGGAGGAGGAGAAGCAGATCCCGTTGGCGCTCCCTGCTACCCGAACCGGTGAGGTGCTCCCCTTCAGTGATGCGTCCTGGTTTCGCGGCGCGAGTGGCAAAGCCGAACTGCTGCCGGTGCCCGCCTTTGTGGCTGCGCAGGAGTCGGCGGCTTGCATGGAGAAGGATGCGCGCTTTCCGCTCGAGTTCCTGCCCCGCAAAGCGGACAACTACATGAACAGCACCTTCGCCAACATTCCCACGCACCAGCAGATGGAGCGGCGCACCGAAGGCGTGCTGGAGATGCATGCCCTGGACGCGGTCGCACGCGGCATCCGCAGCGGCGATGCGGTCAGCGTGTGGAACGACCGTGGCCGCATCGAACTGCAGGCCCGTATCAGCGACGATGGCGACGGGCGTGTCGCGCCGGGTGTGGTCTCCGCCCGGCTGGACTGGCATAAACTTTCGCCTGGTGGCAGGAACGTGAACACGCTGACCAGCCAGCGGCTCACCGATCTGGGCGGCGGAGCGACGTTTTACTCCACGCTGGTGGAAGTCGGTCGCGCGGTGCCGCTCGCTGCTGATTGAAGACTGATCGCAGGTGCTCCTCAACCTCTGCCGCGCAGCTTGCTCAGCGCGCGCCGATCCCGGCCCTGCGGCTTCGCTACGGGCAGGCGCTCCCACTCGGCCAGCAGCTTGCGATCCTGCTGCGCTTTGGCGCGCGCTGCTTTGCTCTCTTCGCTCTCGCTGTAGAGGGCTTGCGCCACATTCGCGGGCCCTCGTGTTTCGCTCAGTGCCAGCACCGTGACCGTGAACTCGCCGCCGTCGTTCACGATCCGCAGCGTGTCGTTCTGCTTCACTTCCCGCGCTGCCTTGGCAAGCTGGCCATTGGAAAGAATGCGCCCAAGCTCGCAGGCCTTGGCCGCCAGCGCGCGGGTTTTGAAGAAGCGCGCGGCCCAGAGCCATTTATCAATGCGTGTACCGGTCATAGACGAGAGACGAGAGACGAGAGACGAGAGACGAGAGACGAAAGGAGAAAGGAGAGGCTGGATGCGAGCTTAGAACAGGCGCTCCGTTCTGCGGAGATTGCCTGCGCTGCCGATGTTGGCAAGCGTGAAGTTGAAGCGGTAGGCGTTTTCATTGCGCACCGCGCCAAGTTCGTAGCGGCGATATTCCACCGATAAGCCACAGCAGTTCCAGTTATAGCTTGTCTGCACGGCAGCGTACTGCATGCTGCCGGCGTTCAGGTCGACGCCGAAGTTTCCGGCGGCGGACAAGCCCGGCCGGCTGGGCGTGCCGTAGCCGAGCAGAAAGCGCGTCTGCGAGAAGTACGAGGTAGGCGAGCCGGTCAGCGCGCCGGTCGCCGAAACGGTGTTGAAGCGTCCCGGAGCATTCAGGTAGGCGAACGAGAAACCCCCGAAGATCGGCCCTTCGTGTACGTCCGCGAAGATGTTGGTGCTGGTGAACTTGGAGGCGCCGGTATCCAGGTCGAAGTCCCACTCCAGGTCCGTGTGGCTGGACGTGCGGAAGCGCATGCGCGAGATCAGCGGCGAGATATTGCGCGGCTCGGTCAGAAAGGCGATGCCGGACAGCGACAGCGTTGAATCGAAGAGATTGCGGCGGCCGTTGAGCACGGCGCCTCCGAAAGTGGGGTCGAAGAAGTGCCGCTGCGCCAAACGCCAGCTGTAAAGTTCTTCCTGCTTGGCCGGGGCTTCGATGGGTTCGGCGCACTCGCTGGCATGGTGGGCATGGGTGCGGGTCGGCAGGTCCGGAGCATTTGCCGAGATGCTGGGGATGCCGTTGGCGTCTGTTCCCGAGTCCGCCCCCGGCTCCAGCACGTCGGGTACGGCAGCCTGGCTCTCTTCGCCTTCGGCGGAGCCGTTCTGCGGCTCGGAAGCCGGGGCGGTCTCCGCCGAAACCGGCCCCACGGCGGGGCAGCCCGGCTTGATCTTGCGCGGCCTGCGCGGCATACCCGAAGGCCGGAAGTAGAGATGCTGCGTCACCCCGTATTCGAGCTCGTTCGTGTTGCTGGCGAGATCGACGTCATCGAAGCGCAGAATGTTCAGGAAGTTTCCGATGCCGCGAACGTTCCGGTACTGGAATTCCGGCTCTATGGTGTGGCGCACCGCGGTCCCGAAGGCGCGCTGTAGCCGGGGAGGCACAGCGAACGTCCGCTCCAGGGCCGGAGGGCGGATATCCACCTTGATGTTGAGGTCGGACCGGCTAAGCGGCTCCGTGAGCTCGATGGGCGTGGCGCCCGCGACATAGGGGGTCTGCCGGGAGCGCGAGTAGAAGGTCTCGCGCACCGCTACGCTGCTCATGGTGTGCCATCCGTCCCCGCTGAGCGGCAGCGCCAGCTCAGGTCGAAAGTCGAGCCGCTGGATGATACCGGACGAGGTGAAGTTGTTCTGCACCCGCTTCAGCCCGGCGGCCGAGGAGTCGAGGCTCCACAGCAGGGGAGTGCCCGGGATTCGGTGCTGGAGCGCGGTGAAATCGATGGAAGGCGCGTGAAAGATGCGGACCTGCTGGCCGTCCGTGGTGGTGGCCACGCCATTGCTTCCTACGATCGTGGTGGGCACACGCTTCAGCCCCTGATACCGGTCGGCCCGCCCAGCCAGGGCGTAGCCGTTCTTCTGGTCCACGAGGTAGCCGACGGAAGTGATATCTGAGCTGATTGCCTGGTTAAAGTTGTTGGTGAAAGCTTCGCGGTACACGTAGGAGCTGAGGTACTCCACATCGCCGACCGCGCGCAGGTACGGCGTGAACTTGCGCCGGAAGCTCGCCGTCACATCTTCGCCGCCCTGGTTCACGTAACGTCCCGTGGTGGTGTCGATATATCCCCGGTCCTGCAGGGCACTGAAGTGCGCGGCGGCGAAGTCGTTGCCGACGCCGTGATAGCGGGCGGTGGCGGACTCCGCGAAGCCGCGCTGCGAATAATAATCGAAGCCCGCGGTGAGGTCGGCGGAGCGGCCCAGCGCGATGTACACCTGCTCGCCCACCGTCGCGCCCTTGCTGCCGCCGCGCGAGGAATTGGAGAATCCCAGCACCGGCGGCAGCAGACCCGATTGACGATGTTCGCTGCTTGTGGGGTGAGTCACCACGGGAAAGAACAGGACCGGCAGGCCAAGCAGTCGAAACGTGGCGTTTCTGCCGCGTGCCTGCTTGCCGTCGAGACTGAAATGCTGGGCCACCAGCTGCCAGTCTGGATGCGGCAACAGGCAGGAGGTCACCGCGCCATCGTAAACGTCGTAGTGCTGCGGTCCGGTCTTGACCACCATGCGGCCGGAGAAGAGAAACGGATTGCTGTTGGTGTAGGTCGTCGGCGAGCCGGGCTCGGAGCGCATGCCCACGGAGCCGGACACGTCGTAGAAGGTGCCCGTGCCGGTGTGGAGGTTGTAGTCCGCGCGCGTGGCCTGCAGGCTCTCGTCGTTGGCGGTGTCCGTCACGCGGATGTGCCCGCGGGCCTGCAGCTCGCCCGTCGTTTTGTTGTAGGTCACGGTATCGGCGCGAAGCGTACGGCCCGCGAAGCGGATCACCACATCGTCGGAAAGGAGGTACACATCGCCATGAATGGACTCCAGCCCGGCGTCAATGGAGGCATAGCGTACCGGCCCTTCCAGCACGTGCGCATGCGGCAGCAGGCCCGCCGCTACGTCCGGTGACTGGGGCAGGGCGTCGACCGCGGTTGCCTGGGAACTTGGCTTGGCGTGTGGAGGTTCCTTGCTCGTCACCCCCTGTGCCGGGAGAGAAGTGTGAAAGCAGAGCGCCGCGATGGTACACAAGAAAAGAACGCCGGCGCGACGGCAGCGGAATGCGGAATGGAACGGCGAGCGAACTCTCTTTCCTTCCCGTTCGACTGAGTTCCGCAAACCGTCCACGAGTGAGAGCTTAGACGATTTTCAGGTGGGGAAAGTCGCGGGAGCGGCGTTCCGCGGTGACACAACGGGGAGTGTTTGCGGGCATGATCGGAACGGCCAGTGCGGCGGAGCAGGACAGCACACAGGAAACGTTTGCCCTCCAGGCTACCGGCACGGAGAGCTCCGTCGCACTGCGTCAAACCGTAGCCGAGCGTCTGGCGCGGCATCGCAGCCGTCGCGCCGTGGGAGCCCATGCCGAGACACAGCACCAGGCGCCCCGCCGCGAAGAGGTTCGCAACGTGGCACGGGAGGGCGCTTCACGCGTGCGCGAAGCGGTTGCTGCCCGCTACGAACAGCGGGAAAGCTACCGCGAGTACCTGGCCGCGGAGGCAGACCGGGCGTTGCAGCGGGCGCAGGCGGAAGCCGAGATTGCCGCGCGAAATGCGCATGCCGTAGCGGCCGCACAGATGGAGCTGCTGCGCGAGCTGGAACAGTGGAACAACCCCAAGCTGAGTCCCCGCGAACAGGCGCTCGAACAGAGCCGGGCGGAGACGCGCAGCGAGTTGGCGCACGCGCTGGCGGATATCGCGCTGGGTGCGCGGGAGCTGATTCAGGAGCCTGCTGGGGACAGCATCCGGGACGATAGCACCTGGGACGATAGCGTTCTGAAAGCCAGTATCCGGGAAGACAGCAGGTGGGAAGGAAGCGTGGACGCGGCGTCCGCCCAGGACTGTAGGCAGGCTTCGCTGGAGTCTGCGTCGGAACGCCCGCTGAACGAAGTGTCCGCCGGTGGTTTGACGGTGAAGCTGTTCGGCCGTTTGGAATCGGTGAAGCCGATCGTCGAAGACTTGAAGCCGAACCGCTACGAAGTCACGAACGGCATCGGGACGGAGCCTGGGGAACTTCATCATCTCGAGGAGGAGCTGGAGCGCCGTCATGCCATGGAGGCGCCCGGTCCCCACACGCTGGAGACGACAGCTATCCCGGCCAATCTCATCGAGTTCCCGCGTCAGCTTGTCGCGCCGCGCAGGGTGCGTCCGCGCCTGGCGGAGGGCCCCTTGCGTGAAGAGGCTGCTCCGGCGCCGCAGCTTCGCATTTTCGAAGTGGAGGCCGAACAGGTTGCCACTGTGCCGCCGCCCGCGGAACCCACGGCAGCTCCCGGCTGGCAGGAGTTGCTGCTTGAATCCACCCGCTTACCCGCCCATGTGCCCCCGGTGGAGTCGCAGATGGAGTTCACGCTGCAGCCGGAAGTTGCGCCGGTCTGCAAGCGTTTGTTTGCCGCCGGCGTCGATGGAGCGTGCCTGCTCGGCGCGTTGACCTGCTTCGCAGAAGTGGCGCTGCACCTCGGCGGCGCAGGGCTTCGCTTGGCGCCGCGTCCGTTACTGGCCGGGGCCGCGGCTGTCGCGCTGCTGGGCTTCTTTACCCTCTACCAGATGCTCTTCTTCAGCCTGAACGAGGCCACGCCGGGAATGCGTGCCGCGCGCATCGCGCTCTGCACCTTCGGCGATGACAATCCCTCCCGCCCCGCCATGCGACGGCGGGTTCTGGCCACCTGGCTGGCGGCGTGCCCGCTGGGCGTGGGGCTGTTCTGGTCGTTCCTGGACGACGAGCATCTGGGCTGGCACGACCGCATGTCGCGTATGTACCAGCGCGCCTACTGACCCGTGTCGAGGGCGGCGGCCGCTTTCCCACCGGTCACGTAACCTCCTGTAGACTGGAAAGTGCGCCGCAGCCGCTCCAGCAGCGGAGCGAAAGATACGCCTTCCCGATGCACACATCGTCCCGCCCCTCTCTTCTTCTGCTCCTTCCGCTCACATCCGCACTGCTGCTCAGCGGCTGCCATACCGGCCCCAGGGACGGCGTGGTCGCAACCGTGAATGGTCATCCGATCCAAAGCTCGGATGTAGAGAAGTTCTATCAGGCGCAGATCGCCAACAATGCCGAAACGCCGACGCCGGACATGGCCGAGGCGCAGCATCTGCAGATTGTCGAGAGCCTGATTCTGGATGAAATCGTGGACCAGCGCGCCGCCAAACTGGGTTTGACCGCCACCAACGACGAAGTGGACGCCAAGCTCAACGAAATGAAGGCTCCCTTCACCGAGGAGCAGTTCAACGATCGTCTCAAGGCCAGCAATCACACCCTGGATGATGTGAAGCACGATCTGCGCCGCTCGCTCACGCAGGAGAAGCTGCTGAACAAGGAAATTAATTCCAAGATCACCGTGAGCGACGCGGACGTCAATGCCTACTTCAACGCGCACAAGGCCGAGTTCAACAACCCCGACAACGAGTACCACCTGGCGCAAATCCTGGTGAGTAACGCTCCCTCGCCGAACGGCAACACCAATCTGCAAGGCAACAAGGCTGCCAACGACAGCGACGCCAAGAAGAAGATCCAGGCCATCAAGAACCGGCTCGACACCGGCGACGACTTCGGGTCGCTGGCGATGAACTTTTCGGAAAGCCCGCAGACCGCGGCCAATGGCGGCGACATGGGGCAGATTCCGGAAACGCAGCTGAAGAGCAATCCGGGCGTGTTTGCGGCCATCAGCAGGCTGCACGCCGGGCAGGACACCGACATCATTCCCTTCCCGTCGCAGACCAACCCGCAGCAGGTGGGCGGCTACGCCATCTTCCGGCTCCTGGATAAGGCGCAGGCCGGGCAGCGCGACCTGAACGATCCGCGCGTGCAGCAGCAGATTCGCCAGCAGCTGCATGACAGCCGCTCCAACCTGCTTAAGGCCGCCTACCGGGAGATGATCCGCGACCAGGCCAAGGTGGAAAATTTCATGGCCGAGCAGATCTTCAAAGACTCGGCCAGGTAAGCGTGATGCGGGGTCTTGCGGTTCTTGCAACGGCTCTGACCGCCGTGTACAGCGGCCTCTTGTGCGGGTGCCACGGTGTGCCGCCGCCCGTTCCTTTGGATCAACTCAATGCCCAGCAGACCCGCGGTCATGGCGTTTTCATGGCGCACTGCTCCATCTGCCACTACGACCGCGTTGCCGACCCGCTGCATGGGCCTTCACTGCGCGGCCTCTACAAAAAGCCCTACCTGCCTAGCGGCGCTCCTGCCAACGATGAACGGGTGACCGCGACGGTGCTGCACGGCCGTAACCTGATGCCGGCGCAGCCCTACCTCGACGCCGCGTATACTCCGGGCGATCTCCAAGATCTGATTGCCTACCTGCATACACTGTAAGGAAGTGATGCCGAACCCCGCACCCCAGTCCGACCAGTCCGACCAGGCCGGCAGGCCGAGCCCCTTCGTTGACCGGAGCGTCGAGCCCGCGGAAGACCTTGGCTTTCGCGACCGCCGCCTGCCCGGTACTCCCACCGGCGAAGCCCGTGGGATGCTGCCCGGCATGGCCATGATCGGCATGTACCTTCTGTTACTGGCGATGATGAATGCCTTCGCGGCGGTGAGCGGCAAGTTCGGCGCGGGTGCCTCCAGGTTCAGCATCCTTGGCGTCTGTACGTTGCTTGTAGTCGGTGTGTTCGGCCTCTTCCGCCTGCGCCGCTGGGGATGGGCGCTGGTCACCGGCGGCTGCCTGGTACTGGCCGTGGGGTACTTCTTCTTCTTCCATGCCACGCACGTCGCGCCGTACATTGTCCAGGGACTGTTCACGCTGGTGTTTTTTCTGTACTTGAGCCGCACAGAAGTGCGCGAGCGCGTCCGCTAGGACGCGCCACAGTTCTCAGGACTCCCCGCCAGGGCCGCGCAGAGTCAGGGCCGCACATAGATCGCGCTGCCACGCGCCATATCGCTTGTGCCGCCCACGATGCTGCCGATGGCCGCGCCGCCCACTCCAACGACCGCGGCGACTGCTCCGGGGCCCAGGATGTTGAAGCAGAACCCGGTGTTGCAGGGTTGGTTTCTGCCCGCGATGGCTCCCGAGAGCGCGCCGATACCGCCGCCAACGCCTGCGCCCACCAGGGTGGACCGGCCGTAGTGAGTCAACTTGATGTGCCGGATCTCCGGACGCTGAATCACCTTGCCGGCTTTGCCCGAACCCGCTTCACAGGTCAGCGTGTCGTCACTGACGGCGTACAGGCGGCAGGTGGTCCCGCCGTGGTCCGTGCTGATATGCACATGAGTCCGCGCGGGGAGCGCTTCGACACGTTGCCAGTTGCCGCCGGCTTTGGGTGCGGTGGCAGGCGTGGAGGCGTCCTGGGCTCCGGCGGATGCGCCATTCAGGGCAAGAAGACTCGACAGAACGAGGGCGAAAAGGCGGCGGTGCGGCATGGTGTGCTCCTGCGGTGAGATATACCTCATCTCACCGCCTTGCACTCCGGTGCGCATCCCTCAAATGCGGGAAAAAGCGGGCCGGAGTGCAGCACGGTAGAATTGAGGTTCTCATGGCTCCGGTCCAGCAGCTCGCACCTCCTCCCGAAACGCTGGTGCAGATTGACCTGAGCCCGCGCAGGCCGGCGCCGAAGCCGGCCTGGCTCAAGGCGCGCGCGCCCGTGGGCGAAACCTTCCACTCGCTTAAGAAGCTGGCCCGCGAGCTCAACCTGCACACCGTGTGCGAAAGCGCGCAGTGCCCCAATATCGGCGAGTGCTGGAACCAAAAGACCGCCACATTCATGATGCTCGGCAACCTGTGCACGCGGCGCTGCGGCTTCTGCGCGGTGCCCAAGGGGCGGCCTGAGCCTATCGATCATGGCGAGCCCGCGCGTGTCGCGTACGCGGTGGCGTCGCTGGGATTGAAGCATGCGGTAGTCACCAGCGTGAACCGGGATGACGACAATCTGGGCGCGGCCCGCGCCTTCGTCCATGTCATCGAGGAGATTCGCCGCCAGGCCCCCGGCTGCCAGGTGGAAGTGCTCACCCCCGACTTCCAGGGCAGCGACGAGGCGCGGCAGATGGTCGTCGCCGCCCGGCCCGAAATCCTGAACCACAACATCGAGACAGTGCCGCGCCTGTACCGTGTGGCCAAATCCGGCGGCCGCTACGAGCGCTCCCTGCGCTTTCTCCAAGCCGCCAAGCAGGAGTCAGCCGCTCATGCTGACGGCGCCATCGTCACCAAGACCGGCATCATTGTCGGCATGGGTGAGGAGATGCATGAGCTGCTCGGGGTCTTTCGGGACCTCGCCGACCGCAACGTGGATATCCTCACTGTCGGACAGTATCTTCGCCCCAGCCGCGACCACTTGCCGATGAGCCGCTTCTATACGCCTGACGAGTTCGCCTTTCTCAAGCATGAGGCGCTCGCCATGGGTTTCCGTCATGTCGAGTCCGGCCCGTTGGTGCGCTCCAGCTATCACGCCCACGAGCAGGCGCAGTCGACCGGGTTGGCATAAAGATGGACCAATCGTCGCGGCTGTCGTCCAATCCAGAGCAAACATTCGCTCTGCGACAATAGGAATACCGTGTCTTTTCCCTCCCGTGCGCTTTCGCTTCTCCCTTGCACTCTCCTTGCGGCTACCCTCGGCTGCCACGCACAGGCTCCCGGCAAGGCGCCTGCCAGTTCTGGCGCCTACAATAGTGCGCCCGAGGCCATCATTGTCGGCAAGCCGCTGCCCCTGGCGGATGCACGGCGCGTAGAAGTGCTGCTGCGGCAAAAAGCCAACCTTCCGCCCGGTGCGACGATCCACATCGGCCCGGTCACGGTGGCGGAGCTCCCCGGGTATGGCCAGGTTCCGGTCACGTTTTCTGTGGATACCCAAACCTCGCGCCCGCTGACCTTTCTTGTCTCGAACGACGGCAAAACCATAGCGCAGTTCACCAAGTATGACGTCTCTACCGACCCGCGGGTAACGCTTTCTCCCGGTGACCGCCCGGCGCGCGGCGGCCCGGCGACCGCCCCGGTGTTGATCGTCGGCTACGACGACCTGGAGTGCCCCTATTGCGCACTGCTCCACGCCAGCCTCTTTCCGCTGCTCACGCAGCGCTATGGCGATAAGGTTCACTTCGTCTATAAGGACTATCCGCTGACCGAAATCCATCCCTGGGCGATGCGGGCTGCGGTGGACGTCAACTGCCTGGCCGCACAATCGCCGTCCGGCTACTGGAACGAGATCGACTACATACACGCCCACGCCGGCGAGTTCGGCGCGGACCCAAAGGACTCCAAGGCTGAAAAAACCCCGGCGCGCGCGAGCGAGCAGCTCGACAAGCTCACCCGCGAGCAGGGGCAATTTCAGAAGGCCGACGCCGCCAAACTGGACGACTGCCTCAAGAAGCAGGACACCGCCGCCATCAAACCGATGCAGTTGGAAGGTGAGGGCCTTGGCATCGGCTCCACGCCAACGCTGTTCATCAACGGTGACAAGATCGATGGCGCCGTCCCTCCGCAGTTCATCTTCGGTGTGATCGACGACGCCCTGCGCGCGGAAGGCGTGGTGCCTCCCCCGCCGTACGTCCCGCCGGCACCAGCCGTGCTTCCCGCCAAAACCGGCGTCGTGTCTCCATCTCCTGCGCCGGTCCCACCACCCGCTGGGAAGATGCAAAAGTAACGTTCTAGTAAACATAGTTCGCACTAACGATTGCCCAAAAGGTTCCTAATGTGTGTGCTGGTTGCACACCGCCCTGTCTTAGCATGAGGTGCTTCCCCGAACGTGTAAGCCAACCTCGTCTACGGACAGAAGAGCGGTTTTCCATGACCATGTTGAAGGCGATCTCCGTGGCTATCTTTCTTGCCGGCTGCATGGCCCTGTACCTGGCTGTGCTGATGGTGATCAACCCCACCTTTCCCGGCGCGAGCAACTTCATCGACACACGGGTCGCCTACAGCATCACGATCCTGCTGCTGGCGCTGGTGTGTTGCGTGGTGTCCGGTCTTACCTGGAGTTACGGGTCGGCGGTGCGGCCATCGGTGGCGGTTTACACCGCGTTGTCGCTGTGGCTGGTTCTGCTGGTGATCGTGTGCGTCGCGCTCGCGACCGGAGACCGCATTCCGCTCTAGCTGGTTTGGCGCTCGCCATGGAGCCCAGGCGGGCTTAAACTTCGGCCAGAGGAAAACTGGCCGATGAGCTACACCACCTTGCAACTGACGCACGCCGGCGCCGTCGCCACGGTGACGCTGCACCGGCCCGAGGTGCTCCACGCGCTCGATGCGCGGAGCTTCGATGAGCTGGATCACGTCTTCGCCCGGATCGCTCAGGATCGGGAAACGCGGGTGGCCCTGCTGACCGGTTCGGGCGACCGTGCTTTCGCAGCCGGGGCCGATATTCGCGAGCTGCTGGCCACCGATGCCGCCGGTGGCCGCAAGGTATCCGAGCGCGGCCAGCAGGTCTTCAATCACATTGAAGGCTGCGGCAAGGTGGTCATCGCCTGCATCAACGGGGTTGCGCTCGGCGGCGGCTGCGAACTGGCGCTGGCCTGCACGTTGCGGCTCGCTTCCGAGAGCGCCCGGCTGGGCCTGCCGGAGGCCCGGCTCGGACTGCTGCCCGGGTATGGTGGAACGCAGCGGCTGCCCCGCCTCATCGGACGCAGCGCGGCGCTGCGGATGATGCTCACAGCCGCCGTGATCGACGCCCGCGAGGCGCTCCGGCTGGGTCTGGTCGATGAGGTCGTTCCTGCGGCGGAGTTGATGGTGCGCGCCGGGGAGCTTGCGGGCACCATTGCCGCGCTCGCCCCGCTGGCGGTGGAAGGCATCCTTGAGGCCGTGCGCCGCGGTGAAGATCTGCCGCTGCACAGTGCTCTGGAAGCAGAAGCGCAGATCTTCGGCACGCTCTGCGGCACGGACGACAAGCGCGAGGGACTGAGCGCCTTCCTGGAGAAGCGTCCCGCGAAGTGGCAGGGCAGGTAAGCGTTACGGTTTCTTTATGCCTGTGCTCACATGCCGGAACACGAACTCCTGAAGCACGTTGCCCAGGCCGTCGAATGCCAGCGACAGCAGCCCGTTTTCGAAAGTCAACGTGGCGCCCTGCGTGTTCTGAGCCGGATAGTACAAGTTGGAGATCGCACCGGTGCTGAAGCTGCCGAGCACGTTCGCATAGGCCGGTTGCCATCTCCCGTTATCTCCCCTCGCGATCACCGCTGTAGAAAGAGCGTAGAGCGCGCGGTGCGTCCTGGTTCCTGTACCCATGTAGAAGTAGCGCGGGTCCTGCCGGAAAACGACCGGCAGAAGCCACCCTTGAAGCGAGCTGCCGATGACGAAGTCCGCCGAGGCCGCGCCCAGGCGCTTGCCGTAGCCGGAGGCTCCAGGGCCAAAGCCGCTGAACGAGCCCGTGGCCTGCTCGACGCCGGCCTGGACGCTCAACAGGCCAATGTTCACCGGGTCGGCCAGCGTGCGCCAGTTGAGCTCCCACTTCTGGCGCCGGTCGAGCGCCGGGGCGTGGAAATCATAGCTCACGTAGAAGTTGGGCGCGAACCCCAGCAGCCGCTGATGTTCCTCGCGTTTGACCTCGACTTCCGCAAGTCCGTGTGGAGACAGCACCTCGATGCTCATGTCCGCGGAGGCATGGAGCACCACGACGCCGGCATCGAAGTCCTGCCCCGCGCTTACCGCTCCGGTCACGTCGTCCGCAGCCCGTCCGGGAGCCGTGATCGTCAGCCGAACGCTCCCGGGAGCAACAGCCGCAAAGTGGAAGCTGCCGTCGCTGCCTGTGGACGTATGTTGCTGGGAGCCGGCGCTCGCCAGCGCGATCGACGCACCGACCACCAGGCCGCCGTCGGTGTCGGTTACAACGCCGTGGATACTGCCCGCCGCCGCAATCCTGCTCTGTTCCTGATCGGCCTCATGCGCGATGGGACGTGGAGCGTTGTCGGCTGTCGGCGGTCCCGTGAGCTGCGCTCTCGCTTGCGGGACGCACAACCAGAGTGCGGCCACTGCACATGCCAGCCCTGCCCGGAGGTGTACTTCCTCAGCTCTGCGTCTCCCGCTTGTCCCGTTCGTTCTTTCACTCAGGCGCACACGTCCAAGCATAGGCGCTCCGCCGAGACGGGACGTCCACCGATCCTTACCAGCCGTAGCGCTCCACCTCGCCGATCAGTTTCAGCTTGCGCTCCGGAGCCAGAAAGCTGGCCTCTACGGAGTTCGCGGCGAACTCGCGCAGCTGGTCCAGCGGGAACTCGAACTGCTCGTGGACCAGCAGATACTCATCCAGCAGGTTGGCTCCGAAGAAGGGCGGATCGTCCGAGTTCAGCGTCACCATCAGGCCTTCCTCGAAGTAGCGCCGTACCGGGTGTGCGAGCAGGGCGGGGCAGCAGCCTGTGCGCAGGTTGCTGGTCACGTTCAGTTCCAGCGGAACCTGCCGCTCGGCCAGCACCTCCACCAGGTCCGCGTCCTGCCAGGCGCTCAGCGCGTGCCCGATCCGCTCCGCGCCGATGTTCAGCGCCGACCAGATGCTCTCGGGGCCGGTCGACTCGCCCGCGTGGCAGGTCAGGTGCAGCCCCGCTGCTTTCGCTTCGGCGTAGACGTCGCGCCACTCATGTGCCGGTCCGCGCGCTTCGTCGCCGCCAATGCCGATACCGACGATAGCCGGGAAGCTTTCCCGCAGCGCCGCCGCCTTGCGAAAGACCTTCGCTCCGTCCTCGGCGCCGAAGTGCCGCACGGCGTCGATAATCCAGAGCAGGCTAACGCCGAAGTCGCGCTCGCCGCGCTGCCGGCCCCGTTCCGCTGCTTCGATGACGGCGTCGACATCCAGCCGGGCAAAGCGGTACAGGATGCCGATGCTCAGGTAGACCTCGGCATGCTTCACACCCTGGATCGCCAGATCACGGAGCATGTTATAGGTGACGGTCTCGTAGTCGGCCGGCGTGTGCAGCCGCTGGGTAACAGCCCTGAAGCTCATCAGAAAGCTGGAAAAGTCGCTATAGTCGTAGACGCGGCAGGCCTGATCGAGCGTGAGCGGCACGGCGTCGTTGCTGCGCGAAAGCTCCAGGAGTGTTTGCGGTGTGATCGAGCCTTCCAGGTGCAGGTGCAGCTCCGCCTTCGGCAAGTTGCGCAGCCAGGCCTCCGGATCTTGCGACCCCGCCAGCGCCAGTTGTTCGGTCCTGCGGCTTGTGCCTCGCGCCATCCCTCTCAGTGTAGCGGTCTATGCACGGGGAGTGACCGCTACGGAATGCCTGATACCGCTCCGAGAGCGGCCTCAGGGCGCTGCTTTGTCTCTCCCTGCCTGGGATTAGCGTCGGCTGCGGTTGCCGCCGCCGAAGATCTGAAGCAATGCGAGAAAGATATTCAGCGCGTCCAGGTAGATGCTCAGCGCCATCGGCACCGGGCTGGACATCAAGGCGCCCATATCCCTGAGCCGCATGAAATCCACCAGCAGAAGAACGCCAAAGATCAGGAGGCTGAGCCAGGCGTACAGGCCCGGGTGAATGAAATGAACGAACATGCTGAGCACGCCCAGAACCACGAGCCCGATCAACGCGGCGAACGCGAAAGAATAGACGCGCCGCCAATCGAAGCGGGCCACCTGAGCGATGAGCGCCATCCCGCCCATGCCCAGCGCGGTTGTGAGAGCCGATTCGAACACCACAGCCTGCCCATTGGGCATGCGAAGGAAAGCCTGCAGCATCGGTCCGATCTCGAAGCCGATCAGCAGGGTGAAGCCGTAGAACAGCAGCAGGGCCAGCGCCGGCGTGCGCCGCGAGGCCGCCTGGATGCCGATGACCAGACCGATATTCAGCAGGAGCCCAAACAGGCCCATGCCGATCAACGCCGGCGGCGCGAGATAGGCGCCGAGCGCCGTGAAGAGGAAGCCCAGGGTGGTGATCCAAAGCACCTTGCTGAGCAGGCTTGCGGAAGCTTTGCTGTCGAGGATGCGTAAGCCCTGTGTTGCGTCGATCGTTCTCATGGTCCCTTTACTCTCCCGGTACGCTCCGCCCTGCGAGCGTCCATCGCCTCATTAGACGCGGAATCGCTTCGCGGGTCGCGCGCCTGCTCTCGGTAGCTCGGTAGCCGCTGCTTCGCCCGAGCGGCGTCTCCGGTCCATCCCTGGAAGTCCCACGGAGTGAGGCGCGGTACGGAGCCCTTGCTGAGACGCCTTGGGTGATGCCGAGGACGGAGCGTGGGCCGGCCAGGATCGTTGACACCGATCCCGGCGCTTGCTACAGTAGAAGGGTTCCGCGAGTCTCGGGAACGTGCCTATCTGGAGCGCCGAAAGTGTGGCGGAACGTTAGTCCAGTTAAGGCTCCTGTCTGTTGTTCTGCGACACCCTCCTCCCTGAAGTCAGGGACCCATGGGGAGGGCTATGCGGACCGGAACAGCGGGAAACGGAGTTGGGCGGATCGGCTGGTTTATCGATCCTTTGGCCTCAGCCACCGTCCCCTGTCTCACATGAGCAGAAAGACTTGGGAAGTACGCGGGGTTAGCAGTACGGCCGCGTGCAGGATTCAGGACTTGGCCGGAGCGCGAAAGGTCGCCCTCCGGGTTTCGCTTGTGCGGTGAGTCTTAAACTCACCCCGCCGCGGCGCCAAAGCCAGGGAGCTGCCCTGCAGCGTGTCCGAGGGAGAAATCGGAAGCCCGGAGCGGTAGCGCGCCGGTGTTGTCATCAGGAGAGTTCAGGAAGTGCCTACATTTCATCAGCTCGTCAAGCAGGGCCGTACGCCCACCCGGTATAAGACAGC
>CAXTPR010000011.1:0-124286 GCA_964246235.1 uncultured Acidobacteriaceae bacterium
GACACAACGCGAAGACCGATCACGAGCAGCACCCCCAGCCGCTCCCGGTCATCCCCATTCCCCAGGACCCGTTCCTCCCCAGGCGGCGCCTGCGCAAGATCGTCCGGCGGATGGTCGGGGCCCAGTTCGTCCGCTATATCCTGGTGGGCGGCTTCAACACCGTCTTCGGCTTCGGCTCGTATGTCGTGATCCTTCTGCTGCTCAACAGCGCCGTGCCCCAGCGATTCCTGTATCTCACCGTTATCTTTGCTTCCCTGCTCTCCACGCCCATCAACATCACCGTCTCCTACCTGGGCTACAAGTTCTTCGTTTTCCGCACCAGGGGCAACTACCTGCTCGAATGGTTCAAATGCTTCGCGGTTTACGGCACAGGCATGCTTCCCGGCCTGTTCTGCCTCTCGGCGCTCACGCGCCTGTTCCAGACGATCATTCACCGCCACGCTGTCAGCCTGCACGGTACCGTTCACAGCGTGCAGCAACACCTCAGCGGCGCGCCCCTGGCATGGGTGCAGCACGCCGCCAATGGCAAATCCATGGCCGGGATCCTCGCCGGAGCCATCGTTACAGGCGTCTCCACGATCTACAGCTACGTCGGTCACCGCAAGGTAACGTTTCGCCAGCCCAAACACGCCTGACCGCGCAACCCTGCCGCACACCTTCGCGCTCCTGAGCGCCCCGGCATCGAACCTCACCCCTCGCGGCCGTAAGCATCTCAGAGTCATCGGCTAAACTTGGAAGAGCCTTACCGGCCCGGAGTTTGCCTTGCCCCCAAAGACCATCTCCATCATGACCCCCTGCTACAACGAGGAGGATAACGTCCTCAACGTCTATAACCAGGTCCGCGCCGTGATGTCGTCCATCGGCAAGTATGAGTACGAACACCTCTTCATCGATAACTCCTCGCGCGACAACACGGTCGCCATCCTGCGCATGATCGCCGCCGAGGACCCCAACGTGAAGATAATCGTCAACAGCCGCAACTTCGGCCACATCCGCTCACCCATCCACGCCTTCCTGCAGTGCCGCGGCGACGCCGTCATCAGCATCGTCGCCGACCTTCAGGACCCACCGCCGATGATCGTCGACCTGATCCGCGAGTGGGAAAACGGAGCGTATTGCGTGCTCGGCATCAAGCGCACCAGCGAGGAACACTCGCTGATGTTCTGGCTGCGCAAGCAGTACTACAAGTTCGCCGACCGCATGAGCTCCATCGAGACCATCCAGAACTACACCGGCTTCGGCCTCTATGACCGCAAGGTGGTCGAGCTGGTCCGCCAGTTCGACGACCCCTACCCTTACTTCCGCGGCATGATCGCGGAAATCGGTCTGCCCACCGTCAAGCTCTTCTATGACCAGCCCGGGCGCAAGTTCGGCATCAGCAAGAACAACTGGTACACGCTGTTCGATATAGCCATGCTGGGCATCACCAACCATTCCAAGGTGCCCATCCGCCTGGCCACGTTCGCCGGCTTCGGCGGAGCCTGCGTCAGCTTCCTCATCGCTCTGGGCTATCTCATCGCCAAGATTCTTTTCTGGTCCACCTTCGAGCTCGGGCTCGCGCCGCTGCTCATCGGCGCTTTCTTCATGTTGTCCATCGTGCTGGTCTGCCTGGGCATCATGGGCGAGTACGTCGGCTCCATCTTCACCCGCCTCCAGCACCTGCCCTACGCCGTTGAGCTCGACCGAGTCAATTTCGCCAACACCTTCGGGCATCCGCGCGCCGTTCCGCTCACCCTCAACGGCCTCACCGCCGGCAACCCTCTCACCATGCCCGCACCGAGCGCCAGCGCCGTGCCCTCCCCCTCATAGCTGTCTTGCACTATCTTTCCTTTTGTCGTTCCCGAAGGGAATCTGCTGTTGCCGGCGAGCGCCGTGGGCACAAGTAAGTCCATCACTAACCCCTCTTCACTGGAACCACTATGACTGACCTCGTCCGCCGCCAGCTTCAGCAATCCATCGACACCATGACCCGCGTCCTCGCTGATGATGCCATTCACCAGGCCGTGGTCGAAGCCGGCCGCCTCACCGCCGAAGCGATGAAAGCTGGCCGCAAGCTCATGGTCTGCGGCAACGGGGGCTCCGCAGCCGACGCCCAGCACCTCGTCGCCGAGTTCGTATCGCGCCTCACCGTGGACAGGCCCGCCCTGCGCGCCGTGGCCCTCACCACCGACACCAGCATCCTCACCGCCATCGGCAACGACTACAGCTACGACAACGTCTTCGAGCGCCAGGTCGAAGCGCTCGGTATCGAAGGCGATGTCCTTCTCGCCATTTCCACCTCCGGCAACTCGAAGAATTGCGTCAAGGCCCTCAAGCTCGCCCGGTCTATGAGGATTCACACCATCGCCTACACCGGCAACAAGGGCGGCATCATGAAGGACCACGCCGACCTCAACGTCATCATCCCCAGTGACACCACGATGAACATCCAGGAGTCCCACCTCGCCCTGGAGCACATTTTCTGCATGGTCGTGGAGCGCTTCTACTTCGGCGAAGACTTCGGCAAGAAGCCTCAGCAGCTTGCCGAGTAAGCAGCTGTCCTGCGAAGATTTCACGATGCCATACGCGTTAGCTCCTGCTTGAGGTTCAAGAAAATGAAGACGAAGCGGCGTGAAGTGTTGAAAAGTCTGGGAGTTGCAAGCCTGCTGCCGCTGTTGTCCACTACGCTCGCGGATGCGCAGGGAGCGGGCTACGACGATGGCTTGGAAGCGGACACGGTGTACGAGCTTCGTGTCTATCACCTTAATCCTGGAATGCAGCCGAAAATCCTTGAACGTTTCCGAAGCAAAGAGACTGCCATTTCCAAACGATCGGGCATGCAGCCTGTGGCCTTTTGGGTGGCGACGGACGGGCCCGCACTCCTGCCCGGGGGCGGCGGAACGTTGATCTACATCCTCAGGCACCGCAGCCGAGAGGCGGCCGACGCGAGCTGGGCGAAGTTCAAGGTGGATCCCGAATGGGTCGCCCTTAAAACGGAAACCGAGAAGGATGGAGCTTTCGTTTCAATGCAAGAGCACACATTTATGAAGTTGACCGACTTCTCGCCGCGGGTATAGCGCCCCTTTGCTCGTGTAGTCGCTCCGTTGAAGGGACGCACATTTGCCCGAGCCACAGGCGGAAAGCAGATCACGCAACACGGAGCACCAATGCCCATCTCCTACCGAGCCGCCCAGACTCTCATCAAGCGCGGCGACGAGCCCGCCCTCCGTGCCGCGCTCGACGACGGTCTCGATCCCAATCTCGCCAATGAGAACGGCTGGACGCTCCTCATGCTGGCCGCCGTCGAAGGTGCCACGCCTCTCGGCCGCTTGCTGCTGGAGCGCAACGCGGACCCCGCCCGGCAGAACGCGAAGGGCGACACCGCCCTCCACATCGCCACGAACCGTGGCTATACGCTGTTTACAGATGTCCTCGGCGAAAGCCGGTCCGTCTGACCGTTGCCCGCTTCACCGCGCAGGAACGTACGGGAGCCGCATACTGGAACCATGCAGCCCAAGCCGCTCCCAGAAGATGATCTCGAGCACGTCCTGCAAACAACACAGAGCGCCTGGAGCGCTCTCCGCGACGCCCGCCTTTTCCTCACCGGCGGGACCGGTTTCTTCGGCCACTGGCTGCTCGAGTCGCTGCTCCACGCCAATCGCGAGCTCTCGGTCGGCATCCGCGTCACAGTGCTGACTCGTTCTGCGGAAGCCTTCCGCTCCAGGGCTCCCCACATCACCGCCGACCCGGCCGTCACGCTCCTCGAAGGCGACATCCGCAGCTTCGCCTTTCCGGCCACGCCGCACACGCACATCGTGCACGCGGCCACCGACTCCACCGGTGCCCAGGCCAACGCTCCCGCCTACCAGCTTGCCGAGTCCATCCTGGAAGGGACCCGCCGCGTTCTGCAGTTCGCCCTGCAGACAGGAGCTTCGCGCTTGCTGTACGTCTCCTCCGGAGCGGTCTACGGCCGCGGCGTCAGCGACGTGACCCTCATCCCGGAAACCTACCGCGGCGGCCCGGACCCACTCCTCCTGCAGAGCTCCTACGACGAAGGGAAGCGCATGGCCGAGCACCTCTGCGTCGCCTACTCCGCGAATACCCCACTCGAGTGCACCGTTGCCCGCTGCTTCGCCTTTGTGGGTCCTCATCTTCCTTTGGACCAGCACTTCGCCATCGGCAACTTCATCGCCGATGCCATGGCTGGGAGGCCGATCCGCATCAGCGGCGACGGCACGCCGCTGCGCAGCTTCCTTTACATGAGCGATCTCGCCGCCTGGCTGTGGACGCTGCTCGTCGCGGGAAAGAATAGCCGAGCCTACAACGTCGGCTCCGACGAAGCGGTCAGCATCGGCGCGCTCGCTGGGCTCGTAAGCAACACACTGCATTCCGGCTTGCCGGTCGAAATCGCCGGAACGTCCAGGGTCGGCGCGCCGCCAGCTACCTACGTCCCCGACATCGCGCGAGCCCGCGAGGAACTGTCGCTCCAGGTGACCGTGTCCTTGCATGAGGCCATCCGCAAGACGGCAGCATGGCATGGCTTCATTCCCAAACCACCCAGCGAGGGAGCTGCCGAAAGCTAGACCAACACCGCAAGGCCGGCTTTCGCATTCGCAACGAAGCTTTCCGTCACGCTCACGATGTAGTCCAGCATCTCCGTGGTAAGCCCCGGAAATACACCGATCCAGAACACGCTATCCATCACGAAGTCGGTGTTCTTCAGGTCGCCTACGACTCGGAACTCCCAGCCCTCATACGCCGGCTGCCGAGTCAGGTTTCCGGCAAACACCAGGCGCGTGCCGATCTTGTTTGCTTCCAGGGTCTTGGTCAGCTGATCGCGTTTGAAGGGCGCATCCTCGCGCACCCCGATCGGGAAGCCGAACCAGCTTGGATCGCTGCCCGGTGTAGCCACGGGCAGCATCAACACATCCTTCAATGGCTGCAGCTTTGCGAGCAGATAGTTGAAGTTTTCCTTGCGGCGCTCGATGAAGTGCGGCAGCTTTTCCAGCTGGCGTACACCCAGAGCGGCCTGCATATCCGTTGCTTTCAGGTTGTAGCCCACATGCGAGTAGGTGTACTTGTGATCGTAGCCGCACGGCAGCGTGCCCAGCTGCCAGTCGAATCGCTTGCCGCAGGTGTTGTCCACGCCCGGTTCGCACCAGCAATCGCGGCCCCAGTCGCGAAAGCTGTCGATGATCACCTGCAGGGCCGGTTTATCGGTCAGCACCGCACCGCCTTCGCCCATGGTGATGTGGTGCGCGGGATAGAAGCTGATCGTGGCGATGTCGCCGAACGTGCCAACCTTCTGCCCCTTCCAGGTGGAGCCGAGCGCGTCGCAGCAGTCTTCCACCAGCCACAGGCTGTACTTTTTGCAGAAGGCCGTGATCGCGTCCAGGTCGAACACGTTGCCCAGGGTGTGCGCAATCATGATGGCGCGCGTCTTCTCGCTGCGGGCGGCTTCCAGCTGCGTCACGTCCACCTCGTAGGAGGGCAGCGAGACGTCGATGAACACCGGAACGAGCCGGTTCTGCAGGATCGGGTTCACGGTGGTGGGGAAACCCGCCGCCACCGTGATGACCTCGTCGCCGGGCTTCAGCGCCCGGTCTCCAAGTTTCGGCGAGGTAAGCGCGCTCAGCGCCACAAGATTGGCCGAAGAGCCGGAGTTCACCAGCGATGCCGAACGGACGCCCACAAAGCGGGCCAGCTTGCGTTCGAACTCCTTCGCCCAGCGGCCCGTGGTGTACCAGCCGTCCAGCGCAGCTTCCACCACCCCGCTCATGTCGCTGGCATCGATGACCTTTCCCGATACAGGAACCGCACTGCTGCCCGGTGCAAAGGGTTTGGGCCCGAAAGCTTCAGCGTGGAACTCGGCTGTAAGGTCGAGAATCTGCTGACGAAGTTGCTCGCTACGCTCGCTCATGAATATATCCAAGGATATCAGGGCTTGCGGGTCGGCAAGGTATCATAGGGACAACGTACCTGCATGTACTTTGACAAGGTCAGAAGGGTCAGGGAAGACCAACGAAATGAAGGCAGTGATTCTCGCCGGCGGTCTGGGCACGCGTATTGCAGAGGAGACGACGCTTCGACCGAAGCCCATGGTCGAGATCGGCGGTCGTCCCGTCCTCTGGCACATTCTCAAGATCTACTCGCAACATGGCATCAATGACTTCATCATCTGCTGCGGCTACAAGGGCTACATCATCAAGGAGTTCTTCGCGAACTACTTCCTGCACACGTCCGACGTCACCTTCGATCTCGAGCAGAACAGGATGGAAGTACACAACTCCGAGGCGGAGCCCTGGCGCGTCACGCTGGTCGATACCGGTGAAGGAACCGGCACCGGAGGCAGGCTTCGCCGGGTCGCGAAATACCTCGAAGGCGAGAAGGATTTCTGCATGACCTACGGGGACGGTGTCGCCGATGTGGATATCACTGAATCCATACGGTTCCACCGCGAGCACGGCAAGCTGGTCACGCTCACCAGCGTGCAGCCGGTAGCCCGCTTCGGCGCTCTCGGCCTCAAGGACACGCAGATCTACTCTTTTCAGGAAAAGCCGCAGGACGAGGGAGGCTGGATCAACGGCGGCTTCTTTGTGGTCTCTCCCAAGGCCATCGACGCGGTGACGGACGATGCGCAAATGTTCGAGCGCGAGCCCATCGAGAAGCTCGTCGCGGAGGGTGAAGTGCACGCCTTCTTCCATCACGGGTTCTGGCAGGCGATGGACACCCTGCGCGACAAGCAGCATCTTGAAGAGCTTTGGCTCAAGGGGAAAGCTCCCTGGAAGACCTGGTAGGCAACCCGGGCCCAGAACCTGGGAGTGTAGCGGCGTCGTGAGATCGCGTGTGACTGTACAGGTACAACGGCGGTCTTTGATCCTGAGGAACTTGCACTGATGACGGAAACGAATATCTGGCGCGGCAAGCGCGTTTTTCTCACAGGCCACACTGGCTTCAAAGGTGGCTGGCTCGCGCTCTTGCTTGCATCCAGGGGAGCGGTTGTTCGCGGCTATGGTCTCGACCCCAGCACAGCGGACAATCTGTTTACGGAAGCCAGGATCGGCAGTGTTATCGAGGACGTACGCGGAGACATCCGTCACCCTGCATCCCTGGAGCCGGCCCTGCATGACTTTGCGCCTGAAGTCGTCTTTCACATGGCCGCCCAGCCCCTGGTGCGCTACAGCTACGACGATCCGATCGGCACCTACGAGACCAACGTGATCGGAACGGCGCGCGTGCTCGATGCTGTACGCCGCACGCCCAGCGTGCGCGCGGTGGTCAGCATCACCACCGACAAGTGTTATGAAAACAAGGAGTGGCTGTGGGGTTATCGCGAGACGGACCCTCTCGGCGGCTACGATCCGTACTCGAGCTCGAAAGCCTGCGCCGAGATCGTGTCCGCGGCCTATCGGCAAAGCTACTTCCCTGTTGCGCGTTTGTCCGAGCACGGATGCGCTGTGGCTACGGCTCGTGCAGGCAACGTGATCGGCGGCGGTGACTGGTCCATGGACCGCCTCGTTCCGGATCTGGTCCGTGGATTTCTCTCCGGCGAACCGGTGCGCATTCGCCGCCCGCAGGCCATACGTCCATGGCAGCATGTGCTCGAGCCTCTGCATGGTTACATGCTGCTGGCGGAGCGGCTTCTGACCCACGAAGCACGCTACGCTACAGCCTTCAACTTCGGTCCGGGCGATGATGATGCGCAGCCCGTCGGCTGGATCGTGGAGCGCATGACCAGGTTCTGGGGGGGCAACGCGTCCTGGGTGCTCGATCCCGATCCGGGCGTCCACGAGGCTGGTTACCTCAAGCTCGATGCAAGCCGGGCTCGCGCGGAGCTCGGTTGGCAGCCGCGGCTTCGCCTCGAACAGGCGCTGCTTTGGCTTGTCGAGTGGTACAAGCAGTGGCAGAGCGGCGCCGACATGCACGCGGTCTCTCTTCAGCAGATTGCCGCGTATGAAGCAGCGAAGGCCGACCTCTAGAGCCCTCTCCCCTAGGGGAAGAGTTCGCGTGCGCTCTTTTGTTGTCATTCCCGCAGTGTTGTCATTCCCCAGCGCAGCAAAGGCAGCGGCATTGGGCTGCCATTTCCCCAGGTGAGCCGCTACAGCCGGCAGGTACCGCGTGCGGACGGGACTGAATCTCCCGCCCCCTGCACGTCGGCTTCGTCGAACTAGGCTTTCGCTAGATAGTCTTTGAAGGCTTCTGCCCCACAGCAGCAATCGCGGGAATCTTTCCTTTCGCATCGCTGTACACGCGTACTGCGCGGCCCCCCACGATCGCCTTGTCGTGCATCTCGGCTTCGCAGAAGGGATCCTGGATGCTTTCCGTGTCCAGCACCTGCCGCCATGGATTCTTTCCCGGCGCTTCAGGCAGCGTGTACTCCACGCCTTGATCGGAAGCATTCACGATGATGAGGAAGCTGTCGTCCACAATGGGTGCGCCATCCTCGTCCATCGCCTGGATCGTCCTGCCGTTGTACATCACCGCGATCGACTTGTTCCAGGGCGAGTTCCAGCTCTCATCGGAAACCTCGTTGCCGTCGGTGCCGAGCCATGCGACGTCGCGCACGAGCGAACCCCGGATGCTGCTGTCCTGAAAGAACTTGCGGCGATGCAGATTAGGATGGTCCTTGCGCAGCTTGATTAGCTTGCTGGTGAATGCCAGGAGCCGCTTGCGCGGATCGTCAAGATTCCAGTCGTGCCACGTGAGTTCGTTGTCCTGACAGTAGCAGTTATTGTTGCCCTGCTGCGAACGCGCGATCTCGTCGCCGCCGGCCAGCATGGGCACTCCCTGGCTGAGCATCAGCGTGGTCAGAAAGTTCCGCATCTGCCTTTCGCGCATGGCATTGATGGTTGCATCGTCGGTCGGTCCTTCCACTCCCATGTTCCAGCTGTCGTTATCGTTCGCGCCGTCGTTGTTGTTGTCCCCGTTGGCCTCGTTGTGCTTGCCGTCATAGCTCACAAGATCGCACAGCGTAAACCCGTCGTGGGCTATCACAAAGTTGATAGAGGCCGCCGGCGTTCGGCCGTCGCCTTGATAGAGATCGCTCGACCCCGTCATGCGGTAGGCAAAGTCGGATAGTGTTCCGTTGTCACCTTTCCAGAACCGCCGGACAGTGTCGCGGTACTTGCCGTTCCACTCAGCCCATAGCACCGGAAAGTTGCCAACCTGGTACCCACCGCTGCCCACATCCCACGGCTCCGCGATCAGTTTCACGTCAGCCAGGGTGGGATCCTGGTGAATCGTGTCGAAGAACGCGCCCAGCTTGTTCACATCATGCAGCTCGCGGGCCAGGGTCGAAGCCAGGTCGAAACGGAAGCCGTCTACATGCATTTCCGTGACCCAGTAGCGAAGGCTGTCCATCAGCAGCTTCAGCACCTGCGGGTTATACACGTTCAGCGTGTTTCCCGTTCCCGTGTAATCCATGTAGTGCCTCGCGTCGCCGTCGACCGTGCGGTAGTACGTGACATTGTCCACACCCTTCATCGACAGCATGGGACCTTTTTCGTTGCCCTCGCAGGTGTGGTTGTAAACCACATCGAGGATGACTTCGATGCCGGCCTGGTGCAGGCTCTTGACCATTCCCTTGAACTCGGCCACCTGCCCGCCGGTGTCTCCCTGTGAGCTGTACCGGGCCATGGGAGCAAAATAGCCAAGCGTGTTGTAGCCCCAGTAATCTCGCAACTGCTTGTCCAGAAGGTTGCCTTCATCGATGAAGTGGTGGACCGGCAGCAGTTCCACAGCCGTGATACCCAGGTTCTTCAGGTACTCCACACTCGATTCATGCGCGAGGGCCGCATACGATCCGCGCAGTTCCTCGGGTACCGCGGGATTCCGCTTTGAAAATCCGCGCACATGAAGCTCGTAGATCACGGACTCGGAGATGGGGGTGTCCGGCGGGCAGTCGTCTCCCCAGTCGAAGCGATCTTCGATCACTATGCTCTTGGGAACGAAGTTCGCGCTATCCGTTCCTTCTTTCTTGGTGTCGTCGCCTGAGGCTGCATCGTACGGATAGATTGGGCCCTTATGATCCGGCTCCCCGGCGATCGCCTTTGCATAAGGGTCCACCAGCAGCTTGGCGGAGTTGAAACGATGGCCGTTCTGCGGCTCCCAGGGACCTTCCACCCGATATCCATAGCGCTGCCCATGCTTGATCCCGCGAATGAACCCGTGCCACACGAAGGCCGTCTTCTCACGCAGCGGGACGCAGTCGGTCTGGTTTCCTGATTCATCGAAGAAGCACACCTGCACACCTGTGGCGTGCTCGGAGAAAAGGGCAAAATTGGTGCCCTTTGTAGACGGCGTTGCACCCAACGGGTACGGTTTTCCAGGAAGTAGCGTGCGCTCCATTGGTATCTCAATCCTCTAAGTACTGTGTGTTGCCCGGCGGCGAAGGTTGCAGGCGCAGAGAGTGTAGATGCGTAAAAACTTCGAAGACGCTGCTTGCAAATTTGTCGTGGCGGGCGTGCGCTACAACACCGTCAACGTCGCCACCGCGGAGTGGGAAACGACCGTACCGGCCAGATTGGTTCCTGTTCCGCGGATCGTCATCGTGTAGCTTTGACCTTCGCTCGCGGCGGCGGCCGTGGTGCGTGTCCCACATCCCAGCGCCGTCAGCAGCAGGAACGCCGGCAGGCACACCGGCCAGCGCCTTCGTCTGCCCGGAAGCCAGCAGAAAACCGTGAAGCTCAAAGCGACTCCTCCGGCAAGCATCCGCTTCTCCGGCGACAGGCCACTCCGCGCAGCGGTTCGAACAGACAGAGTGGCGCCGACCGCAGAGGCACCGGGTATGACCACGGGAGGTGTGAAAGTCGCCGTTGCTCCCGGTGGCAATCCGCTCACGTCCAGGGAGACCGCGCCAGTGAACGCTCCATTCGCCGGCGACACGGTGAGGAGGTAAGTAACGACAGCTCCACCCTGCACGGACTGGCTCGCAGGCGTGAAGGACAAATCAAAATCGGGCATCGGAGACACCACTACGCTCGCGGCGGACGAGGCGCTCGCGAGGAAATTCGCGTCGCCGCCATAGCGGGCCGCGAGCGTATGCGACCCCGCCGTCGCCGACAGCACGCTCGCGCTGGCCGAGCCATTTACCAGACGTCCCGTCCCCACCACCATGGCTCCGTCCAGAAAGTCCACGGTGCCGCTCGGCGTACCTGCTGTAAGCGGGGCCACCTTCGCAGATAGCAGCATGGGCAGCCCGGCATAGCTCTGCGTAGAGGAAGTGAGCGTCGTCGCGCTACCGGCCGGCGAGATGATCAGCGAACCCGAGGCCGCGCTCATCGATAGCGAGTAGTTGGCACTCCCCTGCCCGCTCAATACCGCGCCGATGACATAGCTACCCACCGGTGAGAACGGAGCAGCGGCGCTGGAGAAAACAGCGTGCACACTCCCCGCGTCCTGCGGCAGGATTCCCGTCACGGTTCCATCCAGGCTCGGCAGCGGCGCGCCGTAGATCGCTGCCGCCGCTTTCGCTGTGGCAACTGCCGGAGCAACTGTCACCACAAGGGGCACAGCGTTTCCTGACGCTCCGCCGTTCAAGCCGTCGCCGCTGTAGCTCGCGGCCAGCGAGTGGCTGCCGACACCAAGCTGCGCCAAACTCAGCGACCCCTCGCCACCCGCAAGTGTCACCGAACCGACCGCGCCTCCGTTCTCCGTCACTGCGACCGTACCCACCGGAATCGCCGTTCCGGTCACCGTTACAACCGCGGTCCCCAGACCATAGATGGCCGGTGAGCTTGCGCTCAGGGAGACCACGCTCGTTCGGGGAGCGGCCAGAAGAGCCAGGGTGTACAGTGCGTTATCGTTCGCCAGCTGTCGCACCAGGCCGTTGTGCGAATCGGCAAAAACGGGCTGCCCCTGCAACTGGGCACTCACCGCCCGGGGCGTGTCCAGGGCTGCCGCGCCGCCCGCGACCCCATCCTCCGCCGCGCCCTGCACTCCGCTTCCGGCGACCGTCGTGATCACTCCATCACGTGCTACGGAACGGATCCGTTGATTCCCGGCATCTGCGATCAGCACCGAACCGTCCGCTCCGTTCGCAACACCCAGCGGTGTATCCAGGCGGGCTTGGGTGGCGAGCGCGCCGTCCCCCGCATAGCCCCTGGTTCCGCTCCCGGCAAAGTCTGCTACAGTTCCGTCAACCCGCAATGATCGCACACGATGGTTGTGCGCATCCGCGATGAGGATGGTCCCATCCGCCGCAACCGCCACTCCCATGGGCGTATCGAGTGCAGCCGCGGTCCCCGGACCACCGTCGCCGCTGTCACCCTGGACCCCGCTGCCGGCAATCGTGACGAGAGAGCCTCCGCTGATCCGGCGCACACGCTGGTTCCCCGTGTCGCAAACCAGCAAAGCGCCGCTCGCATCCACGGCGAGGGCCGCGGGGTCCCGCAGCGCGGCCTGCAGCGGCGGCCCGTCCCCTGAAAATCCGCGCGCACCCGAACCCGCCACGGTAGAGATCACGCCACTCAGCACCATACGAACGCGTTGGTTCCCGGTATCTGCTATGTACAGCTTGTCTCCGGCAACGGCCAGTCCACGAGGAGCATTCAACGCAGCCGAAGCCGCCGGTCCGCCGTCCCCTGCAAAGCCTTGCTCGCCCGTCCCGGCCACAACACTCCAGGCTCCGGAGATTGAAAGCTCGAACACCTGGTTGCGTTTCGCATCGGCGAAGAACAGATTGCCTGCGCTGTCATACGCTACCGATGCGGGAAGAAGCAGCGCTGGCGTGCTCGTGGCTGTGCCTGCCTGAGGATCGGCATGCGCGACGGAGGGCGCTGGCTGCGCGCGCGCCGTCATGGAACCGCGCACGATCGCGCCGCCGCCCACGCGCACCGCAAGGAGCGCGAGAATCCTGACGATCCAGCTTCGCCAAACAGGGCTCACGCGACGGTCTCTACTCCCGAATCACAGCTTTCACCAGATTGCGCGGACTGTCCACATCCACTCCATGCTGCAGGGCCATGAAGTAGGCGAACATCTGCAAGGGCACCACCTCGAGGATCGGCAGCAGGTACTCGCCGGCAGGCTCCACTCCAATGAAGTCGGCTGCGATCTCCTCCACGCCGGCGTCACCGGCGTTGCCGACAACGCACACCCGCGCTCCCTGCCGGCGCAAGTCCCGGAGCAGCGCCACGGATTTCTCATAGTGCAGGATGGACTCACGGTCCTGCCAATCCACGGTGGCCAGCACCATCAGCGGCACATCATCCGAGACCAGCGCATTCGGGCCATGCTTCAGCTCGCCCGACGGATACCCCTCCGCGTGCACGTACGAGGCCTCCTTCAGCTTGAGCGCGCCTTCGCGTGCGATAGCATAGTGAACGCCCCGGCCCAGAAAGAGCATCGTCTTCGCGTCAGCAAACCGAGCGGCAAGTTCCTGCGCGGAGCGCTCCCAGACCGCTAATTGCCGTTCCAGCAAATCGGCAATGGAGTGGCACTCCCGCAGCTTCGTCTGAAGCTCCTCGCGGGGGAGCAGCGCATTCGCATGCCCTGCAGCCAGGCTCAACAGGCGTAGCAGAAGCAGTTGCGTGGTAAAGCTCTTCGTTGCGGGTATGGATACCTCCCGGCCAGCACAGGTCGGCAGCGAAACCTCCGCCTCGCGCGCCATCGAAGAATCGGCCACGTTGGTGATGGCTAGTGTCTGCAGCTGTCGCGCTTTCGCTTCCCGCAAGGCGGACAGTGTGTCCGCGGTTTCGCCGGATTGCGAAAGCACCAGCACCGCAGGGCGGCGGCGGGTTTGCGTCTCGCGGCCGATGGCCTCGCTGGCATACTCCACGTCCACGGTCAGGCCCGCCGTGTCTTCCAGCATCAACTCCGCCGCCAGCCCGGCGTGGCGGCTGGATCCGCTGGCGGCAATGACCACCTCTCTGCCCTCGCCGAGCATCCGCTGTGCTGCCCGGAAGCGTTCCTCGCGCAGGGTCGGGCCGCTCACGTACTCTTCCATGGTCCGCCGCAACGCTGCGGGCTGCTCGTAAATCTCCCGCAGCATGCTGTGTTCGAAGGTGCGCGCTTGGCTCGGCAAGCCCTTATCGTAAACCGAAACCGCGCTATGCTGGCGCTATGCGCGTCGTCGCCAAGTTCCTGTTGTCCGCCATGAAGCCGGAGCAGTTTCCGCCGCCGAGCAAGACTGGCGAGGCCCCGGAGGTGGCTTTCCTGGGCCGATCCAATGTCGGCAAGTCCTCGCTCCTGAACGCGCTGCTGGGCAGTGCGGCGGCCAAGGTTTCGTCCACGCCCGGCCGTACGCGGGCCATCAACTTCTTCGCCCTGCATGAAGGCACTGCGGAGAAGCACAGCATGCAGCCGCGCATGCTGTTCGCCGATCTGCCCGGCTACGGCTACGCCAAAATATCCAGGTCCATCTCCGCCGAATGGCCCAGCTTCATCGAGCCCTACCTTGCCGAACGTGAGACTCTTGCCCTTTGCCTTTGCCTGGTGGACACCAACATTCCCCCTCAGGAAAGCGACCGTATGTTGCTCGACGCTCTGCGGCAGATGCAGCGGCCTCTCCTGGTTGTGGGCACCAAGGCAGACCGCCTCGGCGGCAATCAGCTTCGCAACTCGCTCGCCACGCTGCAACGCGAGTTGGGCGTCGAAAGAATTCTTCCCATCGCTTCCAAGACCGGCAAGGGCACCCAGGAGCTCTGGAATGAGATCGCGAAGATGGTTCCCTCCTGAAGATCACTCCCCCATGAGGTTCATGCGTTCGCCTGCCGCGCTGATTCGTCCGCACTCTTCCGGCGTAACCCAGGCCGCTCGAGAGGTTTCGCCTGCCGACCGCTGATGTTTGGAGACTCCCAGCAGCCAGCGTCGCCGAACTGTGTCGTCTTCCGAAAGCATTCCGAGCAGTTCCTCATCAAGTACCTTGAGTGCAGCCCGCCCGGACACCTTCCACGTGTGCGGTGCAAGGCCTCGCTCTTTCAGAAAGCCACGCAGCGCATCGGATTCCTCTAACCTGCCGGCAGCTGACAGGCTCAGTTCGCGAACGTCTGCCCAGCCACTCAGGGGTGCATCGCGCGAAAGCGGCTCTTCCGTGCTGAACAGCAGGTCGGGCAGGACACCACGGTCGCGAAGCTCCTCTTCCGCAGCCTCCACATCGCCGGTCAGCGCGACGGCCAGTGCGCGGCCTCTCCGCACCTCGTTCTTCAGCGTGCGGAGAGCCTCATCCACGGTGCTCACAACGAAATCGAGACCGCCGTCGCGCAGCGCTGCTTTTGCTTGCGCCGCTTGCCCCTCAAGCAGCAGCGACGCAGCGCCAGCCAGGCTGCAGGCTGCGGGAAAACCGCTTGTGGAGCACCCTTGTCCACGCCCCAGCACAAGCCTGTGAGCCCATTCGGGCTTGAACGCCACGAGCTCCCCATACAAGCCAAGCGTCTGCTCCTGCAGCGCGGGTTGGGACAGCACGTCTCGCATGGAGTTCCTAAGGCGAAGGCCCCGCACAGGGCGAGGCCTCGAAGAAGATGACAGGAGTCTACTCGCCGTAGTAATCGAGGCCGAGATGGGTGATGAGGTCTTCGCCCATAATGTGCCGCAGCGTGTTCTTCAGCTTCATCGACTGGATGAAAAGATCATGCTCCGGATAAACGCCCGGTGCGGTGTCCGGATCCTTGAAGTAAAAGCTCAGCCACTCCTGGATGCCCAGGTTCTTCAGCATCGGCGTGCGCTGCGCCAGGTCCATGAACAGGCAGAGATCGAGTGCCAGCGGCGCGGCCAGGATCGAGTCGCGGCACAGGAAATCCACCTTGATCTGCATGGGATAGCCAAGCCAGCCGAAGATGTCGATGTTGTCCCAGCCCTCTTTGTTGTCACCGCGCGGAGGGTAGTAGTTGATCCGTACTTTGTGAAAAATGTCGCCGTAGAGCTCCGGGTTCTTCTCCGGCTGAAAGATATTCTCCAGCACCCCGAGCTTGGAAACTTCCTTGGTTTTGAAATTGTCCGGATCGTCCAATACCTCGCCATCGCGGTTACCGAGGATATTGGTCGAGTACCACCCGCTTACCCCGAGCTGCCGCGCTTTGAATCCGGGCGCCAATACCGTCTTGATGAACGTCTGCCCCGTCTTGAAATCCTTGCCGCAGATCGGCGCTCCCATCTGCCTGGAAAGCTGCTGTAGCGCGGGGATATCCACCGTTAGATTGGGCGCGCCGTTCGCGAACGGAATGCCTTCCTTGAGCGCGGCCCAGGCATACAGCATCGAGGGCGAAATATCGGGATCGTCCGCCACCAGTCCCTTCTCGAACGCCTCCAGCGTCTGGTGCACCGGCTTGGGCTCGATGTAAATTTCGGTCGACCCGCACCAGATCATCACCTGCCGGTCCGTGCCGGACTTCGCGCGAAACTCCGCAATGTCGTTGCGCACCTGGTTGGCCAGATCGCACTTGTTCTTGCCCGTCTTCTGCGTCTTCGGATTGAGCCGTTTCACCCAGCGTTGATCGAACGCCGCCGGCATCGGCTCGATGCTCTCCAGGAAGGGCCGCATGCTTTCGAGCTGGTCGCGGTCCAGCACGGCCGCCGTCTTCGCCGCATCGTACAAAGTGCCGCCGAAGATGTCCCAGCCGGTAAAGACCAGGTCGCTGAGCGGCGCCAGCGGAACGAAATCCTTGATCAGCGGGGTACGGTCGTCGGTGCGCTTGCCCAACCGGATAGTTCCCATCTGCGACATGGAGCCGATAGGGCGGGCAAAGCCGCGGCGAACCGCCTCCACGCCTGCGATCAGCGTGGTGGCGACCGCTCCCATGCCTGGGATCATGATGCCTAGCTTGCCTGCGTGCGGTGTAATGCTGGCCGCGCCCCGGGGGGCGGCTTGGGTGTTCGACATGAGGACTTGCTTACCTTCTTCTATAACGATTCTTCCGATGCGATGGCGGACGCTCAAGTATCTCAAGCGCACTGAGGAGGTGCAAACGCGAGAGAAAGTTTCTCGCCGGTTAAACCCGTGCCCGATTCTGCCAGTGCGTCCAGACAAACCACACGATACCGGCCAGCAGCACGGCTTCCACGCCCAGATGAAATCTGTGGAAGATTTCCTTGAAGCGCGGGTCGGTCTTCCAGCGGTCCCCCAGCCATACCCCGGCATACAGCAGCCCATACGACCAGGGCCAGGACCCAAGAAACGTATAGATGTGGAAGCGCACCTGGTTCATCTTCGCGATTCCCGCCGGGAAGGCGATGAAGCTGCGCACGATGGGCAGCAACCGGCCCACGAGCACGGCGATCGAGCCGTAGCGCAGAAAGAAGCGGTCCGCCAGGTCGAGGTCCCGCTGGCTCAGCAGCAGATAGCGGCCATAGCGCTGCACCATGGGCCGGCCGCCGCGTGCTCCCACCCAGTACGCCACCGCGGAGCCCACATTGGAGGCCAGCGAAGCTAGCGTGGCCAGCAGGATCAGCTTGCCCTGCGTGCTGCCGAAAGCCGCTCCGGCCGCCGGCAGAATCACTTCAGACGGGATAGGAATGCAGGCCGATTGGATCGCCATGAGGAGCATCACGCCGGTGTAGCCCCCCTTCGCGATGAAGGCCACAAGGAGTGCAATGATCTTTTCGGACATCTTGCCAAGTATACCGGGCCTGCCTGCCCGTCTCGCGGCTCAGCCTCTCTGCTTTGCTAGCATGGAGTCATGTCTGATGCCTCGGCCACTGCTGTTGCCCCACCCCCGTCCCTATCTGAAACGGCCGCTCCGGCGCGGCCGCAAGGCGCCCCGCACCCCAGCGCCTATGGCGCTCCGGCAGCTCACGGCGCGTCCCCCATCAGGCGTCAGATCGTGTGCTTCAGCTTCTACCGCATCCTGCCGGAGTGGCGTCGTCTTCCAAACGAGGAGAAGCGCAAGCAGAAAACCGCCTTCCAGGAAGTTATCGAGCGCTGGAACCGCCCCGGTGAGTTCCTCTCACTTACCTACTCCACCACCGGCACGCGCGGCGACTGCGACTTTTGCATCTGGTCCATCTGTTACAGCGTGGAAGAGATCAATCGCATGCGCTCCGAGCTGATGGCCTCCCCGCTGGGAGGCTACCTTGAAGTGCCGCACAACTTCCTTTCCATGACCAAGCGCTCGGCCTACCAGATCGGCCGCGAAGACGAGAGCGAAGGCGAAGGCCGCGGCGCCATTCGTCCCGGCGGCCAGAAGTACATCTTCATCTACCCATTCTGGAAGACGCGCCCCTGGTATCTGCTGTCCCTCGCCGAGCGCAAGCGGCTCATGGACGAGCACATCCGTATCGGCTTAGCCTACCCCCGTGTAAAGCTCAACACGACCTACTCCTTCGGACTCGACGATCAGGAGTTTGTCGTAGCCTTTGAAACCAACTTCCCGGAAGACTTCCTCGACCTGGTGCAGCAACTGCGCGAAACCGAGATTTCGGTCTACACCCTCAAGGACTATCCGATCTTCAGCTGCGTGCGCCTGAAGCCGCAGGAGATGCTGGACCGCCTTGGCTAGCAAATCGGCACCGCGAGGAGCGAAGCCGTCGGAGACGGTCAGAACCGGCGGGCTCACGCCGCCGCAGAAGCTCACCCCCAAGGCTCGTGAAGATGCCATCGACGGTGTAGCTCCCGCCAGGGCTCGCGCGATCGCTGCGAAGGAGCCGGTCTCTCCCAGGCTGAAGCGAGGCAGGACCAAGAAGCCGCTTGCTCCCGAGCGCATTGCCGCCATCCTCGATGCGCTTCGAGCCACCTACCCTCACGTCGTCTGCGCGCTCATTCACCGCAACGCCTTTGAGCTCACCATCGCCACCATCCTTTCGGCGCAGACCACGGACGTGGGAGTGAACAAGGCCACGCCCGAGCTCTTTCGCCGCTTTCCAACGCCCAAGGCGCTGGCCGAAGCCGCTCCTGACGACGTCGAGCAACTCGTCAAGACGACAGGGTTCTACCGCGCCAAGACCAGAAACATTCAAGGTGCGGCCCGCGTCCTCACGGACCGCTTCCATGGCGTCGTGCCGCAGACCATGGACGAGATGCTGGAACTTCCAGGCGTAGCGCGCAAGACGGCCAACGTCGTGCTCGGCTCCTGGTTCGGCATTCCCAGCGGCGTGGTGGTCGACACGCACGTGCATCGCCTCAGCCGCCGCCTGGAGCTGACCCGGAACGACGATCCCGTGAAGATCGAGCAGGATCTGCAGAAGGTTATCCCACGGGACCGCTGGATTCAGTTCAGCCACGAGCTGATCCACCATGGCCGTCAGGTGTGCATTGCCCGTAAGCCTCGCTGCGCCGACTGCTCGTTGGAACATGTCTGCAACTCAACAGACAAGACATGGTCCTCGCACTAGCCCCCGCGCTCTTCAAGAGGACCGTTCCCGCTTCAGCTTCCCGTACCTGCTTCTTTCAGATGTCTTACCAGAGCTTCCGCAAGAGACTCAACAGACGCCTCCGCGGCTTCTACCTGCGGCGGAAATCCCAGATCGCGCAAAGCAGCCGAGGTAATGGGGCCGATGGAGGCCCGAATCACGTCTTCCGGCAGTGTGCAGCCTGCATCGTCAAGCAGGCCGAACAGGTTGTGCACCGTGGATGCACTCGTGAATGTCACAGCATCGACGGCCGGAACGCCGCCCAGCACTGTGCGGATGAGCTCGACCGACCCGGCAGGTACAACCGTCCGGTAGGCCGGGACGACAGTCACCTGGCCCCCGGCGGCCCGCAGCGTTTCCGGCAGGTGCTCGCGCGCCTCCTCCGCGCGAACCAGCAGAAAGCGTGTAGCGGCTCCATTTGCTTGTAGCGCATGCGGCAGCAGCGCCGCTGTAAGTGATTCCGCAACCGCCTGCGTCGGAACAATCTCCGGCGTCAGGCCAAGAGCGGCCAGGGCCCGCCCGGTGGCCTGTCCGATCGCTGCGGTCCGGCGACCCTGGAGACCGGCAGGGTGCGAGAGCCGGCGGCCAAACGCCTCCACAGCATTGGCGCTGGTGAACAGGAGCCAATCGTAGCTCCGCAGCTCACGTATGGCGGCATCCAGAGCGGCAAACGACGTGGGGTCCGCCGTCTCGATCATGGGCACAAGCACCGGCTCCGCACCCAGCTCACGCAGCCGGTCGGCCAGCGCGGACGCCTGCCGCGGCGAGCGCGTGACGAGAACCCGTGGTTGTCTGACAGACACCGGACGATTGTTGCAGATACAACGCGGGCCAGGCTCGCACGCGGCAAACAGAAGAGACTGTCCAGGTGGCGATGCGGGAACGGCCTGGAGCTCTCGCGTAAGCTCGGTCTATGCAATATCTCTGGGTGGCGCTGGGAAGTGCGCTGGGTGGTATGGCTCGCTACGCGCTTACGCTGCAGACGGTGGAGCTCAGCCGGCGGCTGCCCTGGGGAACGATCCTCATCAACATCCTGGGCTCGTTCGTTATCGGATTTTTCGGCACCCTCACGCTGGGTGGCAGCCGCTTCGCGCTCCCGGCGAATGCTCGGCTCTTCGTCATGGTCGGCGTCTGCGGCGGTTTCACCACCTTCTCCTCGTTCAGCCTGCAGACACTGGACCTTCTCCGCACCGGCGCCTGGGTACGAGCCGCGCTGAACATCGCCTTGTCCGTCGTGCTCTGCGTGCTCGCCGTGAGCCTTGGACATCTGCTCGCGCGGCAATCGGTCTCCCGCTTCGCCATCGCGCAGACGCAGGCCGAAGAAATCGCAAGCTGAACATTCGTTTGTTGTCACTCCCGAAGGGAGTCTGCGTCTCTCCTGAACACGCAACGCCGTCAGTGCTTCGAGTAGGACATCGAAGGTCCGGCGGCAGCGTTCTGCTGACCCGCCGCCGTGGCGGGATAAAACACCTCGACAGTTCTTATCTCAAACGGCTTCACAGGCAACGTGACGGTATTGGCGCTCAGGGGCAGGTGCTTCGCCTGCTCTCCGCTGAGGGGCTTCTCCATCATGTCAGCTTCGACGGCATAGGTTGCACCGGGCGGAACATGCAGCGTCACCTCGCCGCTCTTCCCTGCCCACTCATAAAACCGAAAAATGAGTGCCTCGGCATCTTCGGCCTTCTTGACCGCGGTGAGGGTGACATTCGGATTGTCGATACTGGCGAAGCTGTGCGTCGGCGGAAGCGAGCCGGTGTGGGCGAAGACCTGCTGCGCGGTGAGCGGGTTGTTGAGCTCATACCCGCGGCGAACGGTCTGCGCCTGCTGCCAGGGGCCGGCATGCGGGTAGATCTCATAGGTAAAGTGCTGCACGCCGCGGTCAGCCTCTGGGTCGGGCCAGGTGGGCGAGCGCAGCAACGTCAGCCGGAGCGTGTTGCCGAGCGCGTCGTAGCCGTACTTGGAATCGTTCAGGATGCTGACACCCTGTTTGTCATCTCCCAGGTCAGCCCAGCGCAGCGCCGGGACTTCGAACTGCGCCTTGCTGAAGCTGTTGTCGCGCGTGGTGGGGCGCTGGATGGAGCCGTATGGAATCTCGAACGTAGCTTTGGCGCTGGTGGAAGCCAGCGGGAAAGCGGCTTTCAGCAGCACGTGCGTCTCATGCCAGTCGACGATAGTGTCGACGCGGACGAAGTCGGCGTCGACGTCCAGGGAGATATCCTGGGTGAAATGCGAGGACTGCCAGGTGCGCCGGATGCGGACGGTCTTTCGCAAGGGGCCGTCGACGACCAACGCGACGGATTCGACGGTGCTGATGGGAGTCATCGGCTGGTCGAGTGTGCCCGGATCGATGTTCCAGGCGTCGTAGTTCTTCGGTGTGTCGGCGTAGGTCTGGAGCTGGTTGCCGCAGGCGTTGGGTGCGAGATATTGACCAGGCTCGTGACCAAGTGTGAGCGACGAGATGCAACCGGTTTGCTTTGCCACCACGAACTGAAGCAAGCCATTCGTCAGAGTGTATGAAGTCGCATCTTCTGTGATGTGCAGCGCGCTCCGATCGCGTATCGAACCGGTGCTCGCGTGGAGAACGGTATACCCAAGCGCTGGTACATCCCGACCAGCGACCAGCACTGTATACGTGTGGGTCGCGGGATTTGATTGCAGGCTTTGCGTGATGAGCGGCTCATTCTTCTCGTTATAGAGAACAACGTCATTTTTCGTAGCTTCCGGCAGTTGCAGTGTCAGCGATACGCTGTCGTGGCGTGGCCACGCGAGCGAGTTGAAGACAAGGATGGGAGTGTCACCCTTCACACGCGTGTCTATGCGGCTTGAAAGCGTTTCTGCTGCAGTGTCGTTGATGAGCTTGTCGGAGTGGAAGACTTCCGTGAAGTCCTTCTGCGCATCGCGGTAGATGACCCCGATGCCCGAGCCGGCCGCAAGATCGTGGAACTGATTGAACGTGATCTTCTTCCAGTTCTCGGTGAGTTCTGCGGCGGGATACGCCTTGCCCATCAGCCATGCGAAACTGGAGAGCTTCTCCGCGTCGAGAGTTGCGGTTTCTGATTGACGATTGTTGCGCTTGTGAGCGGCCTGCGTGGTGAAGACGCCGCGATGGTACTCGAAGTAGAGCTCGTCCTTCCACGTCGGCAGTCCGAGCGCTCCGTTGGCTCCGGCTGGCGGGGCCGTCCAGCCCTGGGCTATCTTGTCGTAGTTCCACGTGGGCGAGTCCGCGTTGAGCTTCTTCTCCACAGTAGAGAAAAACTGCTGCGTCGTACCGAAGTGCATATCCGGCAGCGCCGCAGCCTGGGTCCCCGTCTGCTTCTCCAGGTGCGTCCAGTGCTCGGCGCCGTCCAGCATGTCGCGCGTGGGCCCGCCGCCGTGATCGCCGATCCCGTACAGGTCGAGGTGATCGACCGTGCCCGGGTTGCGCTGCGCAGATTCTGCAAAGTCCGCCGAGATGCGCGTCGGGTTCACATTGTCATGAACGTAGTCCGTCGGAAAGTACGTTAGCACCTTCGATCCGTCCGGCGACTCCCACCAGAACAGCCGGAACGGCAACTGGTTCGTATCGTTCCAGTGCATCTTCTGGGTCACGAAGTAGTCCAGCCCCGACCGCTTGTAGATCTGCGGCAACTGCCAGTTGTAGCCGAAGCTATCCGGGTTCCAGCCGATGCGCGCGGTCACGCCGTACTCCTTCTGGAACAGCCGCTGGCCCACCAGCAGCTGACGCACCAGCGATTCGCCATCCGGAATATTAAGGTCCGGCTCCACCCACATGCCGCCCACGATCTCCCAGCGGCCTTCCTTCACGCGCTGCTTGATCTGCGCATTCATGTCCGGGTATTTGTCGGCCATCCACGCGGTGTACTGCGCGGCGGACTGCGAATAGGTGTAGCCGGGATACTCGTTCATCAGTTGCAGCGCGGTGCTGAACGTCCGCCGCACCACGTCGATGGTTTCCGAGCGCGGCCACAGCCACGCGGCATCGATGTGCGCGTTCCCGGCCATCGTGATATTCGCCTGCGCAAGTACCGGGTGAAGCTCGGCCAGGATTCCCTGCGCCTTGCGCAACGAAGTGTCGAAGGCACTCTGGTCGGCGGCAGCCAATGCGTTGAAGTCCACCGCATGGATCGCGGCCTCTACGCGCGGCAGCAGGTCCGTGCGCGGGGCTGGCAACGCAGGCAGCAGATTGGCTGCGGTGATGACCTGCGCGCGAACGTCGCTGGGATCGGGACGCTTGCTGTCCGCGCCCGGCTCGACCCGCAGGGACACGCCGGTCCACGTCTTCTCATCGACAGTGTGGAGCAGTTTGACAGCCACAAGCACTTTCTCGCCCGGCCGCGCAGGCTCGAAGAGCACGATGGGTTCCAGGTCGTCCCCTAGCGCGACCCGTCGGCCGTTCACATAGATGATCTCTGGCATCGGCCCATTGGCATCGGCTCGGAACTGGAACCAGATGCGCGCGCCGCTCAGATCGTAGCCATGCAGAGTCCTGGGCACCTCGATCGTGCGGCGATACCAGACGGCGTCCTTCGTTGATTTCTGCCGGTCCTTGACCGTGTCAGGCGCGGAGATCGCCTGCCAGGAGCTGTCGTCAAGGCTGGTCGATTCGCCGTGCGCTATGTCGCCCGCATGGAAGCGCCACTCTCCTGCCGGCAGCGCGTTCAATGTCTCCAGCGTGTGCAGCTTTTCCAGCGCGCCGGGAGACAGGTTCTTCAGCTCCCGAACAGGCGTGAACGACTGCGCCGTGGCGGCAGCCACAAGGTAAATGCAGAAGGAGAAGGTTGCGAGACGAAGCTTCGAGCGAAAGCGCATGGCCGAAAGAGTAGCACTCGTCCCCTGTAGAAGGCTTCCATCCCCCGGCACTGTTAGCTGGCCGGCTTCAGTTTCACCGCGGAGCTGGCGCCGGCGTGCCGCAGCCAGCGAACCAGCAGCTTGTGATCCTTCTCTGTCTGGTCGGCGTAGGCGCGCGCGAAAGCAATCAGGGCTTTATCGAAGCGGGTCGACTCGCCCAGGTAGCTTGCGATCTGGACGGGATCTCCGGCGCGGGCATGGCCGCGGGCAAAGAGTTCGCCGCACAACTCGGCATAGGCGCGCAGGTCCGCAGCACACAGCGTCGCGAGATCCAGCCCGGCCTTGTGGTCGTTGAGCTGGCGCACCAGGTAGTCCCGGCCCTCCAGACTCGTATACCCAAGAAACGGGTCGGAGGTGAACTGCAGAGCGCGTTGTCCATCCACCACCCGGTGACCCTGGTGCGTGTACGCTTCCGCCGCCTTCGGCAGGTACGGCGCGTAGGCCGATGCCGGCTCCTCCTTGACCTGCAGAAAGAGGGGATCGCTTCCGGGTTCAGGGCTGCGCGCGGATTCGAAATAAATGCAGTAGTCCCGCAAACCCACGGAGCCGGTGCCGACGACTTTGAAGCCAACTTCCAAGGGCCGGTACTGTGCCAGGAAGTGGCGCCGCTCAGGCTGGAGAGTTTCGGCATAGGACGTCAGCGAATCCAGGACCAGGCGGGCTTCGGGCTCGGGCACCGGATACAGCAGGGGTGGCTTGTTCAGGAAGCGGCGCTCTCCAGACCCCGCGGCTCCGCGCGGCTGCTTCCCCGGTACAGCCTCCGTAAGCTTTGCAACCAGCCGCTGCGGCGTGGAGCGTTCAGCCGCCTGCAGCACCCGCGCGATCGGCGCCATGTGGCGCAGCCGGTGTACCTGGTAATGTGCCAGCTCCAGCACCGGCATCGCGGCGAATTGCTGCATCGAGTGCCTGTAGCGCTCCGCGAAGACCTCGACGGCTTGACGCCGCGCCGCCCTGCGAATGCCCGCCTCCCGGCCAGCCAGCAGCAGGCTCGTGGCCAGGCGCTTCAGGTCCCACTCAAAGGGTCCCGGCAGGCTTTCATCAAAGTCGTTGATATCGAAGACCAGCCGTCCATCCGGCGCGGCGTACGCCCCCAGGTTGAGCACGTGGGCGTCGCCGCAGAGCTGGGTCACGATGCCGGTGTTGGGCTGTGCGGCTAAGTCGGCGGCCATCAGGCATGCAGCACCGCGAAAGAACCCGAAGGGGGAACCCGCCATACGCTGGTACTTGATCGTCACGAGCTCCGGAATGCGTCCGGCCTGGGCGTTGCGCAGCGTGGTGAGCGGATCGATGGTTCGGGCCCGCTCGCTGAATCCGGCATGGGCGCTGCGTGGCAGCTGCTTGCGCGAACGGAGACCTGCGGCCCGGCGTTCGGCGTGCGTGAGAGGCGGAGGCATGCTGGGGATTGTAGCGGCTCGAAACTGCCTGCCAACAGGAGCATGGAAAAAACTTGTGCCTCCGTCGCCTGCGGGGAGGTTTCGTGTCAAGGTTCGGTCCGAGTTGCAGGAATCCTCAGCCTCCACCTGCTGACCTTGCCTCGGATTCGGGCGATACAATCACTCTTGCCCGATGGCCCACCAGGTTCTAGCTCGAAAGTACCGCCCGCTACGCTTCTCGGATGTTGTCGGCCAGGACCATGTCACCCGTACGCTGCTCAACGCGCTCGCGCAGGGCCGCATAGCGCACGGCTACATCTTCTCGGGCCATCGCGGCATCGGCAAAACCACAATTGCCCGCATCCTTGCCTCGGCGCTCAACTGCCGCAACGCCATCGGGAGCGAGCTTCGCCCCACGTCCGAGCCCTGCAACCAGTGTGAATCCTGCCTGGAGGTCCGTCAGGGCTCCGCGGTCGATGTCATCGAAATCGATGCCGCCACCAACCGCGGCATCGACGAGATCCGCGAGTTGCGCGACGCCGCCCGCTACCGTCCCGCCCGCGACAGGTACAAGATCTACATTCTCGACGAGGCGCACCAGATCACCGATGCGGCCTTCAACGCGCTGCTCAAAACCCTGGAAGAGCCGCCCGATCACATCGTTTTTATGATGGCCACCACGCAGCCCGAGGACATCCCGCAGACCATCCGCTCGCGCTGCCAGCACTTCAGCTTCCATGCCGTCAAGCTCCACGACATCATGGGCCAGCTCCGCGCCATCGCTACGGCCGAGGCCATCGACGCCTCCGACGAGACGCTCGCCCTGCTGGCCGAGGCCGGTGACGGCTCCATGCGCGACGCCCTCAGCATCATGGACCAGGCCATCGCCTCGGCTCCGGTCGAAGGCGCTCGCCCCCACCTCTCCGTGGACGAGGTCCGCGATCTGATGGGCACGGTCTCCAACGTCGTCTACGAGCAGATCCTGGCTTCCGTCCACGCCAACTCCTCGGCCGAGGTCCTCGAGTCCATCAACCGCCTTCTGGACGCCGGCAACGGGCCGCAGCAGCTTGCCCGCCAGTTCGTCCGCTACCTGCGCAACACCATCATGGCCAGGATCACCGGGTTCGCGTCGCTCCCTCCCGGCACGGAAGCTACCGGCCTCGCCGCCGACCTGCTCCAGATCTCGCCCGAAGAGCGCCGGCGCGTGGCTCGCTCCGCCGCCTTGTTCACCGAAGAAGAACTGTCGCGCTTTCTTGCCATCATGCTGCGCACCTTTGACGACCTGGGCTACCGCCAGGAGCAGCGTTTCCATCTGGAGCTTGGCCTGCTCAAGCTCGTCCACGCGCAGCGCCTTGTTCCGATTGAAGACCTGCTCTCCCAGCTTGGTCTGAACACGCCGGCCAAGCCGCTTGCCGCAAGTGCCGGATCCCGGCCCCGGATACCCGTTTCCACTCTCCCGGCAAGCTCACAGTCGAGTGCTTCTTCCGTACCTTTGTCAGTGGCCCCGCAGACCGGCGTGACTCCTGCCGCACGCCCCTCTCCTTTTGAGGCGGACCGCACTCGCAAATCGACCACTATGGGCGCCGTTGCAGCCGCTCCCTCTCCCATGCGGGTCAGCTCGCAAGAGGCTGGCGCGGCTCCTTCGACAAACGGCGCCCTCGCTCTCGCGCAGGACACCGAACCCGACCAGCCCTCGGAAGGTCCGCGCCTCGTCTCTGTGGAAGCGGTCCACCCTGCAGAATCGATGCAGGAGAGCACACCGGGGCCTCTCCCGCAGCCGATCGTTCTGCAGCCGAGCACCGCACTGGAACCACCGTCCGCGTTGCCGCAAACCGATGTCCATCCCTCGCCCTCGCAGGGACACTTGAATGCCCTGCAAGCTGCCATGGTCTCTACGCTCGTAGCCACCAAGGGACAGCAGTCCGCTTCCGAACAGATCGAGGACGCGACGTTCGCGCTCAGCGACGGTACTCTCGAAGTTCAGACCACCCTCTCCGCCACCATGCTCCCTGTCGTGCTCAACGCCGAATCCGAGCGCATCCTCAGGAACGTCCTCCGTGAACAGGGCCACGGCGCGCTGAGGTTGAAGCTCCTCCCCGGCATCTCTGCCGCTTCGGATTCTTCAGATCGGAAGGCCCGTGCAGGCCCCGCCGGCTCCGCCCGGGAGCTCGCCGCCAATCACCCCGTCGTCCAGCAGGCGCAACGCCTCTTCTCCGCCGAAATAGGGAATGTCGTCGACCTCCGCAAACCCTGAGACCGGTCTCTCCTTCAGCCCTGAGCTGCCAGGCTCCTTGCGCAAGCTCTTTCCTTCCGTTACTCAGTCGTCTGCTTCCAACCCGGAGAAACCATGGACTTCAACAAGATGGGCGAGATGCTTTCCCAAGCCTCCGCCATGCGCGAGCAGATGGAAGAAAAGCTGGCCGCCACCCTGGTCGAAGCCGACTCCGGTGGCGGCGCCGTAACCGCCCGTATGAACGGCCGCAAGGAGCTGCTCAAGCTCAGCATCGCCCCCGCCGCCGCGTCCGCCGCGGCGGACGACATCACCATGCTTGAAGACCTCATCGTCGCCGCCATCAACGCCGCCGGCCAGAAGGCCGATGCCGCTATGCAGTCCTCAACCGCCGGCCTGCTAGGCGATATGGGCCTCCCCGGCTTCTAATGAGGGGCGAGAGAGGAGATACGAGCGGCGAAACACAAGAAGGAGGCTCTCTTCCGGCCTGAAGTGGTCTAGCCCTCCATTCCGGTTGGGTACGGCCTTTCAGATTCGCACCCTATCTTCGGCTCCCTCTCGTCTCCAACTCTCATCCTTCGTATCCCGCATCTCATATCTTGCCCCGCGTATCGCCTCTCATCTCTCCCCCTTGTATCTCAATGGCCCAACGTTTCGCCGAGCCCATGGCTCGCCTCATTGACGAGCTTCGCAAGCTGCCCGGCGTGGGCGCCAAGACCGCGCAACGCTTTGCCTTCCACATCCTGCGCTCGTCGGACCGCGATGCCGACGCCCTCGCTTCCGGCATCCGCGCGCTCAAGGCGGCCCTGCGCCTCTGCTCGGTATGCAACAATGTCACCGACATTGACCCCTGCGGCTATTGCGCCTCACTTGGCCGCAACCCGCGCCTGATCTGCGTGGTGGAAGAGCCCACCAACATCGCTGCCATCGAGAAAACCCGCACTTGGAACGGCGTCTACCACGTCCTCCACGGCACACTCTCGCCCGTGAACGGCGTCGGCCCCGAGGACCTGCGCCTCGCCAATCTCTGGCCTCGCCTGGCCCAGGCCGCCGATAGCGACGCCACCGGGGAACCGAACGGCGAGCTCATCCTGGCCAACAGCCCCACCGTCGAAGGCGAAGCCACCGCCCGCTACATCGCCGATGAAGCCCGCGCTCAGCACCCCCACCTCCGCATCACCCGCATTGCGACCGGCGTGCCCGCCGGCTCCGACATCGAGTATGCCGACGAAGTCACCATGACCCGCGCGCTCGAAAACCGGAGGGCCTTGTAGCAAACAGCTCACTGAAGAAGGGCGTAAGTGCGTTATGCTGTGCGCAATGAGCCTTCGCCACGTTTGTCTCGGTTTCGGCCTTCTTGTCTGCTTTCAGACCCAGCCCGCCGCCATCGCACAGGGCTCCGCTCCGGAAGCGGCGCCCGGCTTGCGCGTTCCTGATGGGCGTCGACCCTATGCCCTGGATACGTTCGCCGGCACCAGCGAGTTGGTTCCCATCCATTCCTCGGCCGTGCAGACGAACAACCACAAGGGCTCGAATGTGGCCGGCAGTCTACTGGCGGGTCCCTTCTACAAGACGAAGTTCACCACAGAGTTGGCAGGCGCCAGCGCACGTTCCGTTCTGCACACTTTGACCCCCACCTTCTACGTGCATGTGGATCCCATCGATGAAGGCGGCGGCCAGAGCATGGTCGCTGGCTGGGCTATTGTGCACGCAGCGGTCGACAAGGATCGCCGCCTGCTCTCGACGGTGAAGTTCACACAACTCAGCGGCAACGCGAAGCGCAACGACACGCAGGTAGAGGTCACGGTCGTCACGCTCCCTGACGGCTGGCTATCCGTGACGCCGAAGTCTCCCCTGACCGTGGGGGAGTATGCGCTGCTGCCCGTCATGCGGCAGGACAACATGTTCTCCACCTCGGTCTTCGATTTCAAGCTCGATCCCGCCGCAGACAACGCCCCGGATGCCATCCAGCCGAAGTAGGTTAGCGAGGGCCTGCCCGGCTGCCAACGCCTTCCGCAGCCTTCATCCGCAGGTCGCCGCCAGTCATCTCCTTCGGTAGCTCGAAATTCAACAAACCAAGGATTGTCGGCGAAATATCCCGCAGTGATCCATCGCCCCGCACACCCACGTTCTGCCCCTCGGGAGTAACCAGCAGGAACGGCACCGGGTTCGTCGTGTGCGCTGTATGCGGGCCGCCGGTCGCCGGGTCGATCAGCATTTCGGCATTGCCGTGATCGGCAGTGATGATCCAGCTCGCTCCGGCCGCCCGCACTGCGTCGTACACCCGCCCCAGGCAGGCATCCACCACCTCCACGGCCTTTACCGTCGGCTCGATCTTGCCCGAGTGCCCCACCATGTCTGCGTTCGCAAAGTTCACGATCACCACATCAAAGGCCGTGTCCCGAACCGCACGCTCAACAACATCGGCTATCCCATTCGCGCTCATCTCCGGCGCCAGGTCATACGTGGCCACCTTCTGCGACGCCACCAGCTCGCGATCCTCGCCCGCGAACGGCTTCTCGATCCCGCCATTGAAGAAGTACGTTACGTGCGCATACTTCTCCGTCTCCGCCACGCGCAGGTTGCGCAGCTCGTGCCTGGCCATCACGTTGGCCAGCAGGTTGTCCATGCTTTCCGGCGGGATGACCATCGGCAGCGTGTACTTCGGGTCGTACTGCGTCATCGTGACGTACAGCAGGTTCCGCGGTGTGCTCTCCAGCGGGATCTCCGCATCCAGCTCCGCGGCCTTGGGCAGGCTCATTCCTCTATCGGCCATGAGGCCCGAACGCCGCGCCAGCACTCGCGTAATCTGCCGTGCACGGTCCGAGCGGTAGTTGAAGCACAGTACCGCATCCTCGTCCTTGATCGGGGCCACCGGCTCGTCCGCCGCGTCCACGCATACGAACGGCTCCACGAACTCATCGGTCACGCCGTTGTTGTAGCTCTCCCGCACCCGCGCCACTGCGTCTTGGAACCCGCCCGCCTCCGGGGTGCCCGCCACCATGGCTCGGAACGCCTTGGCCTCTTTCTCCCAGCGCAGATCGCGGTCCATTGCAAAATAGCGACCACTCACGCTGGCCAGTCTGCCCACCCCATACTCACGAAATCTCTGCTCCAGCTCCTCCAGGTAGCCCGCGCCTGAAGTCGGCAGCGTGTCTCGCCCATCCAGAAACGCATGCACGGCCACACGCGTCAGTCCGCGCATAGCTGCCATCTTCAAGAGCGCATAGAGGTGCCGCTGATGCGAATGCACACCGCCGTCGCTCAGGAGCCCGATCAGGTGCAGTGTGCGCTCTTCCGCCGCCGCATGCTCCATCAGTCGCACCAGCGTCGGGTCTTCTAAGAACTCGCCCGTTGCAATGGCCTGATCGATGCGCGAGATGTCCATGCGCACCACACGCCCCGCACCCAGGTTCAGGTGCCCCACCTCGGAGTTCCCCATCTGCCCGTCGGGAAGGCCGACGTAATGTTCACTCGCCCGGATCAGCGTGTTCGGATAGTCGCGCAGCAGCTTGTCGTAGGTGGGCTTGCGCGCCAGCGCGATAGCATTCCCATGCGTTTCCGCGCGATACCCCCAGCCATCCAGGATCGTGAGAACGACGGGGCCAGTCCGTCTCTTCATCGTCGCTCCTTGGGGGCGCTCGGGGAAGCTGTTGTGTTCGCCGCCGCGTCATACTTCGCCTTGGCCGCTTGAAGCTCCGATCGATGTTCCTCCACAACCTTGTTCGCGGCCTCCGTGCGTGCCTGCCCCACGGCAACGCTGGCTTGATGAAAGCCGTTGTTCATGCAGTTCACGGCACTCGAACTCAGCAGCCGCAGCACTCTCTGCCGCTCAGGTGCGCTCAGTCTCTGCAGCGCTGCCGACGGTACCCCGGGATCCTTTTGCATCTGCTCCTGCTTCGCTGCGGATGCACTGGCGCCGTTCGCTTCGGCCTGCACCATAGCCCCAGTCGCTCGGTTGATGTATGTCTGACCTTCCGGCGTCTGGAAGAGAGCCATTAAAGCGTGTGCGTCCGGTGAGCTCATGCAGCTTTTCACAAAAGGATACTCAAGCGCGGGCAAATCGACGCCCAACATGGCTTGCGTTATCGCGTCGTTGACATCTGCAGGCCACCACGCCGGCATCTTCGCTTTCTGCGCGTCCATCTGCACCTGCACACCGCGTTCATCTGCCTCTTTGATGTGTGTAACGACAAAATACTGCCGCAGATCGTCGAGTGACATGGCAGCGTTTGACGGTGTTTGCGAAACGCCTACACCGCTGCAAAGAAGCAAAAGGAAAGCCCCGCCAAGTTTCATATGTCTGCCATCTACTCCGCGCAGTTCACCGCGGCCCGGCCCAGAAACTCTGCCGTCTGGCCAAGCTCTTCTTCGATCCGCAGCAGCTGGTTGTACTTGGCAATCCGGTCCGTGCGTGAGGCCGAGCCCGTCTTTATCTGCCCCGCACCCGTGCCCACCGCGAGGTCCGCGATGAACGTGTCCTCTGTCTCGCCCGACCGATGCGAAATGATGCTTGTATATCCATTCCGCCGCGCCAACTCAATCGCATCCAGCGTCTCCGAGATCGTGCCGATTTGGTTTACCTTGATCAGGATCGAGTTCCCGATGCCCTCCTCGATGCCCTTCTGCAGGCGCTTGGTGTTGGTCACGAACAAGTCGTCGCCCACCAGCTGCAACCGGCTCCCGACCTTCTCCGTCAGCACCTTCCAGCCGGTCCAGTCGTCTTCCGCCATGCCGTCTTCGAGAGAGACGATGGGATACTGCCGCGACCAGCTCTCCCAGTACGCCGCCATCTGCTCGCTGGTCTTCTCGCTCTTGTCGCTCTTCTTGAACACGTACTTGCCGGAGTCTTTCACATAGAACTCGCTCGCTGCCGGATCGAGCGCCAGCGCAACGTCTTCGCCCACCTTGAAGCCAGCCTGCTCGATGGCTTCGAGGATCACTTCCACGGCTTCGACGTTCGACTTCAGCGACGGCGCAAACCCACCCTCATCGCCGACCGCTGTGTTATAGCCCTTCTTCTTCAGTACCCCTTTGAGCGTGTGGAACACCTCCACGCCCCAGCGCAACGCATCGCTAAAGGTCTCCGCGCCCACCGGCATCACCATGAATTCCTGGAAGTCCACGTTGTTGTCCGCATGCGCGCCGCCATTCAGGATGTTCATCATCGGGGTCGGCAGCGTCGACGCATTCACGCCGCCGAGATAGCGGTAGAGCGGCAGACCCAACGCTTCCGCGGAAGCCCGTGCACAGGCCATGCTCACCGCCAGGATCGCGTTGGCCCCGAGCCGGCCCTTGTTGTCCGTGCCATCCAGCTGCAGCATCGTCGCGTCGATCATGCGCTGGTTGCTCGCATCCATGCCTACGAGCTCAGGCGCAATGACGCTTTCCACATTCTCCACGGCCTGCAGCACGCCCTTGCCCAGGTAGTGTTCCTTGTCTCCGTCGCGCAGCTCCACGGCTTCATGCTCGCCGGTAGAAGCGCCGCTGGGCACGGCGGCCCGGCCGCGGATCCCACCCTGCAGCACCACATCGGCTTCCACTGTGGGGTTCCCGCGGCTGTCCAGAATCTCCCGCGCGTGTATCGACGCAATCTCTGTCATGGTTTCCCTTTGCTTGTTTGCGATCCCCTGCCCCATTCCTGCTCCCTGCTTCTGTCTTGCAATGCGATGCTGCAAACGATCACGCAGCGCAGGCCGGCGATCCACCGCAACCGGCTGCCCCGCCGCGCCCGCAATGGTGCTGATCAACTCCATGCGTGACGCTCCCACCGCGCCCATTCTAGCAAGCCCCTAAGCGGCTGACTTTGCCGCACTCACAGGCTGTGCGGCGGCATCACCAGCCGCACCCGCGTGCCTCGCCCGCGCCGGCTTTCCATGTCTACCTGGGCCGCGCCGCCGTACAGAACCTGCATGCGTTCACGCACGTTGCGCATGCCGATCCCGGAACCTTCCCGCACCAGCCCGCTCACTGGAGCCTGCACCGCCGCGCCCGGCTCCATGCCCACGCCGTCGTCCTCGATCTCGATCACCAGATTGCCGTCGTCCAGCCGGCTGCGCAGCGTCACTGTTCCGCCCGTGATGCGCGGCTCCAGCCCGTGCTTGATGCTGTTCTCGATCAGCGGCTGCAGCAGCATGCTCGGCACCTCCAGGTGCAACGTGTCTTCGGCAATCTCCTTCACGACCCGCAGCTTCTCGCCGAAGCGCACCACCTCGATGTCCAGGTAGTCGTCCGTGAAGGTCAGCTCTTCTTCCAGCGGTACGAAGGCATCCCTGTCGCGCAACAGCACCCGCAGAATATTCCCCAGCTTGACGATCATCTCGCGCGCCAGGTCAGGACGTGAGCGAATGAGCGATGCGATGGAGTTCAGCGTGTTGAACAGAAAGTGCGGATTGATCTGCCTCTGCAGCGCGTCCAACCGCGCCTCCAGCAGCAGCCGCGTCTGCTCTTCCAGCTTGCGCTCGATCCGCACCGCATTCCAGATCTTCAGCGGCAAACCAATCACCACCGGCGTGCATGCGCAGATCGCCAGCTCAACCCACCACGAATCCGAGTGCAGGTCGAAGTACAGACGCGGGTACGCGTGCGAAACCAGTCCCGAGGCGAACTGCACACCGAAGATCAGCACCAGCAGCAGGATTTGCCGGTCCAGGTGCGGTCTGGACAAGGTGCGCCGCACCCAGCGATAGATACTCAGGTCGATCAACGGCGTAAACAGCCAGATATCTTCTTCGCCCGCAAAGCGCCGGAAGCCGGCGAAAATCAACCCGGTCACCAGGTTGATCGGCAACGCCAGCCACTCACCATGCAGCATGGCAGGAGCCGCCAGCGCGGCCCCGCCCAGCATCGCGGAACCGGGCCCGATCAGCAGTCCGATCAACACTGTTGCTTCGAGCGAAAGGTCGGCCGCTAGGAAGTTCTGCACATGCACCCGGATCGCCACGCCGCACATCAGCGGCAAGCAGATCCACGCCAGCAGCTTCAGTGTGTCGCGCCCGTTTCGTTCGGTCATCAGCAGCAACCGCTTGAAACGGTTGGCGCGCGCCAGCGAACTCGCCCACGCCGCCGCCACGCCCAGCTCCACCAGCAGTGTGATCAGGATGAGCTTGGAGTCGGCCGCGTGCACGCCTCTACTCTACGCTGGCCAAGCAGCCGCCCTGAATCGCCCAACCACCCGAACGAATCTATACTTCATTGTGATGCCCTTCGTAAGTGTCAGCAAGGTCGCCGAAGCGGAATTCCCTACGCGCTGGGGACACTTCCGCATTCTCGGCTTTGAGGGCCTCACCGATCCCGCCGATACGACGCGCCAGCCCCTTGAGAGTGCTGTCGCCCTGGTGATGGGCGACCTCCGCAGTTTCGCAACCGAGCCCCCCATCGTCCGCATTCACTCCCAGTGCCTCACCGGCGATGTATTCCACTCGTTGCGCTGCGACTGTCACGACCAGCTTCATCTCGCTTTGAAGCGCATCGCCGAGGAAGGCTCCGGCATCCTGCTCTACGAGCAGCAGGAAGGCCGCGGCATCGGACTCATGGCCAAGCTCCGCGCCTACGAGCTTCAGGATCAGGGTCTCGATACGATCGAAGCCAACGAGCAGCTCGGCTTCGAATCCGATTACCGCCATTTCGAGTTGCCCGCCGCCATCCTCCAGCATCTCGGAGTCACGGCTGTGCGCCTGATCACCAACAACCCGGATAAAGTCAGCGCGCTTGAATCCAGCGGCATCCGGGTCACCGAGCGCCTCAGCGCCACCATCCCCACCGAACCCACCTTCGAGCGCTACCTCGAAACCAAGCGCGAAAAGATGGGGCATCTGGTCAGTTAGCTCACGTCCCGGCCTTGCCACTGCCTCCTCATCGGGACTAATCTCACCTCATGTACATTCCTACCTTGGACGATCCCGGCAAGCGCCTGCTTCGTGTCTTACAGCGATCCGGCGTCGCCCCCGGGTGGCAGATCATGAGTGAAGCTTCCATGAACGCGGACGAGCTCGCCAAAGCCGCTCCGAGTCTGGTCTCTATGGGCATCATCTCTGTGCAGGGCAACCTGAGTGCCTCGTCCATCGGCAGTGCTTACTTCAATCTCCAGCCTTCCGGCAGCCGCATGGCGGAGCTGATGGTGAACGCCTAGCTGCGGAGATCTCCATGGATCTGAGCGTTTCGCCCGATGTGGCGGCCTACCTCTGCTACGGGGTAGTTCTCCTTCTTGGTCTGATCGCCGCCATTGTCCAGGTATCCAAGCGGCTTGAGAACTATCCCGGCAAGTGGATCATGCTCAACACATGGCTGCTTTTTGCCGCGTATGTGGCCATTCCGGTGGCGCTCTTTTGGATGCTGGACCGTACCGGGGCCATTCACGACACGTCTCTCTTCGCCGCCGTTCTGGTCGGCATCGGCTACCAGCAGATTCTCAGTTCCGGACTGTCCAGCATTCGCGCACCGGGAGACGCGTCCAAGCTGTGGCAACCCTTTGACACCTGGGCCAACAGCATCGCCGCACGCATAAGAGCCCGTGTCGCGGTCAATGACTCCCAGTTCGACGAAAAGCTGCTTTCAGCCATCGTGAGCGATCCCAAGAAGCTGGAAAGCCTGCGGCACGTCGTCATGACTCACACCGACAAACCGGTAGCGCTGAACGACGAACTGAAGAAGCTGGATGACGCGGCCATGGTGGCCGCGCTGGGAGACGAGGGCGTCCGCGTCAAGAAGGCCAGCATGCTGTATTTGGCGCTTAAGCAGGCCAGCCCGCAGAACTTCCAGTTCCTTCTTCGCCGCAAGCGGCTCATTGATACCCGCTACTACTTCTGGTACGCCAAGGAGTGGCGGAGTAAGCTGACGACCAGCCTGGTCGCTGTCGTGCTCCTGTGCACCGCCGGTGCGGGTGTTCACTGGCTGCTTGGTTCGCAACAGCGCGCCAGCTACTTCGTCTGGCGGCTCAGCAAGAGCAACGCGACAGAGTCTGATCACTACCGCGCCCTGGACTACCTGCGCAGCCACATGGCGGATTCCAATGCTGCCTATCTTCGGCTCGGGCACATGTTGAAAGACCCAACCCTGCCTCCGGCAACAGCCGACACCATTCTCTCCCTCTTCGTTCAATCCCGAAGCAGCGTCTTGGGCCAGCAGCCCGATCTGCGCAATGTTCTGATAGACGCCTTACGCAACGGCAACTCGGACGTCCGCGCACGCGTGCAGAAGGTCCTTCTGTATCTGACCGACGACCGCTCCTTCTATGTTCCCGAGGAGCTCAAGCAGTGGAAGTCCGATCCAAAAGATAGTGCGTCTGACCTGGACACGATCATTGCGAGGTGGCGCGCAGTCGCGCCGAAGACGGGACTCGTCCCTGCAAACCCTTCCGCCGGGCAGAACTCCCTCCCGGCACCAGGAAGGAGCGGGCCGGCCGCGCCGCCTTCTCGAGCCGCTGCGGTAACCGGCAACTGAGTTCTCGTATTCTGGTCTCGTGGCTTTCGACGCAAACTGGAAACCCAAACACAACCCGTGGCTCATCGCTCTCACGGTGACCCTCGCCACGTTCATGGAGGTCCTCGACACCTCCATCGCCAACGTCGCTCTGCCGCACATCGGCGGCACCCTGGGTGCAACGCAGGAGGAAGCCACCTGGGTGCTGACCAGCTATCTGGTCTCTTCGGCGGTCGTCCTGCCCATCTCCGGCTGGCTTTCTGACCGCTTCGGCCGCAAGCGTTTTTACCTCACCTGCGTCGCCATCTTCACGGTCTGCTCCATGCTCTGCGGCCTGGCTCCTACGCTTCCGTTTCTCATCGTCGCGCGTGTGCTCCAGGGTATCGGCGGCGGCGGTCTGGCTCCCTCCGAGCAAGCCATCCTGGCTGATACCTTCCCCATCGAAAAGCGCGGCCAGGCCTTTGCCGTCTATGGCATGGCTGTCGTGGTCGCACCCGCCATAGGTCCTACCCTGGGCGGCTGGATCACCGACAACCTGAACTGGCACTGGATTTTCTTCATCAACCTGCCGGTCGGCATGCTCTCGCTCTATCTCAGCAACAAGATGGTCGAAGACCCGCCCGAAATGATCCTCAAACGCAGGCAGGCGCGTGGCGCGCGTGTCGATTTCACCGGCCTCGCCCTCGTTGCCTCCGGCGTCGGCCTGCTGGAGTTCTTCCTCGACAAGGGCCAGGAGAAGGACTGGTTCGGCGACCCCATGATCTGTCTCGCCGCGCTGACCGCGGCCTGTCTCCTGATCGCCTTTGTTCTCTGGGAGTGGCAGCACCCTGATCCCATCGTCGACTTGAAGCTGCTCCGGAACCGCAACTTCGGCACGGCTGTCTTTCTTCAGCTGGTTCTCGGCATGGTGCTCTTCGGGTCCACCGTGCTCATTCCGCAGTACCTGCAAATCCTGCTCGGTTACAGCGCGGAGCGCGCTGGCATGGCGCTCTCTCCCGCCGGCTTCGTCATGATGCTGATGATGGCAGTCGCGGGACGCCTGCTCGGCAAATTCGACCCGCGGCTCATGGTCTGCGTGGGCTACTGCGCGGTCGCGGCCGGGCTCTACAACCTCACCCGGCTCGACCTTACTTCCAGCTTCGGCACGGTGGTTCTTTTCCGCTGCCTCCAGGTCATTGGACTGCCGCTGGCCTTTATTCCCATCAGCACACTCAACTACGTGGGTGTGCCGCGCTCCAAGTCCAACCAGATCTCCAGCCTGTCGAACTTCGCCCGCAACCTCGGCGGCTCGGCCGGCACGGCGCTGCTCACCACGTTTCTCGCCCGCACCGCGCAGACCCACCAGCAGCACCTGTCCGCACACACCGGCGCCCTGAACTCCGGCTACATGTTGTGGATTCACCAGGTAGCCGCCGCCGCCCGCGCCGCCGGCATGAGCAGCGCCGCCGCCATGCAATACGCGGTGGGCCGGGCCTACGCGGAGATGCTCCGCCAATCCAGCATGCTCGGCTACAAGAATGCGTTCTTCGTGCTCGCTGCCGCGGTCTTCTGTCTCACGCCTTTGCCGTTCCTCATGCGCCTGCCGGCCCGGGCAGCCAGGCCGGCGCCGGAAGCCATGGGCCACTAGGCGGCGGTCATGTCGGCGGCGAGCTCGGTGCGAATCTCGGAGCCGGACGCCCCATCCCCGGAGCCCCGAGGCAAAAACAGGGTGAGCACCGTACCGGAAAGCGAAGGAGATTGTCTGGACCTGAGTCTGAGGGTGCCGTGATGCCGCTCTGCGGTTTCCTTACTGATCCACAGACCCAGACCCGTTCCGCCAATGCCCTTCGTGGTGTAGAAGGCTTCGAACACCTTTTTGCGGATGGCTTCCGGCATCCCGGTTCCGGTGTCGGCTACCGTAATCACCATCCCCGGCTCGCCGGTCTTCCAATTTCTGCCATCACGGCCGCGGATGTACAGCGTGCCTTCGCCCTGCCCATGCATCGCATCGATCGCGTTGCTCACCAGATTTGATAAGACCTGACGTATCTCACCCTCCAGGCATAACACCGGATAGGTTGCTCTGTCACGTTCTTCCACATGGGCGCCCGAGTTGGCCAGGCGGCTATGCTGCCCTGTGAGAATTCCGGCCGCAAGGTCTGCGAACCGAACCGCGGTCGGTGCTGTGGCCTGACGATGAAAGCGAAGCGTCTGCTGGGTGATGGCAGAGGCGCGCCGCAGTTCAAGATCGGCGCTTCTCAAATACGGTCTCGCTTCTTCCAGGCTTTCCGAACTGCCGGCCAGATAAAGCAGATTCGTCACAGCCTCAAGGGGGTTGTTAATTTCATGCGCCATGGAAGACGCCAGCCGGCCGACGGCTGCCAGTTTCTCGTTCTGGAGCACAGCCGCAGTCGCGTGTTTCAGCTTGGTAATGTCGCGCGAAAAGGTGACGATACCGTCCTTGCTCGGATAAACCTCCAGTCCGAGGGTATAGTTGAGCGGCTCGCCGAACTCTGCCTCGAAATGTCCGGCGATCCCCTCCTTCATGGCGCGGGTGTAATGCTCTACAAAAGGCGATCCCTCATACACCACTTCGGGGAACGCCTCCCACAGGTTCCGTCCCACAAGCTTCCGGGACGCACCGTAGATTTCCTCAGCCCTGGGGTTCATGTACGTGAGCACCCACTCACGATTCACGCTGACGACCGCATCCGTGGTTGCCGTCAGGACCTGCGCCAGACCTTCTTCGCTCCTCTCAAGAGCCAGTCTCGTTTTCTGCAGCGCATCGACTTCGATGTTGGTGCCGAACCATTGCGTGATCTCCCCGTCCTCGTCGCGCAGTGGTTCAACGCGTGTCAGAAAAGGGCGGAACTCGCCGTCTGCGCCCTTCAACGGAAAGATCATCTCGAACGGCTCGCCGGAGGAAATCGACGCGGCCCACCTTTCCATGACCGCCGGCAGAACGGCTGGATCGTGGACGGACTGCCAGCCCCACCCCTCCATCTGTTGCGGGGTCGTTCCTGTGTACTCGTACCAGCGGCGGTTGTACCAGAAGATCCAGCCATCGGCGTTGGCCATCCAGGCCAGTGCCGGGAAGCGGTCCACAAAGGTTTGCAGGCGGCGTTCAGACTCTTGCAGCTGCCGGTCGATAATTCTGGAGTCATGCGCTGCCTTTTCAAGCGTTCCGATCGCCTTTCGCTGCTCCAGAAGCACCACAACCTGACGAGCCAACGCCTCCAGCGCGGAGATCTGCTTCTCGGTCAGGGCACGCGGCTCGGTGTCGATCACGCACACTGTTCCTAGCACGTGCCCGCCTTTTTCCACGATCGGCGCGCCTGCATAGAATCGGATCTTCGGATTTCCAAGAACCAGCGGATTGCTGTTGAAACGTTGGTCGAGTTGCGCGTCCGGTACAACGAGCGTGCCTTGGGAGCCGATGGTGTGAGTGCAGAAACTTTGCGATCGCGGCGTTTCGTTGACTCCGAGACCGATCTCCGACTTGAACCATTGCCGGTCCCGGTCCACGAGAGAAATCAGCGATATCGGTGTACCGCAGATGAAAGCAGCCAGCTCGGTGATGTCCTCATAGCCCTCTTCCGGCTCGGTATCGAGCACGCCGTACTGCTGGAGGGCGGCGAGACGTTCTTCTTCCTTGGTCGCGGAAGTGGCATCGCGGAGGGGCACGCCAGATTTTCTCATGGCGCGTAATGCTTTCATCCATGGTGTGGTCGCTACTTAGCTCGACAAAAGAGAAGCTACTTCATTTCCTCCAACTCCTCCAGCACTTCCGCCGCCGTGGTCCGGTCGCCGTGAACCTTGCTCACCTTTTCGAATCGCACGACACCCTTGCGGTCGAGCACGAAGGTGGAAGGATGAGCCGTCTCATGGGGCGCATCCCAGCGCAGCGCATACAGGTTCGTCACCTTGTACTCCGGGTCGATCACCAGGTGAATGTTGGCCGGCAGAGCCGCCTGCTGTTTGGTCAGGAATTCCCTGGCATGCTGGTCCAGATCGGCGGGCGGACCCGGATAGACCAGCAGAACCTCCGCGCCGGACGCTGCGAATTTGCTGGCATTGTCCGCGAAGTCATGCACCTGCTTCACGCAATACGGGCACTGGTACCCAGGGTAGCCGCGCAGAATCACCAGAACGGCCGGTCCTTTGGACGTCAGAGACCCAAGGCTGGTGGATTGCCCCTCCGGCGAGGACAGGGTGAAGTCAGGAGCCTTTTGTCCCACCGTGGGTGTGGTTTGTGCCGGGCTCACCATTGCTAGGAACGGCATGACGAGTCCTAAGCCGACTGCGAAAAGCCGAGTACGCATGAATGTTCTCCGTGGCCAGCTTACGCCAAAAGTTCGATGCCCATCAAACGATGCCTCTGTCCAACGACCCACAAGTCCACGCCGCGGAACCTAGAAGAAGAGCTATATCGACTTTCGATGCTCTTACTGGTTACCAACATTCTTGCAGAGTGACGACAAATCTTGACCTCCGCGCATATGCTTCCTGCACGCAGAGGAGCCTACCCGTGAAGTTCACGAAAGCAGAACCCCATCCCTTCGGCTGGTTTCAGCAACTCGTAGAGGCTCTCTTCGGGAGAGAGACACACACACCGGTCATCAGAGAAGAATGGACGGACGATGAGTACTGGGAGCATCACGACCCGGAGTCGGTCCAATAGCTCAGCTGGCCCAGCGCGCTCACCCCGTCCTGATGTTGTTGCATGAAGAGGAGCCGCTTCAGATACGCTGATCTGCTTCAAGCGCCCGGACCAGTTTTGCCGTCGTCACCGCCTGCCCCACATGCCGCGACGTGTGCTCCGCGCAATGGATCAGCAGGCCCGCCACCGTCGTGGGCAACCGCTTGCGGCCGATTGCGCGTTCCTGCTCGTAGCTCGCCGGCTCGAAGCTCTGAGCTCGTTCCTTGGCTTTCTTCAGGCCGGTCCGATACTCCTCCAGCACCCCGGTCGCGCTTCCCGGCTCACGCTCGCTTTGTAGTAGCGCAAGCTGCCGCTCGTCGAGCTGCCGATCCTCCGCGTACGTGAGCAGCCGGTCCAGCGAGCGCGCGATGTGCCGCAGGTGAAACGCCACCGGCGGCAGCCCCGCCGGGGTGGCAAACATCTCGGTGTCAGTCAGCGCCGCGCACCAGCGTTCCCCATCTTCGGTGGCTAGCTCCAATGCGTGAACAAGACCTCGCCGCACCGCGTCGAGATCTCTGTGCGTGCCTCGCATCCAGGGCTCCGCCGCGGCGTCTGCGCCGTCCGTCCTCCCGGTCCGCCGCGCATCTCTCGTCCGCGCATCTCTCGCCGCAACGTTTGGAGAGGATGTCCTGTTGCCGCTCTTTGAAACGCTGCCCAATCGCTCCTCCCGCAAAGCCGCATCACTGGGGTTACAGCCCCTTGCGTGCGCGAAACGCCCGCACCACCTCGCCTGCGTCCTGATGCTGTTGCTCTACCGCGAGGTTCATCGCCCGCATCTCCTCGTCGCTTACCTGCCCCGCAAGCCGCTGCACCGCAACGCCGATGCTCGGCCAGCGAGCCAGCGACTCCTCCCGGATCAGCGGTACGGCCTCATAGGGCGGAAAGTAGTGCCGGTCATCCACCAGCGCCACAAAGCCCAGCGCTTTGATTGCCCCATCCGTCGAGTTCCCCGCTACGATATCCACCTGGTGCGCCTGGAGCGCCCGGTACAGCAGCCCCAGCTCCATTGTCCTCGGCGAGACCCCGAAGCGCATCCCGTATGCTGCGCTCAGCCCCCGCAGGCCATCCGGCCGCTCCGCAAACTCATACCCGACGCCAAGCCGCATCGCCTGCCCTGCAGCCATCGCCCGCGCCACGTCTGAAAGGCTATTCAGTCCCAGCCGCTTCGCGTCCTCGCCACGCACCACCATGGCGAACGTATCCTCGAAACCCAGACCCGTCCCAACCCTCACCCTGTACCGCTCCTCATAGAGCCGGGCCAGAGTCGCATCCACGCTCGCGGCATCGCGCTGCCCGGGTGGCGGCAGAGGCTGCTTCAGAATCGCGGTGAGCGCGGTTCCCGTGTACTCCACGTAGCCGTCAATCCGTCCGCTGACCAGCGCCTGCTGGCAGAGATAGCTGCCCGCCAGCCAAAAGCGCCGCTCCACCTTGCCCCCACCCGCAGCCTCAATTTCCTGCGCCAGCAACTCCCCCAGCACCACCTGTTCCGTAAAGTTCTTCGCCCCGATGACCGCATGCGAGGATCGCGGCGGAGCACAGGAAGTCAGCAGCAATACGCCAGCGAAGCACACACCTGCAGCCAACCTGCTGGCTCGCTGACTTGCGATCCTGCCCGCTTTCACCGCTGCACCGCAAGCCGTTTCTCGGCAAAGCCAAGCAGGCCGTCAGCCGTCAGGGCAAGCAATGCCGCTGGAATCGCGCCTGCCAGCACCAATCCGTTGTCCACGCTGGCCACGCCGCGGAAGATCAGTTCACCCAGGCCGCCCGCCCCGATCGCTGCCGCAATCGTCGCCACCCCTACGCAGGTCACGGTAGCGGTACGCAGACCCGCCAGAATCACGCTCGCCGCGAGCGGCAGCTCCACCTTTCGCAGCCGCTGCAACCCTGTCATGCCGAGCGCATTCGCCACATCGATCAGAGCCGGGTCCACGCTGCGGATCCCCGCGTAGGTATTGCGCAGAATAGGCAGCAGCGCATAGCCGGTGAGTGCCACGATTGCCAGCCGCGCCGCGCGGTCGCCCAGAAAGGGCACCGGAAGAAGCAAGCCGAAGAGGGCCAGGCTGGGAATGGTCTGCAGCACGTTGGCGACGCCCAGCACCGGCCTTGCCAGCACCTCGCGCCGCGTGAGCAGTACCCCTAGGGGCAGACCAATCAGCGACGCAAACAGCATCGCGCTCAGCGTGAGCCACAGATGCTCAAAGGTGAGCCGTCCGATCTCGGAGCCATGGCGGTGCAGGAAGCCGTTCATGCCGCATCGCTCCCGTCAGCTCGGTGTGTTGCCGCAACATAGGCCTGCATAGCGGGATTGCTCGAGCTGCGGACCTTGGCGCTCGCCAGATCCGCGATCACGCGGCCGCCCTCCAGGAGCACGATACGGTCCGCCAGGAAGAGAGCTTCCTCAAGATCGTGCGTCACGATCAGCGTGGTCACGCCCACCCGGCGCAGCAGGTCGCGCAGCATCGTCTGCATTTCCGCACGCGTGAGTGGATCCAGAGCGCCGAAGGGTTCATCCATCAGGAGAACATTTGGATCGGAGGCCAGCGCGCGTGCCAGGCCCACCCGCTGGCGCTGTCCTCCGCTCAACTGCCATGGGAAGCGCCCGGCGACGTCCTTTGGAAGTCCCACGAGCTGCAACATGGCAGCAGCCCTGCTACTGATTTCTTCCCGCTTGCTGCCCGCAAGCTCCAGCGCCATGCACACATTGCGGTCCACCCGCATGTGCGGAAACAGGCCGGCTTCCTGAATCACATAGCCGATGCCGCGCCGCAAGGCAACCACATCCTGTTGCTCCACGTCGTGGCCGCCAATCAGGACTCGACCGCTGGTCGGCCGCACCAGCGCGTTCACGGTGCGCAGCAAGGTCGTCTTGCCGGAGCCGCTCCGTCCCAGCAGCGCGGTCGTCGTCCCTGCATCCACTCGCAACGATATGGCATGCAAAAGCTGACGGCCCTCGACCGCGAAGCTCACCTGCGCGAACTCCACGTCTTGAGTGGCCATCGTGTGCCTTGCTGTTGCGGAAGCTATCCTTCGACTGCAGCCTCGGAGGCGTTCTCCGCCTCGTGCTCCTGAGCTGCTTCGGACGAGAGCACCGCGTTTGCGTCCGCCGGCTCGGGCACGGGCATCGCACCCTTCACGCGGACCACGGTGATCTTATCGAACCCTTCCTTAAAGGCCGGCGGCCGCAGCCGCTCCGCCATCTTGTGCATCACCTCGTCGGTCACCTGGCGATCGCGCTTGGAGTTGCGCTCCAGGCACACGCTCAGCGGCACATCGAAGAAGACAGCCTGAACTTCATACCCGAAGCTCTTGGCCATCTTGATCCATTGACGGCGCTCGTGCGGGCTCAGGTTCGTGGCATCCACGTAGTTCCACGGCATCTTGGCAATGAGCCGCGCGCGCAGCAGGCTGCGCAGCGTGCTGAATACCAGCCCCTGGTAGCGCTGATCGGTGATGTCGTCGAAAAGAATCGTGCGCAGCATCTCGCTGGAAAGCGGCTGCACGCCCCGACGCTTGTACCAGGTGGTCTTGCCCGACCCCGGCAAGCCGATTGTCAGCACCACATACCCGCGTGGCGAGCGCGCGGGTACGGCCACCGGCTCGGCTGGAGGCGTCGCTACATCGGCCGGCTGGGTTTCCAGGACCATCTGCCCTTCGGCGGCCGGCGGCTCCTTCTCAGCGTCAGGGAAGACTTCGCCAGTTGTCTCGCCCGGCCGAAGACCGTGCATCTCAGCTTCCACATCCGGCTGAGGCGTCGCTTCTACCCGCGGAACAGGCTCAGGGTACGAGGGCCGCAGCGGCGCCGGTTGGTTCTGAGGCAGCTCCTGCCCGATCTTGCCAGTGGATTCCGATTCGTTGGGTCCACGCTTGCCACGTCGTCTCATCAGCTTTTCGCGCATCCAGTCGCGCATAGATTGGTTTGTACCACAGCCATCGGCTGCAGCAAAACTGGTGCAGAAGCCCGGACCCGACTTAGACACCTGGATACCAAAGCAGCTGGCTCCTTTGATACCCTGAGAATGTCAGGCTTGGGCGTCTTCGCCGGCTCGCACGACAGAGGACTCTACATACACATGGCAGTCAAGGTAGGAATCAATGGCTTCGGCCGTATCGGACGCAACGTGTTTCGCACCGCTCTCGGCAATCCGGAGATTGAGTTCGTCGCCGTAAACGACCTCACCACCCCCGCCACGCTCGCTCACCTTCTGAAATATGACTCCATCCTCGGAAACCTGAAGAATGAAGTCAGCTTTGGGGAGAACTCCCTCACCGTGGACGGAAAGGAAATCAGGGTCTTCGCGGAGCGCGACCCCGCCAGGCTCGATTGGGCCTCCGTGGGCGCTGAAGTCGTGATCGAATCCACGGGCTTCTTCACCGATGCCGAAAAGGCGAAAGCGCACCTCGGATCCACGGTCAAGAAGGTAATCATCTCGGCGCCCGCGACCAACGAGGACCTTACCCTGGTTCTGGGTGTGAACGACGACAAGTACGATGCCGCCAGACACAACGTCATCTCCAATGCGAGCTGCACGACAAACTGCCTGGCGCCGGTGGTGAAGGTGCTGCACGAGACGTTCGGTATCGCCTCCGGCATCATGACGACCGTGCACAGCTATACCAACGACCAGGTCGTGCTGGATGCGCCGCATAAGGACCTGCGCCGCGCGCGCGCTGCCGCGTTGAGCATGATACCCAGCTCCACCGGCGCAGCCAAAGCTCTGAAGCTCGTAATTCCAGAGATGGACGGCAAACTCGATGGCTTCGCCATTCGTGTGCCCACCCCCAATGTCTCCGTAGTCGATCTCACCTTTGTGGCGGAGAAGCCCATCGACATCAAGAGCGTGAACGCGGCTCTGAAGGCAGCCAGCGAGGGCAAGCTTAAGGGCATCCTGGGGTACACCGAAGAAGAACTCGTCAGCTCCGACTTCAAAGGCAATCCCCTTTCGTCCATCGTGGATTCCAAGCTCACCAAGACCGTCGCGAACAGCGGCAAGGTCATCGCCTGGTACGACAATGAGTGGGGATACTCCAGCCGAGTCAAGGACCTGGTGCTGTTTCTGGCCCAAAAAGGCCTATAGCTTCGATTCCTTCGCAGGTTTCACTCACTTTGCGCGGAGCGAGCCAGCCGGAACAGCAATGGTCTTCGGCCAGGGTGCCAAGCCTTCCGGTGACCAGGCGTGAACGATCTCGCGTGCAATCTTCGCGATCGTCAGTTCCCCTTCCTGCTCGGCGCCCCAGGTCTGGTCCTGGTTGTTGTAGGTGAAGCAGGCTAGAACAACCAGGCCGTTGCGCGTGGAGACTGCCGCCACGTCATTGCGCACCGCGTTGAGTGAGCCTGTCTTGTTGGCGATGGAGTCGCCGGCCGCGCCAGGCAGGCCGTCGAGGTACCGGGGAGCTGCGTTCCGGTAAAACTGCACATGCAGCATGTGCAGAGCCACCGCACAGAGCGCACCATCGCTCGCCGCCGTCGCACCTTCCTTCGGTCCGAGATCGCAGGTGACCAGCCTGGTCATCACAGTCGCCATCTCCCGCGCTGTGGTCTTCCCAAGACCGAACGTCTTGAAGTCCGACGGCAAAGCCGTTCCCGCCGGGACCGGCATGAAGACCTTCTTGTAGAGGTACGTATTCTTCAGGCCGAGCGCGGCGATGCGCTCGTCGATCCTTGCGATGCCGAGATGATCGATCACCAGATTGGTCGCGGTGTTATCGCTCAGGCTCACCATCATGCTGAGCGCGTCTTTGAAGGTAAGCTGCAGAGGCGTATCGAAGAAGAGCAGCACACCGGACCCGGGCACCTGCTCCTCCGGTTTGAGCGTGATCGGATCGCTCCAATGAGCGTTGCCGTTGCGGATCTGCTCCAGCGCTTCATAGAGAATCGCCAGCTTGATCACGGAAGCGGTTTGTACTGGAGTATCAGGAGAGATCGCGATGGATTCATGCGTGGTCAGATTTTCGGCAAAGAGAGCGACATCGCCATGGTGCTGCGAGGCAAGGGCGCGCACCCTGTCGGTCAGCGAGTTCGGCAGAAGCGCAGGCTGAGCCGCAAGCAGTCCCACTCCCTGTGCGAGCAGCAGCACCCCAAGTCGAACCACCCACACGCTTCTCATCGCGAGATTCTAACCCGCGCCTTCGTTCCGCCGATAGGCGGCTTCCTTCCGCGCGGTCTGAGTGACTAGATGTCTTCCTGGAAGAGAACATTTTCCGTTCCCGCATCGGCGTCGAACTGGATGTAGCTCAGATGAGCATCGGCATTGTTCATGTCCATGATGACGTAGCCATGACGATAGAAACCGCCCTTATCCAGGGACAGGCTGACGTCTTCCAATGGGATCTCGGGGAACTTGACCGGACAAGGAGGATCCTGCGAAACCGGGAACGCACCGTGTCCAATGCATCGTCCCAGCACGTTCATCTGCTTCTTGTAGATGACCATGTTGTGCTCGTGACCCCATAGCCAGGCAGCTACCTGCGGCAGAATATCCTTCGTCGAAGCAAGCAGGTTCTGGTTGACGGCGCCGCCGCCGATCTTGTCGAACGCGGTGTAAAGCGGATGGTGCGAAAGCAGCATCGTCTTGCGGCCACCGGCATTGGCGATCTTGTCTTTCATCCATACGACTTCCAGGTCGTCCATCTTGGTGGCATCATTCACGGTGGTTGGATTCGAATCGTGCAGGCTGGTGTCCATCGCGACAAATTGCCAGTGATCGTTACGCAGGCAGAAGTAGCTTGCCGGCTGGCCAAGCATGTCGATCACGGCGTAATACGGGCCGCCTCCGGCGTACATATCGTGATTGCCGGGCAAGTGAAACGTCGCCGGGCCCGTCTTGAAGTCCGTGAGCTTGCTGCCCCACGGCACCTTGGGAATGCCCAGTGTCTGCTGCCATATAGCGTAGAAATAATTCTGCACCTCGGATTGCGTGCCGGAGTAGTAGACATCACCCAGGTGAATGACCACATCCGGCTTATGGGCGGCAACCTGGGCCAGCAGTGCCTTGGCGGCTGGCTGACCGGTTCCCCAGTCGGCAACGATCGCGACCTTCGCCTTATTCGGAAGGCGATCCGTGATCACAAAATCCTGCAGGTTGGTGTAGCGCCGGTACGGGATGGTCCCGGCGGCGATCCGGTTGGCCACATAGATGGCAAGCACTTCGCCCCACTTGGCGTCGCACTGGCCGAAGGGCGTATCCAGCTGTGTGTGCAGCGATGTCACCTCGGTGTAGTCGCCCGTGAAGTGAGCTTTGATCTGCGCCTTTGCCAGACGCAACGCGGTAACCGAGCAAAACTTCGCGGTGTCCACCAGGCCGGCGGCAACCGCAGCCGGCGGCGCCACAGCTTCCAGGTCGGCATCTGCGTCGAGGAGCGCCGCGATATCGTTGCCCTGGGTGATGGCGGGATCGTCCTGCTGAGGACGTTTCAGGTGCGCCACGCCGGGAGGCGGTCCGAAGCCGGCGGCCGGGGAAACCGAGTTTCTCTTGGCAACCACCTGATCGACAGCCGATTGCCATAGAGAAGCATCGCGGCCGCGAAACTGAATCATGTCTTGATCGGGCATGGAAACTCTCCTTAAGACGGCTCCTGGTGGTAGCGGGCGGATTGCAGCAAGATCACATACGAATGCGAGTCAGGGTTTGTTGCTTTCAAGCCTGGCTCCGCTCCCGGTGAGAACATAGGCCCATCGCGCGTCGTTCCCGCCCGATAACCACGTGACGGTGTGGTTGTGAGGTGACGGCAAAACAGACAAGCCCCAGCTTGTCAGGTTGGTGTGCCTGGCTGCCTCGTCCTCTGTCCATCCCTTGGCGTGAGCCGCCACGGCTTCCGCCTGAACAGCCTCCAGATAGTCGGCAAAGTGGAGCAAATCGCCGGCGGTTGCTGTGGGACCGTGTCCCGGAACGAAGACTGCCTCCGGATGATGCTGTGCCAGGTCACGCACAGTCGCGATCATTCCGGATAGCGAGGCCCCGCCCTCCTCCGTATCGAGAAAAGGATAGTAGGTGTGCGAGACAAGGTCGCCGGTAGCGATGATGTTCTGCCTGGGCAGATACACCCACAGGTCCCCCGCGGTATGACCGGCTCCTGCGGGATGCTCGATCCGCACCTCTACATCTCCCACCATAGTCACTCGTTCTGAACTGACCAGGACGGTTGGCAGGGCATCCGGGTGTGCAGCCCACCACCCCGCGTCATACCGGTTCATCAGCGCGGGCGTTTCACTGGCTGCTATCTTCTCCGCCGCTGGATAGAGTGCGTTCCCAAAGGTGTGGTCGTAGTGGTAGTGCGTGTTGACCACGGTGTTCACCGGACCTGCACCATGACTTTCGATCCACCGGTGCAGCACCGTCGACGCTGGCCAGAATTTCGTGTCTACCAGAAGCGAGCGGCCCTGGCTTTGCACCAGGAGCGAGTTCCCTCCGCCGCCGAAGAAAGCCCGTACGCCCGGCGCCAGCTCGGTCGAGCGTACCTTCACGTACTTCTCGTAGCCCACGATGCCGGCGATGAGGCCCGCCAGCAGGGCGATCAGCAGCCCGACGACGACCCAGAAAGCGACATAGCTCTTCCTGGGCAGGTCAACAGCGTTGAGAGCGCCGGTGTTCTTATACTGCTCTTCCAACCGCTTGGCGCCGAGCAGCGATTCGTCCTTGACGAAGGTGAAGTGTCTGACCCAGAACCAGCGCGTCAAGCGAAAGCCCGGCCCCATGCCTTGCTCCCACGATCCGAAGCGAGTTCTTCCCTCGCCAAGATCCTCCACGTGGTAGGTATGGCGCGCATACATGCCGGGCAGCACAACCACTTCCCACGTCACCTTCGTCAGCGGCTCCATCTCCACGATATTCGCGATGGCCGGCATCTTGTATGGCATCCAGCGCTTGATCGGCTCAAAAGTCCAGATCAGATGCTGGCCTTTTGTAAGGTCCTTGTTGCGTGCCCAGAAGAAGCACCTGTTCCATCGCGGCCAGTAGTTCGCATGGGTAAAGAATGCCCACAACGTCGCGATGGGGACGTTCACATCCACGGTTCCCTGTACCGGCACCATGTCCGTCGAGGCGGCCAGCCTGGCGGCCTTTTCCTGATCTGTCACGTACACCTCTTCGATCTTCAGGTGAACCGGCCCGGGCACGTCACAACGTGGCTTCCAAGTGCTGCAGCATGTGCGGATACACGTCTCTCACGGCATCTTTGCCGTAGATGCAATCGATATGCCCGTAACCGGGAATGACGTGGCGCGAGTACAGATCCTTGCCATTCGCCTCGCACAGTGCGTTATACGTCGTCTCTGTGCTTACGGGAAGGAAGCACTGGTTCGATCCGCCGTGAATGAAGCAGATAGGCAGTCTCAGCCGGTCAAGATGCTGCATGTACACCTCTTCACCGGCGGCGTTTACCAGGTGACGGGTCCGTACCAGCAGACCAAGGTGTTCCAGCGAGCGTATGTTCGCGGTGCCGAACATCTCGTGCAGCGCATCATGGGTCGCTTCGTTCAACTGCGCATGTTCATACAGCAGGTTGTACAGAAACGTGATCCGGTGGCAGACAGGGCTGCTGCAGAACTCCTTCAACTGCATCGGATAGAACCGCAAGGCCTCATTGAACAGCCGGTCCTTCCAGTCCGCATGCGCATCGGTGTACGCCGTCAGCGAGGGATATCCCAGTTTCTCCAGCAGGTCGGGTATGTGCAGCTTGGTCTTGACCTGCGTCGGCTCGGCGGCAACAATGTCATTCGCAATCTGCGAGCACACGATGGAACGCACACCCTGAAGCCCAGCCAGCATCGACATGAAGAAAGTGGTCGAGCCGAAGCAATGGACCAGCATCTGCACGTCCTTGCTTCCTGTTTCCTCTCGAACCTTTTGCACCGCTGCCGGGTAGTCGAAGGTCGCGACATCGTCCGCTGAAGATTCCATGTCGGTCGCGGGCAGGTCGGTGCTGGTGCGGAAATCGAGCAGCCACACGTCGAATCCATGAGCGGTCAGGTACTCGGTGAGATTGGTGTCGATGGTATCGATCGTAAAAATCTTGCTGGAAACACCCAGCCCGTGCGCGACCACCACCGGGCCTTTTTCGCCGCCCTTGTACCTTGTCAACACCAGAGGCACGTTATCGAGGGAGTTGAAGTGATGTATCTCCGGAACAGGGGCGCGTAGCGGACGCTTCGTGCGTGGAGGCGCAGCGGGATCGAAGACACTGGGATGCGCGAGCACCCCGCCATAGGTATCGATGATCGTCTTGCCGAAAAACATTCCGAACCGGGCCAATCCCTCCAGGCGCTGCGTCTGCGTGGCATTCGTGATCTTCATCGTTGTCATCTGCTTGGCGAAGTCCGCCGGCAGAATGTGCAGGATGCCCTTGCCGAGTACGTCGCCCGTGGCGCCGCCCTTGCGCACCGTGATGTACAGCGTTGACGTATCGGGCCACACATTCTTCCCGGTGTCGCTGTGGGTCTGCTTGAAGCCGTTGAAGAAGAACGACTGGCCATCGCTCGTGGTCAGCTGCATGTCGTAGGTCATCAGCCGCTGGCCCACATGCTCGGGATCGTCGATGAAGAGGTGAAATTCGCCGCCCGTCACGGTCAGCGGATCGGCCGAAAGCGCCGGAGCTTTGAGCGTTCCGACCATCGTGCCCGCATGGGCCTGGTTGGTGAGCATGTCCTCCAGGTTGTCCGACATCACCGTCACGGTGAACTGCAGCGGCGAGTTCTCCGCCTGTCCGCGCGAGGCGCCTTGCGCGAAGTCCGCCGTTTCGCCCATGGCGAAGAAGCCCGACATCGTCTCGGTGAACTGCATGCCGACGTGAAGCGGTGCCTGGACCTTCTTCGGCGCCGAAGGCAGCGTGTAATCGATCGTCCAGCCGCGGTCTTGCGCGGCCAGCGCCATGGAGCGTTCGGCCACGGCCGAAATTGTCAGCAGCGGATTCACGCCCAACGGCAGTGGAATCACCGAGCCGTCGCTCACATAGAGCCCCTCGTGCACCTCTGTACCGCTCGCGCCGGCGAAAACCTGGCCCTTGTGGTTCACCACGCCTTGACTGCCGTCATCCGCCATCACGCAGCCGCCCAGCGGATGCACCGTGATCAGTTGCTCGCCGGCAAGTTTGCTCCAGATCGGGTTGGGCACAAAACGTCCACCCAGCGCCTTGCCGGCATCGTACAGCGCGTCGTTGGCCTTGGTGAAAATCGCCTGCTTGCCCACGCTGGGCCATTCCACGCGCAGCTCATCGTTAGCAAGATACATGCGGCCCTTGCCGTCGTCGTGCGCCATGATCAGGTAGGTCTGTGTGTTGTGAACCGCTCCGCGGTAAGGGCCCATCACCAGGCTCTCCGCCTCGCGTCCCATCTCCTTCAGCCGCTCCGCCACGCTGGGGTCCTCTTCACGCCCCGAGAGTTTCGCCGAGCCCGAAAGCCCAAGCGGCAGCACCGGCCCAATAGCGCCGGGAATCGATCCCTCTTCCAGCACCATTCCATCGGTAAGCACCGGCTGCTCGCGCAAGTCGATGATCCCCGTGATACAGGGTCCCACCGGGTCCATCGAAGCCGGATCGCGGTGTCCCATGCCGACACCGTTGATGACGCGGTCACCGTTGTAGCCAAATGCGAGCACATCGCCGTTGCCGGTCATGTGCTGACCCAGTTGATCGCTGGTAGGGAGACCGTTCACGCGCGAACGCAGCAGGATCTCGGTCGAGCCCAGCGTACCGGCGGACACCACCACCATGTCTGAACTCACGACCAGCGTAGGCGCGTCGAAGGCCTCGCGGCCGGAGTCCAGCAGCTGGTAGTGCACCAGCCATTTGCCGTCTCTCTTCTCCACGTAACGGACTGATGTCCTGGTGTAGATCTCCGCGCCGTGATTGGTGGCATCCGGCAGGTAGTTCATGATGAGCGTGTTCTTCGCCGCATAGTTGCAGCCGGAGCAGCAATCACCGCACAGCACGCATTTGTGCTGTTGTACGCCGACGTGATTCACCTTGTCTTCGAAGGTCACGTTGATCGGCACGCGGTAGAACTTCGTCCTCTCCGCCGCGGCAGAGTCACCCTGCGCCTCGAACTGCGCCTTCATGATGGCAGCCGAGTCTTGGAGCGCCTTCAACTTTGGCAGCACCGGAAAGTCATCCGGATAAGGAGTTGGTTTCAGCATGTCCCAAGCCAGATCGTGGCCCTGCTTCACGAGCGTATCCATAGCCGCCAGCACTTCCCTGGGCCAGCGCGCGTCCTGGTACACCCGCGGCTCGGCCTGCAGAGATACATTGGCGTTGAGCTGCGAGGTTCCGCCCAGACCGCAGCCGACCATCACATTGATGTCAGGATTCTGGTGCAGGTCGAACAGCGCGGTACGGTCGCCTAGGTGTTTGCCGTCCGGCAGGTGAATCTGGAATTCGCCGAGCGCCTTGGACTCCGTATCCGGATACTCGCCCGGCTGGAACTCTTTGCCGCGCTCCAGCAGGCAGACGCTGCGGCCCGCGCGGGCCATGCGGGAGGCGGCAATGCCGCCGCCGTATCCTGAGCCGATGACGACAACATCGTAGTGCGGCTTAATGGACTCGATGGGACTGGATAGACGCGGCAAAACACACACTCCCCAAAAATCGTGAAGTTCAGACGTGCTGGCCCGAAAAACCCTTAGCCCGAGGATGTTAGTTGGTCCCACTCTGTATAGTCGTATGCTTACCTCGAGTCAAGTTGCTTTCCCCGGACCCGCGTTCCGCGCGCATCGGGAACCCGAGTCGAAGGAGACCTCATGCCTGACGATCCGCAGAGCGAAAGTCCGCCGCTGACAAAAACTCCTGACGGCCCCCCTGCTACAGGCGCCACAGAGAAGCCGGTCCGGCTCAGGCGCTTCCTGGGCGCCGGTCCTGCGCTGGCGAACTCCGTCGCCACGCCGGCCCTCAACGACAAGCAGCGCCGTCAGCAATGGGGTCTGCCGGAGAGTGACTCGGCGCCCGGCTGCTATCTCGTTGAGCTCAACCTGCAGCACGGCGCAGGCGTAGAGAAAGCCGCGCAGAAGTTCGAGGGGATGTTCCATCGGGTTGTGGGCGAGCATCAGGTTGGCGGCTGCCCTTCCGGACCCATCACCAAAACCTACTATCGCTGCTGGATGAGCGTGGTGCAGTGGCGCGAGTTGATCAAGCTGGATCAGGCCAGTCCCAAGACCGAGCAGGTGATCTACAAAATTTGGCCGGACTTCCCGGTCAAAGCACTGATCGATCGCTCCGGCACCACCATTAAGGCTGATGCCGCCGTACGGTCCTACTCCGCTACCGGAAACGGCATCTGCTGGGGCGTGATCGACTCCGGGATCAACGCCAGGCACATCCACTTCGGAGACCCGTCCGGCAACCCCGCCTTCACGACGCTCACCGACCCGTCGGTTGCGGAGCTGCACCGCGATTTCACCTCGGCGGGTCCGGGCACAAAACCCAACATCGCCTCAGCGCTTGTAGATAATTACGGCCACGGCACGCATGTGGCCGGCATCATTGCGGGCGGCCTCAAGGATCAGAAGCCGGGCGCCGTAGCGGTCTACGAGAACGTGTATGAAGCCACCGACAGCGGCACCGAAGCCAAGCCCAAACAGAGCATGCACGAGCGCTCCTCGCCGCCCGACCTTGCCATGCTTTCCGGCATCGCGCCGCAGTGCAAGCTGGTCAGCCTGAAAATCCTGGATGACGATGGCAATGGCCGCGCCAGCGATGTGATGCTGGCCCTGAGCTATATCCGTGAACAATTGAACGGCGACCCGAAGCTGCTGCGCGTCCACGGGGTGAACCTGAGCATCGGCTACGAGTTCGACGCCGAGATGTTTGCCTGCGGGCAAAGTCCCATTTGTCTCGAGGTCAACCGGCTGGTGAAGAGCGGTGTGGTAGTCGTAGCAGCCGCCGGCAACACTGGCTACGGGACGCTCCCGTCGGCCCAGCGGCAGACCTCCGTCACGCTCTCGAACACCATCAACGATCCTGGCAACGCGGAGTTCGCCATCACCGTGGGCGCCACCCATCGTGACTCCCCGCACACCTATGGTGTCTCCTACTTCTCCTCCAAGGGACCCACCGGCGACGGACGGCTGAAGCCGGACCTTGTCGCGCCGGGCGAGCGGATCACCTCCTGCGCGTCCGGCAAATACCTGGCCAGCAATGATGGACCGATCCCCGATTCACCCTGCGCCTATATCGATGACTCCGGCACCAGCATGGCGGCTCCGCATGTGTCCGGCGCGATTGCCGCGTTCCTCTCCATCCGGCGGGAGTACATCCTCAAGCCTGAGGAGGTGAAGCGCATCTTCATGGACAGCGCGACCTCGTTGAAACGTGAGCGCTACTTCGAAGGAAGCGGTCTGGTGGATCTGATGCGAGCCATTCAGTCCGTTTAAACCCAACCTGGATCATCACGCGCCGGAGTAAAGCTGAAAAGCTGCCCAGTAGAACGGCTTGCGAAAAACTCCTCCGCGCTCGATCATGGCCAGCTTTGCCGAACGGAGTGCAACGTCAGGATCGCGGCCCGCTGCCAGGCCGTCATACAGATCGTTCATCAGCAGCGGGGTAGAGGCATCGCTCACTTCCCAAAGCGCACCCACGACATGGTGGGAGCCGGCGCGCAGAAAGGCCCATGCCAAGCCAACCAGTCCTTCGCTGGAGTAACTGCGCACGCCGGATCCAAAGCATGTGGAGATTGTCACCACCTCGGCGTGAATCGGGGTGTTCATGATGTCGCGCGCATACAGCTTGTAGACATCAGGCTCATGGGCTTGTGCCGAGAGAACCACGGCGGAATCCAGGGGGTTGATCTCGCTGGCCGTGGCGTGAGCGACGAAGTGGATATACCGGAAGCTGCCCGGGTGGCTCGTCAGATAAGCCGCGCGGGTCGCCTGCGCACCCGTCAGCAGGGATCGCTGCTCCGCAGGGAAATGTCCCGCAACGTTGGTCACTTCTTCCGCCGAGTGGGGCAGCTTTGCATACTCCGGTCGGCTGTAAACTGGATCGCCTATGAGGAGAAGCTTCCCCTGCGTTTGCGAGGGTTGCACGGCCAGCCTTGCGCCGGAGGCACGCGACGCGAGCAGGTTGAGTGACTTCGCGTTCACCACATCGGCATCTTCGATCCAGAAATGCGGCCGGTCCCCCGGGACGATCAGCGTCTCGAAGTTCAAGTGGCTCAACTCTCCGTCGGCAATGACAAAGACCTTCTTGTTGGGTTGGATCCACTCGCCCGCCGGAGCCACGAGAGCGCGGTAGAGACTCATTCCGGGTGAGTTGTTCTGCGAAAGCACATCCTTCGTGGAAAGGATTGCCTGGCTGTAATTCTGTATCAAGGGAAGGATCGTTTCCTTGCCTTCGAGCCGGATGAGCCTGGTGCCGCCCTGCGTAACGATCCACAGGTAAGAAGTCTGTGGCCGCAGGCAATACACAAGGATGGTGCTCTGCAGGCGGTTAGCGATCGCGCTGAGATCACTGCTCCGAACCTCATGGGCAGGCACTGCGGGCGCGGCTGAAGATGCGGAACTCTCGCTGAGCGTCTCCGCCCGGCTGCGATCAAGGACCAGCAGCGCGTCCTTCGGCCTTCCCTGCCGTACGAGTTCTTCCATGTAGCCGAGATACAAACTCGTGCCGTTTTCACTGAAGGGCAGCTTGGAATCGATGTGACTCAGCGTATCTCTCTGGAGCCGGAAGGTGTCGATCGCGCGTTGAAACCAGGCGGCAGCGCCTGCGGGATCGCCACTCGCTTCGGCAAGCCTGGCCAGCGTGCTTTCGATTTGCCACCGTTCAAAGGGCCGCAAAGACACTCCCGCTTGCCGTTGCAGCACCCCCGTGAGCTTGCTCTGTGCGGCAGCGATGTTCCCCTGTTGACCCATGGCCTCGGCCTCAAGCAGGGTTGGCTCCAGAAGCGTGGCGCTGTTCCCGGTTTCGGCCGCGACTCGCTCGGCCTCACGTGTCTTGGCCAGGCTGTCGGTCACACTCCCTTCCTGCAAGGAGAGGGAGGCCAAGGCAAAGAGCGCGTCACTCTCCTCCTCTTTGTTCTGTATGGATCGGGCGAGCCGATATGATTCCTCAAAGGAAACTCGAGCGGCCTTCAACTCGCCAAGTTTGTAATGGCTGAGCCCTGCGATGTAGAGCCACGAGACCTCATCAATCGGGGAGCCGATCGTATGCGCGACTCGAGCTGCCGCCTCCACTCGCTCTAAAGCACGCCGGAAGTCGCCCATCCTGTAGATGGTGGAGCCGGCGTTGCCTTCCGCCTTCTCCAAGGCCTGACGCGCTCCTAACGAACCTGCTATGGCTGCGGCTTCATTGAAGAGGTTCAGCGCTTCTTCATAGTGGTCATCCCGTAGCACCACCACGCCGATGCCGAGCAGGGCTTGCGTTTGCTCAAACTTGTCTGCATTGGACCGCGCGTTGGCCAGACTCAGCCGAAAGCCCTGTTCCGCTGCGTCCAATCGCCCCTCCTCCACGGCAACCACACCTTCAGCGAGGTGCAGTTGCGAGCACGAGGAGTTATCGCGGCATCGCGCTTCCCCGCTGCGAAGGGACTGGTTGGCTCGGGCGAGGTCTCCCGTACGGGCATACGCGATCGCGAGCAGGCTGTCCCGCAGCACAAGGGACGACGCAGAGTGCGGGTCTTCGGCAAGCGATGGCAGGAGCAGATCGAGCGCCTGTGGGCTGTTCCCGCGGTAGATTTCGATTCTCGCCTGCAGGAGCCGGAATCTGGCAGCCCACCCGGAGTCACCGATACCCCGAAGGGCAACCGCCTGATTTGCTTCCGCTTCCGCTTCTCCGAGTGCTCCGGCGATGAAACGGGCTTCTATCGATCGGTAGAGCGCCTCCGGAGAGGTGTGGACTCTGCCCCCGCATCGCAGCACAAACAACAGCAGCGCGGCGCACAGGGCTACGGCATAGTGCGGCCTTCGGATCCCGCGCAGCCGGCGCTCACGTCGCCATCCGCCATGCAGCCCATCTCCACGCGCAGCATGGTGAGCTTCGCAGAGAAACGGCTCACGAGCAGCTCGCCCAGGAAGACGTTGCCAAAGTCCGGAATGTGCAACATATGGCTGAAGCTCTCGACAGGAGCGTCGGCCCCTACTTCCTGTACGAGCGAACATAGCGCGGATCCTTTCTCCATAAGATCCTTGTTCGGATCCTCCACCGGCAACCGCCCCTGAACTCGCTTGGGCAGCTTAAGGGTGTTCCTATGCTTGTGCTGTTCTTCCGCCAGCTTGAGGAGTTCGGCGAAAGAAAGAGGCGAGTTGTCGGTTTCCTGGCCGGCCGCACCGGTCTTCGCGCGGCCAGCCCCGAAAATCTTCGGGTTCAAACCCGGCTTGACGGGAGAACCATGCACCCGCAGATTATCGAACCGAGAACCCAGCAGCGACACTTTGATCGGTCGTCCATCCTGCGGGTGGTCCACGGAAACCTGAGCCACAACCCGGTCGGCCGTAAGTACCTCCAGGATATTGAGGCCCTCGATAGTTGCCGCAGTAACGGTTCTCCAGCTACCGGCCATCTTGTGCTCGCTTCCGGAGACCCGCACATGCGCCGCCTCAAAGGAAATCAGGCCCTCCACGTGAAACCGCTCGGAGCGCGCACTGCTGTAGCCTCCCGCAGACGCCAGCGCGACCGAAGCGGGAGTGGACACAATCTTATCCAGCGGCTGCCGCAGGACCCCGCCCAGAGCGTTGGCGTGAGAGTGGTAATAGAACGCTTTTCTCGAGTGAGCATTCATGGTTGATTCCTTGAACTAACTTGCCTGTGTCGACGCTACTTTTCTACTTCTAATTCGAACTCGTAGTCTGTCGGGCTACCGAGTGTACCACCGGAACTTCCCCCTGGGCCGACTGCCTGCAGCGCAAGCCTGTTTCTGCCGGCACCCGTGGAAGCCGTAGGGACGCTGATCTCAATGGACTCGGCGCCCGGTGACACCGGGGCGGCGCCTTGCCAAACCTTTGCTCCCGAAGGCGAATACAGCGTGCATTGGTAGCTTGTCACGCCCGCGGCTGGCAAGAGATCAACAGAGAGCAGGAAGGCGCCGTTCGCAGGCGCAGTCACCTTCTTGACTTCGACACCCCGCATTGCGCCGCTCGCCAGCGTGAAACTGTTTAGCACACGTGGACTCTGTTCCTGTGCCAGCTGCTGCCGAAGCGCGGGGACCGTGAAGAGACTCTGATACCCGGCGAGCAGGAGACAAGCCGCCAAGGCGGGGGCCATCCACTGGGGCCGCAGCAACCGGTCGAGCCAGCCGGCGGACTTCTCCCGCGCTGCGACTCGATTCCACTGTGGCTTCGCCAACTCCTCTTGCGCAGCCTCGGCAAACGTTACGCTGCTCTTCAGGTCGGCGGCGCATAGAGAGCACTCGAAGAGGTGTTCCTCGAACGCATCGCGGGCTCCTCCCCTGAGCTCCCCGAGCAGGTACTTCTCGACCGACATCTCGCGAAGCGCTTCAGCGTGATCCACGGTGTGCAACACCTCCTCGTTACTTGGATGGTGAAAGAACTTCCCTCAGCGTTTCAACAGGTCGCCGGGCCTCAGGCTCGGCGAGGGGGGCCAGCTCGCTCATAATGTGTCCGAAACGCCTGCTTGGCACGGTGCACAAGGACCCGCATGTACTGCCGGTCGACTCCCAGGTCTTTGCAAACCTCGTCCTTGTCCCGCTCCTCCACGAACACGGCGCGAAGAACCTGGCGGTCGCGATTCCCGAGCTTCGCCAGAACTTCGTGCACGATCGCGCGCGTCTCGCTCGTCATGGCATCCCGCAGAGCATCGGATCGCTGGTCCAGAAGGCCCGCAGCCACGTCGTCTTCCAGGGGATCGGCTCGCGTACTCGCGCGATAGTGCTCGAACAGCACGTTGTTGCAAACCGAGTTGACCAGGGCGCCGAGCCGCTCACCATGCCGGACGCCTCCGTCATTCCGCAGCAGCGCGAACACGCGCGCGAATGTCTCCTGCCGGACATCCTGAATGGCGTGGTGGGACCGCAGTCGCGAGCGCAGCTTGAGGGAGATCAGCTCACTGAAGTAGCGCACAAAGTGCTGTTCGGTCGGGGGGTCACCGCCACGCAGCCGTTCCACGTAGGCGTTGTCGAACGCTTGGAAATCCAATCAGCTTACTCCGGGGTTGCGGCTTGCCCAGAGTCTACACCGCGCGGCTCCAGCAGCAGCCTCGAAACATGCCTCCGAAGCCGTTCCACGCTGAAGGGCCCTCCAGATGGACGGCCCTTCGGCATCTCCGGTATGCGGGCGCCGGGTGCGGGTCAGCGGCGCGAGTAGTAGGCATGTCTCGGGATGCGCGAAAAGGGAGTGAGCCGTACTGTAAGTCCAGTGCTCACGCCATACGGGTGAAACGCGCCGAAACTGAAGTCCTGCCACATCTGGTATTCCACGTCGACCGCGCGCAGCGTGATGTAGTTGTTGAGTCTGTAATCGACGCCGCCACCCGGAGCGAAGGCGAAGAACGTGCCTTTCGCATACTGGAACGGGAAGTTGATCGCTCCGGCTCCGATCATGAACTTGCCGTACGGGACGATGCGCCCCGGCAACGCCGCGACCCGCACTCCGACGAAGTAGTTCTTCAGCGTCACACCCTCGTCCTGGTTCAGACGCAAGGTACGCCCCTCCATTTCGAAGCCGTATCGCCATGTGGGGTTCACATCTACGTACATTGTTCCGCCGGCGAGGTAGCGCTCGCCATACGGATTCCGAAAACCCGAGATCGCCCCGCCCACGGCAGCGTAACCGCCCGGGCCGGAAGCTGCCGGCTTGGCCTGGGCAGGAGACTGCGCAGCGGAGGCCAACACCAGAGCTCCCGCAAGGAGCTGGAGACGAATGCGGCTCATCCAAAGCTCCTTACTGTGTGACCGTGAGGGTCACGGTCTGAGACTGGGTTGCGCCTGTGCCCTTGCCGACAGCAGTGACAAGGAAGGTATACGTTCCAGGAGGAGTTCCGGCTGTGCTCAGACCGGCGCAACCAGTCACCGCCAGGGAGAGAGCGAAGGCGAACGCAGCCAGGAGCAGCGCCGGAAGCTTGCTCCGCCGTCCTCCCCTGCGCCACAGACCGAAGCCCATCAGCAGCGTGAGCGGCAGCGTCAACATCCAGGTGCGGCCATTGCCTCCAGTGCCCATTCCCGCCGCCGCTCCCGCTCCCAACGGGTTGCCGGTATCGATCGTCAGTTGCACAGTCGCGGTACCGTTGGCGTCGAGCTGCATCTGGGTCTTGCTGAAGGTGCAGGTCGTCGCATACGGTTGGCCGAGGCAGCCAAGCTCGACCATGTCGCTGAAGTCCTTGATGGAGGCCAGCGTGATGGTTGTAACGCCATGCTGCTTGCTCGGCATGGTCATGGCGGCGGGAGAGAGCGCGATTGTGAACTGCGTCGGCGCGCCTGCAGTGACCGCGGTGGAAGCGGAGTCGGAGCCCGCATAGGCGCTATCGCCGGCGTAGCTGCCCACTACCTGCTCCTTCGTTCCCTGCATGATGAAGGTGAGATTGGCGACTCCCGACGCGTTCACCTGGGCACTGCCGATGATCGTGCTCCCTGAGGTGAACGTCACGGTACCTGTTGCCTCGCTTGGGCCGGAATAGCGAACGATGGCAAGCAGCGTAACCTTCTGCGGGTTCGTGACATCCGTCTGCGAAGAGGTCACCGCAGTCGATGTCGGCCGCAGCTGCACTGTCTCGGCGAGAGTTGAAGTGCTGGGGAAATTCGTGGCGTCGCCGCTGTAGCTGGCGGCAAGGGCATGGTTTCCTGCAGTCATGGACGCCGCCGTAATCGTCGCAACCCCCTTTGCATCCACCTGCACCACGCCGAGTTGTGTTGCGCCGTCAGTGAATGTGATGGAGCCGGTCGGGACACCCACGCTGCCCGTAACCGTCGCAGTGAACGTGACGGAATTGAGAGTCAGCGCAGGATTCGCGCTGGAGGCGAGAGCCGTGGACGTGTTCTGGAGAACCGTGACCGTAACGGGGCTCGACACGGACCCACTTGCCTTCCCGTCGCCCGCATAAGTCGCCGTAAGCGTATGGACGCCAGGAGCCAGCGTCGATACGGCCAGAGCGGCCACACCACTCCCGTTGAGAACCGCACTGCCCACCTTGGCCGTGCCATCGAGGAACGTGACCGGTCCCGTGGCCACTCCGCCGTTGCTGGTGATCGTCGCGACCAGGTTCAGCGCCGCGCCATAGGTGGCGGTGCTGGCGCTCGCCGTCAGCACAACCTGCGTGTTCGCGTTCTGGATGGTCTGGGTGAGCGAGGCCGAGCCGCCGGCGTAGTTGGTATCGCCACCGTAGCTGAGGCTGATCGCATGTGTGCGCACCGCCAGCGTGCTGATCTGGAAGGTAGCTGTTCCTGTAGCGTCCAGCGTCATCACTCCAAGGGTGTTCGATCCGTCGCGGAAAGTGACCGAGCCGGTCGGCACCAGGGAGCCCACCGCAGCGATGTGAGCGGTGAAGATGACGTTGGTGCCCGAGGTGGCCGGATTCGCGCTGGAAGCAAGTGTTGCAGCCCCTGCCTCGACGATCTGTACGCTTACTGCGAGCGAGGTCGACGTCGCGTGGTTGGCGTCACCCGAGTAAACCGCCGTGAGGCTGTGTACGCCGAACGGAAGGGTGCTCGTCGTGAAGCTGGCTGTTCCGTTGGCAATCGCCACAGAGCCCAGGAGCGCGGTGCCGTCTAGGAAGCTGATGGACCCCCCGATGCCGGGACTACCGCTGGTCACGCTCGCCGTCAGCGTAAGCGCCTGTCCCAGTGTGGACGGATTGGCGCTGCTCGCCAGCGACGTAACGGACGCGGCCTGCTGGATCACCAGAGGCACGGATTGGGAAACCGAACTGGAATTGTTGCCGTCACCGGCATAAGAAACCGAGATACTGTGGTTCCCGAGGCTCAGCGTAGAGCTCGTAAAGCTGAAGGAACCGGATGCGCTCACGTTCTGGCTCATGACGGCGGTGCCGCCATCGAGCAGGGTAAGAGTACCCGTTGGCGTGACGCCGTTCGACGTGAGAGATCCGGTCCACGTCACCAGGGTCGCCACATCGGCCTTCGCCGGCCCAGCCAGGGAGACCGCGGTGGTCGCCAGGCTCACGACTTCAGCAAGGCTCGCAGACTTGCTCGACAGGTAATTCGAATCGCCTGTATACGTCGCCACGATGGTGTGTGTGGTGACCGAAAGGCCGGACGTGGTCAGTGTCGCGACGCCCTGATTCAATGCCGAAACGCCAAGCACTGTAGAGCCATCGGTGAAGGACACAGACCCGGTCGGCACACCGGTCGAGCTGGTGACCAGAGCGGTGAGGGTCACGGGCTTGCCCGCCAGGCTCGACGCCGACGAACTGGACAGCCTAGTGGCTGTGGCCGTGTTGTTGACCTGCTCGACCAGGGTGTTTGAGGTACTCCCTGTGTAGTTCGTATTTCCTGAATAGGTGGCGACGATGCTTTGCGAGCCGGCTGGCAGGATCACCGCGAGGGTGGCATTGCCATTCGCATCGAGCTGCGAGGTGCCTATGTTCATTCCCGCGTCGGTGAACGTTACCAGGCCGGAGATCGGGCCATCTGCCGCATCGGGACCGTTGATCGCCACGACCGCGGTGAGGTGAACCGTCGCTCCGGCGCTCAGGGAACCTGTGTCGGACGTAAGCGTCGTTGTCGTTGGAATCTGCTGAATGGTCTCCACGAGAGCGCTGGAGGTGCTTCCCCCATTGTTCTGATCGCCGCTGTAGGTCGCAACGATGTTGTGCTGCCCCGGCGCAAGAGACGAGAGCGGCAGAGTGGCCGTGCCGCTGCTTGCGAGCGGCGCACTGCCCAGAACGGTTCCACCTTCGCTGAACTGAACACTTCCGGTAGGCGTGGTGCCGTTGCTGCTGGTCACTGCGGCCGTAAAGTTGACGGTTGTTCCCACGACGACGTTTGCATTGCTAGAAGCCAGCGTGGTCGTGGTCGTCGTCTGGTTGATCACCTCGCTGATCGCATTCGACGTGCCGGCGGTATCGTTCGTATCGCCCGCATACTGGGCCGTGAGACTGTGGGTGCCGGGTGTCAGCTGGGTCGTGGAGAACGTGGCCTTGCCTCCGCTCAGAGTGACATTGCCGCTGAGCGGCGCCGTGCCGTCGTAGAAGGTCACCAAGCCTGTGGGCGTCCCACTGGCGGCGCTTACGTTCGCGCTCAGCGTGACACTGGTTCCCACCGTCGCGGGGTTGGGCGATACGGTCAATGCCACCGTGGACGATTGCTGCACCGTTTGCAGGAGCGTGGACGAGGTCTTCGCTTCGTTGTTCGCGTCACCCGCGTAGTTCGCCGTCATGTTGTGCACACCCAGGGCCAGCGTGGAGGTTGTGCAGATCGCCTTGCCGCCGGACAACGCGACATTGCTGCAGATCGCCACGGTTCCGTCGTAGAAGGTGACGGGCCCGCTCGTGTTCGGATCGTCGCTGGTCACAATGGCCGTGAAGGTGACTGCCGCGTTGAACAGGCTCGGGTTCAAACTGGACGTGAGCGAGATCGTCACCGGGTTGACGCTGAGAACTTGGCCGGAGAGGTTTATAACCGACGGGCTGTTCCCCGCATTCGAGTTCAGCGTGACAGATCCCAGGACTGTAGCGCCGATCGTCGTCGGAGCGAACTCAACGCCCAGGCTGCAGGTCTCGTCCGGAGCGATGGGGCCAAGGAAGGAGCAGGTCGTCGAGGCGGAATCGAGCGCCGCATTCACCAGCGTTGGGTTGCTGAGGACGAGGTCATCGTTTCCGTCGTTCTCAAGCCCCTGCCCCTGCGGTGCGGAAATCTTGCCGACGCGTATGTCCGGGTAGTTCAGCAACGTGGGCGTTGCAGCGATCTCGCGGATGCGGTTGTGCAGCATGTCCGAGATGAACAGGTTCCCGCTCGGATCCAGGAACAAGGCATAGGGCGCATACATGGAGGCAAGGTTCGCCGGCCCGTTATCCCCCGCGAACTGCTCACTGTCTATGCCGGCGATCGTCCTGATGATGCCGTTCGCGGTCACCTTGCGAACGCGATCGTTACCGGAATCCGCGATATACAGATCGCCCGCGGGGTCGAAGGTCACGGCGGCAGGATCGTCCAGGACCGCCGTGATCGCACTCCGCCCATCGCCGGAGAATCCGCGTGCGCCCGTTCCCGCGACGGTCGAGATCACGCCCGCGGAACTCACCTTGCGTACGACGTTGTTGGCCAGATCGGTGATGTACAACAGACCGTCAGGGCCCACCGCCAGACCCCAAGGCGCGTTGAGCTGGGCATTCGTGGCCAGACCTCCATCACCGTGGTACCCGGCGATACCTGTTCCCGCCACTGTCGTGATGCAGCCTGTGAGAACACTGATTTCGCGAACCACATTGTTGCCGGTGTCGGCGACGTACAGGTTCCCGAGCGGGTCGAACACCAGCCCGCGGGGAGAGGAAAGTTTGGCTGCGGTCGCGATGTTGCCGTCCCCTGTGTATCCCTGCAGGGTGGGCTGTCCCGCGATCGTCGAGATGTTGCCGCTCACGGCATCGATGCGGCGCACTGCATGGTTCCCGCTGTCGACGAAGTAGATGTTGCCGGCCCCGTCGAGAGTGATGCCGGAAGGCAGGTTGATCACAGCCGCCGACGCGAGTCCGCCGTCTCCTGAATAGCCCGGCAACCCACTGCCCGCGATCGTGGAAATCATGCCGGACTGTTTATCCACTCGCCGTATGCGGTTGTTGTTCGTGTCGGAGATGTACAGGTTTCCAGCGGCGTCCGCTACCACGCCCTGCGGCAGGTAAATCGGTGTATTGACCGCCAGCACCCCATCGCTGCGGTACAGCAGTTCCCCGTCGCCCGCTACCGTGTTGATCACGCCCGGCGTCAGAACGGAAAGTGAGCCCGTGCCATTCCCGCTCAGCAGGGTGCTGCCCAGCAGCCGTCCATTTCGATCCGTTACAACGACCGCTCCCTTGCGCAAGCCTGGGAACCTGGGCGCGAAGACCACGCTCACTAGACAGGTCGATCCGGCCTGATACGTCACGGAAGCATCGCAGGCACTCCCGGGCGCAAGCGTGAAATCCCCTCCTGCGCTGCCCGAGGTGACGGTCTTGGTCGAAGCTCCGCTTCCACTCGCGGTCATCGTCACGAGAACACTCACGGGGGCGGCTTTTTTTCCGACCGCGAATGTTCCCAGGGAAGCTGGGCTCTGCGACGAAGCAACACCGCACACCGCTACCGCGAGACACGTCGTTACCGCAACTGCCAGAGCCCGGCCGGCAAGACGCGCCGGCTTCACTGCGTGCTCGCGCACGTTGATATCAAAAAAAGGAAGTTTTCTGCACACCGCGACGAGCATGTTCGTAACGTAAGGGCGGCAGACTCGCGAAAAAATGGGACTTCGAGGTGGACGCGCTCCTCGAAAGTCGTATGAAACGTTCCAATCTGAAGCGGCGTTTGCCAAGCGTGGGCCGGGGATCGGCCCAATCTTCGGATATCGCAGGCGCGGCCATTTCCTAGGCTTTTCGATAGCGGAATGACCTCAGGAAGGCTTTGCCGCAGACGATCGAACGAGTGTTTTTGAGACTGCGCCCTGTCGTGGAAATCGAGCCTCAGGTAACCTTACTTTCAACGCATTCACAAGCTGATCTTGCACCTATCCTCCAGGAGGGAACTTCTATGTCTCGCAGCAGCCTGCGCTCTGTCTTCGCGCTGTTTGCCCTATCGGCTCTACCGCTCTCATCGCAATCAGGCCCTGTAACGCCTCAGCAAAGCGACGATCTCAAGCAGCAGATCCTCAAGGAGGTCGACGGCAATGCCAAGCTGGTTCAGGTCATGGTCGACACCATGTACAGCTTTGGAGAGCTTGGCTTTCAGGAGTTCGAGACGTCAAAATACCTGACCTCGCTCCTCGAGAAGAACGGCTTCAAGGTCGAGCACGGCATCTCCGGCATCCCCACGGCCTGGATGGCGACGTGGGGCAGCGGTGAGCCGGTCATCGCGCTCGGCTCCGATCTCGACTGCATCCCGCAGGCTTCGCAGAAGCCTGGCGTCGCGTATCACGACCCCATCATTCCGGGTGCGCCCGGCCACGGCGAAGGCCACAACTCCGGACAAGCCGTCAACATCGTCGCGGCGCTCGCCGTGAAGAACGCGATGATCAGGAACCACCTCTCCGGGACCATCAAGATCTGGCCCGGCGTCGCTGAGGAGCTGCTCGGCAGCAAGGCATACTACGTCCGCGACGGCTACTTTAAGGGCGTCGACGCTGTTCTCTTTGCGCACGTCGGCGACAATCTCGGCACTTCCTATGGTGGCTACAGCACCAATGGCCTTGTGTCGGTCCAGTACAACTTCCACGGGGAGAGCGCGCACTCGGCCGCCGCTCCCTGGCGTGGCCGCAGCGCGCTGGATGCTGTCGAGCTCATGGACGTAGGCTGGAACTTCCGCCGCGAGCACCTCCGCTTGCAACAGCGTTCCCACTACGTCATCCCGAATGGCGGCGACCAGCCCAATGTCGTTCCGCAGAACGCCGCCGTCTGGTACTACTTTCGCGAGGCCGACTATCAGCACATTAAGGATCTGTGGGCCACCGGCGATCACATGGCGAACGGTGCGGCCATGATGACGGACACCAGGTGGGACTCTACCTTGATCGGGACCGCGTGGCCTGGTTTCTTCAATAAACCGATGGCCGAAGAAGCTACCGCCAATGCCAGGTTGATCGGCCTGCCCGCCTGGTCAGAGGCGGACCAGACCCTCGCCAAAGCCTTGCAGCATGAGCTCAAAGTGCCGGAAAAAGGATTGGCCACCAAGCTCGACGAACTGAAGACTCCCAACGATCCAGAGAAGTATTACGGGGGCGGCTCTGACGATATTGGCGACATCTCCTGGGTGGTCCCTACCATCGTTCTGCGCTATCCGGCGAACATCCCCAACCTCCCCGGCCACAACTGGGCCAACGGGATCGCCATGGCTACTCCGATCGCGCACAAGGGCTCCCTCGCCGGCGCCAAGGTGCAGGCCCTCAATCTCTTCGACCTCATGACACGTCCCGCTCTTCTCGCCAGCGCGAGAAGCTACTTCACAGATGTTGAAACCAGGGACGGGAAGTATCAGCCCTTCCTTCGGCCCACCGACAAGCCGTCGATCTGGCTCAACAAGGCCACCATGGAGCAGTTCAGGCCGCAGATGCAGAAGTTCTACTACGATGCCGCCAAGTACCCTACCTACCTCGATCAGCTCGGCATCAAGTACCCCACCGTTCGCACCGCGGAGACACCCGCCGCAGCACCATCAGCGGCGGAAGCGGAAGACGACGGGGGCATGCACTGACATGCAGCGGGAGTCCTGCTTGCAGAACTCCCGCCGCCTCCTCTATGGCTTCCCTTGCGGTCCTGTAGCAGGGGGTGTGGGTACCGTCGACTGCGATGCCCCCGGCTCTCCCGGCTGAGGGCCTGGAAGCGCCTTGCTGCCCGGCTCCGGCTTGGCCGGCGGCAGATGTTGCAGGTGATTGAAGTTCATGATCGCGTTGAACACCAGCGGGTAGCTCCCGATGGTCTCGCCGCGATACACAGGATTGTTGCCGAAGAGCAGTACCTGTCCCTGCCCCAGGTGTGCCACCACCACAACGGCATGCTCCGCGATCGAGCCGCCCTTGTCGAGTAATCCGGAACGAAGCAGGTCCTTCGTTTCCGCGAAGCGCAGAACCACTTCAGGCCGCAGCTGCGCGGGAAGAATGCTGGGATTGTTACGCATCTGCTCCTCGTTCAGCGGCCGGGCCTCCCACGGCTTCGTTTGCGGGGGGATGATGGGCGCCACGGCGGTGCGGCCCTGCGGGTAATCGTCGTCCCCCACGCTGCCGCGCCCCGTGGGCCGCGCCTGGTACGGGTCCATCAGCATGCGCCCGCCGCCGCCTCGGCCCACCGTGTTGCTGACGTTGAAGATCATCCCGTCCGCGCTCATCACCGGCAGATTCGCGCCATAGCCCCACGCCACAGGATGCTCCGGATTCACGAACACGGTTTGCAGCACGCTGCCCACCACGCGCGTGTCGGCATGCGGCGCGACGCTGACGCCCGGCGCCAGCCCCATGTCGATGGCGAACTGCGCCGTGTCCTCGCAAGTGATCAGAAGACCGCCGCCCTGCACAAACGCCTTCAGGTGCTGCAGCCCGTCGTACCCCATTCCCGGCCGGATGTCGTCGGTCTGGTCGAGGCTGCCGAGATTCGGCGTCAGTTCGGTCTTCTTCCAGGGCATCGCATTGTTGAACATCGGCGTTCCCGCGATCAACTGATCGCTTGAGGCCCGGCCCACCGGCGCAAAGATGATCACATCGTACTTGCCGCGTAGATCGCTCTCCTTTGCGGCCGTTTGCGTGCTGATGTAGTCATACGGTATTCCCGCGTTATCCAGCCCGTAGCGCCACCATCCTTCGGTCTGCGTCGATTGCCAGGAATGCATCACGGCGATGCGCGGCAGCACCAGGGCGTGCGCGGCGACACTCGGCGCCTTTTTGAGCAGCATCGCGTCGACCATGGAGCTCTTCAGCGCGGCGTTGACGGTTGCTTCCACCGCATCGCTGATCACCAGCGAGCCGCTCGGCAGGTGCTTGCCGTCCACATCGAACGGCTTCTCTGCGACTTGCATGTGCTGGCTCTTCAGCTTGTAAGCCAGACCCAGCAGCGTCGTCTGGCCCGTGTTCGGAACCACGTACACGCCGCCGGATCCGCTGACCTTCCCCGCCAGCGTTTCCGGATCGTCCAGCGGCGACATCTTGGAGGTGAGGAACTTCGCGTCGGTCACACGTACGGTCTTTACATTGAAGAGCTCGCTGAAGGACCACCCTGTGTCGTCATACGGATGCTTCTGCGGATCGTCCGGCGCCCAGTACTGCCGATCCAGGAGCGCGTCGGCGACTCGCGCGTACGGCTGGTCCATGCGCACCACCGCACTGCCCGCAGGCAGTGTGACGGTGGTGGCTTTCTCACCGCGCTTGGTGGCGGGAAGGGTTACTGTTGTTTCCGCCCCAAGCTGCTGAAACTCCACATGCTGCAGCTTGAGAATTTTGAGGAGTTGAACGGTGCGGTTCGCTTCGGCTGCAGTGGCGGGCAGGACGTAAGCCGCAGGCCCTTCGACACCCGGCTTCTGAATGGTGCGCTTGCTCTTCTTGTAAAAGTTTTCAACAAAGTGATGTGTGTTGCGCGAGAAGTACGCCAGCGTGGTCAGCAGCGCGCTTTCCTCGTAGTTGTTGTTGTCTCGCTGCGACCATGTCAGCACCGGGGGTGGCGGGTTCTGCCGGTACCAGGTTCTGGAGTACTGCTCGGGCGTGAGAATGCGCTTCTCCGTGTCGGCGCCGCCGTTGCCGAATGTCTCATACAGCCGGCTGATGCCGTTGTGCATGCCGGCCAGGAACATCAGGTAGCCGGGACTCCACGTATCGAAGTCGCCATGGGTGAACACCCCCGGCATGTTCAGGCTCTGCATCTGCGCCGTATTGTTCCAGCCCAGTTCCTCCCACTCATCCGCCAGGATCGGATCGATCCACGCGTTGTACGGCCCGTCTCCAACGGTATTGTCGTAGAGCAGCGGCACAGACTCATGCAGATCGTGCAGCACCTGCGCATGCCAGCCGAGAAACGTATTCAGCACGTTTTTGGTCAGGTCCAGGGTCATGCCCATGGCATCGCGATTGTTGTCGTGCGCCACATAGTGGCCCCAGTACACCAGCCGCGGCCAGTCCTGCCCCGGATGCGCTTTGTGCCATTTGTAGATGTCCACCATGCGGTCGCGCCCGTCCACCTCCACCACCGGCGTAATGAGCACGATCATGTGCGAGCGGATGTACTTGATGTACGGCGAGTCGTCTACCGCGAGCCGGTAGGCCAGTTCCATCAGAGCGGTGGGCGCGCCCGTCTCCGTGGAGTGAATCGTCCCCGTGATGTAGTACACCGGGTAAGAGGCATCGATCAGTGGCTGCGCTTTCGCGTCGTCCATGCCCAGCGTGCGCGGATCGGCGAGCTTCGCGAGCCGCTCATCGTTCTCTTTCTGCGTTTTCAGCAGGCTCTCGTCCGCGATGGCGGCGGCGATCATCTCGCGGCCTTCTTCCGTATGTCCGATCGTGAAGACCTTCACTCGCGGCGAGCTGTCCGCCAGCATGCGGAAGTACTTGTAAACGTCTTCCGCGTACGGCAGCATGTCCGGCGCGCCGGCCACATCGCCCAGCACCTTCATGGGAGAGGGAACGGTCGCGGAAGCCGGCAGGTAATTTACCAGCGCCGACGTGAAGTCAGGTCCGGTGGTGTACTGCTGTATCTTCGCCGTGTAGGGCTGATCGATGCTCTGCTGCGGATCGCGCGCCACCGAGAGATCGGGAGCGCTCTGCGCCATCAGGCTGGCGGACGTTCCGCTCATCACAATGCCCAGAACCATGCCGAAAGAACCAAGTTTCATCAAGACCTCTCCTGCGACTGTATGTCTGTTCTGAACTGCTGATGAGGTTGCACAGCAGGCTTTGCTGCTGCTTTCCTGCATTGTGCACCGAGCATTTGGCTTCGCCGAAGGCAAGGTCTTCGGCAGGTGGGGATCAGGGCGATGACGTTCCACCCGCTCGCCGAGCGCGGTTCCCGCCCGCGCTGCCATTGGCTCCACCCGCTCCGTTCACCGCCTCAGCCGCCGGGGCGGCAGGTCTCGTGCCATTCCCCGCCGGACCCAGGGCTTCTGAGCTCTCGCCCGGGGCGCGTGGCGACGCGGCGGGACCCTCGGCGGGCATGGGCGGATCGTCGAAGCCGTAGAGCGCGTTGAAGAGGTAGCGGTACGTTCCATGCGCCTGCCCACGCTGCTGCGGCTTGAAGCCGTAGAGGAAAATACGTCCTTTGCCGAAGCTGACCTCCAGCGCGGCGACCTTGTCATGCAGAACCTCTCCATGCAGGATCATGCCGCTTTCCAGCACATCTCCCTGTTTCGGATAGCGTGCGAGCACAGCGCCTTTGAATCCCGGCAGCAAATCGAATGCCGGGCTTCTCTCGAACATCACAACGGGTGCCGCCGGAACTCCGAAGTTGATGGGCAGCTCGGAGTGCTGCGTCTCAATGCGCAGCAGCGCTCCGGCGCAATAAAACTTGTCCGGCCCCATTCCCTGCAAGACGTTCTGAACCGGCAGCGAGAAGAGTGGAACCAGCGCGGAGGCAGCCTGGTTGAATGCCACCAGCGTCCCGCCCGCGCGCACGAATTCACGAAGGTTTTCGACCCCGTCTCTGGTCACGCCGCCGGCGTACTGGCCGGGAACCGACCCTGCCCGGAAGCCGTTCATCAGCTGATTGCTGTTCATGTCGGGCAGCACAATGACGTCGTAGCGGCTGCGCAAATTCGCCGAGCGGATGTCCGCGTTGTACAGGCTCTTCGCGCCGAAGTTGTAGTTCTCCAGGATCCAGCGTGTCCAGCCCTCGTCTATCGACGCGTTCCACGGACGGTAGAGCCCGATGCGTGCTTTCCTGAGCGCAACCGTATGCTCCGGGACGGCGGCGATCCCCGCAGCCGCCACCGAGAACCTGGAAGATAGGTCCGCCATGGCGGCACGGCTCATCCCGCTCACCAGGAAAGCGCCTCGTTCGCTGCCCTGCGACGCCTTCACCGGATCCGAAGCCAGTGACACGGTTGCGCCCTGGGCCAGCGCGGCATTCACGATTTGAAATGCGTTGTTGGGCTTGTGGCTCACGGCGAACACAGGCCCCGCGCCCTCTATGGAAACCTCCGGCAACGTCACCCGATCGACCTTCGCCATCTTGCCCCTTTGTTCCGCTTCCAGCGGATCGGAGACAGTGTCGACCGCCACGCCCATCTGCAAGGGGAGCGTCCAGCCCGTGATGTCGTAGGGCAGATGAGACCCGGCAGCTGTCTGGTCCGACGCCGCTGCCGGATACACTTGCCGCTCTATCAACTCCTTCGCCATGGGAGAGAACGCCTGGTCCATCGGAATCACCCAGGACCCGGCCGGGTAGCTGATTCCATTGGCATGAAACCCACCCTCAGTCCGGTACACGTCCAGCCCGTTGTCGATCATCTTCTGCGCCAGCAGGCCGGCCTCCGGAACGTCTGCCTGCTTGCTGCTGATGACATACGCGAACGGTGGCTCCGACCGATGCTTGTTGTCGCGTGCCGTCTGGTAGCGGTTGTATTGCAGCGCCTCGTGGTTCTTGGCGGCCAGGTCGAGCACGGACATGGACGCAGCCACCATGTAATCGACCGCATCCTTCAGCCTCCACCAGCCCCCTTCCCAGGGAGTGGTGTACATGCTGAGCGCGCGCAGGTCGGCATACTCGGCGGGAAACTCGTCCACCGTGTAAAAGCGGGGCGTCGCATACCGGTACAGCGCCGTCTCCGTGAAGAACGAGATCTCACCGCGGAATACACCGGCCCAGTCGGTGAATCCCGCATACCAGTTATCGAACTGCGTTTCCGAGATGGCGCCCGGCATGTTGTGCTGGTCGAGATAGGCCGACATGTTCGTGCCGATGACGTTCAGCCAGCTGCGCACATACGGGCTCACGTTGCCTGAGATCGGGTCCGCGAATGGAGGAATCCAGATGCGCGCGGGGAACGGTGCGGTCTGGTGCTGGCAGTAGAAGATATCCGGGCTGTACTCGATCTCGGTCTTCGCGACAACCTGTTCCTCTTTCATGTTGAGCATGAAGCCGTCGCGGTTGTTGTCGTGCCCCACGTACTCCTGATAAAGCCAGGGCATCGGCGCGACCTCGTATTTGGTCCCTACATTTTTCCGGTACCAGGAGACGATCATGTCCTGACCATCCGGGTTCAGCGTCGGCCAAAGCACCAGGATCACATTGTTCAGGATCGCCTCGACCTCCGGATCGCCCTTGGCCGAAACGAGCTTGTAGGCCAGCGCGATGGAATGCTGTCCACCGGCAACCTCGGACGAGTGCAGTCCGCCGTCAATGTGGACGATAACCTTGGACTGCTTCGCCAGTGCCAGCGCCCCGGCATCGTCCAGGCCATCCGCCACGGCAAGCCGCCGCGCATTCTTCTTGTATTCGTCCAGCCGCGCCAGGTTCTCCGGCGAAGAGATCACACCCACTTCGATGTCGCGTCCCTGCGTACTTTTCCCGACGGTGAACATCTTCATCCGGTCGGTGCTTGCGGCCAGCGCGTGAAAGTACTTGACGGCTTCCTCATAGTTGGCGAGGTAGAAATCGTCACCCGGGGTGTGGCCCAGGATGGAGGCCGGTGCCGGTGCTTGCGCACGCAAGGTGCAGCAACCCGTCAGAAGAACGGCAAGGAGGCCGGAGAGCGCAAACGTTCCGCGAGACGTCATTGAATCTCCCGCCGGCAAGCGGCTGGCGTAGTGGAATGCCGCCCCCATGACGAGCCTGCAAGGTCTCATCGGCGGGGTGTTCAGCGACAAGGAGCTCGGGAGATCCCGGCAGATGGCGCCGTCAACGTGGTTGCCGGATCAACTGAAGCTCAGTTCATCCGCATGGAGTGTGTGTTTCGAATCTACCTCAAATTGTTGTGTTTCGGTGAGGCGGACTCGCGTCCTGCGCGGCCTGGCGTGAAGCGAAACTCCGCGCCAGGAGCTCCGATAGGTCGCCATCGTCCTTCACAGCGGGAAAGCGGCTCTCCTCCTCCGATGGGGCAGGCAGAAATTGCTAGACTGCTTGCCGAGGTCCCGTGATGAGAATCGTGAAGCTGAGCGCCACCTTCCTTCCCTTGCTTCTTTGCGGCTTCCAGGCTCCGGTCCCTGAGCAAGCCGCTGCTGGCGTGGCAGCAGCGGCCGTCATGCAACAGCAGTTGCTCCAGGAAACGGTCCCGGCGTCGGTGTTTTTCGCCGGCAAGGTGGCCACCACCCAGCTCCGTAACAGCGGCGGTGTGCAGGCCGGGGAAGGCAACATCATCGAGTTCGCCCTGGTCGATGCGAGCGGCTACTCCTCCGGCCTGCGGGAGCGGTACCAGTTCAGCTTGCTTACCAGCGTTGCCATGGATTTCGGAGGCCAACGGCTCGAACCGGGCGCCTACGGGGGCGGCTTTGTGGAGGGCCACGCGCTCCTGATGAATTTGGGCGGCAAGGAGCTTCTTCAGGTTCCGGTCTCGCACGAGGCGGAGTTCAAGCGGCCCAGGCCGCTGCAGGTTGCAGCGAGTGAGCCGGCCACCGGCACGTTCCGTCTTTATCTGGGCCGTGACTACGTCTCTTTCAGGCCGTTACCGTAGAGCAGCAGGCTGGTTTTGGCGGTTCGATCGCCGCCACATGCTTGAAGGCGGCTGCCTTCCGTGCTCTGCGTGGCTTGGCCCTCTCGAAAGCGAGAGAACAGGAGAAACGATGAACATTCAAAGAGTCGGATCCAAGCCTTCAACCAGGGGTCCTAGCGAATACTTCACGGGCGCAGTGCGCGTGGATATGCTTTTTACGGCGACGGGGCCGGGACGTAGTTCCGCTGGCAGCGTGACCTTTGAGCCCGGCGCGCGCACGGCCTGGCACACGCATCCGCTTGGGCAGGCCATTCTCATCACGGCAGGATGCGGCTGGGTTCAACGCGACGGCGGATCTATCGAAGAGGTCCACCCCGGCGACTCTGTTTGGTTTGAGGCCGGAGAGAAGCATTGGCACGGCGCGGCGCCCACAACAGGCATGACCCACATTGCCGTCACCGAATCTTTGGACGGCAAAGTCGCTGATTGGCTGGAAAAGGTAACGGACGACCAATACCGCAGGTGAAAAAAGACCGGGTCGTTCTCCTGGCGGTGTGATGATTTCCTTTTGCCTGTCGTCCTTTTGTACCCTGAGCGAAGCGACGGGAAGGAATCTGCATCTTGGCTCCCTCCACATCTCGAAAACACTCGCTCGGGTCCTGTTTAGCCCCGAAGTGTCCGGCCTCCCGTGCTTCCCAGCCTTCTTGCGGATACGATCAGAGGGACGCCTTACCTGAGGAAAACTGCTTTGACCGGAAGCCGCGAAACCGAACTCCTGCAGGCTGCCGACCTGCTGCTTGACGCCCGCCGCACCGGGGAGTGTCTTTCCGATTTACCGGAAGCCCTGCGCCCGATGGACCTGGACGAGGTCTACTTCGTGCAAGACCGCCTCGCCTTCAGCTATGGCGCCATCGGCGGCTGGAAGATTGGTGCGCCCAGCCCTGAAGCCACTCCGATGTTCGCTCCCATGCCTCTGGCCTGGATGGCAGCTTCCGGCAGCACACTATCCGGCCCGCGCTGGCGCTACCGCGGCCTTGAAGCCGAGATCGCCTTTCTCGTCGGCCAGGACCTTCCTGCCCGCGCCGCAACCGACACGCCCTACACCCGTGATGAGGTCCTCGCCGCGATGGCCTCCTGCCATCCCGTTCTTGAAGTCCTCGAGTCCGCCTTCCTCGACCCGGCCCTTGCGACGAAGAACGCCTCGTTTGCCGATCTCCAGATGCACGGCGGCTTCGTTTACGGTCCCGCCTTCGCAGGCTGGCGCTCGGTGGACTTCAGCGCAGAACATGTCTCGCTCGTTGTCGATGGCATCGTGCGCGTCGAGCGTACCGGTTCCAACACCTCCGGCGACCTGCTCAAGCTGCTGCCGTGGCTCGCCAACCAGGGCGCGCAGCGCACCGGCGGCCTGCAGGCCGGTCAGTGGATTACCACAGGATCCTGGACCGGTAACACCCTTGCTGACAAGACCTCCGTGGTCGACGCGACCTTCTCCTCGGTGGGCACAGCCGATTTGCGCTTCGGAGACGGTGGCGCTTAGTGTCCTCGCCGTGCGATCTCCATGGGCTCCATAGGCCGCGTTTCGCGAGGAGCACCTCCCAGACCCTCCAGGGTTCCTGCCAACCCCGGTCCCATCGCCAGTAAAAGAGCCCCGGTAGCCACAGGTGCCGCCAAACCAACCCGTAGCGATCCGAATCGTTGGGAGAGCAAGCCCGTTAGCCAGGGCAGCACCGCCGACCCTGCGCCGGCGATGACCAGGATCACATTCCCTTGCACCTGCGGAAGAACCATCGCGAGCAGTATGGGGAAGACCGGTCCCACGCCAATTCCCAGCAGCAACGCCGCCTGCAGGACCCAGGCCTCTTTCGCGGACGCGAGCAGCCCAGCGCACCCAGCCGCCGCGCAGGCAAGGAAGCCCAGCAGCACCTGCCGCACCGAAAACCTCTGCATCCAGAGCGTCGAACACAACGCACGGCTGGCCAGCAGCCCTAGCCAGAACAGCGTTGTCGCTTCGACCGGCGCCCACCCGGTGCCGACTCGATGCGCATACGTCGCCAGCCACGATCCGCAGGAGCTCTCCAAACCGACCACCAGGAAGGCCGCTACGGCCACCATCCACGGCAAACTTTGTAATGGGTGTTTGTCCGGGTGAGCCGCGGCCGGACCGCAGTCTGTCTTCCCCAGGGTCCCGGTCACTATCCAGCCTGCAAAGATTCCGAAAGCTGCCGCCAGGCTGAAGAACATCGCCTTCACACCCCCATGGCGAATCATCCCGTTGGCTGCCGCCGGGCAAAGAAAGGCACCCAGACCCCACACCAGGTTCATCCGATTGACTTCCCGCACCCGCGCTGTCGCTGTCTCCGCGCACAGCAGCCGAACGCGCGTCACTGTGCTGATCGTGAAGCCCAGTCCCAGCCCGAAAGCTGCAACTTCCGCAAACACGGCGCCTCCCTGCGTCACGCCTAACGCCATGCAGGCAACCGCAACCATTGTTCCTCCGCCCGCAACCTCCGCCGAAGTGTTCCGCCGTGGCACGAGCGATCCCAGGGATGACGCCAGGAAGAACACCAGGAACATGCCTCCGGCACTTCCGTCGGTGAGCTGCCAGTGCATGCGTGTCATCGGCAGCGTCGCTCCGAGCACCGCCGTGCCTACCCCGGTGAGTGCAAACACGCAGTACAGCGGAACTGCATCGCCATTGGCCCGCCTGCTGCGTTCTGGGTGCCTGCTCCACACGCCCACCAGACTACCGCTGCTTCAATCGCAGACAACTGCCGCCGCTCCCCCGCCCGTCCCATCTACCTGTTCCGCACCTCTATCCGCCGGGCGCCACAAGGAGACTCCGCATGCCTGCCGACAGCAAGCAAGATCAGGAAGCCAGGCAGGATGGCGTGCGCTCCGCGCGGTTATGCGCCGCTCTGCGCGAAGCCGGCCTCCAGGCGATCGTCTCGGCGTCGGGGAGCGATGTTCTCCTGCTCACCGGCTACTGGCCTATTTTCTCCACCAGCGTGGCTGTATTCACCGCCGAGGGAGAGTGCCACGTCATCGTGCCGGAAGACGAACAGGAGCTCGCCGAAAGCACCAGCGCTGCTCAGCTTGTTCCCTACAGTCCCGAGCTCAAGGACAGACTCACCGGTCCCATCCAGGAGCTGCAAGCACCGTTAGGCAAACTCCTCAAGAGCCTCGGCCTGGAGCACGCCACCATCGGCCTGCCGCTCCAGCTCGGCGAACAGCCCGCTCCCTACGCCGTGCTCACCGACTTTCGCGCCTCCCTGCGCGGCCTTCTCGCCGATCTGCTGCCCCAAGCTGCGCTTGTCTCCTGCGATCTCCTGCTCGAACAGCAAAAGGCTGCTAAAACTCCGCGTGAGCTCGCGCTCATGCGCAAGGGCATGCGGGTCGCCGGCGAGGGCTACGCCGCCGTCGAGCGGGCCTTGCAGCCCGGTCTGCGCGAAGCCGAAGTTGCCGCCATAATCCAGGCAGCCTTCGACAGCTCTCCGGCAGCCGGGGCGTTCCAGCGCAGCTATGGCTTCTTCTTCTGCATGTCCGGGCCCAACTCCGCGACCGCCGCGGCAGCCTACGCTCGCACTCGCCAGCGTTGCATCCAGACCGGCGATCTCGTCATGATCCACGCCAACACCTGCGGCGACGGCTTCTGGACCGACGTCACCCGCACCTACACCGTCGGCGCTCCGCCGCCTCGCCATGAGGAGATGCGCGCCGCCATCGCAGAGGCCCGCCAGGCGGCCCTTGACGTCATTTATCCCGGCGTCCACGCCCGCGACGTAGATTCCGCAGCCCGGCAGGTCATGACCGCCCATGGCTTTGGTGAAGCCTTCCGGCACGGTACCGGCCATGGCGTCGGCTTCGCCGCTGCCTACGCCAACGCACTGCCTCGCATCCACCCGCTCTCTCAGGACGTTTTAGAGATCGGCATGACGTTCAACGTGGAACCCGCCGCCTACTTCAAAGGCTACGGTGGCATGCGCCACTGTGATGTCGTCGCGGTGACGCAATCCGGTCCTGAAGTTCTTTCTGACTTCTAGCGACTCTACCGCTCCCCACCTGCCATCTGCTTCGGCTGTTTGGGTGTGTCCGCCGGCAGATTGACCTTGCCCATGCCCGGCGCTCCCTCGAGTACCTCGCCCGGCTTGCGCAGCGTCGGTGCAGTCTGCTTGCTGCCCTCGGCCGTCGGCTGGGTGTCGCCGTTCAGGATGGTTCGAGCCTGCAGCACCGGCACGCCTTCGTTGCCCAGCTCATTCTTGTCGCGGATCTCCACCGGCTTGCCCAGCGCCGCAATCTCCAGCCGCACCACGCGCCCGTTGCGGAAGCGCACAAACTCGATCGGCTGCGGCGTTTGGCCGTAGATCCACTCTTCCCATTGCGGGCTGTCCGGGTTCGCCGCGTCGGTGTGCTCGCGATGCCGGCTCAGCGGCACCCCCACCGAGGCCAGCACCATCCTCCGGTCCATGCCCACCAGCACCTCGTGCGATTCGACTGCCGCGCGCACCTTCGGCTGCAGCGTGTTGGCGTAGGCTTCCTCGCTGGTCTTCGCCCGGAAGTCCACCAGCGGATCCAGCAGCGCCTTCACCTCGGCGGCTGTGACATCCGGGATGCCGCCCTCGAATACCAGCGTGACCCGGCATCCAGTAGCCATCGGTCCCTGCTGCGCCAGCGGCATGTCGTTCAGCGAAATGTGGCTTAGAAAGCGGTGCTTGGCGTACGGCCCACCGTTGAAGTCGATGATCAGACGTTCATTTTCGAACTTCAGAGCCGTGATGGCCACGCGGTCGCCCGGCGCGGCGGACTGGCCTTTTTCGTACAGCATCTTTTTGTAGGCAGCGTCGCGCGGCGTCATGTTTCCGTTCGCCAGGAGCGTGAGCCCGGCACCCAGCGGCAGTTCGCGATGCGCAAAGCCCTGCTCCGCTTCCAGATCCCGCAGCAGCTGCAGGTGCCCGCGCTCGTCCAGCGGCTCTCGAGGCAACTCCACGTGCGTGGCGTGGAACTCCGTCGTGACGTCGGCCTCCGCCGATCGTTCTCCCACCACGAAGACCTGCGCCCGCAGCACAGGCATGGCGAGCGATGCCCACACCAACAACCAGCCGGTCGGAAGAAGAAAGCGCAGACAACGTGGGCCCATCAGGATCACCTCGGCGGGCGAGCAACTCCGGATACCGCGATTGTGCTCCTTGCACCGTGCACTTCGCAACACCCCGCCTAGGGCGCGGCTCCGCCCGCGTCCCGTGCCCGCAGCTCAGCTTCTGCAGCCGGCATCGTCGACGCCGCCACGGAAGTAACGGGAGCGATCTGCACCAGTACCGGCTGCGCGGCCGCGGCGTTCTCCATGGCCGCGTGCGCCGCCGGCGGCGGCACCACCATGGCATAGCCCGCCGCCACGATCGGCGCATGGGTATAGTTCCACGCGTAATCGCGAGTCAACGCATACAGCGCCGCCATGCCCAGCAGCAGAACCGCGGCGGTCCACAAAGCCCCGTCCGGTCCATAGGCTCCGCCGGTCAGCCACCCAGGCCCGCTCCTGTTGGTAAACACCACACTCGCATACTCGGACGACCCGCTCAGCGGCAGCCCGAACACAATCGCGGTCATCACACCCCAGCCGAAGCGCAACCCCCATCCCAGCCATAGCCCATGGGTTCGCAGGTAGGCCAGCGCAAAGAAGAGACCCGCGACAAAGGTGACCTGCACGCTGCGCGCCCCCGCATGCGGGCCAAACGTGCCGAAGCTTGAAGCCAGCGCAAAGATTCCTGCCAGAAGGACCGTCGCCGCTCCCGGACCGACGGCGCCAATGAGCTGTCGGAACAGGAACCCACGGAACGCCACCTCCACCGCCAGCGACCCGGCCAGCAGGGCCATCGCGGAGAGCAGTAACACGAACAGATCGTGCCCGGTCAGCGAAAACTCCGGATGCAGGTGGCCCAGCGCCACCATGGGCAGGACCGCCGCCAGGAGCAGGGCCCAGCCCAGCGCCGCTCCCTGCCGCCACTCCTGCCTCGCCGTCGTACGCTTCGGCAACGCATTCACCACCCGCACACCACCGCGGCGTGTGGCCACCCAGCTCAAGGCCGTGAAGCCGCTCAGCAGCAGAAACAGGAACGCCGTCTCCCGCAGCAGCGGTTCCCAATCGAATGCGTGCAGCGCTCGCGCTACTCCATGCGCCGCCCGCACCGCGGCCAGCCGGGCCGCGACGGACCACACCAGTCCGGTAAGAAACAGCGCAAGCTGCAGGGAGCGCGGCAGCGCGGTCTGTAAACGGTCGGGCGGCATGGATTCAGGACGCGGGGTGTTGGGGGTCAGCAAAGGAAAAGCGATCTCCGGCCAGGCTCATGCCGCTGTGTAGAACTGCGCAATGCTGCGGAACTTCGCATATCGCGTTTCCAGCAACGCCTCGAGCGGCAGCGCCTTCAGCTCGCTCAGGTGCCGCTGCAGCGCACCGTCCACCAGCTCCATGGCCCGGCTCACATCGGTCTGCGCACCGCCCTCGGGCTCCGCGATCACGTCATCCACGCAGCCCAGTTTCTGCACGTCTTTCGACGTGTACCGCAGCGCCGCCGCGGCCTGCTGCTTCTTGCTGGCATCCTTCCACATGATGCTCGCGCATCCCTCCGGCGAAATCACCGAGTAGATCGCGTTCTCCAACATCAGCACGCGATCTGCGACCGCCAGCGCCAGCGCCCCGCCCGATCCGCCTTCGCCCGTAATCGTCGCGATCGTCGGCACGCGCAGACGGCTCATCTCCAGCAGGTTGCGGGCGATGGCTTCGCCCTGCCCGCGCTCCTCCGCGCCCAATCCCGGATTTGCTCCCGCCAGGTCGATAAACGTAAACACCGGGTGTCCGAACTTCTCCGCCAGGCGCATCGCCCGCAGCGCCTTGCGGTAGCCCTCCGGGTCCGGCGAGCCGAACTTGCGCGCCACCCGCTCCTTCAGGCTCCGCCCTTTCAGGTTGCCGACCACCAGCACCGGATCTCCGTGGAACCGCGCCATCCCAGCGGTCATCGCAGAGTCGTCGGCAAACTGCCGGTCGCCGTGGATCTCGCTGAAATCGGTGAAGATCGTCTGAATGTAGTCCATCGGGTACGGACGTCCTTCATGCCGCGCCAACTCGGTCTTGCGCCATGCTTCCGGGACCGGTGCTTCCGGCGCGGCAGGGATCTTCGACTGCACTGTTTCGGCCATCAGAGTACCGTTCCTGATTGTATGCGAAACCAACCGCCACGCAGGCTTGCTGGTCCTGTGACTGCACATCGCTGGACGGCTTCGCTGCCGCTGCACCTTTGTCGGCGCGCTGCCCGTGAGCTAACCTGTGAACGACTGAGCCCTCAAGGAGAATCGCCTGTGCCGTGGCTTCCGCTCACCTGGACCGGCTGCCTGTTGGCAGCCATGGCCGCGTTCACGGCTGCCCCGGCAGTCACGCTGCCGTCCCAGGCGGCACCTGCGTCTCCGCAGGCCATGATTCCCGCAGGGAGCAGAACGATGGCACCTGACTTTGCGCTGCCCGGCGTGTACGGCAAGGAAATCAAGCTCTCTCGCTATCGCGGCCGAGTGGTCCTGCTGGATTTCTGGGCGACCACATGCGGCGGCTGCAAGGTCGAGCTTCCCTGGTACGTCGGCTTCGGCCGCAAATACAGCGGCGAAGGGCTGTCCCTGGTCGGTCTGGACATGTACGGCGAGAGCCCCGCCATCGTGAAGCCCTTCATGACCAAGTGGCACATGAGCTATCCCGTTGCGATCGGCACAGACGCTGTAGGAGACCGCTTCGGCCTCAGAGAGATGCCGCTCACCGTGCTGATCGACCGCCACGGCCGCATCGCTGTCTCCCACGCCGGCGTGGTGGACCGTGATGCGTTCGAGCGTGCTATACAACAGCTTCTGCACGAGGAGCGGGGCAAAGCTTTCTCACGGCCTCCACGGCCTGAGCAGCACAATCCGTAGCATCTGCGCGGGCGCTGCCCCAGCCGAACGCACCGCACTCCGCTGCCCCGCAGGCAGCCAGCTTGCCGGTTGCTCCAGGCTCAGCATCTGCGCGGCAGACCCACCCATCAAAGCTGCCGGCGTAATAGCGATCAGCACGGAGGGTGCCGGTTCTGCTGCCAGGGTGCAGGTGCTGCCCGGATCGCAGATCACCCGCTCGACCCGCAGCGCAGGGTTGTCGTACACGACACTTGTTCCTGTAAGCAGAGGCTGTGCCGGCGCGGGACCGCGGAACTCGTCTGAAATCGTCCCCGGCGCCATGCTCTTCAGTTCAACGCGCAGATAGTCAGAGGGCGCGTCCCCCAGGTTCTCTACGCTATGGCGCTCGAAGCGGCCCGGCGCAATGCGGAACGCGCCCGCGTGCGTTGGCGGGCGGTCGACTGGCACCAGCTTGCTTCCATCGACATGGCTGAGCCGCACCACGCCGCTATCGTTCAGGTACGTGAACACCGTAGGGAAGGCTGGGTGGTCATGAACGGCTACCTTCTCGTGCGGCCCATAGTGCACGCGCAGAACCCGTACCTCCGCATTGTCGAGCACAAGCTGGTAGTTCATCGGCAGGTTCAGGCCCTGAGCCAATGCTGCGCCGCCGGCAAGGTACGTTGCGATGCCGCAAAGATGCTTCCATCTAGCTCTGGCCATCATGCAATCACCTGCACCGCTCCCTGCCCCACCAGGCTCTCCACGCGCTCGATGAACTGCACATCCGCCGCCACGCTGCAGCCCTGCGGCTCCAGCTCCGCCGAAAACACCTCCGGCTCTTCCAGCCGCAGCATGACCTTTCCCGCGCCCGGCGCGCTCTGGAACAGCGCCAGCAGCTTTTCCAGCAGTGCTTCGTCCGGGCTGTGCAGCGGTACGCGCACCCGCAGCGCCTCCGGCAGCTTTACCTTCACGTCCTCCAGCGCCGTGATCTGCGAAACCGCCAGCTTCGGCGCGGAATCCTCTTCGCCGCGCAACGACCCGCGCACCAACACCGGCACATCGATCTTCAGTTTCTCCGCCAGGGCCCCATAACTTTGCGGAAAAGCGATCAGGTCGATCTTCCCGGCCGTGTCCTCCAGGCAGGCCTGCGCGTACATCTCGCCAGAGCGCTTGGACTTGGCCACCTTCAGCCCCGTAATGACACCCGCGACCTGTATTTCGTTCGCGCCCTCGTCGCGCCGCCCACGCTGAAACACCACCGGCTCCGGCTTCATCTCGCAGGCGGTCGCCGTATCCACCACTTTCAGGTTGCGCAGCTTTTCGCGATACCGCTCCAGCGGATGTCCGCTCACGAAGAAGCCGAGCACTTCCTTTTCGTTCGCCAGCCGCGTGTGCTCATCCCACTCCGGTGCATTCGGCAATGCATTCTCATCCCTCGCGGCCACGCCGCTCACCGGCCCATCGTCGAACATTCCAAATAACCCGTGCTGCCCTGCCTGCGCATCCTTCTGGGAGCGCTGCGCCCGCTCGATGGCCTTGTCGATGGCCGCCATCACACGGCTCCGCGGCCCGAACGTATCCAGCGCGCCCGCCTTACAGAGAGACTCCAGCACGCGCTTGTTCATCAGCCGCAGGTCGACCTTCTCGCAGAACTCCCACACCGTGCTGAACCCGTTCTTTCCTTTCGCGTGCAGCTCCGCGCGCGCCTCGAGCACGCTCTCGATCGCATTGTGCCCGACGTTCTTGATCGCCGCCAGCCCGAACCGGATCGCATCGCCGTTCGGCGTGAAGTTGGCCGCCGAAATTTGCACGTCAGGCGGCAGGACCGTGATGCCCATCTCGCGGCACTCGCCGATATACTTCACCACGTTCTCCGGCTTGCTGGTTTCGCTGGTCAGCAGCGACGCCATGAACTCCACCGGGTAGTGCGTCTTCAGCCACGCCGTGTGGTACGCCAGTAGCGAGTACGCCGCAGAATGCGACTTGTTGAACCCATACCCCGCGAACTTCGCCATCTGGTCGAAGATCTCGCCCGCCTGCGCCTTCGGGAATTTCCGCTCCGCTGCTCCGCGCAGAAAGATCTCGCGCTGCTTTTCCATCTCCGCGGCATCCTTCTTGCCCATCGCGCGCCGCAGCAGGTCCGCGCCGCCCAGTGAGTAGCCGCCGATGACGTTCGAGATCTGCATCACCTGTTCCTGGTAGACCATCACGCCCAGCGTCTCGCGCAGCAGCGGCTCCAGCTCCGGCAGCGTGTACTCCACCGGATTGCGCCCCCACTTGCGCTCGATGAAGTCGTCGATCATGCCCATCGGCCCTGGCCGGTAGAGCGCATTCAACGCGGTCAGGTGCTCCACCGAATTCGGCTTGTAGCGCCGCAGCACATCGCGCATTCCGCCCGATTCGAACTGGAATACACCGCTGGTCAGGGCCTTGTGGAACACCCTCTCGTACGTCTCGGCATCGTCCAGCGGAAGGGTTGTCATGTCGACCGTCTCACCCCGGTTCGCCTTGATCAGCTTCAGGCAGTCATCGATCACCGTCAGCGTCGTGAGCCCCAGGAAGTCCATCTTCAGCAGGCCCATCTTCTCCACGGCCTTCATGTCGTAGCTCGTGACGATGGCCTCGTCCTTGGTCCGCGTCACCGGCACCAGCTCGGTCAGCGGCTGCGGCGCGATCACCACGCCGGCGGCATGCACCCCCGCACCGCGCACCAGCCCCTCCAGCCGTTGCGCGGTCTCGATGAGCTCCCGAACCTTGGGGTCCGCCTCGCACGCCGCGGCCAGCGGTGGCGAGTCCTTCAGTGCTCGCTCCAGCGTGATCCCGATCGTCGCCGGCACCAGCTTGGCGATGCGGTCCACCTCTCCGTACGGCATGTCCATGGCGCGGCCCACGTCCTTGATCGCCGCCTTCGCTGCCATCGTGTTGAACGTAATGATCTGGGCGACCTGGTCCTGCCCATACTTCTGCCGTACGTACTCGATGACCTCGCCGCGCCGGTTCATGCAGAAGTCGATGTCGATATCCGGCATGCTCACCCGCTCCGGATTGAGAAAGCGCTCGAACAGCAGATCGTTTTGCAGCGGATCGATGTCCGTGATCTCCATCACATAGGCCACCAGCGACCCGGCCGCCGACCCGCGCCCCGGCCCCACCGGAATATCCCGCTCCTTGGCGTAGCGGATGAAGTCCCACACGATCATGAAGTAGCCAGGAAATTTCATTGCCTGGATGCATTCGATCTCACGCTCGAGCCGCGCCTCATACTCCGCAATCGTCTTGCGCAGGATCCCGCGCGCCTCCAGATGCGCAATCGCGGAATCCCGCCGCTTACGCCAACCCTCCCAGCACACCCGCGCGAAGCACGTGTCGATCGTCTCCCCGGCCGGCAGCGGAAACTGCGGAAACGGGTTCTCAACCTTCGTCAGCTCCAGATTGCAGCGCTCCGGAAACTGCATGGTCCGCGTACACACCTCGGGGTTTTGCGCGAACAGCCGGTGCATCTCCTCCGCGCTCTTGATATAGAACTCGTTGGTATCGAACTTGAATCGCTTCGGGTTGTTCACCGAGTCCGCCGTCTGCACGCACAGCAGCACCTCGTGCGAGCGCGCATCGCGGTCCTCGATATAGTGTGAGTCGTTCGTCGCAATCAGCGGAATATCCAGGTCGCGCTCCAGCCGGAACATCGCCTCGGTCACCTTCCTGTCCGGCGCCAGGCCATGATCCTGGATCTCCAGAAAGAAGTTCCCCTTGCCGAACATCTCCTGGAACTCGCCGCCGACCCGCTTCGCGCTCCCGTAGTCATCGGCCATCAGGTGCTGGCTCATCTCGCCTGCCAGGCACCCCGAGAACCCGATCAGACCCTTGCTGTGCGCCGCCAGAAACTTCTTGCTCACTCGCGGCTTGCGGTAAAACCCGTGCAGCGCCGCTTCGCTGGTGAGCCGCACCAGGTTGCGATACCCCGCCTCGTTCTCCGCCAGCACCACGAAGTGGTTGTACTTGGCATCCGGGTTCGGCTTGGCCCGATGGTCCTCTTCCTTGCAGATATACAGCTCGCACCCCAGAATGGGCTTGAGCTTGCGCTCCTTCATCGCGCCAAAGAAGTGCACCGCACCATAGATATTTCCATGGTCCGTGATCGCCGCCGACGTCTGCCCGATGGCTTGGAGGTGTTTGGCCAGCTTATCGACATCGCAGGCCCCATCGAGCAGCGAATAGTCGGTATGCAGGTGAAGGTGCGTGAACTCAACAGCCATGCTCCTGAGTTTACTGCTTGGTAAACGACTCATCAGGTGAGGAAAAAGGGCAGGCTACTGCGCTAGTCAAGGCCAAGATGTTGTTTGAGAGCGACACCCACCCATCGCATCGCCTCTGTCTCCAGAGAATCAAGCAAATTTCCGATCTTCCCTATCTTCAAGGTCTGAACAAGGTCAACCATGACCCTGGGTCGTTTGCGCAACCCATTCACCTTGGAGGGTGCCACCGTTATGCGCAATGCAGGAACTCTTCGCATATTGCTCGTGATGAGAGCAACGGTCACTGTCTCGTTCTCGCCATCAGTGACATCATGAAGCACAAGAACAGGACGAGGCTTGCCGAAGTCTCCTGCAGGAGCCGCTGTAACGATGTCACCGCGTTTCAGACCCAACCTTGCAAATCCTCTTCTGTAACCTCAATCAGGTCCGGGCCGCCGCGTGCGCGGGTCTCCTCGGCAATCGCAGCTCTCTGCCTCCGATACTCCTCTTCGAACGCAGGCGTTCCCTTAATCGCCACAACTCTTCGAGCGAGAGGAACGGACGCTCGGGATCGGTTTTGGGCAGGCTTGCCACGTTCCTAGCCTACTCTGATTAAATTCCTGCGTCCGCCAGACCTGCGGTGCATCTACCCTCCCGGACAGGAGATCTCCATGAATCCCACCGGCAACATCATCCTCATCACAGGCGGCGGCTCGGGCATCGGCCGCGGCCTCGCTGAATCGCTGCACAAACAAGGCAATCAGGTGATCATCGCGGGCCGGCGGCAGAACAAGCTCGACGAGGTGACGCAAGCGAATCCGGGCATGAAGTCCCTCGTGCTCGACATCGAGTCGGCCGAAGGCACGAAGTCCTTTGCCGCCCGGCTCACAAGTGAGTTCCCCGCCCTTAACGTGGTGATCCACAACGCCGGCATCGCCCGCCCCGAAGACCTGAAGGCGGGCGGCTCCATGCCCGACGCGGAGAGCATCGTGGCCACCAACATCCTTGGCGTGCTTCGGCTGAATGCGGCTCTGCTCCCCGGACTGCTCCAGCAGCCGAAGGCAACGATCGTTACCGTCAGTTCGGGGCTCGCGTTCGTCCCGCTTGCCGCGATGCCCGCCTACTCCGCCTCCAAGGCCTTTATTCACTCGTGGACGGAAAGCCTGCGCTACCAGCTCAAGGACACCAACGTGCAAGTCCTCGAGATCGCCCCGCCCTATGTGCAGACCGAGCTTGGCGGATCGCGGCAGCTCGAAGATCCCCTCGCCATGCCGCTTGCGGACTTCATCGACGAGACCGTACGCGTTCTCGCGTACCCGCCCGCGTCGGGGGAAATCCTCACCGAACGCGTCGGCAACCTGCGCTTCGCGGAGAAGACAGGGAGCTACGAGCAGGTCTTCCGCGGCATGAACAGCCTTCGCGCAGGGTGACCTTCGCAAGGCCGCCGCGAAGAGCGTCGTCTTACATTACATTGAAGCGCATCTTCACGCGGTGCATCCAGCTCACCATCCGCGATCCGCCCAGGCGGAGAATAGTTGTCGCCACGGCCTCTTCCACCAGCCGCCTGCGGTAGGTCACGATCTGCTGTCCTGGAGTCGGCGCCCCGTGCATGCGCCACAGTAGGTGCGTTCGCGCCATGAAAAGAGCCGCCCGTGGCATGTGTTCCGGGGAGGTCACGACTTCCACGCTCCGCCACCCATGCTCTTCCAGCAGACGTTCGCTCTCCTTCACATTGCTCAGCGTATCCACCGACGCTGGCTCCCTCAGGATCGCGCCTGCCGGAACGCCCAGCGTTTCCGCATACTCCGCCATGGCGTCCGCTTCCACCCAGCGGTTGTAGCTAGCTCCCCCGCTGAAGAGCAGATGCTCCGCCCGCCCGGCCCGGAATTCGCGGGCAGCCTCGTCCACACGCCACCGCTCTTCCAGGCTCACGCCGCCTTGCGCTCGCGCCGGCACTCCCAGAATCAGCAGCGTGTCGAAGTGCGTCAGATCCGTATTGCCCTGCGGCACGGTGTAGTAGCAGAGAGGCACCAGCGCTGCCAGTCCAACCACAATGGCAAGAGACCCGAGCACCCTTCGGCTAGCTCTGCGCACGCAACTCTCGCGCCAGCCGCACATAGAGTTCTACGGCCTGCAACAGCTCCGCCTTGGCGATGTTCTCGTCCGGGGTGTGCGCCACGTGGATGCTCCCTGGACCCAGCAGAAAGGGCTCGCCCCAGTTCGTCAGGCTGGGTATATCGGTTGTGAACTTCGCCACCATTGTGTCGAAACCGGGGAGCGCCCGCATCTGCACAAAGCGCAGCTCCAGGGAGAAGTTCACTTCGCAGCGCCCCGCCACCGCCGCCAGAATGGCTTCGCGGACACCCTCTGAGGGTCCTACCAGCCGTACCAGGATGTGTGCCTCCGCCGTGTCCGCGATCACGTTCGGCGCACGCCCCCCGGAGATCAGACCCACGTTGAGCGTGGTGTTCCCGAGTCCCTCCACGAACGGTAGATCGAGCGCTTGTACCGCGTGCAGCGCGTCCAGCAGCTTGTCGATCGCCGACTCGCCCAGCTCGGGGTAAGCGGAGTGCGCCATCTTCCCATGGGCCCACATCTCGACTCGGAGGCAGCCCTTGGAAGCGACTGCGAGCCGGTTATCCGTTGGCTCCCCATTGATAAGGAACCGCGAAGGCAAAGCCTGTTCGTTCGCCACCTTGGCTCCGGCGGAGTCCCGCTCCTCGCCCACCACGAAGAGCAGCCCGACGGGAACACCTTCGTCCCGCAGCCGCTCGGCTGCCGCCGCCTGCGCGGCCAGAATGCCCTTGGCATCGCACACGCCCCGCCCATAAAGGTGCGTCTCGTCTTCCCGGCACGGACCGAGGAACGGCGGTACCGTGTCGAAGTGGGTCGAGAGCACGACCTCCGGCGTCTTGCCCGGCTGCGTCGCTATCACGTTGAAGCGCTCGCCCGTTCCCGCGCCTGGTGTCTTCGCAAGCTCCGGCTGCGCGACAGCCTGACGCTTAACATCCCATCTGCGCTCCGCCAGAAACTCGGCCAGGAACTCTCCGCAGGCACCCTCATGATAGGTGGTGGAGTCGATGTCTACGAGCCGTCTCGTGAACGCAATCGGGTCTAGCGGAGCACTCCCCATCCGCCCAGCATACCCTGCGCTGCTCGGCATGGCTGGAATCGTGTCAACAGCTTTTCTGTCTAACCCGTTCTATTCAAACCGTCTGGACTTGCGGCCCGATTCTGTTGCTTTCGCTACACTGAAGACCGGCATCGCAGCGTAAGAGCCACGCTGCCTGCGGTCCGCCGAGGCCGGCTCAGGAACGCAAGGTCTGGATCTAAGCTGTCTGTTGTGAGGATTTTGCGCAGGAAAAGCAGGGGAGGGCGATGACCGAGACCGCAACAAGGCCCTTCCGCTCTCACGTGGAGACCGTGGCCGATCTCCGCGGCCCTGCCGGTCGCCTGGAAGCCGTCCTCAACACCGGCCATCCTGACGCCCTCTACGCTGCCCTCGTAGCCCACCCCCACCCCCTGGGCGGGGGCACCCTCCACAACAAAGTTGTCTATCACGCCGCCAAATCCTTCTCGCACTTTGGATTGCCCGTTCTTCGCTTCAACTTTCGCGGAACGGGCCTGAGCGAAGGCGCCCACGACGAAGGCCGTGGCGAGGTCGATGACGTTCGCGCCGCGCTCGACTGGCTCGACCGCCGGTTCGGCGGTCTGCCGCTGCTTTTCGCCGGATTCAGCTTCGGCTCCAACGTTGGCCTGCGCGCCTGCTGCGGCGACCACCGCCTCCGCGGCTTGGCCGGTCTTGGCCTGCCCGTCCGCGCTGCCGGTCGCGACTACCGTTATGACTTCCTGCCCGCCTGCGGCAGCCTTCCCAAGCTCTTCATCTCTGGCGACCATGACGAATTCAGCCCCCAAGGCACGCTGGAAGCTTTTCTCGTCGCTGCGTCAGAGCCGAAGCGAATCGTCTGGATTCCGGGCGCGGATCACTTCTTCGCCGGAACCGGTAACTCCCCGGCATCGAAACTCAATGCATTCGCGGCCGCGATGCGCTCCTGGCTGGCCGACGAGTTTGGCCTTACGCCGCTTGGATAGGTCCGAGTAAAGAGAGCCAGGAGCGTATGTGCTGTCCGCAAAAGGCGGCCGCTTCCTCGTTCGGCAGATGCCCTATCCCCGGCAGCGTCACGTGATGGAAGTTCGTGAAGTGCTCTTCCAATTGCGCTGCGGTATGCTCCGGCACAATTCGGTCGTGATCTCCCCACAGCAGGAGGACCGGCAGCTCGATCGGGTTCTGGGTGAGGTCCCTTTGCAGGGCAGCCATATCTGCCTCCCAGGAAGAGAGCAGCCGCAGGGTGTGATCGACTGTCCCGGGAACCTTGCCACTCTGGCGATACAGTTCGAGCACGGAACGATCGCGCTTGCCGTTCGGACCCGACATACCCTTGAACGCCTGCCAGTGCAGCCACGCAGGCACGTAGGGCATCAGCCGTGCGACGCGCCGTCCTACACCCGACAGGTAGAAGGCCACGATGGCGCGTTCGTGACCCGACCACGGGTGCGCCGGCGCCAGCAGGATGAGCGCTCTTAGAAGCTCCGGACGCGAGACCGCCAGGCGCAGCGCGCAGGCTCCGCCATGAGAGTGTCCGAGCAAAACAGGCCGATGGAGCCCTGCCTGCTCGGCGAAACCGCTCACGAGCTGAGCTATGCCGGCAAAGCTGACGTCCGATGCAAGCGAACGCTCAGAGAAACCTGCACCCGGCAGGTCTAACGCAACGACCCGGCGGTCGTCCGGCAGCTCTTCCAACAGTGACGAGAATGTCTCTCCCGTCGCAATCAATCCATGCAGCAACAGAAGCGGAGCCGCACGAGAAGCCACCGCCGGCGGCCGCTCCAAATAGGAAAGCGCGAAGCCGTTCACTGTAACCCGTCCGCGCTGCAGCATAAAAGCCACGTCAGACAGCTGCCGGAACCAACGCCTCGGAAACGTCAGATGTTTGGGGCTCCCTGAACCGGAGCAGCCTGCGGAGCAGCTCGGCGGCCACGTCCACGTGTTCGCGTTCCAGAAGGAAGGACGGCAGGAAACGCATGACATTGCCCTGCACGACATTGCATAAAACGCCCTCTTGCAAGGCCGCTTCGGCGATCGGCCTGCCAGGCTCGGTCAGCTCCAGCCCCAGCAGCAGGCCCCGCCCCCGTGCCTCGACGCCGATGGAACTTTCGGCAGCCAAATCCTTCAGCATTCTAAGGAGGTACTGCCCTGTATCTCGCACTTGCGCAAGGAGTTCCTCCTCTTCGGTCACGCGGAGAAACTCAAGACCAAGCCGGCAGGCAAAGGGACTTCCGCCCAGGGTGCTCCCATGCTTTGCCACACCGAAGGCGTGGAAGAGCTCGTCATTCACCAGCAGTGCGCTGAGTGGCACCCCACCGCCCAGCGGCTTGCCGAGAATTAAAACATCCGGCTGCACGCCGCTTTCGCTGAAGGCAAACCAGTCTCCGCAACGGCCCAAGCCGCACTGGATCTCGTCGAAGATGAGCAGTGCATGATGGCGGTCCGCCAGACGCCGTGCTTCGGCGAGGAACTCGCGGTCCAGCACGTGGACGCCGCCCTCACCGAGCACCGGCTCTAACAGAATGGCGGCCGTCTCGTCGTTCACCGCCGCGCGAAGTGCATCCACGCGGTTGCGCGGCACGAAGCTCACGTGCGGCAACCCCGGCCCGAAGTCCATTCGGTACTTCTCCTGTCCCGTGACGGAGAGCGAGCCATAGGTGCGGCCGTGATAGGAGTTCTTAAGCGCTACGATCCAGTGCTTGGCGTGGGTAAAATTTTGCCGCGCATGCGTGCGCGCCAGCTTGAGAGCGCCCTCCACAGCCTCGGAGCCGCCGGTGGAGTAGAAAACTCCCTTCAGGCCGGCGAGGTCGCAAAGCCGCTCCCCAAGTTCGCCGGGATAGCGGCTAGCATACTGGGGAGAAAGGTGTACCAGCCGGCTGGCTTGGTCGGCCATGGCCGCAACCATTCTCGGATGAGCATGGCCTAGGGCATTCACTCCCAGACCGGCCATCAGGTCCAAATACCGTCTGCCCGAGGTGTCAAACAGGTATACGCCACGACCGTGGTCCATCACGACCGGGTAGCGATTGTAGACAGGAAGCAGACGGTCGGCGTCCCGTTCCAGGATCTCGTTGGCCTCGGCGTTTTGCCGGTAAGAAAGCATGGTTTTACCAGTTCACAGCATGCGTTCCCCAGGGTCAAGGTCACGAAAGGGTGAGAATACAATCAGATGCGGGCCAGGCCGCTCTCCCGGAAAGCGTATGCACCTATGAAAGGGCACAGGAACAGGTCAAGGTAAGTGTCTATCCCTGCAAACGACGACGTTGCCGCGGTTTGGTCCCCCACGTGCTCGCTAGCTAGTAAAGTCCCGGAGCAACGAGCACTGTGAAGAGAGGGTCACAAACCCGGCTGCTGGCCATCACGCTGGCGGTTCTCACCCTGGCGGTGCTCGGACTGGCGGTCGCGAACTTCATCCAGCAGGGCCAATATGTCGCGCCCACGGATGGCATTCGATGGACGGAAGCCGCCGGCGGCCTGCAGGCTTACGTGGTTCCCGCGGACGCACCCGGAGCCCGCGCCGGAGTCAAGCGCGGCGATGTGCTCACAGCCATCAATGGCGTTTCTACGCCGCAGGTCGCCGCCGCCGATTTCCAGCTCGTTCATGTTGGTGTCTGGAAACCGGCCATGTATTCCCTGCTGCGCCACGTGGCAGGCAGTAATCAGTCTATCGCTCTGGATATCCCTGTCATTCTGGAGCCGGCCGATCACGCCGACTTGCAGCTGCGGATCATCGCGCTGGTCTATCTCTGCATCGGGATTTACGTGCTTTTCCGGCGGTGGACCGCACCGAAGTCGACCCATTTTTATGTGTTCTGCCTCGTGTCTTTCATCCTGTACGCCTTCAAGTACACAGAGCGGCTGGATGCGTTGGATCAGGTAATCCTGTGGGCAAACTTCGCAGCCTACGCGCTGCAGCCTGCCCTGTTTTTGCACTTCGCGGCGACCTTCCGGGATTTCACAGAACGGCGCAGAACCGCTCGCGCTCTCACCGTCGCGCTGTACGCTCCCGGCGCGGCTCTCCTTCTACTTCGGTATCTATCTCTCTACCGCTGGGTGCCCACAGCGCGGCTTCAGCATCGTCTCGATCAGACCGATTACATCTACCTCGCGGCCTACTACGTGGTTGCCGCTGCAGTTTTCTGGGTGCGCTATCGGCGTGAGCAGCAGCCCCTGCAGAGGCAGCAGCTGAAGTGGCTCTCGCGTGGCACAATCCTGACCGTTGCTCCGTTCACCATCCTGTATGTTGTTCCCTTCCTGCTCGATGTCAATGTGCCGGTAGCCCTGGCGAATGTCGCCGTCCTCTTTCTCATCCTTCTGCCGCTGACCTTCAGCTGGGCGATCGTGCGCTACAGGCTGATGGACGTGGACTTGATTTTCAAGCGCGGCGTGACCTACACCTTGGCCACGGCCGCCCTCGTCGGAGCCTACTTCGGTTTCATCGCCCTGGCTGCGGAAATCGTTCACAGCCGCGTGCAGAGCGAGCGGCTTCGGGAGTGGGGTCTTGCCAGCGCGGTGATCGTGACCGGCCTGGTCTTCGAACCGCTCAAGCGATTAATCCAGGCCCGAGTGGACAGCATCTTCGACCAGAAGCGGCTGGACTACCGCGAGACGCTGGTAGAGTTTGGGCGCGAGCTGAATGCACAAACCGACCTGGACGCATTGCTGCACTCCATTGTGGAGCGGCTGCCGCAAACGCTGTTGCTCACACGTGTTGCTGTGTTTCTGGCAGAGCCACGCCACGGGTCGTCGCGAACTCAGTTCCGGTTGTCCGCTTCGCATGGCGTCTCCTTTACAGGACAGGACACGGCCGGAAACTTGGACCTGGGCTTTCTCGACTTCGACAGCCGGGATTCACAAAGCCATGTATTCTTCGAAAATCCACAGACAATGTTGCGGCTCCCGGAAGAACAGCGCAGGACGGCGGCCGCCCTGGACCTGCACTACTACGTTCCTTGCCGGGCTGCCGAGCCCGGCGGCTACGGTCTGAGCACGATTGCCGTTCTGGGGTTGGGACGAACGGGCGAAGGCGACTTCCTTTCCAGCGAGGACGTCGAGTTGCTGGAGTCTCTGGCCGGGTACATCGGAATCGCTATCCAGAATGCGCAGCTTTATCACAGTCTGGAACGGAAGATGGCTGAATTCGAACGGCTGCGCGACTTCAATGAAAATATCGTGGAGTCGATCAATATCGGTGTGTTCGCCGTCGATCTCGACGACCGCATCGAAAGCTGGAACGCTCAGATGGAAGTGATGTATGCCACGCCCCGCGCTGAGGCGCTGCGCAAGCCTCTGGCTAAAGTCTTCTCCGCGGATTTCCTGCAGGAGTTCGACCGGCTGCGTGCCGAACAGGGCGTGTACACGCTATACAAATTCCGTCTCCCGACCCCAACCGGCGAAGCACGCACCGCCAACATCACCATCGCGCCCCTGCTTAACAAGGATTTCAACGCGGTGGGCCGTATCGTGATCGTCGATGACATTACTGATCGCATCAACATGGAGACGCAACTCACACAGGCGGAAAAACTTTCCTCCATCGGGCTGCTGGCTGCCGGCGTCGCGCACGAGGTCAACACACCACTGGCCGTGATCTCCAGCTATGCGCAGATGCTTGGGAAGCAACTCCGCGGCGACGAGGCGACCCAGGCAAGGCTGCAGCCAGTGCTGGATAAAATCACGCAACAAACGTTCCGTGCCTCCGAGATCGTCAATGGGCTTCTGAACTTTTCCCGCATGGGAAGTGTGGACTTTGTGCCCGTGGACGTGAACGCCATGGTTCGCGACACCAGGGTTCTTCTGGAAGCCCCCCTGCGCTCCAGCCGGGTGCTGCTTGAAACCGATCTGTCTCCGGATGTTCCCCGCCTGTACGGCAACGTGGGCAAACTGCAGCAAGTGATCGTCAATCTTGTTCTGAATGCAAAGGATGCGTTGCAGGACAGGGGATCGGGTCGGGTCAGGATCATGACCCGGGCTATCGCATCGGGCGTTCAGATCAGCGTCGAGGATGATGGGATTGGCATGCCGCCCGACGTGATGCGCAAGATCTACGACCCGTTTTTTACTACCAAGGGCAATCCGAAGGAAGGCCAGCGAAAAGGCACCGGTCTCGGGCTATCCGTTACATATGGCATCGTTCAGGAGCATGCCGGCACGATCGAAGTGGACAGCACTGTCGGCGAAGGAACGGCCTTTCGGCTCTTCTTTCCTTCTGCTGAAGCCGGTGAGGTGCGTGGAAAACGGCCTAAAGCCCCGGACCATGAACAAGGAAAGGCATTGCATGTCTGACGCCGCGCTGGCGGAATGGCCAGCCCCACAGAGTATCCGGAGTGGTGAGTCCAGAGTCACTGCACGTGTACTGATCATTGATGATGAGGCGGCCATCAGGGAGTCGCTTGAGACGCTCCTCACGCTCGAAGGCTTCCGAGTGGATCTGGCCGTAGAAGGTCAGTCCGGACTCGATCTCTTGGCCCGTCATACCTACGATCTGCTGCTTCTTGACCTCTCCATGCCGGGCGAAAGCGGCATTGATCTGCTGCCGCGCATCAAGTCCCTCATTCCCGACCTTCCGGTCATCATGATCACCGCGTACGGCACGGTCGGCAACGTCATGGACGCTATCCGGGCGGGCGCGACCAACTTCGTCCAGAAGCCGTGGGACAACGAGAAGCTGTTAGCTGATATCCGGTCGGCTGTCGGGCGTCAACAGGCTGAGCAGGAAGTTGTCCAGCTCAAGCGCACCCTCCGGCAGCGCTACTCTTTCGCAAGCATCGTGGGAAAAAGCGAAGTCATGTTGCGGCTTTTCGCGCTCATCGAACAGGTTGCACCCAGCCGTTCCACGGTTCTCATCCAAGGCGAAAGCGGCACCGGAAAGGAACTTGTCGCGAAGGCGATTCACGCGAATTCACCGCGCCGGGACAAAGCCTTCATCCCGGTAAATACCGGCTCTGTCCCTTCCGATCTACTCGAGTCGACGCTTTTTGGGCACGAGCGGGGGGCGTTTACCTCCGCAGTGACCGCAAAGAAGGGGCTTTTCGAAGTAGCGGATGGTGGAACTCTTTTCCTGGATGAAATCGGGACGATGAGCATCGATATGCAAGCCAAGCTGCTGCGCGTGCTGCAGGACCGGCGCTTTATGCATCTGGGCGGCACACAGGAAATCCAGGTGGATGTACGCATTGTGGCCGCGACCAACGTGAATCTGCAGCAGGCTGTGAAAGAAGGGCGCTTCCGCGAGGATCTTTTCTACCGGCTGAACGTGATCACGGTAGAGCTTCCTGCCTTGCGCAACCGTAAAGAGGACATACCGCTTCTCGCCAACCATTATCTGAAGGTCTACACGGAGGAGAATGGGCTCTCGCCGAGAACACTGACGCCGGAAACGCTCCGGGTCATGATGGATTACGAGTGGCCAGGCAATGTGCGTGAATTGGAGAATGCCATGGAGCGCGGAGCGGTTCTTTCGAGTGGAGCCGACATCACTCCGGACCTGCTTCCTGCACAGTTGCGCAGCAACCCTTACACCGCGGCCATACTGGAGCAGAAGCCGGATGCTTCCCTCTTCGAGATCATGGAAGACATTGAGCGCCGCATCATCGCCGACCGGCTGGAACGTTGCAACTGGAACCAGACGGAGGCGGCGGAGTTCTTCCACATTCCGCTTTCCACCTTGAACCAGAAGATCAAACGATTGAGCGTTGAAGTCCGCAAGCGGTCTCGGGAATAAATTATCGACGGCCCTTTGCTGTGGCCTTCTTTGAGGACTTCTTTGGAGTAGCCGCAGCTTTTGCCGATGATTTCTTGGCCGGCTTCGGCTTCGCTGAAATTTTCGCACGATCGGGCGAAGGCTTTGCGGCGCTCTTCTTCGCGACCATCTTCTTCGGCGCCGGTTTTGACGCGGATGCTTTCGCGGGAAGGGTCTTTGCAGGTGACTTCTTCAGGACGCCCGAAGAAGGCTTCACCGATGAAGGTCGAGCGCTCTTCACCGCAGCCCCTGTCTTTGCTTTCGCTGAGACCTGTTTCTCGGGAGCCGCTTTGGCAGGTGCATCCTTTGGTCCCTCTGCCTTCGTCACGGAAGGCTTACCGGGAGGCGACGATTTCAAAGCGGCAGAAGGCGCTTCAAGGGGAGAAGCTGCTTCAACCGGCGAAACGGGTGCGTCCTGCGTCGTGTCCTCTTCGGCTTTTACGGCGGGTGCCTTCGCCTTACTCTTCGACGCCTTCGTTTCGCGCTTGGCCGGCCGGCGGCGCACATTCACCGGAGGCGGTGGGGCGGGAGGGGAGTAGGGCCCAAGGAACTCGCGAATCTCTTCCGGAGTTTCCAGCTTGCCGTCCATGGCCGCGAAGAACAAGGAATCGAGAAGATTTTCATACCCAGGCAAATCCGGAGAGATACGCATCTCCTGCATGATTCCGTAGGGAATGCGTTGGCGGGCGTTAGGCCACTCCTCAAAGAATGCTTTGAAGCGCGCCTGTACAGCTGCGCTCTTCGAGCTGAACGCCAACCAGAGGACCTGCTCCGGCGAGGAACTCAGCAGAAGCTTCCATGTGCTCGATGGAGTTGCCGTGTTTTTCGCGCTGAAGCGTGCGGCGAATTCTTTCGTATCGGATTCCAGGGACTCAATCTGAGCCACGTAGCCTGGCCGGGCAAAACTCTTCTTCAGTTCAGCCACGTCCTTGGGTAGCATCTTCGCAGTCAAAAGCGGAAAGTTCGCCGCCGAAGGATCGGGGTAGATCCCCATGGTCTGCAGCTGATCCACCAGGTCGCGTAGGCGCTCCAACTCAGATTCGTTCGCTTTCACAGACTGCAGGGCGGGAAAAAGAAACTTGCTCCAACCTTCTTCTTCAAACCGGCGGAGAACACGCAAGGGTTCTTCTTCATGGAAGATGTCTTCGATCTCGTAGGCCCGGGAGTTCGGCTGCATCGCGGAGATGTAGTCCTCGGCTTTTCCCGTTTCGTAGCGCTGCCGCGTCTTCTCCTCGAACTGCCACCCGGCACGGGCCGCCAGACGTATGCCACGCAACATGCGCGCTGGATCTTCAATGAAGCCGTAATTGGAAACCAGGCGAAGCTCCCGGTTTTCGATATCGGCAACGCCGTTGAGCGGATCCATAAGCAGACCGTAGGAGCCCTCGTTGAGCGAAACCGCCATGGCGTTCGCAGTGAAGTCACGGCGACGAAGGTCTTCCAAAATGGTCGCAGGAGCGGTGACCGGCTTTCCGGGCTTCGGGTAGCTAACCGACAAAGCCGACTCCACTCCAAGACGCACACCGCCCGGAAATGCCAAATGAAGGGTCTGCATGACGGGGTAGGTCCCCAGTGTCAGGCCACCCGCCATTTCGATGTCTTTTCTGAGGCTTACAGCATTTCCCTGAACAGCTACATCCAGGTCGCGCACCTGTGCGCCGCTGGTAAGATCCCGCACGGCTCCGCCCACCAGGAAAACAGTCAGCCCATGAGACCGGGCGATGTTGCGAACAGCTTCCAGGGCATCTTGCTGCGCGCGGGTCAGGCGAGTCTGCAGCAGGTATATGTAATCGGCCATCGAACGTGCTTTCCGCTCCTCTGGACCCGCCATCGGGTGCTGCCGGGCTTGGAACTGTCCATGAATCAACTGCTTACGGCAAACTGGCAGCCCGGATCAACGCTTGATTGTAACACCTTTACGGACAAGTGGCCGTTCGTTGATCTACACAGTTCTCCTGGGGATTGACCGCGCCTGTGCGACAATCCCGCGAAGCCTTCTCATGAGCGCAACCCGCAAAAAGGTGATCGTGCGTCAATGGAACGGGGAGTTGCACCGCGGCTACCTCCCAATCAGTGCGTTTGCCCCTGCGGCTCAGGCCGAGCTTCTTCTTCCCGATGCCCGCGTTCTCAGCCTTTCCACCACTGCGATCAAACATGTGGCGTTCGTCAGAGATTTCAACCCGGCGGATCCCAGCGATCCGGAGCGGATCGGTGCACGTACCTTCTCTTCCAAGCCACGGAGTGGCGGAACATGGGTTCGGGTGCACTTTCTCGACGGAGACACCTTGGAGGGCCTTGTCCAGGCTGGGCTTCCGCTCCTGGATACTTTCCTGCTGGATCACGGTGTCTTCGTTGAGCCCCCGGAGACCCGCAGCAACACCCTTCGCCTTTTCGTTCCTCGTTCCGCCATGCGAGGTCTCGACTTTCTCGGCGTTGCCGGCAGTCGGCCCAGGACTCGCAGGGCACCTGCTCTACCAGCCGACATCCAAAGGGAGCTCTTTCTGGACCCACGCGACGAGGAGTAGGCGCTGTTGGATACAATCGGCGGCATGACGCTAGGCGATTTGGCAGCGCGCCTTGGGGCGGAACTCGTGCCTGGCGCAGGACAGGTAAGGAATCCTGCGGGCACGGAGATAACGGGAGTCGCGGGGATTAGAGAAGCGGGACCGGCTGACATCACCTTTGTCGATAACCCGAAATACGCCGCCTTCGCGCGAGACACTCGGGCAGCAGCAGTGATCGTCTCGCCTGAATTTGCCGCTGTATCGGTGCCCACCCTGCGCATCCGCAATCCGTACCTCGCGTTTGCGCGCGCAATCGAATCTTTTTACCGGGCTCCGGAATACCCACCTGGTATTCACCCCACAGCGGTACTCCACGCTGGCGCGAAGCTTGGAAAACGGGTGCACATCGGTGCGTACGTCGTGATCTCCGAAGACTGCACCGTTGGAGACGACGCCGTTCTCCTGCCGCATGTGGTCCTTTACCCGGGAGTGAAAATCGGACACAGGTTCTTTGCGCATGCGCATGCCGTGGTGCGGGAACACTGTCGCCTGGGGGACGATGTGGTTCTACAGAATGGCGCGGTCGTAGGCGCGGACGGCTTCGGCTTTGCCAAGGATGGAGAAGGCCGCTGGACAAAGATCCTGCAATCCGGACCGGCAATCCTTGAAGACGTGGTGGAGATACAGGCAAATGCGTGCATTGACCGCGCGTCGATCGGAGAAACCCGTATCGGCCGCGGGACGAAGATCGACAACCTCGTTCAGGTCGGGCACGGATCTGCGGTCGGAGAGAACACACTGCTGTGTGCCCAGGTGGGCCTGGCGGGCTCAACGACGGTAGGCAGGGACGTGATTCTGGCAGGCCAGGTGGGAGTGGCAGGGCACCTGACCATCGGTGATGGCGCTGTCGCGACCGCCCAAACCGGCATTCCCTCGGATGTGGCACCAGGCGCCGTGGTGAGTGGGTATCCGGCGATGGACAACCGCTCCTGGCTGCGCACGGTCGCCGCTGTAAACCGCTTACCCGAGTTCTTTCGTAAGCTGCGCGGCGGGAGAACGGAGTCCTGAATACAGCTCTGCCAGGCAGGACAGAGTGCTGGAGCGCACTGGTACGCTGGGATCATGGCGCCAACAGCACAGCACCCTCGGAAGCGAGTACCAACGGGTGGGGTGCCGCTCTTACTGCTCTGCTCGATCGGAGCCCTGTTGGGATGCCACTCTCCGTTCATCAATGCCAGCGTGGAGAACCGTACGGGTGGCACCGTGAGCCCGGTGGAGATCGATTACCCGAGCGCGAGTTTCGGAACGGAGTCTCTCCCTGCGGGAGCAATCTTTCGATACCGTTTCAAGGTTCTCGGGAGTGGCGGAACCAAGCTGTTGTGGACAGATCAGAAGCACGTGGAGCACACCGTCTCCGGTCCCAGCCTGCGCGAGGGCCAGGAGGGATCCCTGCAAATTGTTCTGGGCACGAATGGCGTGGTGTGGACGCCCTCGCTCAGGCCTTGACTCTGTTCCGAGCGCCAGCAGCGCCGCGACTATCGCTCGGCAGGAATTTCGCAGTCACAGTAGACTCGCGTAGTGAACGCCGGGTACTTCATCACCTTTGAAGGTTTGGACGGATCTGGCAAAACAACCCAGCTCCGGAGACTCGCGGATGCTTTGTTGGCCGAGGGCCGTCGTGTCGTGACGCTGCGCCAGCCCGGAGGAACAGCGCTCGGCGACCGCATACGCAGCGTACTGCTCGATTCGCGCAGCGAAGCTGCGCTGGGAGGCATTGCTCCAGAGGCAGAAATGGCGCTCATGTTTGCCGACCGGGCTCAGTCGCTGGCCCAGGTGGTACGTCCGGCGCTTGCGGACGGACATGTGGTCCTCTGCGATCGCTATACAGACTCCAGCGAGGCCTACCAGGGCGCCGGCCGGGGTCTGGGCAGCGAACGTATTCGGGCGCTCCATGAGGCTGTATGCGACGGGTTCCAGCCACACCTGACGATTCTGCTGCTGCCTCCCTTTGCCAGTTCGTTGCAACGCGCACGCCGCCGCAACGAGCGCCATGCGCGCCTCCGCGGCACGGACGAGAACCGCTTTGAATGCGAGAACGACCAGTTCTACGAGCGTGTTTACGAGCAGTACAAGGTGATTGCGCGGCGGGATACAGAGCGTGTATACGCCATCGAATACGAGGCAGGTATTGAGGAGACTGCGACCGACGTGCTTCGCGAGGTGCGCGCCTGCCTGACCGACGTTTCAGGTTAGGTGTATTCGAAGCTCACGCTGCAGCCAAAGTTTCCGTTCGTACTGACTGTGCAGGGGCGGCTGCGATAGCCTTTGGGAGTGATGCTGCCAGCACGCTTTGCGGATTACTTCGGCAACACAGGTGCCATTGACGGTCTCCGCGCTGCGGTAGCCGAGGGCCGTCTGCCGCACTCGCTCATTCTTGCGGGCGCGCGCGGCACCGGCAAATACACGCTGGCGCTTCTACTCACCATGGCGCTTGAATGCGAGTTCCAGCCTCGCGAACTCGCCGCTGATGGCAGAACGCTGGCCGGCTTCTGCGGTACGTGCCGCAACTGCGTACGCATCGCGCAGAGCGCTGATTTGGAGGCGCGCATCGGGGAGGCCGTTGCTGTCCGCGAAGACATGCGTGAGACAGACAAGCGAGAAACCCGCGTCCTGGTGCAGACCCATCCAGACGTGCTCGTTCTGCCACCGGATCCGCCGCAACTCCTGATCAAACTCGGGCAGGTGAGAACTCTGATCCAGAGATCGCAATATCTGCCAACCGAAGCGCCCGCAAAGGTTTTCATCATCACGTCCTCGGCCTTCATGAAGGAAGCGGCGAACTCGCTGCTGAAGGTGTTGGAAGAGCCGCCGCCTTATGCGCATCTGATTCTGCTGGCCGAAAACGTCGGTGAATTGCTGCCCACTGTCCGTTCCCGATGCGCGGTGGTACGGCTGGGCGCTTTGCCGACCGCGCAAATAGAGGACCTCCTGCGGGAGCATCGGCCCGAACTTGCGGAGAAGGAGAGGACGCTACTGGCGCGGCTCAGTGAGGGAGCCGTCGGCAGGGCGTTGCATTTCGATTGGACAGGCTATGCTGCGGCACGCGCCGATGCATTGCTCCTGCTGCGGAGCACATTGCACAGCGGCGATCATTCGGCCCTTTTCCGCATGACGGAGACCTACCGCGCAGGCGCGGAAGGCCAAAACAAAACACTCGCACTGCTTCGTGCCGTCGGCAGCCTTCTGGAAGATCTGCTTCTGCTGCAAGGTGGCACACCCGGACGCATTCGAAATGTGGACGTTCAGCGCGATCTTGAGCAGATTGGAGAGCATGTGGACTTTCCTGCACTGAGTGCAGCTGTGCGTTCTCTGGATTCGGTGCATGTGGGAATGAGGCGGAACCTGCTGCGAAACCTGAGTCTGGATGCATTTGCGGCTGAACTGGAAGGAGCCGCCCCTCAGTGAGGGAGGCTCGGAAACTCCCTGCGCGTCTGCCAATCTGTGCATCCTATTTCCATACGCTTTGGCATGTGCATAGGAGCGGAACAACAGACGTTTGCTGAGTCGCAGCGAACGTGAGAAAGAGAGTTTGCCGTTTGGCCACGGAGAAAGAAGTCGGAAGCAGGACCGATGCGAACGCGTTCAATGGAACGCGACAACTGGTGCGTCCTCGTCTGCCTCTTGGCATAGGGCGGCGGGAGAGTCACCGCGCAGATGACCCGCTCTCGCATGCGCAGATGGGGGAAGACCACGGCAGTGCGGCGCGCGAAAGCTCCCATGCGGAGGCCTTCTACTTCCAGAAGCAAGTCCTTCAGCACACCGAGATGACCGTAGTACTCGACGATGGGGAGGAACTCTCCGGCACCATTGAGTGGTACGACAAATGTGTGATCAAGATGCGTGCCGGTAGAAGGCGCATCATGGTCTACAAGACCAGCATTCGCTATCTCTACAAGAGCAGCGAAGCTCTTGCCGGCATCGGCGTGATGAAGTAATCAATGGCGGCGGGCGGCCTTCAGCAACCGATCGCGCAGAGCATCGCGCAGACCGCCAGGTGCAGGGAGCGGGCAGTATATGACGCGCGCTCCGCGTGCATCCAGATTCCGCAGACCGGCGAAGAGGCGAGCCGCGAGACTGGTGTGGTCGTCCCACTGGGCCCAGGGTTCCACCAGGCGGTTCGCACCTCCCGATCCCCAGTTCAGCGGTAGCAGTACGCCGATGCGGTCTCCAGCTTCGCCTTGCGCGAGTGACCTCAGGAGGTCGTCCGGATGGCCGCCGGTAAGAATCAGCTCGGCATGCGGCGCGTAGTGCCGAAGGTCCACTCCGGGGGCGGGCAAGCTGTTTCGAAGGGCTGAGTCGGCGCCGGAATCAACTTGCCGGTCCTTCGAATAAACCTTCACCGAGGTTCCGGTCACTTCGGCAAGCTCTTCCGCAGTGAGCGCTCCCGGCCGGTACAGCGTCATCGGATCGGTTGTGGGGTCAAGCACCGTGGACTCAAGGCCGATGTCGGTTGGGCCCGCGTCCAGTACAGCGGCGATGCGTCCCTCCAGGTCGTCGCGGACATGCTGCGCGGTGGTGGGGCTGGTATGCCCAAATCGATTGGCGCTCGGCGCAGCTAAAGGCAAGCCGGTGGCCCGCAGCAGCGCCTGCGCGGCGGGATGCGCCGGTACCCGCATCCCAACGAGTCGTCGCCCGGACGTCACAATGTCACGGATTTCCGCGCACCGCGGCAGCAGCAGAGTCAACGGACCCGGCCAAAAAGCCTCCGCGAGCCGGTCCACGCGCACGGCATGGTTTGCATCGATTTCTGTCAATTTCAGAACATGTGCGTAGTCAGGAACGTGCACGATGAGTGGATCCCACGAAGGCCGTCCCTTTGCGATGAAGACACGCGCCACCGCCTCTGCGGAGAGCGCGTTGGCTCCCAGTCCATAAACCGTCTCCGTGGGAAACGCGACCGTACCGCCTGCGCGCAGAATCTCAGCCGCGCGGGCAATGTCATCCGGGATAGAAGCGTACAGATGAAGCGTTTCAAGCATGCTCGAGATTCATGGTAAACAAGCAGCTCGACTGCACTGATGCGAACGTATACTGACTCCCATGCAAGCGGCCGAAACGGAGCTGAAGTTTCTGGTGCAGGACCAAGCGGCTCTGCGGACGCGGGCGCTGGAACTCGGGTTTCGGTTGCAGACGGCGCGGACCTTTGAGAGCAATACCCTCTACGACACGCCGGAACGCACTCTGCGCGTCAAGAAGCAGATTCTTCGCTTGCGCATCTATGGTGAGCGTTGCACGCTGACTCACAAGCGGATGGTCGAGGGCGCTACGGATGAGGGAGTTCGACACAAGACACGTGTCGAGACGGAAACCGTGGTCGACGACTGCGCAGCCATGGCAGAGGTGTTTGTGCAGCTGGGATTCGGTCCTGTTTTCCGGTACGAGAAATACAGGACGGAGTGGACGGCCGGGAACGGCCATCTGGTTGTGGATGAGACTCCCATCGGGGTGTGGGCGGAGCTGGAAGGTTCGCCCGCATGGATCGATGACATGCTGGTTTCACTCGGCGTCCCGGAACAGAGCTGCACGACGGAGAGCTACGGTGCGCTTTTCCTCGCCTGGAAGGAACGGACATGCAGTCCGGCCGAACACCTGACGTTTGAAGAAGTGCAGGAGCTGGCTCTTCGCTAGCGGGAAGCCCGACTTAGCAGGTTACGGGAGCCGCAGGGATGGGCATCCGCTCCACGATTTCAATGCCGAAGCCCTGCAGAGCCGGAACATGGGTCCGGTAGTTGCTCAGCAGACGGATCTTGCGGATGCCTAAGTCCGACAGAATTTGCCCTCCCAGGCCGACCTGGCGCAGGATGCGGGCGTCGCGGGTGTCTGGAGCGGAGCGGTCGGCGGGTCCTGTGCGGTGAAAGGTCAGGCGGGCGGGGTCTGTTGTGCGGTCCAGACCGAAGCCACGGCCACCGTGGTGCAGGTAGACCAGGGCGCCGCGGCCCGCCTCCGCAATAGCCCGCAGGGAGCCATCCACGGTGGCGCGGCAGTCACAGGTCGATGCGCCGAACACATTGCCGGCGAGGCAGTGGGTGTGGACGCGCACCAGCGCCGGGCGGGCATCGCGGGTTGAATCAACCTCGCCCATGACGAGCGCGACGTGTGATTCGCTTCCCTCCACCTCGCTCTCGTAGGCGAGCATGCGGAAGTCGCCGTAGGCGGTAGGCACGATCGATTCGCCGATGCGGTGGATGTAGCGTTCATGCTGCAGGCGGTAGCGGATGAGCTCGGCGACGGTGACCATCTTCAGGTCATGTGTCTTGCAGAAGCCGAGCAGGTCCGGGACGCGAGCCATGCTCCCGTCAGGGTTCATGATTTCGCAGATCACGCCTGCGGGGATGAGACCTGCAATGCGAGCGAGATCGACCGAGGCTTCGGTCTGGCCGGCGCGGACGAGGACCCCTCCCTTACGGGCGCGGAGGGGAAACACATGGCCGGGACGGGCGAGGTCCTGGGCCGTGGTACCCGGGGAGACGGCGACCTGGATGGTGTGGGCGCGGTCGGCGGCGGAGATGCCGGTGGTGACGCCTTCGCGGGCCTCAATGGACTCGGTAAAGGCGGTGCCAAAGCGCGAAGTGTTGTCCTGGGTCATGGGCCCCAGGCGGAGCGCGTCGGCGCGGTCCTCGGTCAGGGTGAGGCAGATGAGCCCACCACCGTGGAGGCGCATGAAGTTGATCGCTTCCGGGGTGCAGAACTCGGCCGCCATGGTGAGATCGCCTTCGTTCTCGCGATCTTCATCGTCGACGACGACGATCATGCGACCGGCCTGCAGCTCGGCAATGGCGTCGGGAACGGTGGTGAAGCCGGCTGTGCTCTTGAGGTGAATCTCCTGCATGCGGCCACCCTCCTACCGTTTATTGCGCAAACTCTTCAAAGCAGGTCTGTTCGCTTCCGACCCTTGTTCGCCAAGGCAGAGAGAGCAGGTCAGACGGACGCTGCGACGAACAGAAGAACGAATCTCCGCCTCATTCCATTCTACCGGTCACGCCAAATGGGAATGCAGCTGTATCACACGCCGCAAGTGCAGCATTGACAGGCAGATACGGCTGCACGGAAGGATCGTCACACTTGACAGGCTAGAGCGTGGACTCGATCTCGAAGCCCCAGGCTTCGAGTAAGGCTTCAGGGATGTATTTGGAGTTCTTATTGCGGCGCGCCCACTCGCGCAGACGCGTGGAACGAACGTACTGGTCCGGCGTGAGCTTGTATTCCTTTACGACCTGCTCGAACGAGGTGACGGTCGGGACGACGGGACCGATGGGCTCCGGCTTGCCCCAGTTGGGATTTCCGCGGCGCTTTGCCATGGTACATTCTCCTTGTGTTTCGGCCGCAGACATGCTCCATCAGGAGATTGCTGCAATGTAATATTCTACCGCAGCTTTTGCACCGCAGTTGCCCTGTACTACATGTCTCCGGTGCCGCAGACTCGACAATCTGCCTTTCGAAGCCGTTACGTTCTTGACAATGCTCTCGTACATGCTAATTCGGTGCCGGCGTGATGAAAGCTACGGTCGTCATGTCTGCCCGGGTATCACAGGACCTGAGTCAGCCTGACCTGCATGCCTCCTCCCCTGCGGACGAACCGGACAGGAAACCAACGGCCATCTTTGCGCAGTATTCCCGTGCGATGTTTTGCGTCGCAGCCATGCATGAGACGAAGCACCAGATTCAGTGGAGGACATGTGGCAACTCTCAAAAATTATCCAGTGGCAAAGCAGGCGGTCGCCAACTCGTGCTGGGCTTGCGCGGCTCGCTCAGTCGTGAACTTTCTTTCCAGGAAAACGGTGTACGCGTCCGATCAGGAATTGGCGGATGCGTATGCGGCAAAATCTAAGAACTCGAAACATCCCGGCAGCAGCGACATCAACACGATGCAATCCGCGTCGGACGCACTCTTCCATTTGGGTTATCCAAATCAGGCAGACGGGGCACCGTTTCCGACAGCCGACGAGCTGGAGGAGGAGTTCAAGAACGGCAAACCGGTTTTGTCGATTGTAGGAAGCACGGATCCGAAAGGAAGCCGCGACCTCGCTTTCCAATCAGGGCACTGGGTTGTCATTATCGGGATCAGCTCCGACAAGAAGAGTATCGAGGTCTTCGACCCCGATGACGGAACGGTGCATACCATGGCGTATGATGCTGCACTCTACACGCCGGCATACTGGCAGAACTCTTCGTACTTCTGATCAAGTACCCAGGCATTCATGCATCGGCTGAAGCGGACCCTCGGGGCTGAACCGCCCCGGCGTGCCGTGGATCAGAGCCTTACAGAGCAGGCCTGATCCGTTCCGCGGTGTGGCGTGATGGAAGAAGCAGCAGCTTTCAGGGCTTGTTGACGGTCGGATGCAAATCGCCGAGCTTCCTGAGATTCCTCTCGGCGACCGGGTTGCCAGCTTCGAGGCGGAGGGCATGCTGGAATGCGGCGCGGGCTTCGGCGACCTTTCCAGCGCGGGCCTGCATTGCGCCCAAATCATTCCAATCGTTGGGGTTCGCGGGTGCCAGTTGAAGTACCACATTCTGCTCGGCCAATGCTTCTTCGGCTTTGCCGGTTGCGCTGAGGACCTGGGCCAGGGCGCGATGGGCGTCGGGATGGGACGGGGTGAGATCGGCCCACGCGTGCAACGCTTCAAGAGCTTTCGGAGCATCGCCCTGGGCAGAGTAGGCTATGGCGAGGAGCCGGCAGGCTTCTGGGTTGGCTGGGTTGTTCTCGAGGCCCTTGTTGAGAACGTCCTCGGCCTCGGCGACGCGGGTCTGATCGAGGAGGGATTGAGCCAGAGCATCCGCCGCGTTGCCATCCTTCGGATTACGCTCTAAGAGAGGACGCAGAAGATCCTCCGCCGTCGCGCTCTGCCCTTGCTTGAGATTGAGCATTGCAAGATCGAACGCCGCATCGGCCTGCTCCGGATCGAGAGCCAACGCAGTCTTGTACTGAGCTGCCGCTCCCTGCGTGTCTCCGTCCGCCTCCAGGGCAGAGCCGAGAGCGGTAAGGGTCCGGACGTCCGCTCGAGTGGGTTGGGGGTGCCCGGTAAGAAGCCGCCTATAGTACAGAGCGGCCTCGCGCGGCCGGCCTTCCATCTGGTCGAGAGCACCGAGATTGTAGAGAGCGATCGCGTCCGTGGGCGATTTGCGCAGGGTGTCTTCCATCCAGGCGCGCTCGAGCGCGTAGCGAGGATCGGCCGCGCCGGCGCCGTGAGGCAGGACCTGGAGCCAGAGGTGGCTCATCTCATCGGTGGCGCGGTTGCCGCCGTGAACCCGGACCGGCGGCGACGCCGGATTGTGCACATTGGCCCGGGAATTGTCATAGGTGTAGCGCATGTGCAGGACGGTGCCTGCAGGCAGCGACAGCGGTTTCGCCAGCCGGTAAACAGCCTGGCGGTCGATGTCCCAGCTTGGAATCAGAACCAGCGGCTGTTCCTGGCCGGTGGGCAGCGTGGCCCAGCCTTTCATCTCGCGGCAGAGATAGTGGGCATGCGGGTATAGGGCGAGAACGTCTGCTGGCACGGGGAGCTTGAGCTGGTCCGTGACGACGAAGCTAGGGTCTCCAGCCGGGATGTCGAGGGCGGCGTCGTGCTCCAGCTGCAGGAGCATGGGATGAGCGGTGGCCGGGGTGGGCGTAAAGTAAAGGCCGATACGGGCGCGAATCTGCTCCGGCTTGCCAGTGGGCTTGAGGTGCATATTGAGGACGAGATCGTTGCCGGGGTCCAGACGCCAGGGCATGCCGGGCGGCTCGACCAGGGCGGTGGAATCGGGCTTCCAGAAGAGCAGGTGACTGTCAGGGTCGAAGGTATCGCCGGAGTCGATTTGGAGGTCCATACCGGGAACGCCCTTGTGCCAGTCCACCGGATGCTGAGCGCGGAAAGAACCGGTGCGGTCAAGAATCAGATTGGCGTGGTGCACCAGACGGGGCGCGCCGGGCTGGATTTCCATGGCGCGAACCCAACGGGTTTGCGGGACTTGGCCGGGCAGGACGAAGTTGACGAAGAGGTCGGAGCCGGAAGCGGGCTCGGTGATGGCCTCCGGCATTTCCAGGATGAGATCCGGCGGTCCCATCTGCCAGCCGGTGGCGTAGACGGGCGGCTTCGGTTCGGCACTGGAGCCCTCGGGCATGCCGGACTTGACCCAGGCGGCAAGGAGCTCGACGTCGGCAACTTTGAGACGACGGTCGCCTTCGAAGTGCACCGGTGTGGGTCCCCCGGTGGGCTCAGGGAGCCAGGGAGGCATGTAGCGGGAGCGGACCACGTCGGCGATCTGCGGCCCCCAGCGCCGGGCGCTCGCGAAGGTGGTGAGGTCAAACGGACCGGAGCCGCCGGTGTGGTGGCAGGCGGTGCAGTTGGCGTAAACGATGGGCGCGACCTGATTGCGCCAGGTGACGGGAACGGACTCGGCGTACACACGGGTCGCAGGCCGATGCAGAAGCGGGACAGCAGCGGCACATGCGAGGACCGCGACGAGGAGGGCCGTTCGGCTGAGTCTTGAGTGCGCGGGAATCATCAGACGGGAATCATCGAGATGCGGAGTTCATGATGGCGCAGCCGACGGGCGCACCCAGGGGAGGCCGAGGCTTGCGGCCGGCGAGTACAGCCGAAAGCGCATCGTCACCGAAGTGCACGGTGGCCGCCGGGCGCTCCAGGCCCAGGCGGATGTAGCGGTTGTCGATCCGGCCTGTATAGACGCTCTGCCAGCCCTCGGCGGCAGGAATGAGAACGGCCATCTCGGGAGTGGCGACGGCGTGGCTGAGGCGAACGAGGGCGGCGGCGGGGTCTTGCAGAACCTCGCCGCCAGGGTCGAAGGCGGTCTGGTGGGCTGTGATATCGGCGGGGCGCTCGCCGGCATTCGGGTAAACGAACCAGAAGCGGACGCCGCGAGTACGATACTTCTCGCGCAGCCGGCTCATCTCCGGGAAGGTGCGATTGGAAATGGGACAGTCGCTGGCGACGAAGAAGAGGACGACGGCTGGGGCGTCGTGTGGTGCGAGCTCGGTCAGTTGGGAGCCGTCCGGGCGGACGCCCCAGGCCTGAGCTGAGACGGGAAGAACGAACGCGGTGCTGGAGCACGCCAAAGCGAGCAGAAGAGCTCTGAAGCGCATGCGCTCACGGTAGCAGAACGGAAGGTGCCGGGTCACGCGCAGCAGCGGATGGTGAATGCAAGAGTCAAGCTGCTGTCCGGCAAACAGCAACGGCGAGAGCAGACGCAGATTCCCTTCGGGAATGACAACAAAGGATTGAGATTTCGGGAGCGACGATACGGGCTGCAATGACGCCAGGATTGCGAGCACAAAGAGGGCAGCCTGCAGGCCGCCCTCTTTGTGCTGCAGGAGCTACTGCTGGTTGCCGGCGTACCACTTCTCGAGGTCGGCGTGCATGGATCTGAGCGCGTCGACGTTGAGATAAACCATGTGGCCAGCTGGATAGTAGCCGAAGCTGACGTTGTGGGTGAGGGGTTCGGGAAGCATCATCTGGGCGAGATCGTGCTCGGTGCCGAAGAACGGCGTGGCCAGGTCGAACCAGCCGTTGGCCGAGAAGACCTTCAGGTGCGGGTTCTTGCGCATAGCGTCGGAGAGATCGATGACGGTGTCGGGCTGCTCCATGCCACGGCCGCGACCACCTCCGCCGCCGAAACCCGCGCCGGAAGGATTGTGGTGGAAATCCCACTGAACGCCAGGGGCGTGGAGCAGGTATTCCTCCGAGCTGTTCATCTTCAGCTCGGTCTGCAGGTACTCGTGGAACGCGCCGACGAACGCGCCGGAGATACCGGTATCGGAGGGATCGAAGCCGGGGTTTTCACCCGCGTTGTCGATATCAGGACCTTCAAAGCGGGCGTCGTAGCGGCCCAGGATTTGGCCGTCGGTGCGCTCGAGCTCCTTGCGGAAGTGGGTGGCGGAGACGCGGAGCTTGGACTCCTTGACGTAGTTCACGCTGAGACCGGTGAACTTGGAGACCTGTTCGGCGATCTCATTGAAACGGGCGGCGGGGAGCATGTCGCCCTCATGCAGGGCTTCCGCATAGGGGCCGGCGGCAAACTTTCGCGCGGCTTCGACATGGGCTTCCATGGTGCCGTTGTGCGGGACCTTCTTGAAGTACCAGCCGATGGCGGCGTAGCTGGGCAGGTAGGTCACGGGATCGATGTCGAAGCCTGGGGAACGGGCGTAGTAGTTCAGGATGGAGCTGAGCAGGGTCACTCCGGTGAACTCGATGCCGTCATTGTTGAGCTGCGCGACCAGGGCGGCGGAGCGGGGTGTGCCGTAGCTTTCACCGAAGAGGTACTTGGGCGAGTTCCAGCGCTGGTTGAGGGTGATGTAGCGGACAATGAACTTCTCAAAGGCGCGGACGTCCTGGTCGACGCCGGCGAAGTCCTGAGCCTTGCCGCGGCCCACGGCGCGGGAAAAGCCGGTGTTGGGCGCGTCGACAAAGACGAGGTCGGTCTTGTCGATCAGCGAGTACTCGTTCGGCACCCAGCGGAAAGGCGCGGGACCGGTGGCGGCGGGGCTGGAGGTGACGACCCGGATGGGGCCGACCGAACCCATGTGGAGCCAAAGCGAGGCAGAACCGGGACCGCCGTTGTAGAGGAAGGTGACCGGGCGGTTTTTGGCGGTTGCGCCGTCTTCGGTATAGGCAACATAGAAAATGCTGCCGTTGGGATGGTCGGCCTCATCGCGGATGACGAGGTTGCCGGCGGTGGCGGTGTAGTGCACGGTGCGGCCACCCGCGCTCCAGTCATGCTTGGTTTCAGCCTTGGATTCAGGGGGGACAGGCAGGACGTTGGGCGTGTTCTGCGCGGGTTCGCGGGTGGAGCTGGCCTGCTCGCCGGGTTCCATGTTGCCGCGGTTGCGGGCCTGGCCGGGTGTTTGTTCCTGCTGCGCGGCGGCGGACAGGGAAAGAGTAATGGCCGCGACGCCCAAGGCAATCGCAGACCGGACAAGACGGGAACGCTTCAAGAGGCAGCCTCCGGGGGAACAGCAGGTTGGAATGGGAAGGTACAGTCAGGTATACGGACGGGCCGCCTCTGAGGACGCAGCAGAAAGTGCGCGTGGCGAAAGTTCCCACAGATGGAACAGTCGGCTTTTCGCCCGGAAGGCATCCCGGAGGGTGAGTTGTTCATCTGCGTCCGTAGCAAGCCGCAAAATGGACGAGAGAAACTCGGCGCTGAAAGCGTGAGGACTGCAACATGAGCCCATGTGATATGGATGAGGAACTGGAGATCGAGGCTGGCACGCATCAGGACGCGGAGCGTGACGCCCGTGAAAACAACAACGGAGTGACCCGGCGGCAGTTCCTGGGCGGGTCCGGCGTGTTGACGGTGGGGGCGGCGCTGGGCTTTGAGCTCGGTGCGCGGGCAGACGAGAGTCCGCTGATGGCCGGCGGAGCGCCGGTCATGGTGCCCTTGTCGATCTCGATCAACAAGCAGACCCGGACAATGACCGTAGACACGCGGACTTCCCTGCTGGACCTGCTGAGGGAACATCTGGACCTGACCGGCAGCAAGAAAGGCTGCGACCACGGGCAGTGCGGCGCCTGCACCGTGCTGATGGACGGACGGCGCGTGAACAGCTGCCTGACCCTGGCCGTCGCGGCGCAGGGCGCGGAGATCACGACCATCGAGGGCCTGGGGAACGAGGCGAACCTCAGCCCGGCACAGAAGAGCTTTCTAGAGCGTGACGGCTTTCAGTGCGGCTACTGCACGCCGGGGCAGATTTGCTCAGCGACAGCACTGCTGAGTGAGACGCAGCGCGGGGAGCTCTCCGTGGTGAGCTTCGAGACCGGTCACGTGTCCAAGCCGGCGATCACGGATGACGAGATCCGCGAGCGGATGAGCGGCAACATCTGCCGCTGCGGCGCGTACCCGAATATCGTTGCGGCGGTGCGGGCGCTGACGGGCACAGGAGGTGCAGCATGAACCCATTCACCTACAGCCGGGCAGAGGCTCCGGACGCAGCGCTGCACTCGTTGAGCGCAGCACGCGGAGCGAAGTTTCTTGCGGGTGGAACGAACCTCGTCGACCTGATGAAGGATGGCGTGGAAACCCCTGCAGCACTTGTGGATGTGAACCACATAGGCTTGAATACGGTGCAGGCGAGCGCCGCCGGAGCGAAGATCGGGGCGTCGGTGCGGAACTCGGACCTGGCCAACGACCAGGGCATCGTGCAGCACTACCCGCTGCTCTCGCAGGCGCTGCTTTCGGGGGCCAGCGCGCAATTGCGCAACCTGGCGACAACGGGCGGAAATCTGATGCAGCGGACGCGCTGCTACTACTTCATGGATACGGCATTTCCGGCCTGCAACAAGCGTATGCCGGGCACCGGGTGCGGCGCGCTGCAGGGCTTCAACCGCATCCATGCCATCCTGGGGCAGACAGATGAGGGAGCCACTTCGCCGCACACCTGCATCGCAACGAATCCCAGCGATATGAATGTGGCGCTTGCGGCGTTGGATGCGGTTGTCGAGATTCAAGGTCCAAAGGGGAAGCGCATGCTGCCGGTGCGGGAGTTTCATCGCCTGCCGGGGAAGGATCCAGCCTTGGACACGAACCTGAAAGCGGATGAACTCATCGTCAGCGTCACGCTGCGGGGGGCAAAGTTCGCGAAGAACTCCTGGTATCTGAAAGCGCGCGACCGGCAAAGCTATGCGTTTGCGCTGGTGAGCGTGGCGGTGGGCCTGGAAATGGAGGGCAGCACGATCCGGTCCGCCGGGCTGGCGCTGGGAGGCGTGGCGCACAAGCCGTGGCACTCGCCGGAAGCGGAACACGCGCTGGCAGGGCAGCCCGCCACTGAAGAGACCTTCAAGAAGGCGGCAGACGTAGCTCTTGCAGGTGCCAAGGGATACGAACACAACGCGTTCAAGGTGGAGCTGGCGAAGAACTGTATTGTGCGCGCGCTGACGATTGCCGCCGCAGGCGGAGCGGCAGGCATGGCCGGCTCGGCAGCATAGACCGTTGGAACGAGCTCTGACGGTTGAAAGCCATTCAGATCAGAACAGATATTGGGACCAGAACGAATCAATCGAGGTTCTGAAGCAAGGGAACATGGGTGGTGTGAACGCCATCTACTTGTGGGAGTTGAGATCATGATGCAGGCAGACGCAAAGCCACAACAGCCGCCGCAAACGCCGCACCGCTATGACGGCGTGGCCAAGGTGACGGGTCAAGCGAAGTATGCGGCCGAGTTCACGGAACCGTTCCCAAAGCGCGACATGGTGTACGCCTACGTGGTGCAGTCGACGATCGCGAACGGCACGGTGGCCGCGATGGATACCAAGGCAGCAGAGCGCGCGTCGGGGGTCGTGGCGATTTTGACGCCTTTCAATGCGCCCAAGCTGCCGGTGGGCCCTCCTTCGCCGCCGGCCCGGCGCAGCCTGACCGTGCTGCAGGACGCAAACGTGAGCTATAACGGGCAGCCGATCGCCGTGGTGGTGGCGAAGTCGCTCACCGAGGCGATGCATGCCGCGCGGCTGCTGAAGATCACCTATAGCAGCCAGCCGGCGAAGCTGGAGTTCATGAAGCGGCTGGGCGAAGCCAGGGCTCCGAAGAGCGCCGGCAAGGAGCCCGCCAAGCAGGTGGTTCAGCAGCCGGACACGGTGCCGACCGGGTCGGTGGTCGTGGAGAACACGTACATCACGCCGATCCAGAATCACAACCCCATGGAACCGCACGCGACGATCGCCTGGTGGGAGGGCGAAAAGTTGAGCGTGTATGACGCGACGCAGTACATCACGGGCGACAAGATGTCGCTGGCGCGCATCCTGAACCTGGCACAGGACAATGTGCACGTGATGAACCCGTATGTCGGCGGCGGTTTCGGCAGCAAGGGATCGACGTGGTCGCACGTGATCCTGGCGGCGATGGCGGCAAAGATCGTGCAGAAACCAGTGAAGCTGGTCCTGGGGCGCGAACAGATGTTCGGACCGGTGGGCTACCGGCCGACGACGGTAAACAAAATCAAGCTGGTGGCCAAGAGCGACGGGAAGCTGGCGGCCGTGCAACAGGACGTGATCGTCAACGCGTCGGTGCTGGAGGATTTTCCCGAGCACTCGGAGTCCCCGGCGCGGAAGCTGTATGCGAGCGAGAAGATCACCACATCGCTGAAGATGGTAGACGTGAACTATGGCGTCGCCACGTTCATGCGCGCGCCTGGAGAGGCACCGGGCACGGCGGTGCTGGAGATTGCCATGGACGAGCTGGCGGAAAAGCTCAACATGGATCCCGTGGCTCTGCGGCTGGCGAACTACGCGGAGATGGATCCTACGGCCGACAAGCCATGGAGCTCGAAACATCTGCGCGAGTGCTACGAGCAGGCCGGGGAGCGGTTCGGGTGGTCCAAACGCAATCCCAAGCCGGGGCAGATGAGTGAAGGCAACAAGCTGATCGGTTACGGGATGGCGACGGCCACGTATCCGGCGAACCGCTCGGCTGCGGCGTGCACGGCGAAGATCCTGCCGGACGGGCGCGTGTTCGTGGCCTCGGGCACGCAGGATCTGGGCACAGGCATGTACACGGTGATGGCGCAGGTGGCGGCAGCAAACATGGGGGTTGCGCCGTTGGAGATTGAGGTGAAGCTGGGCGATTCCCTGCTTCCGAAGGCTCCGGTGTCAGGCGGCTCGCAGTCCACTGCTTCCGTGGGGCCGGCGGTCGATGCGGCGTGCACGCAACTGAAGCTGAAGGTGTCCGACCTGGCGATCGGGGATAAGGCGTCCCCGGTGTACAACGGCGCGACCACGGATGTGGATGTAAAGGGCGGGCGGGTCTACCTGAAGTCCGATCCGTCCAAAGGCGAAGCTGTGTCGGCCTTGATCGCCCGCAACGGAGGCAAAGCGATCGAGGCGGAAGGCTCCGCGGAGCCTGGCGAAGACCGGCAAGCTACAACCCAAAACAGCTGGGGTGCGATCTTCGCCGAGGTGGAGGTGGATAAGACGACGCACATGGTCAAGGTGCGCCGGATGGTGGGGACCTACGACATCGGGACGCTGGTCAATGAGAAGACCGGGCTGAACCAGCTGCAGGGCGGGATTACGTGGGGTGTCGGCTTTGCGCTTCACGAGGAAGCCCACATCGACCTGAACACGGGCCGGACAGCCAATGAAAGTCTGGCGGAGTATCACGTGCCGGTGAACGCTGATGTGGGCCAGTGGGATGTAACGTGCTTGAACATTCCCGATACGAAGTTCAACCCGCTGGGGGCGCGCGGAATTGGCGAGATCGGAATTACAGGTGCGGCGGCGGCGGTGGCGAATGCAATCTATAACGCCACTGGCAAGCGGGTGCGGCACTATCCGATCACGCCGGACAAGCTGATGACGGCCTGAGCGGCTCGGCCCTGTCTGGCGCACGGCAGGAACGGTATCCTTTGCTTCCGGTTAGGCAAAGATTATGCGAAGATGACCGGGAGATGCCCAGCCTTTTCGCGTCCGTGGAGCCGAGAGCGACACCCGTTGACGGCGCAAGTCAGCCATTGCGTGATCTTCTGCTGCGGGTGTTCGGGCACAAGGACTTTCGTGTTCATCAGCAGGAGGTTTGCGCCGCAGCGGCCGCAGGCCGTGACGTCCTGCTGGTGATGCCGACAGGCGCGGGCAAGAGCTTGTGCTATCAGCTTCCTGCCCTGGCGTTGGGCGGGACGGCACTGGTGGTTTCGCCGCTGATCGCACTGATGGACGACCAGGCGGGAAAGCTGAACGCACTGGGTCTGCGCGTGGCGCGCATCCATTCCGGTTTGCCGCGAGAGACCGCGAGACAGGCCTGCCGGGACTACCTGGCGGGAGCGCTGGACTTCCTGTTCATCGCGCCCGAGCGCATGCGGGTGCCGGGCTTTCCGGAAATGCTGGCCAAGCGCAAGCCGGCTCTGGTGGCAATCGACGAGGCGCACTGCATTTCGCAGTGGGGGCACGATTTCCGGCCGGATTACAGGACGCTGGGGCAGCACCTGCCTGCGCTGCGGCCCGCGCCGGTTGTGGCGCTCACGGCGACAGCCACCCCTACCGTGCAGCGGGATATCGCGGTGCAGCTGCAGCTGCGCGACCCAGCGGTGTTCATCACGGGGTTCCGGCGCGACAACCTCCACGTGGAAGTTGTCGAACTTTCGAAGCCGCAACGGGCCGAGTACACGGTGAAGCTGCTGAAGGCGGCAGATGCGCGTCCGGCAATCGTGTACGCGCCGTCACGCAAGACAGCGGAGGAACTGGCGGCCAAGCTGAACGCACACTTCCCTGCCCGCGCCTACCATGCGGGGCTGGAGGCGGGAGTGCGCGAGTCGGTGCAGCGGGCGTTTCAGGATGGCGGAGTGGAGGTCGTGGTGGCCACAATCGCGTTCGGGATGGGCATCGACAAGGCCAATGTGCGGACGGTGGTGCACATCGCGCTCCCAGGATCGGTGGAGGCGTACTACCAGGAGATTGGGCGTGCCGGGCGGGATGGACTGCCTTCGCGCACGGTGCTGCTGTATAGCTTCGCGGACAGGAAGGTGCAGGAGTTCTTCCTGGAGAGAAGCTACCCGGCGCTTGGTGAGTTGGAGAGAGTGGCGACGGCGCTCCCTGCGGAGTGGATCGAGCCGGAGGTTTTGCAGAAGCGGTTGAAGCTGGATCGCGAGACCCTGGCACGCGCCATCGAAAAGCTGCTGGGGCATGGCGTTGCCGACCAGAACATGCAGGGCGAGGTGCGGGCCACGGGCGAAGTCCGTGAGTGGCAGCCGGGCTATGACGCCCAGGTGAGTGCGCGGCGTCAGCAGATCGACAAGATGATGGCGTTTGCGGAAGGCCACACGTGCCGCATGGCGGCGCTCGTGCAGCACTTCGGCGACCGGAGCGACACGCGCACGGAGTGCGAGGGTTGCGACGTGTGCCGGCCGGTGATGGAGGACGGGCATGCGCCGGGCGAGCGGGAGCGCGAGCAGCTGCGCAAGCTCTTGCGATTGCTGGCAGAGCGGAGCACGTCGGCGGGCAAGCTGTTCACCGACTCCGGAGTGACGCGCGACCGGAAGGAGTTCGACGAGTGGCTGCATGCGCTGGCGCGGGCAGGGCTGGTGAGCGTTGCGAACGATACGTTCCGGAACGGCGATGGGAACGAGGTCACTTACCGCAAAGTATCGGTGACGCACGAGGGGCGTACGCCGGACCATGCGACGCTGGCGACGGTGGTGCTGCGCAGCGGGGTCTCGTCACAGGCCGGCTCGGCGAGCGGGCCTTCAGCAGCCGGTGCGCGGAAGCGAAGGACGCTACCTGACGACGGAGCTCCGCTGACGGGCACACAGCAGGCACTGGAGGATAAGCTGCGGGCGTGGCGGTTGGGGAAGGCACGAGCTGCCGGCAAGCCTCCGTTTCTCGTGTTCGCCGACGCCACGCTGCGTAGGTTGGCTCAGGTGCAGCCAACACGGTTGAGCGAGGTGGAGGCGGTACCGGGGATCGGGCCGCAGAAGCTGGATGTGTACGGTGCGGAGATCGTGGCGGTCTGCCGCGAGCACGCAGGTGATCTCGCAGGGAACGAGCCTGGAGCGGGGAACGAGCCTGGAGCTTTGAGCGGGTCCGCTCAGAGTGGAGAGCGGGCGGTAAGGACAGCTGGCAGTGTGAAGCCGAAGTGTGTTCCGGCGACCAAGGCCCCGGCTCCAGTGGAGCTCACGCCAGCACAGAAAGACTTGCAGGCGCGGCTGCAGGGGTGGCGGCTGGGAGCGGCCCGGGAAGCGGGGCTGCCGTCCTTCTTTGTGCTGAGTGACACCGTTCTGCGTGAGATCGTCGTTGCCGCGCCGCAGGGCATTGTCGAACTAGGCGCGATTCGAGGCTTAGGAACGGAGAAGATTGAGCGGTTCGGTGAGACGCTTCTGGCGCTTTGCCGAGGTACGTAGGAAAGCACGCGGGTAAGCCCTCCCCGTTTCGTGAAGATCGAACACTGTGCTCAGGATCGTTCTGGTGCGATGGCCGAGGAAGCCCAGGGAGGATGCTTCGGCCCGCGTGAGACACTAGGCCGCGTAGGAGTGACATGACATTTGGAGTGGCGATCATGGCCGCGGGCAAGGGAACGCGGCTGAAGTCGAAGCGGCCCAAGGTGCTGCATGAGATCGGCGGCCGGGCGCTGCTGCTGCATGTGATCGCGGCCGCGGAGACGGTGGCCCCAGCGGAGCACATCCTGTGCATCGTGGGCCATGAGGCGGAACGGGTGCAGGCTGCCGTGGCGGCGACGGGCGTGCGGTTTGTACTTCAGGCAGAACAGCGCGGGACCGGTCATGCGATTCAGCAGGTCAAGGCGTTCTACAGCAGCAGCGGCGAAGAGCCGCCGCAGCACCTGCTGGTGCTTTCCGGAGATGTGCCCCTGATCCGGCCGGAGACGCTGCGGGCCATCCACGACACGCACCTGAGGGAAAAGGCGGCCATGACTATCCTGACGGCAGTGCCCGACGATCCGACAGGGTACGGACGCGTCGTGCGGGTTAGTGAGGAGTCGGCCGAAGTGCGCGGAATTGTGGAGCAAAAGGACCTGCCCCCGGGCGATCCAGGGCCGCGGGAGATCAACTCCGGGATCTACTGCTTTCGGACGGCAGATATGTTTGCCGTACTCGACGGCCTGCCGAACAGCAACAAGGGCGGCGAGTTCTACCTGACGGATGTGGCCGGCCTGCTGCAGGCCGAAGGCAAGCGCGTGGTGGCGCTACCGGCGGACAGCGTGGACGAGGTGCTGGGAGCCAACACGATCGCGGAGATGATGCATCTCGACGCGGCTATGAGACTGGCCACGGCGAGACGGCTGATGGCGGAGGGCGTGACCATCTTCCAGCCGGAGACGTGCGTGATCGACGCGGAGGTCACGGTTGGGGCGGATACGGTGATTGAGCCGTACGTGCAGCTGCTGGGATCGACACAGGTTGGAAGCGAGTGCCGCATCCGATCGTACTCGGTTGTGCAGAACTCGGCTCTGGGAGACGGTGTGCTGCTGCGGAATGGCTGTGTGCTGGACTGCGCGGTCGTGGCGGACGGGGCGCTGCTGGGCCCCTACTGTCATCTGCGGCCGGGCAGCGAGATCGGCGAAGCGGCGCATGTGGGGAACTTTGTAGAGACGAAGAAGACAAAACTGGGACGCGGCTCCAAAGCGAACCACCTGACCTACCTTGGAGATGCTGTGATCGGTGCGGGGGTGAACGTGGGCGCCGGGGTGATTACCTGCAACTACGACGGCGTGCGCAAGACGGTGACGACCATCGGAGACGGCGTGTTCGTCGGCTCGGATTCGACGCTGGTGGCGCCGCTCACTCTGGGCGATGGAGCGTACGTGGCGGCTGGATCGTGCATTACGGACGACGTGCCGGCGGAAGCGCTGGCGCTGGGGCGAAGCAGGCAGGTGACGAAACCGGGCTGGGTCGCGGCACGGAAAGAGAGGCACTCCCGTGCAGGCTCTTGACGCGGCGGAAGTGGAGAAAGGCCTTGCTTCCCTGCCCGAATGGCGGGTGGAAGACGGCAAGTTGACGCGCATATGGAACTTTGGCGATTTTGTACAGGCGATGCTGTTCGTAAATGAAGTAGCGAAGCTGGCGGAACGGGCCGGACACCATCCGGATATCGACATCCGCTACAACCGCGTGACGCTGGGATTGGTGACCCACGATGCTGGAGGGCTCACGGAACGGGATATCGCCATGGCGGCAAGGATCAGTACCGAGTTTCCGATACCTTGAAGATATTATTTTGCGTAGGCGCATTGCTTCGTGCTACAGTTAGCCATTGATTGGGTATCGCTCAGCGGTTCCTATCGACGGTTTACCCGGATGATCTGAGTCCTTTCTCACTCCGGGAGCAAGTTGCGTCACTGGCCTCCCGCCACGGACAGGTTTCCTGTTCGTGGCGTCTTTTTGTTAGGCCCCTGGTATGGCTGGAACTGGCGGCTAGAGCGCTTTCTCAAGGCAGCGACTCCCGCAGCAAACTTTGGAAGGGTTCCCCTCTGCCTCAGCCGAGTCGACGCGCGCGGTTCGCTTATACTCAATGCAGTTCTTTGAAATATGCTGCATACGCAACGATTGAAGCTGCTCCGCGAAGTGGGGGCGTCATGGTTTCGACGGGGTTGCTTGTGGCTGAGAGGCATGCCGGGGTGTGGACACCCGTAATCGCTCACAAAACTATAAGTGCCGAACCTCAATTCGCGCTTGCTGCTTAATTAACTAAGTAGCCGATTGCTTCCGCTTTGCCTACGGGCGGATACCAATCGTCGCACAGTAGGCTGGTCTGCGCTGTTCCGCCTGGACGGCAAAGATGAGATCGATCAGGCTGGTGGCCGCCGCGTCTTCGCCCGTTCTAAGAGGCGGCTACGAGACAAAGAGGAACGTGGAAAAGCATGAATGCTCTCTGTCGCTGGTTTCTTCGGACGGGAGTTCGATTCTCCCCGCCTCCACCACCTTTTAGCTTTGTTTCTCTCGCTCTGATTTATTCCCGCTCAAGCTTCGGGCCTCTAAGCGGGAGCGACGCGTGTCTAGGTGCGGTGGTGCTGCAGGCGCTCGAGGCGTGGCGCGCGTGGTGTAGCGGCGGCGCGAGGCGTGGCAGGACACCGCGAATCGCAAGACAATCGCCTCCGCGATCAGCCGTCCGTTTCCGCGCAAAGACGCAGCGGAAGCCATGGTAGACTTTTCAAATCATGTGAGGGTACATCCCTACTGGCGGATTCAGGCAGAAGCGTTTGACTGCCCTGCAAAATCCTCCCTCACAGCGATCAATGCGCGGTCAGTTGAAATTCCAAGGGTGTTGCTGACGACAACACTTACCGTATGTTGACGAAACGACAGTAGGGGGACGTAGCTCAGTTGGTTAGAGCGCTGCCCTGTCACGGCAGAGGTCGCGGGTTCGAGCCCCGTCGTCCCCGCCA